>JACRLJ010000135.1 GCA_016215105.1 Candidatus Hydrogenedentota bacterium
ATGTGGGGACCGAAAGACCCGCTTAGACAAGAACTGATTGATCGGCGGTTCTCCGCGGCGGAGGATGTGGTGCTGTGGGTCAGGGAAATCCATGAGCGTGGACAGGGTGGACCTAGTGGACGGAGTGGATTTAGTGGACAGGAGAACCAAAAGCCACCTTCTGGCGCCTCGATGCGGTCCACTAAGTCCACTCCGTCCACTAGGTCCACCAAGTCCACCCTGTCCACCCTGTCCACCCTGTCCACCTACGCCGAGATCGCGGCGAATGCCACACTGGTCCTCATCGCCGTGGCGTGCAGCTTGCTCGATCGGCAGCTTGCGGCTCAGGCCAAAAAGTTTGAAGAAGAGGGCGGCTTTACCGAACGTCTTCACCGCACACGCACCCGGTGCCGCGGCGCCAAACCGAATTCACAGGAATCCCAGTTCGATGTTGACGGCAAACGCCGCGAAGCCGCTTACATCACGGCGTCTATTCCAGGACGACCGTGAACTGACCCGGTGGCGCTACGCCCGACTTGCGGAAGTTTTATAGGCCCGGTTACTGACGCCGGCGGCCCATTTTCTGAGGTCCCGCCGACCTGCTATACTCGCGCTTCATTTATCGAAGTGTTCAAAGGAGAGAATTCATGCGCGTGTTGGTTACCGGTGGCGCCGGGTATCTGGGATCGCAGTTGACGGCGTTGCTGCTGGAAAAAGGACACACGGTCCGCCTGTTTGACCGCTTTTGTTTCGGGGACGATCCGCTGCAATCCTTTCCCAAAACGGACAAACTCGAGGTGGTCCGGGGGGACATCCGCCGCTTGCAGGAAACGCCCGATCTGCTGGTGGACGTGGACGCCGTGGTCCATCTGGCCAGCCTGTCGAACGACCCCTCCTCCGATCTCGACCCGGAAATGGCGATTGATATCAACCTCGAGAGCACGAAAGAACTGATCTCACTCTCGATTCACCACGGGGTCCGGCGTTTTGTCTTCGCGTCGTCGTGCAGCGTGTACGGCAAGGGCGTGTTTGAATTGCTCGACGAGCAAAGCCCGACCAACCCCATCACGACCTTTGGACGCACCAAGCGCGACGCCGAAGTGGCCGTGCTGGCCGCCAAGTCCGACTCCTTCGAGCCCGTGGTCGCGCGCGCGGCCACGCTGTTCGGCTGGTCGCCGCGCATGCGCTTCGACTTGGCCGTGAACCAAATGGTCGCGTCGGCGGCGCGTCACGGAAAGATCAGTGTACACGGCGGCGGCGGCCAGTGGCGCCCCTTTATCCACATTCGCGACGCGGCGCGCGCGTTGTTGACTTTCATAGAGGCCCCCGCCCGCGACGTCAGCGGCGAGTTGTTCAACGTGGGCAGCGACATCTGCAACTTCCGCATCGTGGACCTGGCGCAACGCGTCGCCAAATTCTTCCCGGGAGTCCACATCGACGTCGCCAAGGAAGACGAGGATCTGCGCAGTTGCCGGGTGCATTTCGGAAAGATTCGCGACAAACTCAAGTTCAAGTGCGAGTGGACGCTCGAAGACGGCGTGCGCGAGTTGATTGACGGTCTCCAGGATTCCGCGCTCGATCCCTTTGCCGACATTCATTTCAACGTGCGCCGCATGAAGGAACTGCGCGCCACGCCCGTCGACGAAGGCGGCGAGCCCATCGCGCCGCGCTTCATTCCCCTGGCGCGACCCAGCCTCGGCCCGGAAGAAGAACAGGCGATCATCGCGACGCTGCGCAGCGGCTGGCTCACCACCGGCGCCAAGGTGCAGGCCTTCGAGAAAGCTGTGGCCGAGTCCGTTCAGGCGCCCGACGCTATCGCCGTCTCATCATGCACGGCCGCGCTGCACCTCTGTCTCGTTCACGCCGGCGTGAAGGCCGGCGACGAAGTAATCACGACCCCGCTGAACTGGGCGTCGTCCGGAAACACCGTGCTCAACTTGGGCGCGAAGCCCGTGTTTGCCGACATTTGCCCCGACACGCTCAACATCGATCCCGAAGCCATCGAACGGGCCATCACGCCGCGCACCAAGGCGATCATGCCCGTTCACCACGCCGGCCAACCCTGCGATCTCGACGCCGTCTACGCCGTTGCGCGCCGGCACAACATCCCTGTCGTGGAGGACGCCGCGCACGCGCTCGGCGCGGCGTACAAAGGCAGCCCCGTCGGCAAGACGGGCGTCTACGCCTGTTTCAGTTTCTACCCGATCAAGAACATCACCACCATCGACGGCGGCGCGATTGCCACCACCGATCCTGAGACAGCCGCCGCGCTGCGCGTGCTCGCGAACAACGGCATGAGCGCCATCGCCTGGCACCGCTATGGACGCAGCGCCACGCCCGCCCAACCCGAAGTCGTCACCCCCGGCTACAAGTACCGGATGCACGACGTCAGCGCCGCCATGGGCATCGAGCAAATGAAAAAGCTGCCCGCCTTTATGGCCGCGCGCCGCCGCCTCGCGCGCATGTACTCGAGCGTCCTTTCGGATGTCGAAGAAATATCGTTGCCGGCCGTAAGCGAAGACTCCGAACACGCGTGGCATCTCTACATCATCCGGCTCAAGCTCGATCGGCTCACCATGAATCGCGACGAGATCGCGCAGGCCCTGCGCCGCGAAAACGTCGGCACGGGCATACACTTCGTCGGGCTACACCTGCACCAGTACTACCGCGAGACACTCGGCTACACGCCCGAAGACCTGCCCGTCGCCACCGCCGCCTCGCGCGAAATACTCTCGCTCCCGCTCTTCCCGCTCATGACCGACAAGAACGTCTCCGAGGTGGTGGAAGCGCTCAAGAAAGTCCTGACGCACGCGCGGCGGTGAAACAAGTCTGGTATACTAGTGGCGTCTTCCCTGCGACGGGAATAGACTGTCAGAAATGGGTATAGTTCGAGAGGATGTTTCCCTATGGACTATGAAGAGCGATTCGCAAAAGACCCTTCTATCTGCGGTGGCGCGACAACGATCAAAGGAACACGGGTAACGATCCGAACCATTCTCGCCAGTCTTGCCGATGGCGACACAGCAGAAGAGATTCTGAGTGACTATCCGACGATCTCCAAGGAAGACGTACGTGCGGTCATCGCGTTTGCGGCTGCGTCGGCGGAAGAAGATATACCAATCCCGTCGCTCCCCAGCATCTAAACCATGCGAATAAAGCTCGACGAAAACATCCCCGCCCGACTTACCGGCATACTGTCTAGTTTCGGACATGACGTCGATAGCGTGGAAGACGAAGGATTACGAGGCCGTGACGACCGTTCCGTTTGGCGCGCCGCTGTGTCCGAGGGGCGTCTCCTAATCACACCGGACATGGATTTTTCCGATATTCGAGCCTACCCTCCCGCTGCTGGCGGCGGGATACTGTTGGTGCGCCTTCGGAACGCGACTCAGCGGGCGTTGATCGACAGGATTGAGTCTCTGTTCGCGTCGGCGGATGTCGAAACCTGGGCAGGTTGCGCTGTTGTGGCTTCAGAACGAAAGCTGCGGGTACGACGAGTAGGCCAATAGTTTCGTACGGGGCCTCCAAGACGGTCGGCGCCGCTAGCCACGCCGGACGCCGTGCCGCGTCAAAAAGACGACTTTCTGGCCGGATTCCTACGGGTGAAATGGCCACGCAAGCGGGATGAGCGTGGTATTGACGGCCATCAACAGAATGTCCATGGGCAGCCCTACGCGCACGAAGTCCATGAAGCGGTACCCACCCGGACCATAGACCATGAGATGGGTCTGGTAGCCCAAGGGAATCGCGAACCCCGATGACGCCGCGAACGTGACCGCCATCACAAACGGACGCGGATCGACTCCCATCCCTCCCGCCATCGCCACGGCAAACGGAAACATGAGCACGGCGGCGGCGTTGTTGCTGATCAGCTCCGTCGCGACCAGCGTCACGCCGTACACCGTCAACATCACCACGTATGGCCCGGCGGACCCGGCGTGCGCGACGATGAGATCTGCGACAACGGAAACAAAGCCGGAGTTCTCGAGCGCTTTTCCCACGCCGAACGAAGCCGCGATCGTGATGAGGGTCTGCCAGTCTATGCTTTGGCGGGCGCCGGACACCGAAATGCACCGCGTGACGACCATGAGCCCCGCGATGATGAACGCCGTCATGACGGTGCTCATCTTCTCGGTAACCAAAAGGAGAACGAGCGCGCCCAGGAGTATCAATGACAGCATGGACCGTTCATGGCGCACCGGCTGCGAGTCCTCGACGCCGCTCACCAGAAAGAAGTCCGGATTATTGCGGTGAGCGCGCGCGAAGTGCGGCCCGGTTTGAAGCAGCAGCGTGTCGCCGTTGCGCAGCACGATGTCCCCCACCCGGCCCCGCAGGCGTTCGCCGCCGCGATGAACCGCCACCACCGCCGCGTTATACACCGCGCGGAAATCCGCGTCGCGTATGCTCTTGCCCGCGAGCGGCGACGTGTTGGATATCACGGCCTCGGACAACATGCGTCCCCGCCGCTCGTGCGCGCGCGCTTCGTAACCCTCGTCCGCTATCGGCGCCAGCCCGGGAATCCGTTCGAGATCGATGATCGTGTTGACCGCGCCGGTGAACGCCAGCGTGTCCCCCTCTTCCAGCGCCTGGTCGGGAGCGACCGGCGCAATGACCTGTTCGCCGCGGACGATCTCGATCAGGAAGAGTCCGGGCAAGTGACGCAGGCCGGCCTCTTCGACGCGTTGCCCGATCAAGCGGCAGCCGGGCTGAATCTTCATGTCCACGATATATTCGCGGAACGATTCGCCCAACTGATCGATCAGGTCCTTGCGCTCCGGCAAGAGCCGCCTGCCCACCGTGAGCAAATACAGACAACCCGCGATGGCTGACGGGATGCCCACATAGCTCATCTCAAAGAGGCTCATGGGATGCAGCGCCGCATTCGTCTTCGACGCGTTTACCAGCAGCCCGTTGACCACCAGGTTCGTGCTGGTGCCGATCAACGTGCAGGTCCCTCCAAGAATCGTCATATAGGAGAGCGGAATCAGAATGCGCGATGGCGATACCCGGTGTTTGCGGCACCATCCAGTGAGCACCGGCAACAGCATCGCAACCACCGGCGTATTGTTCATGAACGCCGAAATGGTCGTGACGAGGAGGCTCATCCGTCCCAGGACGGAACGTTCGTTGTTCGCCTTGCCAAGAAGTACGCCGCCGATGGTGTCGAGCGCCCCGGTCTCGCGCATCGCCGCCGCCACGACAAACAACGCCGCCACCGTAAGCATGCCCTCGTTGGCGAACCCCGCGAACGCCTCCTGCGGCGAAATGATACCCGCCACCGCCAACACCACCACCGCGCCCACCAGCAGGGCGTCGGCGGCAAACTCGAACGCCAGCCCGATAAACAGGAGCGCCGCGACGATGAGTGTAAACCAGCTAGACCAAGTCACTTCGGAGCAATGCCTTTCGAAATAGAGAAACGCTGTGCAAGCGATTCATGAGTAACATTATCATCTTTTAACATTTTCGGCCCCGCCCGGTCAACCCGCCGCCGGCGCGTCACATTGACCAACCGCCGAACAATAACGGATACTGGGTGCTGACCGTGAGTAATCGGGCTCAACATACTCCATCGCGTGAGCGTCTCTCTCCGAATCCCTGGGCTACTGTTCTAGGTCGGCGAGTGTCACTGAAAGGCAGACCATGTATCGTATCGGCAATCAGCGCATAGCGGCGCCAATTCTGGCGTTCGTTTCACTAGTCGTGTTGGCAAGTTTTCTGGGATGCGGCCCTTACCGGCCAGACGTCCAGGGACCGTTCAACGTGTACTTGACCTTGCCTGACGACACAAGCCATGGCATGGTCGTCAACTATCACACGTTACCCCCGGCTGCGAACAGCGAGGTGCGCTACGACACGGTATCACGCGCCGGCACCGCCGATACGTACAGTTCGCACACCGAAGGAACGCCCCAAGCGTTCACCTACGTTCCCGATGGGCGCCTCGTGCATTGTGTCAGGCTTCAAGCGTTGGCCCCGGCCACCACGTACTATTTTGTCGTTGGAGACGCCAAGTCCGGCTACAGTAAGGAATACAAATTCCGCACCCTGCCCGAACACAGCGAGGGACTCACGTTTGTCAACGGTGGCGACATGGGAACGTCTGACGCCGCGAAAACGCTCCTGAAATTGGCCGCCGCGCGTGAACCTTGGTTTGCAATTGTTGGCGGCGACCTATCGTACGCGAGCCGCGCGCCCAGCGGGGCGAAGGAATGGGACCATTGGTTCAGGAACTGGTCCGAATGCATGGTAACGCCTCAGGGATACTCGATCCCGATCGTGACGACGGTCGGCAATCACGAACTCAAGGACCAACCGGCCTCGCCGGCATTTGACGACCGCTCGCCTTTCTACTGGCGCTTCTTCGGTCATCAAGGGGAGCACCCGTACTTTTCCCGCAAGATCGGTGACGCCGCATTTGTATTTCTCGACTCTGGCAACCTCGTGCCCCACGAAGGCGCACAGACCGAGTGGCTGGCGGCCGAGCTGGCAAAGTACAAGGATGCGCCCGTGAAATTCGCCGTCTATCATCAACCCCTGTATCCATCGTACCGTGATTTTGAAGGGGACTCCGCGGCCGTAGGCCGAAAACTCTGGGAGCCGCTCTTTGACCAATACCGCGTAGCCGCGGCGTTCGAACATCATGACCACACGTTCAAGCGATCAAAACGCATCAAGAATAACGAAGTCAATCCGGAAGGCACACTGTACCTCGGCGACGGATGCTTTGGACAAAAGCCGCGCAAAGTGGACGGAAAGCCCCGCTGGTATCTCGAGAAATCGTCCAGCACGGCCCACTTCTGGCTCGTGAACCAAACGAAAGACACGCTTCGTTTCCAAGCCATCAACACCGAGGGCAAGGTATTCGATGAATGTACATTGCCCGTCGCGCCCGATGCCCCAGTCTCGAACGCGCCCGCAGCCGCGGCAGCGCAACCGGTCCAACAGCCCGAAACCGCCGGAGCGGCCAAGTAACTCCGTAGCCGCAAATCCGCTTTTCTTTGCTTCTTTCTTTTCACGTGAAAAGAATGAAGAAAGAAGTATCTGCAGTAACCTAAGTTACCGTCGCCCAACAAAACAAACGCAGGCCCGGATTCCATATCCGGGCCTGCGTTGTAGTTTATCGGGGCGGTAACGGACCTATGACTACTTCTTGATACGCGCCAGCGCCGACTTGGCCGCCTCCGCAATTTGCGAGTCGTTGTCCTTGGCGAGCGGTTTGAGCGTATTCACCGCGCACTTCGCCTTACGGGCGCCCAGTGTATCAATGATCCCAATCTTCACGCTCTTGGAAACCTTGGGCAACGCCTCGAGCAACGCCGCATCCGCTTCGGCGCCGGGAATCGGCTGCAGGGCGTAACGCGCCATGTCCGCCGTGTCATCCTTCAACAGCAACGGCGCCAGCGCCGGAACAGTGTCCGCCGTACCGATGATGGCCAGTTGACGGCACGCGAACTGTTTGCAGTCCGGCGTGGCGTTTGTCGCGAGCAAGCCGGCAAGTTGCGCGGCCAACGCTGAACTCTTCTCCGGCGACGCGAGGGAATCGCGTACCAGGTCTTCCACAACGGTCAGCGGTTCCCGGCTGTCGCCGAATTTGTAGGTGGTGATGGCCTGCACTTGCGGCGACGGCGCCGCGACGCTCGTCTTCACGGCCGGTTTGGCGGCCGGCGCTGCCATCGAGCCAGCCTTCTGCCCCGTCGCGCAGCCTGCCGCCGCCACCAGCGAAACCAAGACAATCCACTTCTTCATTTCGATCTCCTCAGGCTCCGGCTATCGAAATCGGAGCGCATGTATGCTTTGTCCAATGTCCCATGCTTCGCACGTACGCCTAGGCCGGCAAATGCCACGTCCCGCGCATCGCGCGTTCGAGCATGCGATCAGCCGTCGTATCGTTTATGAACTGTTCCGTCTTCGGGTTCCACTTCAACTCGCATCCGCCGAGCCGCATCGAGATGTTGCCCAAGTGGCCCAGCGAGATCGCGCGATGGGCCGGTTCAACCGGCGCGATGGCTTGCTTCTTCGAGCGGACACAGTCGGCGAAGTTCTGGAAATGGTTGTACGCGCTGTCATACAAGTGAACCGCTTTGGGCCCGAGGTCCGCGGTCTTCAACGACTCGGGGTAGGTTTCGAGTTTGCCCGTGCGGCCGCCCCGATCCACGAACACCCAGCCGTCCGTTCCTTCGAACCGTGTCCCCATGGGGAATGTCGCGCCGTCCGCCAGCAACATGGTGAAGCCGTCCGGGCTCACGGGCGACGCGCCTTTGCCGTACTTGCATTCGATGTTGTAATGAATCGCGGTGTTCCAAAGACCTTCGCGCGGAAACTCGCCGTGCGCCTTGATGGACTCCGGCCCGGTGTGCTCCGTACCCATGCCCCAGTTGGCGATGTCCCCGTGATGTCCGACCCAGTCCGTCAGTTGGCCGCCCGAGTAGTCCAGAATCCAGCGGAAATTCCAGTGACAGCGGTTCTTGTTGTACGGAGCGTACGGCGCCGGCCCCAGCCAGAAGTCGTAGTCAAATCCGGGAGGAATGGGCATCTCGCCCTGCGGCTCTTTCATGTCGATCTTTTGCCCGGTGGGCAGGCCCACTTTCACCGTGTGTACCTTGCCAATCGCGCCGCTGCGAACGATTTCGCATCCGCGTTGGAAATTGATCTGCGAACGCTGCCAACTGCCCGTCTGCCAGATCACCTTGTTCTTCTTCACCGCGTTCACGATGGCGCGGCCCTCGGCAATGGTCAACGCCAGCGGTTTCTCGGCGTACATATGGAGCCCCCGATTCGCCGCCATGATCGCCGGAATCGAATGCCAGTGGTCTGGCAGCGCAAGCGCAACGGCGTCCAGGTCTTTCCGTTCAAGCAGTTCCCGGAAATCGGTGTACTCCTTGCAGTCCTGATTTCCGTAGAACTCGTTGACCTTGTTTTGCGCGTTCTTGCGGTGATCGGCGTCCACGTCGCAGACCGCGACATATTGGACTCCCTTAATCTTGATCAGATCTCCCATATCCCCCGTGCCCTGACTGCCGACACCGATACTCGCCATCACGATCCGGTTGCTCGGCGCGACGTGACCGTCCGCCCCGCGCGCGGACGCCGGGATGATCATAGGAATACCGACCGCCGCCGCCGTGGCCGCGGTAGTCCGCTGCAGGAAGTTCCGGCGGCTCAGCTTCTTCGCAGTCGCGTCCTTCTTTTCACTTTTCATGCCTGCTTACCCTCCCGATAGGAAATTGGCCCAAATGCGTTTGAAAACGATGCTCTCCGCTGGTCCAGCCGCCGTCGCGCAATGGTCCACCGGTACGTACGCCCAGACCCTGCTCATACGACGCCAGTTCGAGCGATTGTGGCAGCACGCCCGCGTGATTTCAAGGCATTTCAGCCTGTCCAGGACTCACGACCGCCCAGAACATCCGCCTCCCGATTCGCCGCCGTTCTCTTTCCTTCCCTACCACGATCCGTCATTTTCTTTTCGTGAATCTGTGTCCATCTGTACTACTCACGTTCAGAATCCTGATTTCCTGTCGTGATTTGTTCTTCTTCAATCTGCGAAAATCTGTGAACTCTGCGGATTCCTCTCTTATTCCTTCGCGTGCTTCCTAGACGATTGAGGCGATGTCTTGTCCCCTCGGATCGACTCTTCTCTGCGTTCCTCCGCGCCCTCTGCGTCTCTGCGTTGAAAAAACCACTTCCAACAGCATTTTGGTTGCGGCCGCGCCGCGCTATGAAATCTGTGGATAGCTGTCTTCTCTCTTTGCCTTTCTTTCCCTCGATGTTTTCAGTGTGTTCTGTGTGCTCCGTGGTTGACTGTCTTTGGTTTGGTTGCGGCCGCGCCGCGCTATGCGAATCCAGGGATCGTACTCTCTTGACTTCTTTGTACTACTAACGTTTGATTTCTTGTTACGGTACGCAGGATTTATCATGCGGCCTTGTCGACTAAAGCACTTACGGAGGCAGCTTTGGCGGCGGAGATTGCTGCGGCAAGCGTTCTTCCCGA
>JACRLJ010000026.1 GCA_016215105.1 Candidatus Hydrogenedentota bacterium
AGGCCGACAAAGACAAGGCGAAACTGCAGGAACAGTTGGCACAGGCGCAGAAGATGGAGTCGGTGGGTCGTCTGGCCGGTGGCGTGGCTCACGACTTCAACAACATGCTGAGCGTCATCTTGGGCCACGGCGAGATGGCGCTGGAGCAGCTTGATCCGGCGCACTCGCTCTACACTGACCTTTTGGAAATCCGCAAAGCCGCCCAGCGCTCCGCCGACCTGACCCGACAACTTTTGGCCTTTGCCCGCAAGCAGACGGTCCTGCCCAAGCGACTGGATTTGAACGAGGCCGTGGCGGGCATCCTCAAGATGCTCCAACGACTCATGGGCGAGGACATCAAACTGAACTGGCAGGCGGCGGAGAATCTGTGGCCGGTCATGGTGGACCCGTCCCAGGTCGACCAGATATTGGCTAACCTGTGTGTCAACGCTCGCGACGCAATCCCCGGCGTCGGCCAGATCACTATAGAGACGGGAAACGAGACCTTCGACGAAGACTACTGCGCGAATAACCCGGGCTTCGTTCCTGGGGAGTACGCATCAGTCGCGGTCAGTGACAGCGGATGCGGCATGGACAAGGAAACGCTGGTCCATGTCTTTGAGCCGTTTTTTACGACCAAAGAGATGGGCAAAGGAACCGGTCTTGGCTTGGCTACGGTCTACGGCGCCGTCAAGCAGAATAGAGGGTTCATCAACATCTACAGCGAGCCGGGCCAAGGCACAACATTCAAGATCTATTTGCCCCGCCATCGAGACTCTGCCGCGCAACCACAGGAAGAGGGTCCCAAGCGTCCACTCATGGGCGGCCAGGAGACCATCCTGCTTGTTGAGGATGAGCCGGCCATCCTGAGAATGACTACGAAGATGCTCGAGAGTCTCGGCTATACTGTACTAACTTCAAACACTCCGGGCGAAGCCATCCGGCTGGCTAGGGAGTTTGTTGGCGAAATCGACCTGCTCATGACTGACGTGGTCATGCCGGAGATGAATGGCCGGGAACTGGCCAAGAGTCTGCTTTCCCTCTATCCAAACCTCAAGCGCCTGTTTATGTCGGGCTATACGGCTGATGTCATCGCGCACCACGGTGTGCTGGAGGACGGAGTGAATTTCATCCAGAAGCCGTTCTCCACGACAGATGTGGCCGCCAAGGTGCGGGAGGCGCTGACCCACGAGCAATGAACGCCGCTCTCGTCTCGCCCGTCACGGAGCGCGTCCGCGTGCTTGATCGAGCCTTTCACGCCCGCTTCGCTCTTGCATGAAATTGTCCACATTCTAGACAGCCCTGCCTATATTTTATGCACTATTCTCATAAAGATTGGTGTGTAGAATTGAGCCTTGATCTCGTAAGGGATTATGATTGAGTGATTTATGTAGGATTTCCACGCCGGGGGCAAGTATGGCGCAGTAATTGCTTTTATCGGATCGAACAGGCACCATTTTAAATGACTCTGGCCAACGGCTGAGACGCCAAGGCGTAGACCCTGGATGGTCCAAGCGCAATGAATCGGGGAGCTGGAAAACGATGAAACACGCGATCTGGAAAATCAAGATTTCCGCGGATGAGCCGGAGGCGTCCGTCGAGTCAACGGGCGAGCGTGACGATCCCACTTCGGTGGAGGCGGGCAAAGTCCAGCATTCGCCGAGGGATACGGGGAGTCGGCAAGTAAAGAAGGAAGCTCAAACCAAAGTACTACGAAGTTGTCTAGACATCTATCTCTTCTAGTCCAATCCAGGTAGGGAGAAGACGAGTCGCGCCATGTTAGCCGCGAAATGAGAATTCCCCCGCCTGATCCCACTGGACGTCTCGTTCAAAAGCAGCCACGCATTCCTTGAGCCCGCCTTCCACGAAGTAGATCTTCTCACGGAACTCCGCTGTTTGGCCAGCCGGAAGGATCGGCATACACCCCGATTCGCTGTGAATACAGCGCAGGTACTCCATCTGATTGTGGAACAGGAACTCGTAGCGCTCCGATGCGACGCCAACCGCGCGCTTGCCGTCCTGAGATATCAGAACCATCAGAGGATGGTCCACCGGGGTCTCTTGCCGGATATCGCCAAATTGATGTTCGGTGGGGTCGATACGCCCTCGGGACGGGTACCCTTCCCGATAGTAGCGTGGAAACCCGGAAGTGGGTTTCAGCGAAGCCAGTGAACGCCATTGGCCAGCGGAGCGAATGTAGAACCGCGAGTAGTCATCGCATATGAAGCCGGGCGCTTGCGAAAAGTGGATGCAATTCTGTGCGTATACGTGCTTCAATTCGTCATGTCCGCGGTTCATGACCCGAGTCACCAGTAATAGGGAATTGGCCTGGGGGGTTAGTTCCGACTGTATACTGGCCGCCGGATTCCCCTCATAGGTCCAACGCAGTCCGCCGCGGTCTGTTGTCGTGAAGTCCTGGTGGGCCACCGGTGGATTCCACTGCTGCCACAAGTCTCCGACCACCTCGGGAAACCACAGCATAAACGTGTTGCCCGGCCAGCCGTCAATCGTGATGCCGACTTGCGTCGTGGGGTTGGAGCGGATCGTGACTGCGTCGTACACGCGAAATGAGAATTGCATGCCGGTATCCTTGGGGGACGCTTCGCCGCGGTGTGACTGCAAGAGGGATGCCTTATGTGCGCAGCCTCCGGCCAGACCTGCAACCAGCAAAGCCAGAATTGCGCGCACTGATCTTGTCACCCCGTGTTCCCTCATTAGGTGAGCCGCATTTACGACGCGTTAGATCAGCAATTCCGTGCTGGTCTCGACGTAGCGGCTGGTGTTTTGGCGGCAGGAATTGAAGTCGCTCGGAAGTGGCGTTGGATAGTCGTTGTTGAAACACCCCAGACAGAACTGGCTGGCGCCGTAGCCGGTGGCGTCAAGCATGCCCTCGATCGTCTGGAATACCAGCGTATCCACGCCCAACTCGCGGCGAATCTCTTCCGCGGTCATTTGATACGAGATCAGTTTCTCGCGCCGCGGGGTGTCAATTCCGTAGTGACAGGAATTGATTATCGGCGGACAACTCACGCGGAAATGTATCTCTTTTGCGCCATATTTTCGAAGCATCTTCACGATCTTCTTGCACGTTGTACCGCGAACGATGCTGTCATCAATCACGACGATTCGCTTGCCTTCAATGACGCTTCGCGACGGATTCAGCTTAATCTTCACGCCAAAGTCACGAATGCTTTGATCCGGCTCGATAAAGGTACGGCCTACGTAGTGATTTCGAATCAATCCCATATCAAAGGGGATACCCGATTCGTGGGAGTAGCCCAGCGCGACTTGGTTCGACGAGTCGGGGACGGCCATGACCATGTCGCCCTCGACGGGGGCCAGCCGGGCCAAATTGCGCCCCAGCCCTTTGCGCACTTCATCCACGCTGCGCCCGAAGATTACGCTGTCCGGACGCGCAACGTAGACAAACTCAAACATGCACGGACGCGGGCTGGCTGGTTCAAACGGGTGAAATGACTCCAACCCGGCGGAGGACGCGACCACTACTTCGCCGGGCTCCACTTCGCGCACCCATTCCGCGTCAATAATGTCCAGTGCGCACGTCTCGCTTGCGAAGATATGCGTGTTACCCAGCTTACCGATCCACAGCGGACGGAAACCCAGCGGGTCACGAACCGCGACAATCTCTTCGCCGTTGGTGGCCAAGACACTGTAGGCGCCGACAACCTGCTTGAGAGCATGCACGACACAATCCGAAAACCGCTCTTCTTTGGCCCGCGCAATCAATTGGATGATAACTTCGCTGTCTGTTGTCGATTGGAACAGCGCACCGGACTCCTCCAATTCTTCGCGAAGGCGGCTCGCATTGACCAGATTTCCATTGTGCCCCACCGCCATTGAACCGCGAGCGTAGTCCACCACCAGCGGCTGCACGTTCTTCAGGATACTGGTGCCAAAAGTGGAATAGCGGACATGCCCTATCGCGCGGTTGCCCGATAAGCGCGCAAGCTTGTGGGGTTTGAACACATCCGAGACCAGCCCCACCCCGCGATGAACATTCAGTTGACCCTCATCGGAACAGACGATACCCGCCCCTTCCTGTCCGCGGTGCTGCAGCGCATACAGTCCGAGATAGGTGAGCTTGGCCGCTTCGGGATGACCAAACACGCCGAAGACGCCACACTCGTCGTGCAGGTGGTCCTCGGAGCGATCCCGGCCACGATATACCGCCTCAACTCCAAGGCTGCGAATCCGCGCAATTCGTTCATCGAGTGACCGTGAAGTGCTCATTGTTAGAAGTCGCCTTTTCCCGTGAGTTTACGATACGCCTCAACGTACTTCTCTCGCGTCTTCCACACCACATCATCCGGCAACGGCGGTTGCGGAGAATTCTTATCCCACCCCGTCGTTTCTAACCAATCCCTGACAAACTGCTTGTCATAGCTCGGCTGGCTTTTGCCCGGCGAATATTGGCTGGCCGGCCAAAACCGTGACGAATCCGGAGTCAGCACCTCATCCGCAAGGGTTAACACGCCGTCCAGGGTTCCGAATTCCAGTTTTGTGTCACATAACAGTATACCTCGGGACTCCGCGATTTCGCGGGCGCGAAGATACACCTTCGTGGCCGCCTCCGCGGCCGCTTCAGCAAGGTCCTTACCGATAATCTCGCCGGCTTGCGCGGGAGTGATGTTGATGTCGTGCCCGTCAGTGGCTTTGGTCGCCGGCGTGAAGATCGGACGGTCTAGTTTGCTGCCTTCTACCAGGCCGGGAGGCAACGGAATACCGCAAACAGAGCCGGATTTGCGGTACTCTTTCAGACCGCTGCCGGCCAAGTAGCCGCGAATGACAAACTCAACCGGAAACATGGCGCACTTGTGTACCAGCATGGAGCGGCCTTCAAACTGCTCGGGGGCGGCCTGGAAATCTTCCGGAAAATCGGCCAGATCCGCTGATATGAAATGATTGGGGACCAAATCCTTGACGTGTTCCAGCCAGAACAGCGTCATGCCCGTGAGAATCTTTCCCTTGTCCGGAATACCCACCGGGTTGATCCAATCGAATGCGCTGATGCGATCCGTCGCAACAATGATCATCCGGTCTCCGAGATCATAAATGTCGCGCACCTTGCCGCGCGCAGTTGCCGGGCGGTCCGGCAGGTGGGTCTCACAAATGGGTGTATTCATAACTCCTCGCTTGACTCGCGCGAACGCGTGGCGGCGCGCGGCGTTCTCAGAAAAACGTTCCCTGCAAATGCGGTTTGTTGATTTCGAGCAATTCGTCGAGCAGCGCCTTCGAGCCTTGCGCGCCCGGCATGAGCGGATGAATGAGCATCGCCTGAAACGCGGCTTCGCGATCCCCGCGCACCGCCGCATCCACCGTGAGCGATTCGTATGCCTTGATTTGCTGCATCAGACCGCGGATCGCCGGAACCGGCGCCGCTTGGGGAATCGCGCGCGCGCCGTCTTTGCCAATGATCGCGGGAACCTCTACCGCGGCGTCATCGTCGAAGGTGGGAATCGCGCCGTTATTCTTGCAGCAAATCACCTGCGTATTCTTGCGATCGTTTTCAATCGCATCGATCAAATAGAACGCCGCGGTCGAATAGTGCGCGCCGCCGCGCTTGGACAATTCCTCGGGTTTCTCCTTGAGCTCGGGCTGCTTGTACTTCTCGAATAGGGTATCTTCGATCTCGACTACCTCTTCACCGCGCGTCTTCTCTCGTTTGCGCAAGTGTCCCAGCGCGGCGTCCGTCGCGTAGAAGTACTGCAAATAGCCGTTCAAGAACATGTGCAGGCTCTTGATCGCCGTCACCATGTTCTCGCGAATGTCCTCTTTTTCCCACTCTTCCTTGGCGTTGTCCAGAAACGCTGAAAGCACCTTGTCGGTCACGTCTTTCCCTGCGATCTTGAACCCTCGTACCCAGGAAAGGTGATTCAGGCCGACGTAATCCATTGCGACGTCTTCCATCGCGCAGCCGGTCTGCTTGACCACATCCATGATGATTCCGACGGGGATGTTGCACAGGCCAAACGATTTGATTGAACTGTGCTTGATGAGCGATTCCGTGACGATTCCGGAAGGATTGGTGAAATTGATGAGATACCCGCCTGGCGCAAGTTCTTCCATCGCGTGCGCGATATCCAGCACGCGCGGTATGGTCCGCAACGCGCACGCAAAACCGCCTACACCGGTGGTCTCCTGACCGACGATGTTGTGGCGAAGACCGAGTTTCTCATCCTGGATGCGCGCTTGAATTCCCCCCACCCGTAACTGCGTAACTACATATTTGGCGCCCTTGACCGCCTCGCGCATGTCAGTTGTGGCGTGGACGCTGAACGGGCTACCGTGACTTTCGGACATCCGCCGCGCCAGCCCGGCGGTGATCTCCAGGCGTTCGCGGTTGGGGTCCATCATCCACACTTCCGTCACCGGGATTGCATCGAGACGGGGGAACAACCCGTCAATCAACTCCGGCGAATACGAACTCCCCCCTCCCATTACTGCCAACTTCATCGCAACCTCCGCAAGCGGCGCGCCGAACGCGCCGGAATTCTCCATTTGTGAGCTGACTTAGTACGCAGGAGAACCCGCTGTTGAATTCGAGTGTCCGGCGTCAGTGAGACATATAACAAATTGAAACTACGAGACTTATGGCCCATGTCGTCCATCCGGAGGCCAACGTCAATGCCGTAGCCCGTGTACCCACGCGCATCATACTTTCCCCTGTACAGAATGTCAACCGCATGGGCTGGAAATTGCTGAATTTCCGCTATTTGCCTCGCGGGACCGATAAGGACTTGCAGCCCCGCCAAGTCGAAATTCGTAAAGTGGAAATTTGGCCACAAACTGGCTATTGTATGGCGTGGAGGAATGTTTCGTGTTTGGACACAGGATGGGTCGCGTCGGACATACATGCTTTCCGCGTTACAGATACTCGCAACCATAGTTTCATTGGTTCTGCTCGTCCCCTATTTCGGTTGGGGAATCTTCACTCTGCGCTTTCGCTACCGCTTTCACGAAGAACTCAATCCCTCCATCGAGGCAGTAACGCTGCTAACTGTTTGCGTTTTCTATGCTTTTGAGTGGTGGTTATTACGCGCCTGGATGGCCAGCTTTCCCATCTATCTCATCTTTGCCGCCCTTGGTCTGCTCGTGTCCGGCGCGGCCTTGTACGGTCCCATGTTCATATCGCTGCTGTCACACATCCTGGTGGATTTGGTCATGCCGGTGGGAGAAAGTGACAGCCTTGAACCCAAGTACGGCCCGGCGGAATCTCTCGAGCGTCAAGGAGATTACGAAGGCGCTATCCAAGAGTACTACATTATCGCGCGAATCTTCCCGAAAGACCCCACCACGCCGATCCGCATTGCGGATAATTTTATGAAGCTCGGGCGAACTCCCGAAGCCGCTCCTTGGTTCGAGCGCGGCCTGAATCTCTTGTCTTCGCCGGAAAAGAGTCTGCCCATCACCAACCGCTTGTGCGAAATCTATCTGAAGCATCTCGACAAGCCGCAGGAAGTCCCCCGCCTGCTTTCAGCGTATCTTGACCGCTACCCCAACGCCGAATACGCGGATTCCGTGCGCGAACGCCTCAAGCGCCTCACCGAACAACAGACCATCGTCCGGGAAGAAGGTCTCGCAACCTAGTCCAAACCTGCCATCGCCCGAACTTGTCACAGGCCTAGCTCTGCGGCGTCCCTGACTCCTTGAACCGCGTCGGTATGATGAGCCTCGAACCTCCTACCTCACGCGCTATATCGATTGCTTTGACAACGCGGCCAAAATTCGCCCCTTCGTCCGCGCGGAGCACAATATCCGCTTTCGGATCAGTTTTCAGCAGTTCAGCGATGGCGGCGTGAAGTCCCGCTTCGTCCACCTTCTGGTCTCCGAAGAACAATTCCCCTGCCTGGCTCACCACGATCTCGTGCGGTTTCACATCGAGGTTGGTCGACGTCGCGGCCTCGGGCAACATAATGTCGATTCCCAGATGCTGCCGGAACGTTGACGAAATCATGAAGAAAATCAGCAATAGGAACAGCACATCCACCAAATTGACGATATTGATGTAGGGCTTTCGGCGTTCCCGCCGCTGATTAAAGGCGCCGCGCATTCGTCTCCTTTCTGACCGTCAGCGTGTACCCACGCGCTCGAGGAGCGCGGGCTGTCTGAGCGTCAGGATTAAACATTAGGCCGATATCCCGCCTGTCAGATTCTTGTACACAATGGTGGGCACTATTCTAGGTTTTCGCAGGTAAAAGGACAAGTTTTTGGCGCGCCTTACGAGAATCCTCCGGATACTGGGGCTGGTCATTATTTGCCAATACTGACCATACTAGGGTAAACTTGGGTGGGAAGAGTTGTGGTCGGGATGTGGATTCTTATGATTGGGGTTGCCAGGTGCAGCGATACCGTGTTTGTGTAACAGACGACAACGAAGATAACGCGATCATTCTAAAAGAAGGACTTGGGTTGCACGGCTACGACGCCGTCGCAGTGCATACTGGCAAGGAAGCCCTGGACGTGTGCTGCGCAGGGGGAATCGATCTCGTTCTGCTAGACGTATGTCTTCCTGACATCAGTGGTTACGAGGTGTGTCAACGCCTCAAGGAAAACCCGAAGACCCACGATATTGTGGTCATTTTCGTCACCGTAAAGGGTTCGACCGAAGACATTGCGCACGGATTCAGCCTCGGGGCGGCGGACTGGATCACGAAACCCTACAATTTACCCATCGTAATGGTCCGGGTGGACTCCGCCATGCGCAACAAGGCTACCCACGACCAGCTCCGAAGCCAAAATGAAATGCTTCTGGACAACGCCTACACCGACCATCTGACCGGTCTTCGGAACCGGCGGTTCCTGCTAGAACGCCTCCAGGAAGAGGTCGAGAAGGCCCATCGCTACGACTATCCGGTATCGTGTGTGGTCTTCGACCTCGACGAAGTGAAGGCGGTGGACGATGAACTCGGTCCCGTCTCACTGGACGATCTCCTCACGGAGATAGGGATGGAACTCCGCAACTATTCGCGCACCTTCGACGTGCTTGCCCGCTACGACGGCACGCAGTTTGCCGCCATTCTTCCCCACACGGTGTTGGACGACGCGGTGGGCTACGTCTCCAAGATTATGGCGGAGCTCGGCGCTACCACGTTTTCGGACCCGAATTTTCCCACGAAGGTCCAATTCAGCGCCGGTATCGTCACCTGCCAGAACGGAAGCGCCCACGGCGCCGACTTCGTGCTCGGGGAAGCCATGCGCGGACTTCTGCAGGCCAAAAGCCAGTGCGGAGAACGTCTCATCGCCCGCAACCTCAGCGAAGCCTAGCGCGATGCACCGGGCGCTGAGCATGGTCCTGGCGCTGCTGTGGTGCGCGTCACTTGCCTCCTGCAATTCAACCTCGTACTGTCCACAAGACACGAAAGCGCGTCCCAAAGAAACAACGCTGCCCCCGTCCCCTTATCCGGACACTCGCAATCGTGCTGAGAAACCAGAGGCGCCGCGCGACGTGCCCCTCGACAGACTACCTATCAAGCCGCTGCGGGGCTGAGAACCGGGTCTTTCTGCTATACCCGCGTTCGCGTGGCTGGGTACTCCCGTCCGCTCCACTCCGCGATCAACTATGGCGCGCTAGGGCCCGGTGGCCGATATCGGTGCGGAAGTGGGCGCCTTCAAAACTGATTTGGCGGACCCCGGCATAGGCCATTGTGATCGCTCCGCGAATATCAGTGCCTAGAGCAGTCACGTTGAGAACCCGCCCGCCGTTGGTGACGACGTTGTCCTCATGATGCTTTGTGCCCGCGTGAAACACCATCACTCCCGCGTCACGCTCCGCGCGTTCGATGCCGCTGATGACCTTCCCCTTGTCGTACGCCTTCGGATAGCCGCCGGAAGCCATCACTACCGAAACGCACGCGCGGTCGTCCCAAGCGATCTTCTGTTGATGCAGGGTCCCGTTGCAGCACGCCAGGAGCACCGGAACGAGATCGGACTTCATGCGCGGCAAGACGACCTGCGTTTCCGGATCGCCGAATCGGCAGTTGAATTCTATAACTTTTGGCCCGTCCTTCGTAATCATAAGTCCGGCGTACAGCACGCCCGTATAGTGTATCCCTTCGTTCGCCAGACCATCCACGCAGGGCTGGAGCACGGTGCGTTGAATTTGCACCGCAAGTCCGTTCGTGATGACCGGAGCCGGCGAGTAGGCGCCCATCCCGCCTGTGTTGGGTCCCTGGTCGCCGTCATACGCCGCTTTGTGGTCCTGGCTGGCCACCATCGGAATGACGGTCTTGCCATCGGTAAACGCCAGGATCGAGGCCTCCTCCCCCACCAGGAATTCCTCGATCACGACGCGGCTTCCGGCGGCGCCGAAGACGCCTTCAACCATGGCCTCGCGAACTGCGTCGATCGCATTGTCCACATCGTGCGCGACCGTGACCCCTTTCCCGGCCGCGAGACCGTCGGCCTTGATCACAAGAGGGACGCCCTTCGCCTCGACGTACGCGGTCGCTTCATCCGCACTCGAGAATTCCGCGTACTCCGCAGTCGGAATGCGGTAACGCTGCATGACGCTTTTTGCGAAGGCCTTGCTGGCCTCCAATTGCGCAGCGCGCCCGTTCGGCCCGAACGCCGTCAGCCCTTCTTCGGCGAACCGGTCGATAATCCCATTCGCGAGCGGGTCTTCGGGCCCGACGACGGTGAGATCTATCTTGTTTTCTTTTGCAAACCCTAGAAGTCCGTCGATATCGCCTGCGGGGATATCTACGCACGCGCCCAGCGCCGCCATGCCGGGATTGCCCGGCGCGCAGTACAGCTCGCTCACCAACGGACTTTGTTTGATCTTCCAGGCCAGCGCGTGCTCGCGCCCCCCACTCCCAATCACCAAGACCTTCAACGATTACTCCTCCGGCGCCTCACTGCAACGCAAGTATTCGGAAATCACTCTGTCGTATTCAGCCGTACGCGAAAACGCCTCGTACGATAGTCGGTACCGGGTCTTGAACGGAATGATGCCCTCGTGCGCGCGCAATTCGTGCATGATCACGCTGTACCGTTCCGGATTCACCACCACCGCCACGTAGCGGAAATTCTTTGCTGCGGACCGAATCATCGACATGCCGCCGATATCAATTTGTTCAAAGACTTCGTCCATGGTCGCGCCCGGCTGTTGAATCAGGTCCTCGACCGGATGCAGGTTCACCACCACCAAGTCGATCCAGGGATACTCGTGGGCCTGCATCTGCTCGACATGGAGCTTGTTCTCGCGAATTCCCAGCAACCCGGCGTGAACCTTGGGGTGCAGCGATTTGACCCGCCCCCCGAGCATCTCCTCGACACCCGTGTAGTCGGCGATGCTGATGGCGTCGATATTCGCGTCTTTCAGGACTTTGAGCGTCCCCGCGGTGCTGATAATCTCGACATCAAATTCGCGCAGCAGCGCCGCCAACTCGACCACACCGGTCTTGTCATGGCAACTGATTATGGCGCGCCGAACCTTCATGTCTTCCTCCTTGTTCAAAGAACTCCAACATCACCCGCATTGGCGGAATGTCCAGAGTTCATGAGTCGGCCATACCCCTGACCGCTGCAAAATGGGCTGTAGTATCGCGAAAAACAGCCGCCGGAACAAGAATGCGTCTGGTCCCGGTAATCGGAGGCGGCGCTTACCCCGCGGCGCCCGACTTTGCCGAGAGCACTTGTACGAACCCGTCCGAGGTCGGCACGACGATCTCGCTGGCCCCGTCCCCGTCCAAATCGGCGGCGATAGGCGCTCCGGCCGCTGCTCCCAGGTTCACTTTCCAGAGCACGCGCGCTTTGTTCGCGTCGTCACCAACGGCATACAACGCGCCGTGGCTTGTCCCGAACACGAACTCCGGTTTGCCGTCTCCATCAACGTCGCACGTTATCGTGTCCGTGCAAGTCGCCTCTACGGGTAACTCCCAACGCACCGTCCCGTCGGCCACATTGATGCACGCGAAATTGCCGTTCTGGCGTCCAAATCCCATGAGCCAGGTCCCGTCCGGCAGTTTCATAAAGCCTTCACACGCGGCCCTATTCTCACCCGGCGCCGGCAGCTTGTACCAATAAGGCTTCGCGTGAAGCGACATCGCGCCCTGGAAATAGTGGCCGTCGACGAGGCATACGGTCGGCTCTCCCTGCTTCTGATCGAGAATCGCCGGGAAAGTGTAGAGTCCTTGGCTCGGCTGCTTGAAGATCTCCGGTGGAAACAGCGGCCCCAACAAGAAGTCTCCCGTCGGCCCCGACGTCACGCAGTAATAATCGGGATTTGTGAACACCAAGTCTTCCTTGTCGTCACCGTCGAAGTCGGTCGTCGCCGCGTAGTTCATGCTGGCTCCCCACCACCGTTCCAATTTCGGCGACTCGCCTTTATCCCAGAGCAATGCGCCCGTTAGTCCATCCAGCGCGCTGCTGCGCACCACGGGAGTCCCAGCCCACACATACAGGTCGGGAGTCGGCTTGCCCGTAAAATGCGCCGTGCGCAGATACGCCTTGCGGGGCTGCGGCAGTCCGGTACGGCCGGGACTTGGGTACTGCGTCCGCCACAACGTCTTATTCTCAAGAGACGGTGTCTTTGCCTCGACGATCGGCTGAGCGTCCGGGGTGACCGTACTGAGCACAATCTCCAGCTTTCCGTCGCCGTTTAAGTCCGCCAACACCGGCTCGGAGGTGGATGGATACTCGCCGGCCGGCTTCAACGCGGCCCCGTCCAGCTTGAGGACCTTTACCTTGGAATCCTGGAAGAGAACCAGTTCATTGCGGCCATCGCCGTCGAGGTCGGCGGCAAACAATGAAGGATACCCAGGGCCTACCACGGCAGGCGCACGCGAAAAGTCGTACGTGACCGTGGGGGCGGATGTCTCCAACGCAGTCAAGACGAACGACTTCTCCTTATTCGCTTCAAGCCCGTACTGGGCGCCCTCCTTTTCGACGACCGCCGTTTCTGTAGAGGCCGCAGTTTTTTCCTGGCGTTTTGTCTTGACGGCCACGGACTTGGCCGTGTCATCCCGCCAAATCTCCTCCAGCTTCGCGTCTTTCACCTTGTAGGCCCGCGCGCCTTTGAGCGACGTGCGGGTCGGATCGCTCGTCTCGTTACCGATGATCTCCGCGATACCGTCGCCGTCCACGTCCGCGCGACTCACCGCGTCCACGCCGGGCATTCGGTACTTCAGCACGCCGGTTGCGGCGTCGTACACCCGCACCAGCCACGCGTTCTCCCCCTCGGAGTTGAACATGGACAGAACGATCTCGAGTTTCCCGTCGCCATCCACGTCCGCGTACGGCGGGTCCGCCCATGTCGTGGCCACCTTGCCAACAGTCACGCTCTCGGGCCACCCGTAGCCCCACGCCTTTTCCAGCTTTCCATTCTTGTTCAGCAGCACTTCGTGGTGCTGGGCAAAGTTGGCGATGCAGAGAAAATCCTCGCTGCCATCTCCGTTCAGATCGACGAACTTCACGAAACCGTAGCTGCGAATGTTCGCGGGTGACACGTCCCATTCGTAGAACTGTTTGACCCCGCCGGTCACCGCGTCGAGCAGCCACATGCGGCTGTGGGTCTCTACCACTATTTCGTTTACCCCGTCACCGTCCAGATCGGTCTGGAGCAACGACGGGAAGCACGTGTACTTGTCAAAGTCGTAGCGCCACTTTTGCGTAGGAGTAGCGCCTGCCTTCGGAAACGCAAATAGCGCGATGTAGCCGTTTTTCGGGTCCGGCGGATAGGCGTGCATGACCACCACAATCTGCTTAGCTTTTGACCCTGGCAAGTAATGGTCTGCATAGAGGTACCACGCGTAGGACATCGGCTCCACGTCGTAGCGCCACAGCAGGCGGCCATCCTCCAATGAGACCAAGGCCGCTGCTCCGAAGGGCGCGCAAGGACGGCCCGCGGCAAGAAGCACTTCGATATGACCATCCCCGTCGAAATCTTCAGTGGACGTGATGGCCGTAAAATTCAGTCCGGCCGGATGACAGGTCCACTTGAGCGCGCCGCCTTGCTCGTAACGGTTGAGCGCGCCTGAGACCAACGCCAGCCCCACATACCCTTTGCCATCGGGCAACGCGATGGCTTGGACGCTGGGCTGGCTGCGCCCCAGATCAAACTTCGCGACAGCGCTTGGGGTGGTATTCATCCTTCCAGCGAGAGGTTGAATTCCGGTCAGGTGAGAGTTCTGGCGTGGTTCCGGCCAATCACCGGGCACGGCGTGGGATGCGCGCCCCATGAGAAGACCCGAAAGCGTCATCACGACGACCCACGGGACACATCGCATCAGCCGCCAACCGGTCATGACTTTATCCCGCGTAGAAACCGCTCGGCGCGCAGGATACCGACAATACTCAAGGCGTCGACGATTTTCCCTGAATCCACCATCGAGAGACATTCCTCGAATGAGACCTTCTTCACCTGGAGTACTTCGGTGCCTTCAGGCTCGGAATCGGTATGCGTCAGCCCTTCGGCCAGGTAAACGTAGCCGATTTCCGACGAGAAACAATTGCTGATATGAATTTCCCCGCCCAGTTGACGCCAGTTGTCCGCAACCAGGCCCGCCTCTTCTCTTAACTCCCGCTGTGCGCCGACTAACGCGGATTCACCCGGGTCGGTCCCGCCTTCGATGAGTTCCCAGGAATACACATTGGTCGGGTACCTAAACTGACCGACCAGATAGATTTCGCTTTGCGGCGTCATGGCAATCACTGCTGTCGCGATCCGTGTGTCTACCACACCGTAGATCCCTTTTTTCCCATCGGGCCGAATGACATCGTCCTCGCGCACCGTAATCCAGGGATTCTTATAAACAACTCGGCTGCCGCAAGTGGTCCAGGGGTTTTCCGTTCTCATCAACTGCCTTTCCGGGGACTATTGTCCGTGCGCCGCCTGCGGCGGCGGCGTTAGCCTTTGATACCCGTCAACGAGATTCCTTGAATCATATACCGCTGACAGAGGAAGAAGATTACGATCATCGGCAGGGTCATCACAAGCGACGTCGCCATCATTTCCCCGTACATCGACAGGTGCTCGCTCTTAAACCATTGCAGCCCCAACGCGATCGTCATCTTGTCTTTCGTATTGATGTAAATGTACGGCCCCAGGAAATTGTTCCAGGCGCCTTGAAACGTTTGTACCGCCACCACCGCCAGCGCGGGCTTTACCAGCGGAAGCGTGATCATTCGGTAGATGCGGAAATGACCGCAGCCATCGATGCGCGCCGCGTCGTCCAGGTCCACGGGAAGCGTCATCATGAACTGACGCAACAAGAAGATGTTGAACGCTCCCCCGAACAAGGAACCCACCCACAACGGTTGCAGCGTGTTGTACCAGCCCAGGTAATTGAAGATCAGAAAGGTCGGGATCATCGTGACCTGCGCCGGAAGCATCAGCGTCGCCAACACCAGCATGAACACCGTGTCCCGGCCGCGCCATCGAATCCGCGAAAACCCGTAGGCCACGAAACTGCTCGACAGCACAGTGAAAGTAACCTCCAATACGCTCACTTGCAACGTATTGCGTATCCACACCCAAACCGGAACAAACTCGTCCGCGGTGATGAAATTCTGGAAAACGGTATGCCAGATCAGCGGACGCGCGGTAAACGCTTCGGGAATCCAGCGCATCGGAACGAGAAATATCTCCCTTTCGCCTTTGAAGCTGGTTGCGACCAGCCAGGCGAACGGGAGGCAAAAGACGACGCTACCCACGGCCAAAACCAAGTGGGCAACGCCGCGTTGCGCGAGCCGGATCAGACGCGCCTGTTCGCGCGCGGTCACACGGCCCCCTTATCTAATCGTAATGTACCCATTTCTTGGCGAGCTTCCATTGAATTGCGGTTAGTCCCAAGACGAGCAGAAATAGTATCCACGCCTGCGCGGAGGCATATCCCATCTTGAAGTAGCGAAATGCATTGTTGAACAGGTAGTAGACATAGAAGAGAGTCGAGTCCGCGGGCCCGCCCAGCGTGATGATCAGCGCCTGCCCGAAGATCTGAAACACGCCAATAATTCCGGTCACCAGTGAAAAGAATATATAGGGTGTCAGCATGGGCAGCGTTATCGAGCGAAAACGGCGCCACACCCCGGCGCCGTCAATCGCCGCGGCCTCGTACAGTTGCTGTGGAATGCCTTGCAGCCCCGCGAGCCACAGAATCATTCCTCCCCCGGCGCCCCACAACCCCATCAGGATGAGCGCCGGTTTTGACCAGGAGGGATCTTGCAGCCATGCCGGCGCATGAAGCCCCAGCCAACCGCAAATCGTCGCATTCAGCCCGGCGTTGATTAGGCCGTTAGGATTCAGCAGCGCGTACCATAGCACCGCCGCGGCGACGGCCGGCGTAATTGCGGGCAGATAGAACAAGGTCCGATATACCGACATCCCTTTGACCTTAGTGTTCAGTAGCAATGCAACAAGCAAACTCACGCACATCCCTATCGGCAACGCGCAGGCCATGTACGCGGTGTTGTTCAAGGACTTCCAAAACAGCGGGTCATTGCCCAGAAGACGGCTATAGTTTCTCGCGCCAACATATCGCGCCGGATGAATCACGTCGTAATCGCAGAAGCTGATTGCGATGGAGAACACCATCGGGCCCGCAATGAACACCAGGAAGCCCGTCAGCCACGGACTGATAAAGACCAGGCCGGTTCGGTTCTCTCGCCGTTGAAGGGGGCTTGCGGCGCGTTCTCCGCGCGAACGAAAAGCAATCGCCGCGACTCCTGCCGCAATCACCGTGAACAGCGCCGCCCAAACGTACGCCCAACGCAGTTTCGGGAAACGTTCTCGCTCGCGGAACAGGTCCAGTTGTTCCTGCAAGCGCCGATTCGAGTCTTGAATCGCCGCCTCGGGGCTCATCTGGCCCAGCGCAGTGCGTTCCAGGGTCCGGCGCATTTCGTCTCGCAATAAGGCCGACACCGGGCTAATTGGTGGAGGAACCAGCCCCTCCATGATGAGCTTCACGTTGTCGTAGCACTGGCGCAGCAGCGGATCTTGGGGTGAGTACTTTGCCGAAAGCGCCGCCAGCACCTTTCGGTTGGGACGCAGACCGGGGTACATGTACGCCCGGCCCTTCTCGCGCGCCTGGACGTCCATCGCGCCGGCCATGATCAAACATCCTTCGGGCGAGTTCACGAAGCGAATAAAGTCCCACCCTTCCTTCGGATGCCGCGCGTTCACGGGAATCATGTATATCGGACTGGTCGGGGAAACCGTTACTGGCGGGTGACCTGCGGGCGCAGGAACCGGCGCTATGCCAAGTTCGATATCCGGATTGAATCGCATGATCCGGAAGATAATCCAGTCATCCTCCACCGACATTGCGACCTTTCCCAGTCCGAACGGATTGTTCTGGTCATTCGCAATTTGTGTCGCGCCGAACTGATCGCAAGCCTGGCGTCCCCCTTGAGCGTCGTACAGCGCCTTCAGAAACGTGAGCGCCTGCAAACCCTCGGGAGTGTCGAGTTGGCAACGCCCGCCGTCTTCCGAGAACACCTTGCCGCCCAACTGGGTGATGTAGAAGGACAACTCGTCACGAACGTTGAAGACCGTTCCCATCCGCGTAATGTGGCCGTCCGAGTCATGCTGCGTTAGCCGCCTTGTAACATCCAGCCATTCGTCCCACGTGGCTGGCGGCTTGTCTGGATCAAGACCGGCCTCTCGGAAGATTTTCCGGTTGTACGCGAGCACGTGAGGATTGGTGCTCTCTGGGATCCCGTACAACTCACCGTTGTAGAAGCAGGATTGCCATACTCCCGACGGGTAATCCTCCTCGTGCAACCCATCGGCTTTGTCTTTATCCGCATCCACGAACATCTTGAGCGGCATCAGAATGTCCCGCGATGCAATATCCCCGAACAGGGCCGATTCGCGCCGAAATACATCCGGCGGCGAATTGCCAACCACCCCCGACAGCAGCTTTTGCAGGTCCTCACCGCGATCGGTCGGGCCAATCACGACCTCTACGTTCGGGTATTTCTTTTCGAAGGCGTCGATTACCGCATACCAGCCGACGCGGGGTTCGCTCATCGTCAGCCCCCAAACCTGCAACGGGATTCTTTCTGCTGCCCCTGCCCACGCCGCTATCCCCAGAAGGCAACAACATAACACACCTGAAGCCCGCTTGGGTCGGGTACGCAAGGCCGGGGAACTCATCCTATTCCTTGGCCTCCCAGCATAACGACTCCAGCGGCAGGCGAGCCAGTATGTGCGCGCAGAAGAAGTCATAGAAGTGTCGCGCGTCCGGGTCGCGAAGTAACTGGTTCACATCCGCGGTAATTTCGTCCACCCTATTTCCGGCGCGAAGTCGAAGTACTTCCAACAAATCCTGTTTGGGGTCACCGGTAGGTGAGTACGACACGCTAGCGCCGCTTGTGTCCTCTTCGTGCTGTGCCGACTTTTCCAACACGATCAGCCACGACGAAGTCAACGCAGGACTGAGATATGGGAAGATCCCGCGAGTCACCGCCTCGCAAAGCGCAAGCGCGCCCTGCGTGTTCATGGTCGAGGCGAGCTGCGACTCTAGCCCGTCGTAGTCGGGTCCCAAGGCGTATCGCAAGAGGTCGTTGACGTGGAAGAAGTCATAAGGCGTCGTCAGGACAATTCGCAAGTTGTGTTCAGCCGCGAGTTGGCGCAATTTAGCCTTTGTGATGGCGGCCTCGAACGCGAGCGGGTCCGCGGCCGCCGAGTTGGGTTTCGACTTCCACCCCTGCCTTGCCAAAAAGGCGCGTTGGTCACCCGAGCCCATATCGAAGATGATGCGCCCCGCTGGACGCGTCACGCGTAGATATTCCCGGAAGATATCCCGCCATCTTGGAAAATGGCGCAGAACCGTAATGGAAACAACAGAGTCAAACGCCGCATCCGGAAAAGGAAGCCGCTCGATATCGCCGATGAGGCACGAAAACGGCGCCTCCCTATGCGCCGAATGCTTGACGCCCTGCGCTAGCATTTCGGGGGAAATATCAATCCCGACCGCGTGGAAGCCCTTCTCGCGCAGCGGTATCGTGAAGCGTCCCGTGCCAGCCCCTGCGTCGAGCACGTTGGGGCCGAGTGCGTGGGTGACCGGGTCGTTCTTGTACGCGTAGAACTGGTATTCCTCTCCCCCGCCTTTTTGCTGCCAGCGGGTCCGCTTTATCTCGCGAATCAGACGATCCTGATCCCGGTTCTCCGGCGTATCGTTCACCCTGCTAATCTCTCCTGTCCGAGCCGCTCACCGCTTGCCTTGCTTGCGCCAGATCGCCTTAGTCCGCGCCCGCCGTTTCGCCTGGCCGCGCCGCACCGCCTCCATCCACACATCGGCGTCCGTACCGCGCGGAAGCATCTGGGTGACAAACGGCGCCAACACATCATCGCTCCACAAATCACAAAACGAATCGTACAGTTGTATGTGGTTCTTTAGCTGTAGCGCATCGGTATACTCGCGATTCAACTCAACCCCGTCCAAATCGATGAAATAGAACGAATCGCCGTTCCTAGTCAAGATATTCTTCCCGGACAAGTCAGCGTGATATGCCCCAGTATCGCACAGGCGCGCCACCGCTTGCGCAATCTTGCTGAGGAAGCCGCGGATGGCCTTTTCAGACGCGCCCGTCTCGTGCATCCGCGCCGCCCACTGCTCGACCGAGCAACTGCCGTCCAAATGCTCGAAGATCAACGCGCTTCCGACAATCGCGCCCAGTTTGCGCCGCCGCACCAATGCGATGGGCTTCGCGCTCCCCACGCCCGCTGTCTCGAACAAGAGGGCGGCCTTCCACGCCCGCAAGTAGGCTCCCGGCCTCAGCGCCTGCTTCGCGCGCTGGCGAACCGTGCTACGGCTTTCTTTGACGACCCAGTCCCCCACTCTTCGCGTGACGGCTTTCGACGATTTCTTTAGCACTTGCCCGGGCGTATCCAGCGCCTCGAGAACCGCCTGCGTCGCGACCTCGTTTCGCCTTCGCACCTCGTACGGGCCAACTCGTTCTTCCACGATGCGTCCGGATTTCACTCGCCACCCCGCGGTTGCCGCCCGGCGAGCAGATCGGAAAGAGCGCCCTTAAGCCGATATCCGAAATCCATCCCAAACGGGGGCAGAAACGTCCCATAGCCCTCGCAGAATCGCGCGTAGCAGCCCGAAGAAAAGCCGTTCTTTTGAAGAGACCGGCGAAAGCGCAACACGTCCTGCGCGCGCCGCATCGCAGACAATTCGGATCTCGTTTGCGCGTTCCCGAAGTCAATCAGATACGTGGCGTCGGGCGCCACCAGGATGTTTCCGACCTGAAGATCGCCGTGAACCACGCCCAGCGCGTGCATCTGCCGTACTAGCCCTCCCACTTTCATCATGACCTTTCCACTGTCCTTGCCGTATCCGGACAGATACTCGGAGAGCGTTTGCGCGTCCGCGATCTCCCGCGTGGCCAGCGCGCCTCGAAACGTAAGTCCGCGGCGTTCCCAGCAGACTCCCAGAGGCTCCGGCACACGCAAACCGTGTTCGTGCGCGTACACGTGGATGCGCCATTCGCGCAGGGGCCGATTGAGGAACAAATACGAGTCTTTGATCAGCCGCCGAATGACGCCCCCGCGCCGGCAAACCCGAACTATGCCCGCGCCGCCCTCGATTGGAAAGCGCAACACCTCGCCCCGGCCGCCTTTGTTCATCGTCTCACAGTTCTCGCCCCGCGCCAACGCGCCCGCGACAGCTGCGCTATGCTCCCGTTGAACAATCGCCGTCTTGCCGTTTTCAGCAGTCGTGTTCCACCTATCGTTGCGTTCTGTCATGCGTCTGAATGCGTCCATCTGGTCTCGGCCCTTCAATCGTATCATGCGGACTCGGTGGGCCGTAATCAACAAGCGCGCGTTGGACAGACCGTCAGATCTTGGTTACCCGGAATTGGAAAAGACGGAAGCGCAGGAAATAGTGGACGAACCTTCCGCGGACGGGTAGGATCAACTTGCGCGGACACGAAGGAGGTAGTGCTGACGCACCTAGTTGGCGGAATGACGCTCGCTGTCGTGTTGCTGTTCGGTGTGTCAGGCCCCGCGCTCGCCGAGTTTCAAGGCACGACCCCTTGTGAGGAGACGCCCCTTGCGAACGCCAAGGCCGTGCTCTACAGCCCGGGCGCCGCGAAGGCGGAAGCCGGCCCAATGAACTTGGCGCCGGGCCCGCATCTCTTTGTTGATGACTGCTACATTGCGTCCAGCGCGAATGTACGCCGAGTCGTAGGCGTTCCCAAGCGGGATCCAACTGTTCCCAATCCTATCATCACCGGCAAGGAGGATGGGTGCTTTCAGCCCTACATGACCGTAATCAAGGACGAGTCGACGGGCCTTCTCCGCATGTGGTTTGGACGCCGTACCGAGGATATGAACCCGTCACGATCGCGCATCGGCTACATCACCTCCACGGACGGCATACATTGGGATCGGCCGACGCGCGTCTTGTCCGACCCCGCGCCGATTCAATTTGGCGTCAGCGTCATTGACGAAGGGGCCAGATCGTCCCATCCAGAAGCGCGATTCAAGTTCGGCTGGTACATGGATGACGGGCTCAAGATTGCCACGTCGGCCGATGGTCTGGCATGGACGCCCCTGCGCTCTGGTTCCGTTCTTCGTCATAACCATGACATCACGAGCATCTTTTACGACCCCATTCGCAAGCGGTACATGGCGACGATCTCGGTGTACCGCGAGGGCGACACGTGGAAGGGCAAACGAAGGCTCACAATGCAGAGCTACAGCGCCAATCTGGTTGACTGGAGTCCGCCGCATTACGTCGTGCTTCCAGACGCCGCGCGCGACGAAGGAGAAACGCAGTTTTACGCCATGGACGGTTTCCTCAGGCGTGGTGAGTTGATTATCGGTATGGTCAAGGTTTTACGAGACGAGGTCAAGGTGGACAACCCGCCGGATCCCCCCGATGCGTACGGGATGGGCTACACGGAACTGGCGTGGACGCGTGACGGCGAGACGTGGGTCCGCGATTCGGAGCCATTTTTCCGGCCCAATCCGGAAAAAGGGACCTGGGACCATGCCCACGCCTGGGTCGACGAGCAGGTACCCATGGGCGACCGGACTTACCTCTATTACGGGGGTTACGCGCGCGGTCACAAGGTCAACCGGTTCGAGGAACGGCAGATCGGTTTAGTCGTGATGAAACGCGACCGGTATGTGGGCCGCGCGGCCTCCGGCAGAACCGCGACCATTGTGACACCCTTTTTGCGCCTCGAATTCAACTCGGTGTCCGTAAACATCGACGCGCAGGGCGGGATATTGCGTGCGCAGTTGACTGACGGTACGAACCGCCCGATGCCTGGGTTCACGTTCAACGATTGCACACCCGTAAATGGGGATGTCACGGAAGCGCCCCTTCGTTGGACGCAGGCATTGAGTGCCCTACGCGGTACTTCCGTCCATCTGGAGTTCGCGTTCGAAAACGCGACCCTCTACGGATTTACCACGGAATAGACGCGATGGGATCGGGTAGCGGCGCTTTCACCGGACCGTCCTGGGGTTGGGCGGCACAGTCGCCTAAGGCACAGCATCTACCGCGCACGCGAATCGTGGAAACGTACCCCTCCCGCGTGGTACTATTCCCCCGTTCAAACACCCCTGTCTTGAAAGGGACTTCATGGCTAAAATCACCAAAGAAGACGTGGAATATGTCGCCGGACTCGCGCAACTTTCGCTCGACGAGGCCGCAAGAGAACGCCTAGTCGGCGAGATGAGCAATATTCTCTCCTATATGGACAAACTCAATGAATTGGATACGAGCGGCATCGAACCGATGATGCACGTTCTGGACATCTCGAACGTGTACCGGGACGACGTGGTCGGTCCGTCCCTGGACCGCGAAACCGCGCTTATGAACGCTCCCAAGTCCGATGGCGAGTACTTCCTTGTTCCGCGCATTTTGGACCAGGAGTAAGCCATGACCGGCACCCTGTACCGCCTTACGGCGCATGAACTCTGCGACGCGTACAAATCCGGCAAGACGACACCCAGCCAGGCCGTATCCAGTTGCCTCGACCGCATCAACGCCGTCGACTCAAAGTTGAAGGCCTTTGTAGATGTCTGGAAAGACTATGCGGTCGACCAAGCACAGGCCTCCGATGATCGCTGGGCAAAAGGCGCCCCGAAAGGCCCGCTGGACGGCGTACCTATCGGACTGAAAGACGTACTCTGCACCAAACAGGGCTTTACCACCTGCTGTTCCAAGATTCTCCGCGGGTACCGCAGTCCCTTTGACGCCACCGTGGTCGAGCGCCTGCTCAACGCCGGCGCAATTCCCGTAGGCAAGCTCAACATGGACGAATTCGCCATGGGCTCGTCAACGGAAAACTCGTCCGTTCAGGTCACCCGGAACCCGTGGAACCTGCGTTGTGTACCGGGAGGATCGAGCGGCGGTTCAGCCGCCGCTGTGGCCGCCGACGAATGCGCGATCACGCTGGGTAGCGACACAGGCGGTTCCATACGCCAGCCCGCCGCTTGCTGCGGGTGCGTCGGGCTCAAGCCCACCTACGGCCGGGTCTCCCGCTACGGCCTCGTGGCGTTTGCGTCGTCCTTAGACCAGATTGGGCCCTTCACCAAAGACGCCCACGACATGGCGCTGGTGATGAACGTCATTTCCGGGCGCGATCCGCACGACGCCACCTCGGCGGATGTGCCCGTGCCAGACTACACCAAGGCTCTCCGCGCCGACGTGTCCGATCTCACCGTTGGGCTGCCTAAGGAGTATTTTACGGACGCCTTGGGGCAGGAAATGCGAGAGAAAATCGAGGCCGCGGTCAAGGTATTCGAGAAGTCCGGCGCCAAAGTCATCGAAGTCTCTCTTCCCCACACTGACTACGCCGTGGCCGTGTACTACATCGTATGTACCGCCGAAGCGAGCGCCAATCTAGCCCGGTTCGACGGCGTCCGCTACGGCTACCGCGCCCCGAACGCGGTCAGCGTCGAGGATATGTATCACCGCAGCAAAAGCGAAGGGTACGGTCCTGAGGTGCAGCGGCGCATCATGCTCGGCACCTACGTGCTGTCCAGCGGCTACTACGACGCCTACTATCTCAAGGCGCAGAAGGCGCGCGCGCTTATTCGCAGGGATTTCACAAATGCGTTCCAGAAGTGCGACGTGATACTCACACCCACGGCCCCGACCCCGGCGTTTGAGATCGGCGCGAAGACCGCCGACCCGCTCGAAATGTACTTGAGCGACATCTACACCATTTCCGTAAATCTGGCCGGCATCCCCGGCTTGTCCATACCGTGCGGGCTGACGGCCTCGAAACTGCCGGCCGGTCTGCAGATTCTCGGCAAGCCCTTCGGAGAAGAGACCCTTCTGCGGGCGGCGTATACCTATGAACAGAAACGCGGGTTCACCCTGGGGCAGCCCCCCATTTCGTGATCCGCGTGGGTGGCAAATCTGAGGTCAATTGAAAGACTTCCTTGTCCTCAACAACAACGCAGTGAACAAGGACGTTGCGGACAAAGAAGCGAAGGACGCATTATGGAGTACGAAGTCGTAGTCGGCATGGAAGTGCACGTCGAAATCGACACCAAGTCCAAGGTGTTTTGCGCGTGCAGCACCAATTTCCACGCGCCGCCCAACACCAACGTCTGTCCCATTTGCCTGGGTATGCCGGGCGTTCTGCCCGTCCTCAATCGCGGCATGGTCGAAGCGACCGTCGCGGTGGGACTTGCGCTCAATTGCACCATTTCCCGCTGGTCAAAGATGGACCGCAAGAACTACTTCTATCCCGACCTGGCGAAGAACTACCAGATCAGCCAGTACGACCTGCCTCTGTGCCACGATGGCTGGATGGAGATCAATCTCGATGGGACCACCAAGCGTATTGGTATAACCCGCGCACACATGGAAGAGGATACCGCCCGCAATGTACACACCATCGGCGTGGCGGAAAGCGGCGTGGATTTCAATCGTTGCGGCGTGCCCCTGCTCGAAATCGTCACCGAACCGGATATCCGGAGCGCCCAGGAAGCCTTCGAGTACCTGACGCGCCTTAAGCAACTGCTCCAGTACCTGAACGTCAGCGACTGCAACATGGAAGAGGGCTCCCTGCGCGCCGAGGCCAACATCAGCATACGACCTGTCGGCACGGAGAAGTTCGGCGTGAAGACCGAAGTAAAGAACGTCGCATCGTTCAGCGGCGTTCAAAAGGCCATCGATTACGAAATCGTGCGGCAACGACAGGTCCTCGAAGAAGGCGGAACCGTCGTCCAGGAAACGCGCGGCTGGGACGCCGCCAAAGGCGTCACCTTCTCCCAGCGCAGCAAAGAGTCCGCCCACGACTACCGCTATTTCCCCGAACCGGACTTGGTTCCCGTGATAGTAGACGAAGCCTGGGAAAAGCGCATACGCGAGTCCCTCCCGGAACTCCCACGTGCCCGCAAACAGCGTTTCCAGGACTCCTATAGCCTCAAGCCCTATGACGCAGGCGTTCTGACCGCCTCCAAGGCCATGGCCGACTATTTTGAGGCCGTCGTAACTGCCGGCGCTCAGCCCAAACCCGCGGCCAACTGGATCATGGTCGAGTTGCAGGCCCTGCTCACCGAACACAAACAGGAACTCGAGGACTGTAAGGTCACTTCCGCGAGCCTGGCGGCCATGATCGGCCTCATTGACGACGGCACCATTAGCGGCAAGATCGCCAAAGATGTGCTCATCGAAATGTTCGACTCCGGCAGAGACCCCAAAGCGATTGTCACCGAAAAGGGACTCGTCCAAATCTCAGACACCGCCGAACTCGAGCAAATTGCCCGCGACGTGCTCGCCGCCAACGCTGGCCCCGTCGCCGACTTCAAGGCCGGCAAAGAGAAGGCCTTCGGCTTTCTCGTCGGCCAGATGATGAAGGCGACCAAGGGTAAGGGCAATCCCAAGATCGTAAATGACATATTGCGAAACGCCCTGTCTAGGGTATAATGGAGTCATAGGAGGACAGTTTTGGCGAAACCACAGAAGAAAACCACCCCAAGCGAGGGATTTGACGCGCTGCCGCGCACGTTGGAAATCGCCGAACTTGCCGCGGACCACAAAGCGAAAGATCTCAAGGCCTACGATGTACGGGGGCTAACGGTTATCGCCGATACCTTTGTTCTCTGCACTGCCACGAGTGAACCCCAACTGAAAGCGATCGTGGGCGCGGTCCGGGACGGCATGAAAGAAGTCGGAGTTCCGCCGCTCTATGTCGAAGGGGCGCTGTCAGGCGGATGGATGCTGATGGACTACGGTGACGTTATTCTCCACGTATTTCGCGAGGACGCCCGGGATTTCTACGACCTGGACGGCCTTTGGGCGGACGCCCCCGAAATCGCATTGGGGATCGACGCGTAGTCCGTTGTAGGGAGAGCGCCTGGTGATCGAGGACCAACAACAACCTGACCGGGCCAAGCTGTACCGTTTCAAGCTGGACAAGATCCTGGGACGCGGCGGATCGGGTACGGTCTACCGTGCAATTGACACTGTCTCCGGCGCGATCTTGGCCGTCAAACTGTTTCACGCCAATTTCTTCCTGAGCCGGATCCATCGCCGTGACTTTGCCAAGAGCGTCGAAAAGAACTTCAACAAGCTCAGCCATCCCAATGTAGTGCGCGTCTACGAATTCATTACTGGCGATGAGGGTGACTGCCTGACCATGGATTACGTGGACGGCCCCGACCTCAAGAAATACATCGCGTTGCGCCCCTGGAACCTTGACGAACGTCTGGTCATCGCCGCACAAATCTGCAACGGGTTGCAGTACATCCACGATCACGGCATCACCCACCACGATCTAAAACCGGCGAACATCCTCTTCACACGCCGCGGACAGGTAAAGCTTTCCGACTATTCGCTGACCCAGACCTCGCTCATATCCGCCCTGCTGGACGGCTCGACGCACGACCAGATTACCCCCATGTACATCGCCCCAGAACTCATCCAAAAGCAGAAAATTACGCCGCAGAGCGATA
>JACRLJ010000132.1 GCA_016215105.1 Candidatus Hydrogenedentota bacterium
CGCCGTCAACCGTATACCTCGGGGGCGGCTTCTCCTATGTCGGCCCAAACAACGGTCACGGCGTGCCTCTCGATATCGCGACAGGTCTGCCCGTTGGGGTCTATCCCAAAGTCAACGACACAGTCTGTGTCTGCGTTGCGGACGGGTCAGGCGGTTGGTACATCGGTGGCCTATTTACGGTTGTGGGGAATGTAGCCCGCAATCACATTGCCCACATCCTTGCGGATGGCTCGGTAGACGCCGCCTGGAACCCCAACGCGCCGTCGCCCCCCACGACGCCATATCCGGCTGTAGTCGAGACACTGCTGGTGGCCGGTGACGTGATCTACGTCGGCGGAACATTCTCGAGCATCGGTGGCCAGCCACGCAATGGCCTTGCGGCGCTGGATAGGGCAACCGGACTGGCCACGGATTGGAACCCTGACGCGGCTACGTGGCACCCTCTTGTGCCCGTCCTGATCTCTACGTTGGCGCTATCGGGTAACACCGTGTACGTGGGAGGCGGGTTCGTGAGCATTGGCGGCCAGACCCGCAATGGGCTCGCGGCGTTGGACACCAGCACGGGATTGGCAACGGACTGGGATCCAAAATTGTTGTACGATTCTGGCCCGATTATCGAAAGTCCCGGGGGAATAGTGACTTTAGCCGTGTCAGGAGGCGTGGTTTACGTAGCGGGAGCATTTCAGATTATTGGTGGCCAAGCGCGCAACGGCCTCGCCGCGCTGGATGTAAGCACCGGACTGGCGACCGCTTGGGATCCGAATGTAGCTAACGCGTTCGGCCCGTACGCCCCGTACACCATGGTCAGAAAGTTGGTGGTGTCGGGCAACGTGGTGTACGCGGGCGGCATGTTCACCGACATCGGCGGCCAGGCCCGCAACAACCTTGCGGCGATCAATGTCAACACCGGTCTGGCGACCAGTTGGAACCCCGATGTGAGCGGGGGGTATCAGCCTCAAGTGACTACGTTGGCGGTTTCGGACAACCTCGTGTACGTCGCCGGTGATTTCACGCATATTGGCAGCGTCCAGCGCAACTACGTTGCCGCGCTGGACGCAGCTACCGGACTTCCAACAGACTGGGCGCCCGCCGCGAGCGGACCTGTGACCGCCTTGGCAGCGTCAGGCAATGTGATGTACATGGGAGGAAGCTTCGCCAGCCTCGGTGGCCGAGTGCGTAATAATATCGCGGCATTGGACGCCGCCACCGGCATGGCAACAAACTGGGACCCGAACGCCGCAGGCGGAGTTTCATCCATGGTGGTGTCGGGCGGAGCGCTCTATGTTGGCGGATCCTTCACGGCCATTGGCGGCCAGATCCGCGATGGACTCGCGTCGCTGGATATGACTACCGGATTGGCCACGGCCTGGAACCCAGGCGTCAGCCAGTACGGGGTTGTATCGTCCATGGTGGTGTCGGGTTCCAGAATATACGTCGGAGGCGATTTTACCCGTGTCGGCGGTCAGCCCCGTAATAGCATCGCGGCGCTCGACTGCTCTACCGGTTTGGCTACGGCGTGGAACCCAAACCCGGACTTCGGCGTGTACGGCCCGAGCGTTAAGTTGGCGCTGCTGGGCGACGTGGTGTATGTGGCGGGCGGGTTCAAGAAGATCGGTGGTCAGAACCGTAACTACCTCGCCGCGCTCGACGCCACGTCCGGCGTGGCCACACCTTGGAATCCCAATCCGGATGCCGGCGGTAGCTTTCCCGTCGTACAGGACATCGCGGTGTCCGACGACGCGGTGTACGCGGCCGGAGCATTTCACAGCGTCGGCGGCCAAGCGCGCAATGGAATCGCCGCGCTCGACCCCGTCACTGGGTTGGCCACGGGTTGGGATGCAAACCCAACCGGCAACGACAATACTCCTCAGGTCTACAAACTGACGGTATCCGGCGGCGTGGTGTATGCCGCCGGCTGGTTCTCGAATATCGGCGGCCAAGACCGCAAGTACCTTGCGGGGTTGGACGCCGCCACGGGGCTGGCCACGGATTGGAGTCCCAATTTCGGTTTCAGTGGGGACTTTCCGTTCATCACCGCCGTTGGGGTATCGCCTAACGCGGTATACGTGGGCGGCTACTTCACCGACGTTGCCGGCCAAGCGCGGTCCAACTTTGCCGAGTTCGACACGCAGACGCCGGTTTCATCGGATGTTTTCGTATCGTCGATCTTCTGCTTGGACCCGTCCATTACGAGCGCAACGTCGTTGCGGTTTGCAGTATGGTTTAGCGAGGCCGTCACCGGCGTGGATGTGAGCGACTTTGCGTTGACTACTACCGGCGAGGTCTCGGGCGCATCGGTCACTTCCGTCGAAGGCTCTGGCGCCTTGTACACGGTAAGAGTCCACTCCGGAACGGGCAATGGAACCATCCGCCTGGACGTGGTTGACGACGATTCGATTGTCGGCGCAGCGACGTCGCTCCCCTTGGGCGGCGCCGGGCTGGTCAATGGCGATTACACCATGGGGCAGGCCTACACGATCGATAGGACTGCGCCGCCTGCGGACACCGCGCCGTCAGTGACTCTGGGTTCGCCGGCGCCGGCGCTTACCAATGCGCAGCCCATTCCGGTAACGGTGAATTTCAGCGAGGCCGTGACCGGGTTCACCGCAAGCGATATCGCGGCGGGTAATGCCACCGTCACGGACTTCATGGGTTCAGGGGCGAGCTATACCTTCAACCTTCTCCCTTCTGGTCAGGGCGTGGTGACGGCGGATATCGCTTCTGGAGTAGCGAAGGACAGCGCGGGCCACGGCAACAGCGCGGCTGCGCAGTTCAGCCGAGTCTTCGATAGCGTGCCGCCGGAAGTCATCATCGGGGAGCCGTCCGAAGTATTCACTTTGGGAGGCGCCGTAACGTATCCCGTTACGTACATCGGAGCCGACACGGTGATGTTGAGCCGCGCCGATGTGACACTAATCTGGCAAGGAAGCGCCAACGCGGCGGTAGACGTGTCCGGCTCGGGAAGCGCGTGGACCGTCACCCTGAAGCACATCACAGGCAATGGCTGGCTGGCTATCAGTATTGCCGCGAGAACGGCGGTGGACGCGGCGGGCAACAGTGCGCCGGCGGCGGGACCTGGCGCGTCGTTTCTTGTATTTAACACGGCGCTCGAGATCGGGTTGGCGTCGCCTACCTTGAATACCACGTGTGATTCGCGAATTCCGGTTACGGTAACGTTCACCAAGCCGGTCGCAGGATTCACGGCGGACTCTATGATCGTGTCCAACGCGTCCGTGGCTAATTTCTCGGGCGACGGCGCGGTATACACGTTTGACTTGATTCCCAATGCTCCCGGGGCCGTGACCGTACAGATACCGGATGCTGTTGCCATCGATTCCTCGGGCAATGGTAACCTGGCATCGCCGGCGCTCACCCGTACATACGATCCCGCCGCTCCGGACCCCGATATCCTTGGCGACGGCCAGGTCAACGCCGTTGACGTGCAATTGGTCATCAACAAAGCGCTCGGCCTAGCCATCGGCGGCGACGCGGACACGAATCACGATGGAACCGTAGACGCATTGGACGTGCAACTGGTGATCAACTTCTCGTTAGGACTTACCTTCTAGAAACGAGATTCTCTTTCTGCAGTGACGAGGGCCGTCGCCCGCCGACGGCCCTTCTCAAACTCACGCGCTTCGCTAGATTTGACGCGGCGGCTCGCCGCGTCACCTGGGCGCCAGGAGTTTCCTCGCGCAGCAAAGCTGCCCAGAAGACGAATTCGCTCGCAGGTGTTTCCGTTTTCGCGCCCACGGTAAGCGTCTCGACGTGCGAGCTAACGGCGCCTCGGTGACGCGGCGAGCCGCCGCGTCTACGTTGGGGGCTTGGCTTTGTTTGCGCGGTCTGCCGAACGTTGGAGATTGCAGGCATCGCGCCGAGGCGGGGCGTGTACGTTGGCGTCGAAACCACTATTACTTTAGCGCCAAAGTCAAGTTTGAGTCGCGAGGCCTTCAAATGCTACACTTCCGGCTCGTGTTTCTCCTCGGTTTCAGTGGCTGAAGGCCGCTGGAGCGGCCTATCGTCACAACCCAAACGGAGGTTTAGTCTCATGTCCATTGCTCCTCACGGCGGCCAACTGGTGAACCGGCTGTTGACCGGCGCCGCGCTTGACAAGGCCCGGACCCGCGCGAAGTCGTTGCCGAAGATCACCGTCGAAGCGTATCCGGCGTTCGATATCGACAATATCGCGAAGGGTGTGTTCAGCCCGTTGACGGGTTTCATGAACGCGGCGCAGACGCGTTCGGTGTTGGACACGATGCACGTGAGCCCAGGGATTCCGTGGGCGATTCCGATTCTGTTGGCCGTGAGCCAGGCGGAAGGCGACAAGCTCACCGTGGGCGGCGAAGTCGCGATTGAAGATGATATGGGCGATATCGTGGCGATTCTGCATTTGGCGGAGAAGTTTGCGTTCGACCATGCGGAGATCGCGGAGAAGGTTTACCGCACGACCGACCCGTCGCATCCCGGCGTGCAATACACGTTGTCGCTGGGTCCGGTGTTCCTGGCGGGCGAGCTTGACGTGCTGAAGGCGCGCGAGGTCGAATTTCAGGAATACAATTTGACGCCGGCCGAGACGCGCGCGGCGTTTGCCGCCAAGGGCTGGAAGCGCATTGTCGCGTTCCAGACGCGCAACCCTGTGCACCGCGCGCACGAGTATTTGCAGAAGTGCGCGCTCGAGATGTGCGACGGTTTGTTGCTTCATCCGTTGATGGGCACGACCAAGAGCGACGACATACCCGGCGACGTGCGTATGGAGTGCTACACGACGATCCTGGAGCATTACTATCCGAAGGATCACACGATGCTGTCGATCATGCCAGTGAACATGCGGTACGCGGGCCCGCGCGAAGCGATTCAGCACGCGATCTACCGCAAGAACTACGGCTGCACGCACTTCATCGTGGGCCGCGACCACGCGGGCGTGGGCAACTTCTACGGCACGTACGACGCGCATTACATCTTCGACGAATTCGATCCCGCGGAGATCGGCATCGAGCCGTTGTTCTTCGACCATTCGTTCTTCTGCAAGGCCTGCGGTAATATGGCGTCAATCAAGACGTGCCCGCACGGGAAGGAGCATCACGTGTTCCTCAGCGGGACGAAGGTGCGCGATATGCTGCAAGCCGGCGAGATTCCCCCGGTCGAGTTCACGCGTCCAGAGGTCGCCAAAGTCCTGATCAAGTGGGCGCAAGGGACGAAGTAACGCGATGACACGTAAACGCGCTGAGCGCGTGTTGGTTATCGGGCTGGATTGCGCTACGCCGCAGTTCGTGTTCGGCCCGAACCGCTACGAAATGCCCAATCTGCAGGCGCTTGCCGCCCGCGGGTGCTGGGGGCTGCTGCGAAGCTGTCACCCGCCGATCACGGTGCCGGCGTGGGCGTCGATGATGTCAAGCAAGGACCCAGGGACGCTGGGGTATTACGGGTTTCGTAACCGCAAGGACCGCTCGTACGACGCGATGTTCACGGCGAATTCGACGGCGGTGAAAGAGAAGCGGGTGTGGGACATTCTGTCGCGCCAGGGCAAGAAGGTGGTGGTTCTCGGCGTTCCGCAGACGTATCCGGTGTCGCCGGTAAACGGGTGGCTGGTATCCGGATTTCTTGCGCCGAACACCGACTCCGATTTTACGTATCCCAAGGCGCTCAAGACGGAACTGCGCGAGGCGGTGGGCGAATACATCATTGACGTGAAGGATTACCGGACGGACGACAAGGATCGGCTGATCAAGCAGATCCACGGCATGCTCGACAACCGGTTCGCCTACGCGCGGTATCTCATGGACAGCAAGCCGTGGGATTTCTTCATGATGGTCGAGATGGGCGTGGACCGGCTGCATCACGGGCTGTGGCAGCACATTGATCCCACGCATCCGAAGTTTGTGCCGGGCAATCCGTACGAGAACGTTTTGCGCGATTACTACCGCGCGGTGGACAACCATATCGGCGAATTGCTCACACGCGTCGGCGACGAGACGGCGGTATTCATCGTGAGCGATCACGGCGCGAAGTCCATGCACGGCGGGATCTGCGTGAACCAGTGGCTCATCAACGAGGGGCTGCTGACGGTGCGCGACAAACTCGATGGGCGCAAGCGCATCGAAGATTGCGATATCGACTGGTCGCGCACCAAGGCGTGGAGCTCGGGCGGCTACTACGCGCGGCTGTTTCTCAACGTCGAAGGCCGCGAGCCGCAGGGTATAATTCCGGCGGATCAGTACGAGGCGGTTCGGGACGAGATCGTGCGCAAACTCGAAGCCATGACGGATCACGAAGGCAAGCCGCTGAACACCAAGGCGCACAAGCCGGAGGATTTGTACCGCACCGTCAAGGGCGTGGCGCCGGACCTGATCATCTATTTTGGCGATTTGTATTGGCGTTCGGTGGGTTCGGTGGGGTTTGACAGTATTTACACCTTCGAGAACGATACCGGGCCCGATGACGCAAATCACGACTATAATGGTATCTTTGTCATGGATGATCGCTCGGGACGCGCGGGCCAGGAGTTGCAGGGCCTGCAACTGATGGATGTCGCGCCGACGATCCTGGATGTGCTGGGCGTGGACGTGCCGGCGGACATGCAAGGAAAGGTCATTAACTAAGAGCGTCTAACAAAGGCCTTGGCGATGGCACATGGACGGCGGGGACGCCGTCCCTCCCGTTCGCGCTAACACAGGTTTTGTTACAGGCTCTAAGAGGAAGTACTCGTAGTGAAGGGAATTACCGTTTGCTTGTCGGGGGCCAACGCCGCCGACACCGCCAAGACCCTCGGCGCGCGGCTTATTGAGTTGGGTCACAACGCCGAGCAGATAGACTCCGAGGCCGTGAACCGCCTGGGCGGACTCGCCGGCGCGGCGCATGCGTGCCTGCTGCTGTCGCGTAACGGCGTGATTGCGGTGTCAACGTGCGCGGGCCTGAAGCCGGAGGGTGAGACGTTGGCGGTCGAGATCGATGGCAACGACACGCCGGATTTCGCCGCGGAGAAGATCCTCGACACGTTGGCGTCGGCCGGATTGGTTTCGCTCGAAACGGGCGACTATTCGCCCGAGGAAGAGGAACAGATTCGGCGGCGTCTCGCCAGTCTCGGCTACATCGAATAGCTTTGGAGCAGTAAGTTGGCGCACCGGGCGCGAATGCCGCGAATAGCAGGGACAGACACGCTTTTCAAACTACCGAAAAGCGAGTCAGTCTCCGTTTTTCGCTTCTGCGTAGCGCCGGCATCTTGCCGGCAGAGTCCGGACGCCACGATGCCGGCAAGATGCCGGCGCTACGTCTGGTGGAAGTGGTTGTCTCAAGAATCTCAAAGCAATAGCGTAACGCAGCGAACGAGTAGTTCCCTATGCTTGTAGGCGTAAACACTCTGACCTTGGCGCCGGGCGACGGCGGCGGCGAGGAAGTGTATCTGCGCAACGTCTTGGCGAAGATGCGCATGGTCCAGCCGGCGACGCGCTTCGTCATCTTCACGGATAGCCGCAATCACGATTCCTTTGACGGCTGGGACCGCGTCAATGTCGGCGATTGCGCGACCGAGGATATCAACGCGTTTCGCGGGGGCGCGGGACGTCTGGACGGCGCGGCGCGTGACGCCAAGGTGGATTTACTGTTCTCGCCGTTGCGCACGGCTCCGTTGAAGTGCTCCGTGCCGGTCGCGTTGTATACGCTGGATCTTCAGTTCATCCCCGCGCCCGATCAGGCGCCGCGATGGCGCGATGCGTCGCGCATCAAGGCTATCAAGCGGCTGTGCGACGAAAGCGTGGCGATTGTGGCGCCGTCCCAGTTTGTGCAAAAGGAATTGCTCGAGAAGCTGGGCGTGCAGATGAATCACAGCGTGGTGGCGCCGCTTGGGGTGGACGCGATATTCGAGCGCCCGCAGCGTTGTCCGGCGGAGAAGCCGTACTTGCTCACGGTCGGGAACACGCAGGCCAGCAAGAACATCCCGAGGCTGCTTCAAGCCTTTGCGAAGATCCGCGAGGAGTTTCCGCATAGCCTGGTCGTAGTGGGCCGTCCTGGCGACGCTGAACCCGAGGATTGGGGTGACCGCGTTATCCGCATTGATCGGTTTCCCGCGGCCGCGCTGGCGGGGTTGTATCAGCATTGCGACGCGTTTGTTTGCGCTTCGCTTTACGAAGGGTCCGGGGTGACGGTCCTCGAGGCGATGCGCGCGGGCGCGAGTGTGGTGGCGGGGCGGATTGGCGGGATACCGGAAGTGGCGTCCACGGTGCCGCTTTATCTGAACCCCGAGAACGTCTCGTCGATTGTTTCGACGGTTCGCCGCGCCTTGACGGAGAATCCGTCAGAGCGTTCGCACCGCATCAAGGCGGGCCACGCCATTGCGTCCGAGTTTAGTTGGGAAAACTGCGCCTGGAAGACGCTGGCGGCCTTCAAGAGGCTGTGAAAGGCCGGTCACCGGGGGCCGCCGGGAGGTCCCAGAGCCGGGCTTCGCCGCGGATACCGCTATCCCCTTGCAGCGCAAAACATTACCCTTGACGGGTTGGCGTATTAATGGTACTATACCCCGCGAGTTTATGGGATTCTTTGTTTGCTGCGGAGCGTCGGTGCTCCCGGGCCAGCGTACGCCGGAGTCGGCGGTGCCGGCCGCGCAGTCCCAATTCCAACACATGAAGTAACCAGGTATGTAACGCCGGAGTGCGCCGATACGCGCGGACTTCGGCTAACCCATACGGCCACCGCAGGAGCGGTGATGTGGAGGGGAGGGTTGATTTTTCGTGACGAAAGTCCGGGTAAAACCTGACGAGCCTTTTGAGAAGGCCTTGCGGCGCTTCAAGAAGAAGTGCAATAAAGAAGGCATCATGCAACGGCTCAAGGAAACCAAACACTACGAGAAGCCGAGCGAGCGGCGGCGCCGCAAGATCGCAAAGGCGATTTCGCGTCATAACGCAGCAGCGGCCGAGTAAGCTCGATCGTTGGTGGTGATATTGAAGACATGCAGGGTCATCGAAGATGGCCCTGCATGTCTTGTTCTTACTGAGGCGCGTCGCAGGTGGGCGGATCCACTCAAGCTACTTCACTAACAGATCCGAATGAGAGCCAGTTGTCTCACGTGTAACCAAACCGACGGACCACATTCAGTTCAGATCGGCGGGCGTATACCGGCGTAACCGTCAGATGCCGAGTTTCTTGAACATGGAATTGGCGTTCTTGCACGCCACAAGATTTCGTTTGGCGTCGGTATCTTCAAAGGTCTTCCGCGTCGTGGCGTTGGGAATTGCCACGTTGAATGGAATCCGCCCGCGAACCATAGCGGCTTTGCCCATCAAAGTTATCCTCGATTTGTCCCGAGCCAGTGTTGCGCATTTGGGTCATGCGGTCAGCGCATGGACCTTCTGTTCAATGGATGATACGAGGTCCTGAATCGCGGCGACTTCGCTTTCTTCGAAGTAGGCCTCACCGCATTGTTCGCACACCCAGGCTGCGATAGCGTCCAACACAAGGTGACAGCCTTTGCGATCAACGTGAAGCGGAGTTGTTCCTCGCTTCATCTCTCCTTGGCAATGAACACATTTCATCTGGTGAACTTCGCTTTCCCTTTTGCGCCACCGCGATGCGAATGAAGACCAGGTTCTCGACACCTCCAACCATGGCACTAGACTACCCGTCGGCAGACAGTCAATCAATCCGAAAATGAGGGCCGCAATCCGCGCGTAGGCGGCGTGTCGGGCCGGTGTCGATGCGGCTTGGGTACTTGGGCAGGGATGCCCAAGCCACGGGGCGGGCTCTTCTCGAGGCCGGCTCAGGTTTGAATTCAGGTCCGGCGTAGTGCCACCATCACGCAGGGTTGCGTACCTAGGAAGCAAATGTTACGGGAGGGAACTGCTATGCGAGTGAACTCTGTGGCGTCGTCGTGGTTGCGCCGGGCGGCGGTAGCGTGTGTGGCGGGGTTGTTTCTGGGAGTGAGTCTGGCCCAGGCGGCGGAACCGGCGCCGCAGGGCGTTCCGGGGGAAACGAAGGAACAGCGCGACAAACGCATGGCGTGGTGGCGCGAAGCGAAGTTCGGAATGTTTATTCATTGGGGGTTGTACGCCGTGCCGGGGGGCGTGTGGAAGGGCAAGAATATCGAAAATGCGGCCGGTGAATGGATCATGTTCGGCGGACAGATTCCGGTGGCGGAGTACGAGCCGCTGGTGAAGCAATTCAACCCGGTCAAGTTTGACGCGAAGGAGTGGGTGCGGATCGCGAAGGACGCGGGGTGCAAGTACATCACGATCACTTCGAAACACCATGACGGATTCTGCCTGTTCGACAGCAAGCTGACCGATTATGACGTGATGAGCACGCCGTTCAAGCGGGACATCATGAAGGAACTGGCGGACGAGTGCCACAAACAAGGGATCAAGATTTGCTGGTATCACTCGATCTTGGATTGGCATCATCCGGACTATCTTCCGCGCGGCGCCGGAAGCCCGCGTCCCTGGGACACGCGTCCGGTCGACGGCGCGAATTTGGATCGCTATCTCGATTATATGAAGGGCGAGTTGCGCGAGTTGTTGACGAACTACGGTCAGATTGGCGTGATTTGGTTTGATGGCGGTTGGGAACACAAGCCCGAAGAGCTGCACTCCGAAGAAGTGACGAAGATGATACGGAGCATTCAGCCGGACATCATCATCAATGACCGCATCAACATTCCGCAGGACTTCAACACACCCGAGCAGAACATCCCCGAGACCGGCATTCCCGGCCGCGATTGGGAAACCTGCATGACGATGAACGACACGTGGGGATTCAAGACGAACGACACTAAGTGGAAGTCCAACGAGACGCTGATTCGGTACTTGGTGGATATCGCGAGCAAGGGCGGCAACTTCCTGTTGAACGTGGGGCCGACGGCGGAGGGGTTAATCCCACAGGCGAGCGTCGAGCGTTTGGCGGCCATGGGGCAGTGGATGAAAGTGAACGGCGACGCCATTTACGGCACGACGGCGAGCCCGTTCAAGCATCTGGGCTGGGGCCGATGCACGGTGAAGCCGGGCGTGCTGTACCTGCACGTGTTTGACTGGCCGGCGGATGGGAAGCTGGTGGCGGCGGGACTAAAGAACGCCGTGAAGAAAGCCTATCTCCTGAGCGATGCGAAGAAGACCGCGCTGGAAGCGAAGAACACGCCCGACGGCGTCGCCATTACGGTTCCTGCGAAAGCGCCGGATCCGATTGCCAGCGTGATCGCGCTGGAGATCGAGGGCGCGCCGAACGTGGTGGACACGCCGATTCCGCAGTTGGCGGACGGGTCAGTAAGCTTGGGCGCGGCGGACGCTGTGGTTCACGGGAAGACGGCTAAGTTTGAATCCGGAAACGGCAAAGACAACATCGGTTTCTGGACCGATCCGAAGGACACGGTCTCGTGGGAGTTCAACTTGTCGAAGGCGGGCAAGTACCAGGTGGCGGTGACGTACGCGTGTGAACCCGCCGCGGCTGGCGCGGAATTCACGATCGAATGCGGCGGCAAGAAGGTTGACGGGAAAGTGACCGAGACCGCGAATTGGGGCAAGTACAAGACCGAGCCGGTTGGCGTGATCGAGCTTGCCAAGACGGGCAAACAAACACTGACCGTTGCGCCGAAATCGGCGCCGCACGGGGCGGTGATGAATTTGAAGAGCGTGGTGTTGAAGGTGGCGCAGTAGTGGTCTGGTGAAGAGTCCTGCGCTCGTCGAGCGCGGCAGTACTCGGGCGCGGCAGTACTCGGAAGTGATAGTACTTGGGAAGTGACTCAGGCGGTTGGAGAGGGTTTCAAAGGGAAACTCGCGGAAGAGGAAAGGAAACGGACTATGCGTTACGTTCGACGTTGTATGCTCCCGGTTTTGTGTCTGGGAGTGCTGTTTGCGGCGGTGTCCGCGAGCGCGGCGGTGACGGTGCCGAATGTTATCGGCGACCACATGGTGTTGCAGGCCAACGCGAAAGTACCTATTTGGGGAAAGGCCGATCCCGGCGAGAAGATCACGGTCATGGTAATTGCGGGGCAGAACCTATCGAGTCTGTATCCGAAATTCACCACCAAGGCCGACGCAAAGGGGAATTGGCGTGTGAACCTTAGTGGGCTGAGATCCGACTGGAACTACCAACTCTCGATCTCTGGGGCCAAGGACAAATTAATGATCAAGGATGTCCTGGTTGGAGAAGTGTGGGTGTGTTCGGGCCAGTCGAACATGCAGTTCGGGCTGAAGTCGGCGAATAACGGCGAGGCGGAAGTCGCTGGGGCGAATTTCCCGCAGATACATTTATTCAAGACGCCGCGGAAGACGTCCGCCACACCCAAGGACAACTGCGATGGGAAGTGGGAGGTGTGTACACCGGAGACCGCGGCGGACTTCTCTGCGGTGGGGTATTTCTTTGGCCGCAAGCTTCACCAGGATCTGAAAGTGCCGGTTGGGTTGATCGAAAGTGATTGGGGTGGCACGGCGGCGGAGGCGTGGACCAGCATGCCGTCGCTCACCGCAAAGCCAGAGTTCAAGCCGATCCTGGATCGCTGGAACGACATTGTCGCGAAATATCCCGAAGCGCATACGAAGTATGAACAGGAACACGCCGAGTGGCAAAAGGCGGCGGACGCCGCGAAGGCCGCCAATCAACCCGTGCCGAAGGAGCCGCGCCGTCCCACCGGTCCGGACGATCCGAATCGCCCAGCGAACCTGTACAACGGCATGATTTCGCCGTTGCTGCCGTACGGCATTCAGGGCGCGATCTGGTACCAGGGTGAGTCCAACGCCGGCCGCGCGTACCAGTACCGCTCGCTGTTTCCGACGATGATCAATGATTGGCGCGCGGCGTGGGGCGGGAAGAAGTTCCCGTTTTACTTCGTGCAGTTGGCCAATTGGATTGTGCCCGCCAAGCCCGACGCGCCGAAGCCAAAGGATTCCGATGAATCGACGTGGGCGGAGTTGCGCGAGGCGCAAACGATGACGTTGTCGCTTCCGAATACGGGCATGGCCCTGGCGATCGATATTGGCGATCCGAATGACATTCATCCAAAGAACAAACAGGATGTAGGCAAGCGGCTCGCGTTGAATGCGCTCGCCAAGGTGTATCACCAGAAAGTGGAGTTCTCGGGACCGATGTACAAGGGACTGAAGGTTAAGGGGAATAGCGCGGTCGTGACGTTCACGCATGCGGAGGGTTTGGCTGCGAAAGGCGGGAAATTGAAAGGCTTTGCAGTCGCCGGCGCCGACAAGAAGTTTGTGTGGGCGGATGCGGAGATTAAAGGCAATAGCATCGTGGTGTCGTCGAAATCGGTTGCGAAGCCGGTCGCGGTGCGTTACGCGTGGGCGGACAATCCGGAGTGCACTCTTGTTAACGGCGCTGGCTTGCCGGCGTCACCGTTCCGCACGGACCAGTGGCCCGGAGTGACGGCGAATAGCAAGTAGACAAGACATTCGTGGAGATTGGGATTGCGGTTGAGCCGCAAGGGGAAACCGAATTGCGGGTCGCGGCGAACGCCGCGGCCCGCGCCGTTTCTGTACTGTGGATTCACTAAACAGAAACGAATGAATACAACACTACACGTGTCCCTTGCCGCGTCCTCTTTCTCACTGCCACCCGCCAGTCGCATCGCGCGAGGTCCCGCGCTCGCGTCACCGCCGCCCTGCGAAAACCCCCTCAGCCAATGCGGTATCGTGCGAATCGCACACGGCATAGGCCTCAAACCCGAGCGCTTGCGCTTCTACAGCCGCCCACTGCATGAGTTCGTGCCGCCACCATAGGCTGAGGTCTTCGTCCTCGTGATTCCACAGCGAGGACTCGTCGTCGTCAAGGTGAAAACGCCAAGTATTCATCACCTGACCCTCCTGCGATCACACAGTCTAGCACACAATAGCGAGTTTTTGGGGATTTTCTTTTTCGGGGGTGTTGGCACACCGGCCTGGCCGTACCGCGAGCTTCGGTCGGTGGGGCGGCGCCCGGCTAAGCAAAATTGCCTCAAGGGGTTGCGACGAACTATGCGGGCCGGTCAGTCCGGGGCGGTGCGAGATGAGCATTGCGCGGTTCTTTGGTTGACGCCGTTGGCCTGCGTCGAAAGAGATTTCTTTCGCCCCTGCCGGGGCTACAACGCTATGGGCAGCGGACCCACGGCTCACGCCGTGGGCTACCCTCTAACGCCCCTGCCGGGGCTGGGAAATGTACTGACTGAGGTCTTGAACTCAGAATGGCGCTGGAGTGACCGCAGCTGTTGGCGCCCAGGTTGGCGGATGAGGACAGCCGCCCTCCCGTGATCGGTTCTTGCTGGCCCCGTGTGCTTTTCAGCTATAGCTTCATATTGGAGTTGCGGGTCATTTTGCGAGTTCGCGGCTGCGCGACATGTAATAGAGGACGGGGACCGCCATTCGGGAGAGGAGCAGGGAGGCGACTTCGCCGGCCATCAGCGATATTGCGAGCCCCTGGAAGATGGGATCGAACAGGATCACTGACGCGCCCACGATTACGGCGGCGGCGGTGAGCAACATGGGGCGGAAACGGACGGCGCCGGCGTCGACGACGGCCTCGGCGAGGGGCATCCCTTGCTTGAGGCGCAGTTCGATGAAGTCCACGAGGATGATCGAGTTGCGCACGACAATTCCGGCGCCGGCGATGAAGCCGATCATGGAGGTGGCGGTGAAGAACGCCCCCATGAGCCAGTGCGCCGGCAGGATACCGACGAGCGAAAATGGAATTGCCGCCATGATCACGAACGGCGTTTTCATCGATTGAAACCAGCCGACTACCAAGATGAAAATCAGCACGAGAACCGCCGCGAAGGCGAGACCCATGTCGCGGAAGACTTCGTAGGTGACATACCACTCGCCGTCCCATTTCAGTGACAGCTTGGCGGTAGAAACCGGTTGCTGCGTCGAAAGCTGCTCGATCGCGTAGCCCTCGCTTAAGTGAATCGCCGCCACGCGTTTCATGAGTTCGAAGATTACGTATACGGGGCTCTCGGCTTTGCCGCCCACGTCGCCGGTGACGTACACGACGGGCATGAGATTCTTGTGATAGATGCTCTTGTCCTGAATTGCCGGCTCGATGCGCGTGAGTTCGCCGAGCGACACGAGGTTACCATTGCGGCCCGCGATTTTGATCTCTTTCAGGTCGTCGAGGCTCGAACGATCACTGCGGGCCAGTTGCAGGTACACCGGCACGTCCTCTTTTTCCGCGGGCTTATGGACCAGCCCGACGCCCATACCGGAGAGAGCAATCTGCAACGTGCTGTTGACCTGTTCGACAGAAACACCGTTCAGCGCCGCCTTCTCTTGATCAACCACGAAGGTATACTTCGTCTGGTCGTCCTCCATATAGGAGTCGGTGTCCACGACACCATCGGTGGTCTCGAAAATCTCGCGCACCTCTTTCGCCAATTCCAACTGCCGGGCGTAATCCGGACCGTAAATCTCGGCAACGAGCGTTTGCAGGACGGGTGGGCCCGGCGGGACTTCCGCGACCTTCACGCGCGCGCCGTACTTTGCGGCAATGACTTGAATCGCGGGGCGCGCGTGCTTGGCGATGTCATGGCTTTGCGCGCTGCGGTCGGCTCTCGGCGCCAGATTCACTTGAATGTCGGCCTCGTTTGGATTGTGGCGCGTGAAATAGTGCCGGACGAGTCCGTTGAAATTGTGGGGAGACGCCGCGCCGGTATACATCTGAAAATCGGTCACCTCCGGAATGCGCCGGACGTATTCGCCGATCTCGCGTGTAACGGCCGCGGTCTGTTCGAGCGTGGTTCCTTCGGGCATATCGATGATGATCTGGAATTCGCTTTTGTTGTCGAAGGGCAGCATTTTCGCAAGCACGCGTTGCAGCGGGACGAGCGCGCACGCGGCCAGCAGCAGGACGACGACACCGGCGAGGAAACCGTATCGGAGGGCGGGCTTCGTGACGAGCCCATTCATGACACGCCGGTACAGCCGGTCGAGTTTCCCCTCGGAGTGGCCATGGCTGGGCGCCGCGGCGGCGGTCTTCGTCTTCCGCAGCAGGCGAAGCGGATTCCAATTCGCTTTGGGCTGGCCCTCGGGCCGCAGCAGGCGGTACGCAGCCCAGGGAGTCACCATGAACGACACGAGAACGGAAAAGACCATAGCTGCGGAGGCGCCGACTGGAATCGGCAGCATATACGGACCCATGAGCCCGCGCACAAAGGCCATGGGCAGAATCGCGGCGATTACCGCCGCCGTCGCCAACAGGGTGGGATTTCCGACCTCGTCCACGGCCTCGATTACCACATCCATGACGGGCCGGCCTTTGCTTTCGGGAAGGTGGTAGTGACGCCCCACGTTTTCCACAACAACGATTGCGTCGTCGACGAGAATGCCGATAGAGAAGATGAGGGCGAACAGGGTCACGCGGTTGATGGTGTAGCCGTAGAAGTAGAACACGACGAGCGTGAGCGCGAGGGTTACCGGAATCGCAATCGCCACTGTACCCGACTCGCGCAGGCCCAGTGTGAACGCGATGAGCAATGTTACGGAGAGGATGGCCAGGCCCATGTGGTAGAGCAACTCATTCGACTTCTCTGCGGCTGTTTCGCCGTAGTTACGCGAAACGGTAAGGTCCACATCGCTCGGGACGATCTTGCCGCGCAGCGCATCGACCTTTTCGATGACCGCTTCCGCGACGACCGTCGCGTTGGTACCCTTGCGCTTGGCGACGGAAATGGTGACGGCAGGGGCGACGCTCTGGCTGCCGTCGGCCGCTTTGTCTCGTTGGCCAAGAACGTGGCTGAATCGCGCCGACGGGCCGTACGAGTTGAAGACGTAGTTCGCGGGTTCCTCGGGCCCATCCAGGATTTCCGCGACGTCCCGCAGATAGACGGGCCTCTGATCGTACACCCCGAGAACGACTGCGCCCACGTCGTCAGCGTTCTCGAGAAAGCGTCCGGCCTCGACGAGAAACTCCTGATTTTCCGTGGAAAAGGCGCCGGCTCGATCATGCGAGTTTGCTGCGGCGAGGACGGGAAGAACAGACGCGGGCGCGACGCCGCGGGCCGCCATCTTTCCTTTGTCCAGCACCACGCGCACTTGACGGCGTTGTCCGCCAATGAGTTTTACCTCGGATACGTTGGGCGTCTCTTTAATAGCGTCGTGCAGTTGGGCCGCAATGCGGCGAAGCATGTAGTGGTCGTAACGTCCGCTGGACAGCGTAAGGGCAAGTATGGGAACGTCGTCGATGGAACGCGGTTTGATGAGGGGGCGGCTGCATCCGGGCGGAATCAGATCGAAGTTCGCCGACATCTTCTGGTTCAGGCGGACAATGGCTTGCTCTTCGTTGGTTCCGACGAGGAAGCGGACGATGACGAACGAGGCGCCGGGGCTCGATGTAGAATAGACGTATTCGACGCCGGGGATCTCCCAGAGGAGTTTCTCCATGGGCTTGGTGACGCGCTCTTCGATTTCTTTCGCGCTGGCGCCGGGCATTTGGACTGATACGTCCACCATCGGCACGATGATCTGCGGCTCTTCTTCGCGCGGCAATAGCAACACCGCCCCGACGCCGAGCAAAATGGAGGCGCCAATCAGCAGCGGTGTGAGCTTGCTGTCTATGAAGGCATGCGCGATCTTTCCCGCAATGCCTCGCGGCGCGGGCGCCGCGGGTCCTTGTTTAGACTCGTCAGCCATTTTGGATGACACAGCCTTCGGTAACTTGAGCTGTGTTACCCATGACGACGCGGTCACCCGCGCTGAGACCGCTCAGGACTTCGACGGTGTCCCCGTACCGTTTTCCGACGGTGATCAAGCGGAGACGGGCCTCGCTGTTCTCGGCGCCGACAACGTACACACCAGTCAACTGGCCTTGCTGGACGAGCGCGGCCGCCGGAACCGTAAGCGCGGCTTTCTGCGCCGCGCCGAAGGAGGCGCGGCCGAACATTCCCGAGCGAATTTCGGGGCGCGGCGGCAGATCGACTTTGATTAGGAAGGTGCGGCTCGCCGAATCCGCGGCGGGCACGACTTCCGCGACCGTTCCGCTTATGGCGCCGGCTATGGCGTCCAGTGTAACGGAAACAGTGTCGCCCGGCTTTATGGCAGATACGCGCGCTTCGTCGACCAGGGCCTCGAGGCGGTACAGCCGCGTGTCCTCGATTTCGAGCAGCGGCACGCCCGGCGCCGCGAGGTCGCCGACCGCCACGCTCTTGCGCGTCACCACTCCTGCAAAGGGCGCGGCAATTTGCGTGTACGTCAATAGGGTTTTCGCGGCGCTGAGTTCGGCGGCCGCCTGCGCGACGAGCGCTTCGGCTTCGCTGGCGCGGGCTTGTACGGACACGGCCACGTCGCCGGCTTGCGCCGCCTCGGCTTCGGCGCCGCGCCAACGCGCGCTGGCTTCGTCGAAGGCCTGTTTGCTGACGGCCTGTCTATCCACAAGACCCTTGTAGCGTTGGAAGGTCGCTTGCGCGAGTGTGCCGGAAGCTTCCGCGGCAGTTTTCGCGTGCATCGCCGCGCGGACGGATCCGGCTGCGGCCTGACGCGAGTCCTGGGCTTCTTTCAACGCGGCCTCCGCGCGTTGCACCTGGGCCACGGCGTCCCGGTCATCGAGTTCGATGAGGATCTGGCCCGCTTGCACGGTGTCCCCTTCTTTTACGCGAAGGGCGGTGATATGCCCGACGGCTTTGCTTTGAATGGCGCTTGAGGAGGTCGAGCGGATGGTGCCCACGGCCTCGTACGTCGTCGCCACGGTGGTCTTGGTGACGACAGTCACGGGCGCGATTACGCTTGGCCGGTCGGGAGAGCCCGGCGCCTTGTGTGAACCGCCACAACTGGGCAGTGCAATCAGTACGCTGGCTGCTACTGCAAGATGGATCAAGCGCGGCATGGTTCCCTCCCTTCGTGTGTTGGTGATGCGGCTCCGTTTACCCCACACGTTTGATATTACACCCCCAAGGCGCGGCTAAGCACATCGGCGGATTGAACTCCGACGAAGCGGGACTGTTCTTTGCCGCCCTTGAAGACAATCAGCGTGGGGATAGACCGGACGTCGAGGTCCATGGCCACGTCTGCGACGTCGTCTACATTCACTTTGACCACGCGCGCCTTGTCGCCGACCTGTTCGGCTACCTGTTCGACGATGGGCATCTGGGCGCGGCACGGTCCGCACCATGTGGCCCACATGTCCACGAGGACGGGGACGTCGGCGTCAAGCACTTGTTCTTTGAAGTGGTTCTGGCTGGCGATTTGGGTTACTGCGTTCATTGTGGAATCCTCCATTGATGTTTTCCATGAGGTAGCTGCGTGACTCATCAGGGCTGAGACGATGAGAAAACCCATCAGTCCGCCGTAGATCGCGCCCAAGTACGGGTTCGAGGTCAGTGGACACGCTCCCGTAGTACAACTGCGGGAAGACCCAATCCAGGCGCCTATGGCGCCTCCAATTATCACACCTGCCGCTTGCGCTATCATTTTGGTCTCCTTAGGGCGTCGTATCTCGAGTGCCCTTGCGAGATACTATGGCAACCCGTGTGCCAGCTTGACGCAGTAGACGTTGACTCGTCGTAACACGCTGTTACAGAATAGCTTGCACTTTGCGAACAAGAATGTACGCTCTGTCCTTCAGTTCATAGTAGCGTTACCAACTTATCAGGCAACGCTACTAACACACGTTACATTCTTGATTCATTTAATTCAGGGACAGACTACGATTTAAGGAAGCCTTGTCGAACTTCATGGGTGTTGGCCGACGAGAACGAGGGAAAGCCGAGGATCTTGGCGACTTCGTAGCGGCTTTAATTCGTAGTCTGTCCCTGAATTAAAATGTAACGTTAACTGTTACGCTACATTTCTCATTTTGTAACGGGTGAAACAGGTGGCCCGCTGGGCGAGGTGAAACCCGGCGGGCCTGGAGGTAGGAAGACGCTTGTTTGCGGAAGTAGGGTTAGTCGGGTACTCCTAATCGGCGGAGGAAGGTCATCATGGGGCACCAGTTGGTGAAGGCGGATTGGGCTAAGTTGAGTCCTACGAAGCCTGTAAATAACAGCCAGTAGGGTGAGTGAAATGCGGCGAGGAGCGCGGATAGGAACACGAAGGTTCCGGCAATAAGGCGCAACCAGCGATTGACGTTCATGGCGAGATTCTCCTTTTTGACAGGTTCGGTGGCGGTCGTCGCTGTATAGAGAGCATGGGTCGTGCCACTCTCGCTCTTCGGCCGGGTGACTGGTCGCTCTAGAGTTGGGTGATCTTGGCGATGGTATGCTTCTCTCGTGAGAATGGGTCTTGAAGGTGCGGGTAGTCCCCGGTTTTCGCTCGAATGCAGTGTTGGTCAAGTTGCTTCAGTTTTGCATCACTACACTATGGTGAAGGACATGGAGAGCATGGTGGAGTTGGGTTGCTTGGTAGAGCGATCGCGTGAGGGTGACTTGGACGCGTTCACGGAAGTGGTTCGGCGATTCCAGGGCATGGCGCACGGATACGCCTATTCGATTCTGGGCGATTTCCATCTGGCGCAGGACACGGCTCAAGAGGCCTTTGTCGAGGCGTATTACAAACTGGGTGACCTAAGGGCGCCGTCCGCGTTTCCGGGTTGGTTTCGCCGCATTGTGTTCAAGCACTGCGACCGGGTCACTCGAAAGCGCCGTGGCGTAACCGTGCCGTTGAACGACGCGATCGCCGCGCCGCCGCGTCAAGACCAGTCGGAAATGCGAGAGGCCGTCTTGCGCGCCATTCGGAGTCTGCCGGAACGTCAGCGGGAAGCCACCACGCTCTATTACATCGATGGATACTCACAGGCGGAGATTGCGGAGTTTCTGGAAGTGCCCGTGACCACGGTGCAGAAGCGCCTGCACGATTCAAGGAAAAGGCTGAAGGAAAGGATGGCTGATATGGTTGGACCGACCCTGAAAGACAGCGCGCCCGACGAACGGTTTTCTCGAAGCGTTATTGCCGAATTGCTGGCGCGGCCGAATCTACTCTTGATGGAAGGGCATCCGGTGAAACAGGTCTTCGACGCGGTTCGCGCGGCGCTGCCGGAGTACGAGTGGACCGAAGGGGACGAGGTAATCGAGGAAAGCGATCCCAATAAGGTTTATCACGTGGAAGTGCAGGAAGCCACATATCACGTGGACTCGGGACGCGTGCTTAGGACGAGCACCACGCCGGCGGTGATGCGCGCTTTGGCTGGACGAACGAGTCCGGTTCGCTTGATCACGGCCGGGCGGGCGTTTCGCGCAGGCGCGGTGAACGACCATCCGATGCGTTCAAATGTATTTCATCAGCTGGATGTGTTGCACATTGACGTCGATGCAGACCGAAAGCGGTTAAGGCGCGAGTTGGAGCGCTTGGTAACAGCCGCGTTGGGGTCGGTGGAATTGGAGTGGACGATGCGAGACGAGCAATTCCCCGGGTATGCCGACAGCGCCGACGTCTACCTTCACCACTCCGGGTCGAAACTCGAGATCGCGGGCGGCGGGATGCTGGCCAACGCGACGCTTGCGGCCGCCGGGTTTGATCCGGAAAAGGTGTCGGGCTTTGGCTTCGGCGTCGGCCTCGAGCGCCTGACAATGCGCAAACTCGGCCTTGACAGCATCCACGCGCTCTATCGACCGCCCTACGTGGGGTAAGATTCAGAATTGCGTGTCAGGTGGTTGGATTGAGCGGGATTCCGAGTTGGGTCATGCGGCGCCAGAGGTGGGTTCGGGTTATGCCGAGGCGGCGGGCGGCTTCGGCTTTGTTCCATCCGGATTCGTTGAGCAATGTCACTAACTCGTCTTTGCCGACGGGGCGGCGTTTGGGCGTTGACGGCGTTGGCACGAAATCGAAGACCGGCGGCGGGACTGGCGGCGGCATCTTTAGTTCCGCGCGCCGGATTTCGATGGGCAGGTCGAGAGGTCCGATCGCGCCCCCGCGGCAGGTGACGAAGGCATGCTCGACGGCGTTCTCAAGTTCACGCACGTTGCCCGGCCAGGGATAGTCGAGAATCATTCGCATTGCATCCGGGTCGACGCCGGAGATCGTTTTTCCTGTTCGCTCATTGAACTTGACGATGAAGGCCTCGACGAGCAGGCCGATGTCTTCTTTGCGTTGGCGGAGCGGAGGCAGATAGATCGGGAACACCTGAAGGCGGTAGAACAGGTCTTCTCGAAACGATCCCTGGTTGACGCGTTCTCGAAGGTCCCGATGTGTCGCGGCAATGATTCGCACGTCCACCTTGCGCGGCTTGGCGTCTCCGATGCGTTCGATCTCGCGTTCCTGGATGACGCGGAGCAATTTCACTTGAAGCGCGAGCGGAATTTCGCCGACCTCATCGAGGAAGATGGTCCCGCCTTCGGCGAGTTCGAAGCGCCCGATGTGATCTTTGAGGGCGCCTGTAAACGAGCCGCGGACGTGGCCGAAGAGTTCGCTTTCGACGAGGGTTTCGGATAGGGCGGCGCAGTTCACGCTCACGAGGGGTCCGGCGCGCCGTTCGCTATGGTAATGAATAGCTTTGGCGACGAGTTCTTTTCCGGTTCCGGTTTCGCCGTAGATTAGCGCGGTGGTTTGCGATGCGGCGGCCAGTTCGACGAGATTGAATAGTTCTCGCATGGCGGGGCTCTTGCCGACGATGTTGTGGAACTCGTAGCGCTGCTGGACCTCGCTGCGGAGCAGACTAACCTCGGTTTCAAGCCGTTTGAGCGTCGAGATATCCGTCACGGTCACCACCGCGCCTGCGGGATTCTCGTCCGGATCGCGGAGCACCCGCGCGCTGATGAGCGCCGGCAGCGTCGAGCCGTCTTTGCACAGGATTGTGAGTTCGGACCGGTCAAGATTACCCGCCGCAAAGAGCTGGCAGAACATGGCTTCCTTAGCGGCTTCCTCGTCGACATCGCGCTGGAGCCACGTGAACACCCCGCACGGATTGCCTACGGTCTCGTCGCGCGAGTAGCCGGTAAGCCGTTCCATGGCCCGGTTCCATCGCCGTACGACGCGCAGCGTGTCCAGCACAAACACGCCGTCCGCCATGGTGTCCATGATGGCTTCCAACTCTTGGGCGGCGTCTTCTCGGGTTCCCAGCATGGTCTCGCGCTCCGGTTGCGGGTCCATTATACGAAACGGGGCCGCTGCCCGCGACCGCGCTATGCAGATCCTGCATAGCGTGCATAGCTCTTGCTCCGGATTTGCGCAGTTCGGTGGCCAAACAGGCCGGTTTGCGCTGGCACGGAACGTGCTCTATCAGGGGCATAGTTGAACTCAAGCACGGCGGCTACCCGCGAGGGGCCGCCACAACCAGAAAGGCAGGTACAGTATGATGAAGCGAATTTTGGGAATGGGCGCGGTTGCGGCATTGTGCGCCGCATTGTTTATCGGATTGAACAGCGCGAGCGCGGCCGGCGCCGCGAAACAGTGCCCCGCAAACGCGAAGGGGCAGTGCGCGAGTTACGTTGACGCGAACGGAGACGGTGTCTGTGACAACTTTGTCGATGCGAACGGGGACGGCGTGTGCGACAACCGTCCTGCGAACGCGGGGAAAGGCAAAGGGCCTCACGCGCAGAACGGCAAGCGCGCGAACTTTGTGGACGCCAATGGCGACGGGGTCTGTGACAACAAGGGCACTTGTGACGGCACGAACTGCTCCGCAACGAATCCGAATTTCGTAGACGCGAACAACGATGGCGTGTGCGACAATTGGAGTGAGAGCAAGGGAACGAAGCAGTGTGACGGCAGTCAGTCGCGTCAAGGCCAGCGTCGCGGTCAGGGAAGCTGCCCCGTAGGTGGTGGACAAGGTAAGATGCAGGGGAAAAGCGCCGCGGGCAAGTAAACGAATGGGTCAATCCCCAAGGCGGGCGCCGGAAACGGCTCCACACGCCTCCAGGCCAGACCTGGAGGCGGCCTTGGCGTTATAGGGAGCGGGTCATGAAGCGCTTTCGGGCAAACCGATGACATCCAATTCGAAATTCCGTTGGCGCGCTTTGGCGACGTCCGCAGTGTATGGGCTTGTGGTATTGGTCCTCGTGTCCAGCGGACCCGTGACGTATTACGCCCGCGTAAACAGTCTTCGAGCGGCGCTCGAAACGCAGAGCGATACGGTATTGTCTACGGTGAAGGCGGCCATACGCGCTCAGGGCCGCAGGGGCCAGTACCAGGCGGATCATCTGACGGCTATCTTTGAGGAGCTGGTGAAGAATCGTGGTATCCTTGCGGTGGGTCTTAGCGCTCAAGACGGAACCATGCTTGCCGAGGCGGGGGACACGGCGCTGCTCAGCCGGCGGCCCGACGACCGGCCCGTTGTAGGCGATACCGCTTTCGTGTCCGCGGCGCCGCTCACGCTGGAAAACGCGGGAGGATTTGGACCACATGGTCTTGGGTTTCGCGGGGGCCAAGGCGCGGCCCGGCAGAATCCGCCGGAACAGGCTTTGCCTTCCGAGCCCATGACGCTAACCCTCGCGGTTGACGCGGCGCCCATGAATCTCGAAGTCCGGCGCGAACGGTGGACATCGGCGCGCACCGCCGGGTTGTTGCTGTTTGCGTTGGGGCTGGTCACGTATATCCGCTGGATGTTGGTCAAGCGGCGGCGCCTCGAAAGAGATCTATTGTTGGCGCAGGAGCTTGCCGGATTTCACGAGCGCGTAGCCCAAATGGGGGCGGGGCTGGCCCACGAAACCAAGAACCCGTTGGGCGTGGTGCGCGGGCTGGCGCAGGCAATAACCGAATCGCCCGACTCCCAGCCGGAGGCGACGCGGCTCGCGGCCGCGATAGTCGATGAGGCGGACCGGACGGTGCGCCAGATTAACTCTTTCTTATCCCTGTCGCGTCCACGAGATCCAAGTAAGGCAAACGTCGAGCTCGATGCGTTTTTTAGGGCCTTCCTACCCTTGCTTCGCGCGGAGTCCGCGAGCACGCACGTTGCGGTCGACTACACGCCCTGCGGCTTAACCATTCTCGCGGACGAGGAACAACTCCGACGGGTCGTACTCAATCTTGTGATCAACGCGATGCGGGCTTCACGGACGGATGGACAGGTTCGCTGCGGCGCGGCGCGTCACGGACGAACTGTAACCGTGACGGTCGCCGACGACGGGTGCGGGATTGCGGCTGATGACCTGCCGCACGTAACCGAGCCGTATTTCACGCGCTTTGACGGCGGCACGGGGCTGGGTCTGACCGTCGTGGACCAGATCGTTCGCGCGCACGGGTGGTCGTTGCGAATTGACTCCAACGCGGGCAAGGGAACCGTAGTGTCCATTGAGGGCGTCAGTCCGGTAGGATAGCGGCATGAATGACGTGCGATGCATTGCAGTAGTGGATGACGACCCTGGACAACGCTTTCTGCTTGATACCGCGTTGCGCGGGGCGGGCTATGCGACGCTGCTGTGCAAGAATGGCGAGGAAGGAATCGACGCCGCGCCGCGGTGTGAACTGATGCTCCTCGATGTTCGCATGCCCGGTCTGGACGGTTTGACCGTCTTGAAGCGCGTCAAGGAAACGCATCCGGACTTGCCCGTGATTTTGCTCACGGCGTTTATCGATGTCCGCGACGCGGTCGCGGCGATCAAGACGGGCGCGCTCGATTACCTGGAGAAACCGGTCGATCTCGATGAACTCATTTCCGCCGTGGACGACGCCCTGGGCTCGAGCGGACGGCCTGTCGCCGGCGCGGACGCGTTGGCGCTGCCCGCGGGAATTGTCGCGGAAAGCCCCGCGACACGCCAGATATTTGAACAAGCGCGGCGCGTGGCCGAGTCGAAGGCGACGGTCCTCATCCTGGGCGAGAGCGGCGCCGGCAAAGAGATCCTGGCGCAGTTCATCCACGCCTGCAGTTCGCGGTCCGGCACACCGTTGATCACGGTCGATTGCGGAACGCTGCCGAAGGACCTGATCGAGAGCGAACTCTTCGGCCACGAGAAAGGCGCATTCACGGGCGCCGAAACGCAACGCAAAGGCCGATTCGAACAAGCGGACGGCGGAACGCTGTTCCTGGACGAGATTGGCGAGCTGCCGTTGGCGCTTCAGCCGGCGCTACTGCGCGTGCTCGAGTCCGGGGAATTTCGCCGCGTGGGCGGGAGTCAACAACTGCGCGCGGATGTGCGAATCATTGCGGCCACGAATCGCGACCTCGAAAAGAACGCTAGGGAAGGGCGGTTCCGCGAGGACTTGTTCTATCGCTTGAACGTATTCCCGATTGTCGCGCCACCGTTGCGTGAACGCCGGGACGACATCCTTCCGTTGGCCGAGTGCTTTTTGCGAGACCGCAAGCAGCGGCTCAGTCCGGCGGCGGAACGGCTCCTGGTGAATTACGCGTGGCCCGGCAATCTGCGTGAACTCCGAAACGCGTTGGAGCGCGCGTCCATCCTTGCCAATGGCAGTCTGATCATTCCGAGTGACCTCCCGCAGCAAATTCAGGCGGCGCCAGCCGAGCCGGAACCGGTTCCGGCCGCGGCGAACATGCGCGAGGTCCAGCGGCGCGCGATCCTCGAGGCGCTGGAGAAGACGGGCGGAAATAAGACGCGGGCCGCCACGCTGCTGGGGATTAGCCGCAGAAATCTTATCTACAAGTTGCGCGACTACGGGCTGTAGCCTATTGCCCCACGACTGGCGCCTAGACGTAGCGCGATACGATCGCCAGGCCGGTGGCCACACTGGTGAACGTGTCGCGTTCGAGAAGGCGTTCGGCGCCGTAGCGGTCCTCGAGCATATGGCGCAACGCAGGTATGAGACTGGTTCCACCCGTCGTCAGCACGTAGTCCACGTCGCCAAGATTGATCTGGGCCTGTGTCTCCGCTTCCTTGACGGAGCCGAGCATGTCTTCCGCGAGATGTTCGATGATGTGCGCGAATTCGGCGCGCTCGAGATCGGCGGCGATGTGGATGGCTTCCTTTTCGATGACGATTCTCGCCTGCTGCTCGAAGGAGAGCGTCTTCTTAGCCTGCTCGACTTCGCGCACGACGGGATAGCCGTAGTTCCGCTGAATGAGGCAACGCAAGGCCCGGATCGCGGTGGGCTCGGTCGAACTCATCTCCATCGCGACCAGCCAATTCAGGGTTTCTTGCGTGTTTAGCTTGTAGAGGTTCTGCCAGTCCGCTATGGTCCGGAAAAGGTATTGGGGAACGGGCAATTGCGATGGGCCGTAGCGGGACCTGCTTCCGAAACTCGGGAAGAGTTTCGCGCGGATGATCTCGCGGTCGATGGCGTCCCCGGCGACGGTCACCCCGGCAACGCCCAAGACCTTACTATGCGCCAGACGGGTGGCCGTCTCGGCGCCGCCGCCGAATTCCATAACGCACACGTCGCAGGTTCCGCCGCCGATATCGACGACCATGAGGCGCTGCGTGCGGTCCGTGGTGACGGCGTATTCGACGCAGGCGGCAACGGGCTCGTAGAAGAAGACGACGTTCTTGAATCCCGCGAGGCCGGCGGCAGTCCGTAAGCGGCGTTCCGCGACGGCGTCTTCTTCGGGATCGGTCGAGAAGCGCACGGGGCGCCCGAACACGGCGGTATCGATATTCTCATCAACCGCCTGGTCAACCTTGTGTTTGATCTCGCGGAGGATGAACGCGGTGAGTTCCTCGATCTGGTATTGCTGGCCGAAGACTTCGGTTCCTTTGTGGCTGCGGTAGCGCATGGCGGTCTTGAGCGATTGGAACAGGCGTCCGGGCGAGTTCACTTCGACCATGGCGTGGGCGCGGACGGCCTCGCGGCGGCCGGAGTCGAATTCGGGGGGGCGGTAGCTCTCGTCCTTGTCCGGCTCGGAGCCTACGTAGCCGTCGATGGCGATTCCGAGGTCGACTTGCTCGAGGGCAACTTCGCGGTCCACGTTGCGGTCGATGAACGCATTGGCCGCGGCCCGGCCTACAATGTGTTCGCCCTCCCGCGACATATAGAGGAGGGATGGCAGTGAGGCGGGATTGTCATTGACGGGGTCGAGCTCGAGAATGCGCACACCCTCTTCGCCGGCCAGCGCCACACTCGAATTGGTAGTTCCGAAGTCCAACCCGCAAAACATCTTCGCCATGTAGAATTACCCGTCCCACCGATTGTCTGGCCGCAAAACAACGCAACCCGACTCGGCCGATACCGTCCGAATCAGGTCTGAAGTGTTTCGATCAAATGCAAATCGCGGAGTATATCACGGGGTGCACGGGTCGTCAAACGCGCGAAATCCGGCAAAGAGCAGGGTTCAAGGTCTGGGGTGACGCGTGATTTCATCGAACTTCCCTTTGACGGGTCTGCGCAGACGTTGGCGCCGTCCAGCGGCGTGTCCAGTGTCGGCTCCAGCTGCGGCGTGAGATTACCGCCCTGCACCGGGGATTCAAACTCCCGGACGGGGTTCGCTGTCTATGCGTCCTTCTTGCTTGAGGCGTCAGTCTCGCCGCCTCGTAGCGCTTGCGAGATCGTGTCCGCGGCGGCTACGACGCAGGTGGTTAGGTTCGGCAGTACCTTTTCCGTGATACGGGAGCTAGGTCCGGAGATGCCGACGGCCGCCACAACGGAGTTGAACGGGTCGCGAACGGGCGCTGCGACACAACGGATTCCAGTCTCGTATTCGTCCCAGTCCAAGGCATAGCCGCGCAGGCGAACGGTCTCCAGTTCGCTCTTGAGACCGGTTAGGGTGCAGATGGTCTGCGGGGTATAGCGGGTGAGTTCGATTTCGCCCAGCACCCTGTTCAGTGAAGCCTCGCCAAGAAAGGCCAGCAGACACTTGCCCACGGAATTGCAGTGTACCGGCAGGCGCTCGCCAACGCGGCATTCAATGATGTTTCGCTCGGTCGACATGAAGGACTCGACGGTGACTACCGAGCCCGAGTCCAGGATCGCCAAGTGGGCGCTTTCGTGGGTAGCGTCGCGCAGGTTCGACAGGGGCGCCAGCGCTGCCTGGCGCAGGGTGCGGTTAACGACGCCTTGCCGGGAGACCTCGAGCAGCTTCGTCGTGAGCCGGTAGTGGCCGCTCGCCTTCTCCTGGGTCACGTACCCGGCTTTGAATAAGGTCTGCAGAGCCCGATGCACGGTGCTCGGTGGCAAGTTCGTCTCACCGGCCAGTTGCACGATGCCTTTGCCGTTGGGGTTTTGGGAGAGTCCTTCGATGAGCCGGAGCGTTCGTTCAACGGCGTTGATGGTGGAGGACCCCATGTTCGATTCTCCTGGGTTGGGGTGGCGGGAATCTGGATTCCAGACAGTGCTTACAAACGCAGAATGATATTCCGCACACTGAAACTATACGAAATCGTCCTTATCGAGTCAAGCCTGCGCCGCCTATATGTGTAACGGCATTATACAAAGCATGTTATGGCGTCGCTCGTCGAGGGGGTGTTCGCGGCATTTGACATTTCAAAGGTCGTGTGGTAAGTTCCGAGAAGCAGGAGTAGAATCGGATTCCGCGTAGTGGAAATCGCTGGAGGGGCATACGGTGTCCATCCAGACGCTTCTCAGGCATGGGAGGCCAAAAGAAATTGGGCTTGTCCGCACCGGTACATGGGGTAGGTATTATGATCGCGCTGCATTTTTCCGTGAACGCTGCCGTTGGCAAGGCGGTACCTAACGCGCACATGGCCATTGCGGAAGACTATGCGCAACTGTGGGATAACAGGCTTTTTTGTCAGCGGCAATTCCACGGATAGTCCAGTCGGCTGAGCCCTTCAGGAGGAGAGATGCTGCATCTATTTATTCTGGTGAATTTGATGGGGGCCTTCGCGCCAGACTCGGTGGGTCAGGCCGCTGAGACGGCCATATCGGGGATCGTGGTGGCTGGCGAGGGCGGCGGCGATGCGTCAGACTCCGAAGCCTACCGCGTTTCGATTGCGTCAGCGGAACTCGTGAAGTATCTCGGCGCCATGTCGGGGAAGAAGGTTTGCCTTCAGGGGCCGGACGACCCGATCCGGGCGAAAACGGTGTTGGTGGTCGGCAACGCCTCTCAAAACCGTCTGGCGGCGGCCTTGGTTGCCCGTAAGGTCGTCGACCTTACGCTGCCCAGTGACGATCGCGACGCGTTTGTGGTCCGTTGCGGGAAAGATGACGGTCACGCCTATCTGGTATTTGCGGGGGCTAATGGGCTCGGGACGCTGTACGCGGTATACCACTATCTGGAGAACTGCTGTGACGTCGGCGCGTTCATGGATGGCGAGCACGTGCCCAAACGCAAGACGGCCCCTGTCGAGGGAGTCAACATCGCTGAAACGCCGCGGTTCCGTGATCGGCATTTCGGCTTCTCCGTGGCGTACGGCATGAAGAAGTACTTCAATCAGTTCCGCACCGCCGAAGAAATGAACCAGTTGATGGATTGGATGGTGAAGCGGAAACTGAATCGGACCGGTTGGGGCTTTTACGCTTACCCCGGCGGCACGGAGTCTGGCGCCGTGTTCGGCTACGAGTGCAAACCGGAAGAGGACTACGGCGCCGGCTGGCCTCGGGCGTGGACCTTCTCGCCCGAGTACCGCACGAAGATGCTGCAGGAGTGGTTCACGTATGCGCGGGCACGCGGTATTCAGTTCTACTATGCCCTGGAGTTCGGCCTGGTACCCGTTTCCTACCGCCAGAAACATCCTGAGTTGCCGTATGTGCCGAATCTCGGCTACGACGCGAACGTCATTCAGCCGGATTCGCCCGAATGCCTCGCGGTGATGAAACAGTATCTGAACGAGATTGTCCGTCTGTACGGGACCGATCATCTCTATCAGGCTACGCCATTTTGTGAGTCGACCGGAGGAGCAACCCCAGACGCGGCATTTGAGGTCAAGCTCAAGGCGGCGCGATCCCTCTGCAATACGCTATTCAAGCTCGACCCGAAATATGTGTGGCAAAGCGATTCCTGGGACTTCGGCGCGGTGCTCAGCGTGTGGACGCCGGATCGTCTGGCAAAGTATTTTGACGAACTCAAGCCGTTGCAAGACCGGATGTACGTCTACGATACGACGTCGGATGGGAACCCGTTCTGGAACCGCACCAAGTATTTTGGCGGCGTGCCGTGGGCATTTGGGGTGTTGCACTCGTTTCAGGGAGACGACTATCTGCACGGTGATATGCCGAGGATCATCCGGCAGACCTGCGAAGCGGCCAACGATCCCGGCAGCACGAATCTCAAAGGCATGTACCACATTCCCGAGAGCTTCGGGCACAACGTGATGTTCTTCCAACTCACCACCGCGCTTGCCTGGGGCCCGAATGGGGTCGACTTGGAGAAGTTCGTTCAAAAGTACTGCCGGACACGTTACGACCGCGCGTCGTACAAGGCGATGCTCGAATGCACGCGCACGGTCGTTGATGCGGCGTATCGCGGCGGCGGCATGGACGTTTACTATCAGCGCATGGGGATCACGTACAATCCTGCTGCGTCGGCGCCGTTCGACGACTTCATTGCCTACCAGCGCCTCTACCCGGAGTTGTGCCGCGAGATACCGCTCATGGAGCAGGCGGTGGAAAAGGCTCTGGGTGAAGCTTGGCGCGAGCGCGGCAACAAGCTCTTCGAGAACGACCTTGTCGATTACACGCGGACGATGCTGGGCCTCAAGTCCAACTATTGCATGATTGAGGCCTATAGGGCTTTCAAAGTGGGTAAGCGCGCGACATTCGAGAAGAACGCCGCGGTTGCGCTCCGGTGTCTTGACGGGATCGCGACGATCCTCTCGACGCGCCCAGACTTTTCGATCCAGAAGACCATTGACGACGCCATGGCGATACCCGGGACCAATCCGTTCGTGCCGCGAATGGTCCGCAAGCACGCGATCAACGACATGTACGCGCCGGTTGAGAACTTCGAGCAACTCGTCCTGTTTTCGAAGCCGCGGGTGGAGGCGTACTTTAACGAGATGCGTGCGCGCATGGAACGCGGCGACACCTCCTTCCCGCGCGCGAGCATGAACGCGGCGTTTGGGGCGCTTGAAAAGCACTGGTGGGAAAACGACATCGTCATTCCGGATAGTGCGCGGTTCAAAGGCACGACTCTGGAGGCCGTTCGCGCGATGCGCGATGTCGCGCCAATGGACGTGGCGCCGGCGCCTTCCACTGTGGACCTCAAGACCGACCAGATTGTGGCATGCACGCCCAACCTACCTTCCGAATTACGCCCTCTTGGGTGGGAGGATGGTCGATTGCAGACAGTTGTGATGGACGGGCGGACGGTATGGAAAGTGGGAGATCCGGCCCTCGGTATGGCGAACAAGCATCTGTACTTTCTGGTAGACGCTTCCGTTGCGCTCAATTGTCAGGAGCCCGTCGCCCTTACTGTCCAGTATCTTGACAAGGGGAAGGGGCTGCTGGTGCTCGAATACGATGGCTACGACAGCGACTATGCGGCTGCTGAGCCCATCGCATTGCGCGACTCTGGCGAATGGAAGACTGCGAAGATCACCTTGCCTCACCCGCAGTTCACGAAGTCCCAAAATGCCGGCGCAGACTTCCGGCTATCCGCGGAGAACGGCCCGATCCTGGTGGCGGGGGTGGCCATTGCCTCGCCCCATACGACCGCGTTACCGACGTTCGAGCAGGTGAAGGGATCGGCGAAATAGCCGAGAAGTATATCGGAAGGAGCATGAGAGCGATGAGACTAGCGATAGATACGGGTCTGTTCCCGTATCAGAGTTGGGAAGAAACATTTGAATTGATCGCCGAATCCGGCATCAAGTATGTCGAATGGAGCCAGCGCGGCGACTTCGTATTCCAGGATGTGGAGGAGAAGGAGTTGCTGCGAGTCGGGAAGCTCATTGAGCGCGCTGGACTCGAGTTGGCCGGTATGATTCCGATGTGTCCGCTTGCGAGCCCCATCGAGGCCGAACGTCACAAGGCGGTCGCGGATTGGAAGCGGCTCATTGCGATCACGGCGTCGCTGGGCGCGAGACAGATGTTTGGCGAGATGACCGGGAATGCGCTGTTCAAGAAAGAAGTCCTCCTATGCACCGACGCATTCAAGCGTTCGATGGAAGCATTGGCGCCGACGCTTGCAGAAGCGGGAATGCATGCGAGCTTCGAGCCGCATCCCGGGGACTTTGTCGAGGAGAACAACAAGGCGGTGGACCTTATCCGGGAGATGGGGCATAGGGAAGTGGGGTACCTGTTTTGCATGCCCCATACCTATGTGATGACACCGTCCGATACGAGGCAGACCGCCGTCGAGATGATCCAGTACGCGGGCAAGACGATTACTCATACCCACATCGCCGACACGCACCCGGTGTGGCGCATTATTACCATGGGCGGCGCTGGGGCTCACGAGCACATGCTGCCGGGCTGGGGCGAATTGGATTTTCCGGCCATCGCACAGGCGCTTCGTGAGGTGGGGTACGATGGCTTCGTATCGGCGCCGTTGTTTAGTCACGCGGACCGCGACGGAAGAGTGGTTCTGAAAGCGGCAATTACCATGCGCGAATACGCGGTGAACACGCTCGGGATCGCTTTGCGCGGAAAGGGAGCCGCATGAGCAGATTGGGTGTAGCCGTAGTGGGATGCGGTGGGATGGCGCACAGTGTGCATTTGCCGGCGATCGCGCTCTTGCGGGACGATCTGAAGTTGGTGGCGGTTTGCGATCGCGAGCCGGTTTGTGCCGAGGAAACCGCCGCACGCTACGGGGTCCGGCCGTATACGGATTTGGAGCGCATGCTTGGTGAGCAAGATCGGATAGACTTCGTGGTGGTGACGGTTCACGCGCAGCATCATCATACGGTGGCGATTGAGGCCGCACGCGCAGGCAAGCACATCCTTGTGGAGAAGCCGATCGCGGTCAGTCTTCCGTGTGCGTCCGCGATGCTCGTTGCGTGTCAGAAGAACATGGTGAAGATTGAGGTCGCGGAGAACTACCTGCGGATGCCGATGGATGCGTTCATAAACGAAGTCATTCGATCCGGGGCGCTTGGTCCGATTCGCGCCGTATCGGTGACAGACCCGGTCAATGGCTGCTCGATAGATATTGGAGTCCACCGGCATTCCCAGTTGCGCGAGGCGGCCGGGGGCTGGCCTGTTGCCATTTCCGCGATAATGGCGAGGCCGGAGATTGTGCGTCCGGAACCGTCGGAACGGTTTCAGGAGCGTGAATTTGGGGATACTTGCGGCGTTGAATGGTCTGTGGCCATGGTTGACTTCGACAACGGTGTGGCAGGCAAGTGCGAGCACCTTCCTTTGTCGAAGGAGGCGTTGGTCTGGTCCGGGGACCTTCGCACCGTCATCGGGGACGAGGGTGGCGTTGCGGATGATCTGTGGCCGAACGTTTGGCCGTGGAAATCGGAGGGCCAGCTTACGGTCAAGCGTTGGCGGGGTCACGGCGGGCATGAGGCATTGGGTGTGCGGCGGACCGACACGTTGATTCACGGCCGAGCGTTTGCGGAACGCATCGAACTAGAGGGCACCACGCCGGTGGTGTGGGAGAACCCAGCATTAGAGCAGGTCAAGGCCGCGCCGTCCGAACTGTTTGAGGCGCCGTGCGCACATGGCCGACAGACGTGGGCGGACTGGTTCACCGCCGAGGTCTCGATCTACAAGTCATTTGCCTGTGCAATCCGCGAGAATACTGCGCCGTGGTACGGAGGCGACCGTGGCCGGAACGATCTGGAATTGACGGTGGCCACTTACGAGTCTGCGCGCCTGGGCCAGCGTCTGACGCTTCCCCTCACGGCGGCCACAGCACACGATCTGGCGTTCGAAGAAGCGTTTCAGCGGCGGTACGGGCGCTCCATTCTCTGAGGGGCAGGGGTCGATCTAACTGATATGCGTGGTCGAATAGAAGCGGGCTATTGCGGGGCCTTTGGCGGGAGGATCGCGGCGCTGCTTATCGCGCTAGGACCGGCTGGCAAAACGTCGCGCGAGCACCCTGGCGGCTGAGGACAGTTGCCCTCCCGCTCGCCTCAAAGTGGGTATTGCTAGTGGTTTGATTTAAGCTGATGGATCATTATTCGTTGCGGATACGAGTGTTGCCCGGCGCTGAAAAGGCCGCCAAAGCCGAATTGGAGGCGACCGTTATACCCCAGAACAACCGAAAGCACTGGCAAACATAATGACCCTCAACTTCAAATCAAACCACTAGGAATCCGGCCAGAAGGTCAGCTTTTTGACCGCGCCTCAAGAAGCTCCAAGGACTCCAATCGAAATTACTTTGCCAAGTTTGTTTACGAATATAGCTTGCATCGGAATTCAACTTGATACGTTCAGTTCGGTGCGAAGGTTAAGCGATCGGAGGGGAAGGACAGAGTCATCGCGCCACGGACAGGCGCGTCACAGCGAGACGCCCCGCGCGCTCCGGCTGACGCGGCGAGACGGCGCGTCTACTTTTGGTGGAGCAGTCTTATCCTACCGCCGCTGGGGTTTATGCGCTGGTCTTTGGGGAGCAATTTCGCGAAGCGCAGGCGGTCCGCGGGGTTGGTGGCGTTCGCCTTTTGCTATGCATTGAAACCGTTGATTCCATGCCGGATGAACGGTATGCTAACGGACTATGAAAAACGCAGAGCGACTAGCCAACCGGGTCAGGGAGTGCCGCAAGCGAGCGGGCATACGCCAGTCCGACCTTGCCGAGCAGGTTGGTGTCACCCGGCAAACGATCATCGCGATTGAGAAGGAGCGTTTTAATCCGTCAGTAGCGTTGGGTCTGCGCATTGCGCGCGTGTTGGGCGAGTCCGTGGACGCGTTGTTCGTATTGACTCCGTTCTTTGCGTCGGAGCCGGCCGATAGCGCAGTCGAACAAGAGTCGGCGGCGGTATTGAATGAAGAAGTTGCGCCTGCGGCGGCTCCGGAACCGGCGTTTGAAGCGCTGGCGTCGTTGATGGGCCCGGATGAAGAGAACGTGTCGAACGATCCGGTGGGGGTATTGCCGAGTCCGCTGGACGGTTCGGCGCAGTCTCCGATTCAGGGCGTTTGGGACTTTTAGAGTGGTGCGTTGGACTGGTCGGACGGATGGCGAAGGGGCGGCCGGAGCGCGAGGGGAGGGCCATCGAAAGCGGCGGGGAGTTGGCGCCGGTGAATTTGTGATCGATTATTGAGCTATGCTAGCATCCGTGCTTGCTATGTGCGCCCTGTTGGCGCGGGAGGATTTGCCCGCGGGGCGTGTCGGTTCCTCAAGGTGTGGCCTGTCCAACGCGCTCCCACCGGAACGAGATTCTGGAGAACTATTAAGGTAGTATGGATAGTTCGGCTTCCGATACGGTCGCCCTCTGGCCGCTGATGGTTTACATTGGCGCCGCGCTTGTCGTGGTCCTGGGCATGATAGGCGGCTCCTACGTGTTGGGTCAGCGCAGCCGGGGCTTGGCCAATCAAATTCCGTACGAATCCGGGATTGTATCTACGGGTTCGGCGCGCGTC
>JACRLJ010000133.1 GCA_016215105.1 Candidatus Hydrogenedentota bacterium
CGGGTGAACACCGCGTGCCGCCTGTGCTCGTTGGCAGAAGCCGGACAAGTCGTGGTGGGCGAGGCAACGTACCAGCGGGTCAAGGATATCACCGAAAGTCACGTGCTCGGCCCCGTGATGCTGAAGGGCAAAGAAAACGCCGAGAACGCGTACGAGATTCTCAGGCTCCTGACCTAAGCCCTTCGCGCCCCAAGATCCACGGCAAACTCGCGATATTCGCCAAACACCACTGAAGGCGCCGCACAGACGCAGTCACGCCAAGCGACCTGTCCGACCTGTCCGACTTGTCCGAACCGTCTGACGAGGCGCTAGAGCAGCAGCGTCTTGATGATCACCGCCGCAAGCGCTAATCCCGCCACCCCAATCAGAATATGACGTCCCCACTGCTGAAAGAAGCCCGGGGCCTCCGCGCTCGGCGCGTCAACACGAACCGTTGCGCCTTCGACTTGCGCCGGAGCCGCAGGGCCGCTTGGTGTCTTTCTGCTCTCCTCCCGCGCGAGCGCCATTCTCTTGGCGTCCTGCGCGCGCGCCACCTCTTCCTCAGGTATCTGCCGCCCCGCAAAGGTGGTCAAGCCACGCGCCTTCAGCCTTTGTTTCTCCTGCTCCTCTTGTTCCTGCAGCCGGGCTTCGCGCCGGCCCTTGGATTCTTCCACTGGAGTTCCCACTACCTTAGCAGCCGGTATCGGTTTCGTATCCCCTTTATTTGGACCGGAATCGAATTCCACGTAGTAGACGTGGTCTTCTTCCTTCCTAATGTAGCCATACACAATGGTATTATCTGTAAGATGAATTTCGAAGGTACGGGGTTCATCCGTCGGGGCAGTTTGGGACGAAATCATCAGTCCCGCGAAACTGGCAACCAATAGGCTTATCATGGCATCATTATAGGAAAGCGGGGCTGCCGTGACAAGCATCCGCCCGAATCTCGCACCCCCCGCCAAACGCATATGCGCCGTGGCTTAGGAGTCATCGTGGAACAATTCGCGCCCTGGATCGCACCCGTCACCATCGCCTTCGCCATCGTGGGCGCGCTCTTGGTGTTGTGGCTCACGTCGCGCACGCGTCGCGTCGAAAAACGCGCGGGCGGTGAACAGCGCGACGGAACCCTCCAGATGGCGTGTACTGTGTGCCAAAAGGAAATGGTTGTACACCGGAACGGCATGGCCCCCTTGTCTGGCCCAGAGTGCGCGCTCGTGGCGCGGACGTTTCCAAAATCGGTGGGCCGGAAACTGGGGGAGCACCTCTGCCCGTATTGTGAGTCGTCTCACTATTTTCTGTTGGACGGTAAACACATGGAGTGGCTAGGCGCGAACCTATATTCGCCCCAAACCAACACGTCGCTGTGTATGGAGTGCCGCCGTCCGCTTCGGAAGCCGCCGTGGCCGGCGGGCGCGTTTGATGGACGTATCCAAGAAGCCCCCGCGTTGGCGCCGGAATTCGGACTCGTCTGTGAACGTTGCGGAGCGGTGTGCTGCGTCGAATGCTGCACGAAGGCGACCCGGAACCGGAGCAAGAACGGCGCCTACCATTGCCCGCGTTGCGCCCGCGCCGACGTCAAGAAAATCTTTCACCCGTAGGCTCGCGCAAGAATCACACAACGGCGCCTCCACGCTAGACGGCAAATTGCACGCGTGATTGGAACCTTTTCCCCGTTCCGAGCGATTATATCCGAGGCGGCGCCGGACGTTCGGCGTCCGGACTGGCGCCCGCCGGAGTCTTCCTGCGGCTCAACCCGTCAAAGCGCCGCGAATCTGAGGGTGTTGAATATGACTCTTTCGCAGTCACATAAATGCGTCGTCATTATCCTTTCGTGCATCGTTGCGGCATGTGCCTCCACTCCCAAGGACAAGCAGGGCGCGGCTGCAGGCAAAAAAAGCGCGGCTGCCGCCACTGCAGACGCCGCGGCGGGCACGGCATCCCGCACAGACACGCAGCCCCGAGTGACGCTTCAGACCGGTGACAATTACGTGGGTGATATTATCCATGAGCTCGGCCAAAAAGTAGGCGGAAGCCTCGTGCTAACCAACGGCGCCGAACTGCGCGCGGTGGGTCCTCTCAACTTTCACCAAGCCAATTACATGGTCGTCGCGAAAACTCTCGCAGAGGCCGCGAACTGCGCAATCCAGGAATGCGGCGGCTATCTGTTTCTCTATCCCGCGGACATTCCGAGTTACAGCGCATTGACCAACGTCTCTCTGACGGGGAAATTGGACCCTGCGTACGGCGAAGCGCGTTCCGCGATGACCTTTGGGTACGGTACCCGGGTCTACGCCGCGTTTTCCGTCTTGAGTCACGTTCTCGGGATTACAGTCGTGGCGGATAACGCGGTGGCCGATATGCGCTGCGGCGAGCTGACCTTGGGCGAGATACCCATTGAAGCGGCCCTCGAGGCCATACTAAAGTCCGCGCGTGTCGTGGCGTTCAACGTGGACAGCACGCCCGAGTACATCTTCTTCTCAACGCAACAGAACACAGCGGCGAGAGATCTGTTGCTCAATCCGGACGCGCTCAACGAGCATGAGACGAACGTGCTCAACAAAAAGGTGAGCGTGTATTTGCCCGAACCGCAGAAAGACCCCGCTCACTTTGTCGCCTCGGAGGGAGCATCCAAGCTGGCTGAAATTCTTCCCGCCCTTTCAAAACAACTCGGTGTCCCAGTCGTTGCGGAGGAAGAAATCGAAAACCTCCCGGTGAATCCTGTGGTGATGAACAACGTGCGGATGCGCACCGCGCTGGACCTGCTCATCCGCCAGTGGCTTCAGCCGGATTTCGGCTACCAGGTTCTCAGCGACAAGATCCTCATTCGGCGCCGCGACAAAGAAAAGACGCCCCCAGCCGCCTAAAACTCTCTCTACGGTTAAACTTCCCCTTACCGTCCGCTCTTACGCAATGACTGCATTTTGAAAATGAACCCCGTCGCGCGATCCTGCATTTCCGCCGCGAGGTCATCGACCCGGCGGCAATACCAACTGTGGAACGCCACGGCGGGAATGGCCACGCAGAGCCCGCCCACGGTGGTGACCAGCGCCTTGGCAATTCCGTCCGAAAGCACCTGCGGGTTGCCCAGACCGCGCAGCGTAACCGCGTTAAACATCGAAATCATGCCCAGCACCGTGCCGAGCAGTCCCAGTAATGGACCTGTGTTGCCAATGATCTCGAGGACGGTAAGCCCGCGTTCCAGCACGGAAATCTGACTGCGCCCCGTGAGATTCATCGTTTCCATGATCTGGCTCAGATCGAGATGGCGGGTCTTGAGGATATCCTCTATGACGCGGGCAAACGGCGCGCGGAGGTGTTGGCAGGCATTCAGACATCGTTCCGCGGAGGCCTCCCCGGAGTAGTCTTCGATAATCCCGAGCACCCGCGGATCGATAACAACCCTGCGGCGCAGAGCAATCGCGCGCTCAATGACAATGGTCACCGCAAGCAGCGACGCCAGTCCTATGGGAAACATGACCCATCCGCCCTGTCTCAAAATGCCGAGTGCTGCTGACATCACATCTCCTCGGGCGCTTCACGCCCCAACATGAATGACCAATCGACTATGCCCATCATCGCGTCTGACCCGTCTGACCTGTCTGACCTGTCCGCCTTACCGCGCGGCGTTCCTTCTCTAAAGTCTCGGACAGGCCCCAGGGCTACATAAAACTAAACGTCCAACGAATCTCAAGATTCTTACTGCGGTACGCCTCGGGCACTGTAAACGGAAACGCTGGAAACGGTCCCGCCTTTTCAATCGACTCACGGCACAGCGGCGCGTAACTCACCGAGTTTCCCGGATCGACGATCTGAACCGAAACAAGCCGTCCATCGGGAGATATGGCGCAGTCCACCACGGCTTGAGTCGCCGCAGTGCCCGAATAACGGAGCTGAAGAGTCGTGCGCCAACGCTTTTCGACACGCCGTTTGATCTCCTGAAGGTACGGCGCATACTCACTCTTCTTCGCCTCGAAACCAAGAAAGCCCGGGTTCTTCACACCGCCCTGAACAAGTCCGCTTGATGGCCCGGGATCAGGCGCCGGCGCCTGACTTGGAGGAATCGGCGCTTGCGCCGGCGTTTCGGCCTTGGCCATATCGAACTTCCGGAGTGGTTGGTCGTCCTTCGCGTCAGCAGCCTTATCCGAGGTCTTCCCCTCCTTTGGCTCCTCTGCCAAGACACGAGGCGCAGTATCCTTTTCCGGCTCCGCAAGACTCCGCGTTTTCGGATGCTCCTTGGCCTCGGGTGGCGTTGTCGCGGCTTCGGATTCCTGCGCGGCGGACGGCGCTTGCGGCGGGGGCGGGGCCGCTTCCACGTTGCCTCCTCCCGGCGCGATGAAATCGGACACCTTGTCCACGGCCGGCGCGTGTTCATCCCGGCCCGAATTGGACATGTCCGACGCTTGCGAATCCAGCGTCGAGATTTGGTCCGTATCCGGGACAGGGCCCGTGGCTGGCGTTCCGGGCGCTACCAGGCGTTCTATTTCCTCCGACTGCTTCGGAAGCGCCTCCGGCGGCCGAAGCTGCAAGATGAGTGGCTCGTCCAGGGACGCGACCGCCGACTGGCCACCCTTTGGTCCGTACGCCAGAAGCACGAGAACCAGCAGATGAAACGCAACGGAACACGCCGCCGCGAACTGAACTCGGGCACGATCACTCATATCTCCGCAACCATCAGGTATCCCAAATTCGGTAAGTGGCCGCGACAGACACCCATGGATTGGGCGCTTCGTGTGGGACAGACTCTTGATCTCGCATTAGTTCACCGATCCCGTAACAGGCCAACTGCCGGATCTGGGTTGGCCGAAATTGTACCAGAAACTCCACTCGACGGGTAAAGGGCAGCCGCACGTCCTTCTCTAGCGCCGGCCCCCTGCGCCCATCGAATTGGAACTGCCGTATCCGCTTGCCCCCTTAACGCTTGTCAAGAGAGCAAACGCAAAGTATAATCGCTTTCTAATGCGTCGGGTGTGAATCGAGACAGAGAGCCCTGGCCTCACGTCGTTGTGCGAATGAGCCGCAGGCTGAGCGTTGCGGTTGCGAAGCGCTCGTCGGATTCATACACTCGGTGAACAAACTTGGGTTCTCAATTGCGCGAACACGCTGCGGCCCGTGACAGAGCGGCGATATGGTTGACGCGGAATAACCATTGGCGCCGCGGCGCGGCTGCGGCAGGGGAGAGATGATACGTATGCGGCACGGTGCGACGTTGATCGCGGCGCTCGAAAACATGAGCCGGCCCGCGTTCCGCATCGCCAGAGAACTCTCCGTGAACAGCCGCTCCGGGTTGACTGTCCGCTTCCTCGCCAAGAAACTCGAGATGCCCGAAGAAGAAATCGAGTATCTCATCGACATCAGCGGCCGCCTGTTCTTTTCCGATCTCACCAAGGTAAAGCTTGTCGCGGAAGGCGCCACGGCAATCAAACGCATCTCCGACGGCCTCGAAAATTTTGGCGACATCCCTTCGCTATTCCGGCGTGTGAAATCGCTGAGCCCGCACGAATTCCGCCGAATCGAGGAACAAGTCGGAATTGATCGTCCGGTCGGCAAGAAGAGCGGCGCGGAAGCCTTGGTAGAAAAATACTTCGGAACGCCCGACTCGGTCGTCGAATACGTAGCTTCCCACGGCTTTACACCGCTCGCGCGCGAATTGTTTGACGTGGTGTGGCAGTCAAAAGAGGGCGTGATTCCCGTATCGAAGCTGCGCGCCGCCCACAAGGGATCGGAATATGAAGTCGAACAGGCGCTGACGGAACTCTTCGACGGGTTTGCCCTGTTCGAGATGTTCCGGTTCGACGCGGAAGACCGCCTCGTGCGCGTAGCAGGCCTGTTGTCCGAGATTCGCGAGTACCGCGAGTCCGCGGCCGGCCAGCAATCACGAAAGACTCAGCTCAAGCCCCTGCGCAGCGCCACAATGACGCACGATCCTCACGGCCTGGACCTTTCTGACCGCATCTGCCGCATTGTGGCCGCGATCGCCGCGAAGCCGGCCCGACTGCGCGGTGACGGCGAGCTGTTCCGGGAAGACCGCCGCCGATTGAGCGAGATATGTCCCGAGGATGACGAGCCCTCGCTCACCACCTGCCTTTGGGTGGCGCGCAGTGTCGGCTGGCTGGCGCAGGTGGACGAAGAAATGCGCGCGGGCGAACTGGATACCCTAATCGCCTTGAACCGCATCGAACGGCATCGCATCCTGTTCGATTGGCTGATGAGCAACGGCGCTGAAGTCGCCACGCGCCGGGTGATTACTACCTATCTGGACGAGATCAAAGTTGGCGCGTGGTACCCCGTGATGGATTTCATCCGCTATGCCATGCGCGCCAACGCGGAAAACGAACAACCGGTCCTAAAATCAACCGGCGGTCACTGGCGATATGTCAGCCCCAGCGCCCTGTCCAATTCGGAAAAAAACCTCGCCCGGTCACTCGAAGAAACCCTGGTGTGGCTGGGCGCCGTCGAGCGCGGCGCCGAAGACGACGAGAGCGCGTTCCGGCTCACCCCCTTAGGCCACTGCCTGCTCTCCGGAAAAGACAGCGCCAAGGCCGAAGCGTCATTTCCCGCGCTCAAGGCGGAATTGGTTGTCCAGCCAAATTTCGACATCGTGGTGCCGTCACAGGATGTGGACCCCTTGCTCACCGTGCCGCTCGATCAGTTCGCCGAGCGTGGAAGCACGGGGCAAGCCACCGTATACCATCTCAGCAAAGACACCTTCACGCGAGCGGTGCAGGAGGGCCACGACGGGGAAGGTTTTGTCGCGTTTCTCCTGAGCCACAACCGCGGCGGAAGCCTGCCGGCTAATGTCATGACCACGCTCGAGGACTGGCGCGGCGGAATGAAACGGGTCCGCCTGCGCACGATTCAGATTCTCGAATCCGAAGACCCGCTCGTTATCGCTGACCTGATGCACCGGCGCCGTTTCAACAAATACTTCGACGCGCTCGATCCCCACAAGTGCGTGGCCTACGGGAAAATCGACAAGGCCGAACTAGCCAAGGCGCTCGAAAAGGACGGATTCGTCGTCGAGTAAACGTCAAACCGCGCCGCCCCGCACGAGACGCTATTTCCGAACGTCGCTAATCTTTACTTCCCGGCCGGTCTTTGCGGACTTGAAGATGGCGTTCGCGATCTCGACGGCGTGTCCCGCGCTCTCGATCGTAATCACCGGATCGCGTCCGGTCCGCACTGCCTTGATTAGATCCTCGATGATCAGCATATGACCATCCGACGAAACCGCCATTGGATCGCTGCTGGTCCTCTCTCCGCTCTTCCGGGCGCCGAACACGTCCATCATGTATCGCTTGTCCGCGTCCGTGCCGGCTTCGAAAAACTCGAGCGCCGACCCAAGCTTTGAGAACGACCCTTTCGTCCCGTAAATATGGAGCCGCTGGTCCCTATCCGGCTGGGCGCACGTCGTTGTAAACAGGGTACCCAATGCGCCGCTCTCGTATTTCAAGATCGCTACGGTCTGGTCTTCCGCCTCGATCGTGTGACCAAACACGCCGTAGAACCCGCACACGCTCTTGACCGGCCCCGCAAGCCATTGCAGCAGGTCCACGGTGTGAATCCCTTGATTCATCAGGCTGCCGCCGCCATCGAGCCGCCACGTGCCTTTCCACTTCCCGTGCGGCCCCGAGTAGTAATCTTGCGCCCTCCACCATGGCAGGCTGCCGTGTACGCCAATCAACTTGCCCAGCTTGCCCTTGTCGATCGCTTTCTTCAACAGGATGTTGCAGTTGTCCAAACGGGACTGAAAAATGCAGCCGCACTTCACGCGCGTTCTCTTCACTACGTCACGCAATTTCTTCACGCGCTCCGGCGTGATATCCACCGGCTTCTCCATGATGATATGCTTGCCCGCGCGCGCCGCGTCAATTCCGAATTCGGCGTGCTTTCCGCTCTCTACGGCCACACACACCGCGTCTATTTCCCTGTCCTTCAGCAACTCTGTCCACTTGGTATACCCCTTGCACCCGTATTGATTAGTGAACGTGCTCAATCGGTCCGTGTCTATATCGCACACCGCGACGAGGCGGGCGCCTTTCGCCGCGGTTACCGCCTTGCAATGATGTCCCCCCATACCCAATCCGACAACGGCAAATCCCATACCCTTCGCCATGATTCCGCATTCTCCTTATTCGCTGGTCAGCTCTGACAGGCCGCCATGGGCCAGAAACACGGGCAGTACCATAGGTCAAAATGGGCGTAAGTTCAAGCGATTGGAGGGAACGATATCAGACGAAAAACGGGTTGAAGCCGCTCTCAATCCGTACGGTGGACGCCGGCCCATGCCCCGGATGAATCTCCGTATCCGGAGGCAGTGCAAAGATGTGTCTTCGGATGTGATCAATCTGCTGTTGATACAGCGCAGGCGACCCGGTCCCCCCCACCGAACCGGCAAACAGTGCATCACCTGTAAAGACATGCCCCGGAATCGCCAGGCTGATTCCTTCTGGTGTGTGCCCCGGCGTAGCCAGCGCCGTCCCCGACAGGGTTCCCACGCGAACGGTATCCCCGTGGCCCAGCCTCTGCGCCGCAACGCCGCCCACCTTATCTTTCCCCGCGTAGACCTTCGGATGATATTTCTGCGCGATTTCCCCCAGCGCGCCGGAGTGATCGTAGTGGTCATGAGTAATGAATACGTGCGCCAACCGCAAATCGCCATCGCAAAGGAAGCGCTCCATTTCCGGCATCCACTCGCCCGCGTCAACCAGAAGCGCTTCCTTCTTCTCGGAACACGCCACGATATACGCGTTCACCTCTTCCACATCGAGTCGAAAATGATGGAAGATCATCGGACTGCCCCCTGAAGATTGGCGCTCTCGAAGTTCGCGTTCCCGCTCGCGCCGGTCAACGTGGCGCCCATGAGATTGGCTCGCCGGAAAATCGCACGCTCAATCCGCGCATTCCGGAACGTCGCGTTCTGAAAATCCCCGTTGCCCGGCCTCGAATAGTACAAGTTAGCGCCCGTGAAATCCGCGGCATGCCCCTTCGCCCCCACCAGGTTCGCGCGTTGCAGATTCGCGCCATTCAGTTTGGTGTACTCAAGATTCGCGCAACCCAACACCGCCAGTTCCATATTCGCCCCGCTAAGATCGGCCCTGGACAGATCGGCGCCGTCCAGCATGGCGCCCGCCAGAACCGCGCCGGTCAAATTCGCGCGCGAAAGGTTGGCGCCCGATAAGCGTGCGTGTGAGAGATCCGCCTTGCGCAAGTCCCGGCCCGGCAAATCTACCCCGACCAGCCACGCCCCGGCCAACTCGGAAGACCGGAGTCCTTTCAGAAATCCCGCGGGATCTTCAAGATGCCGCCAGCAGCGCGCGGCGCCCGTCAACGCCATGCCAGTGCACCCGGCCTCGCTGCACGAAATCGGCGCATAGCGTGTGCTTCCTATCATAGCTCGTCCTTTCCCGATAGCTTTGATTCGATCCAGTCGCCGTAGTACGCGATTTCCTTTACGGCGCTACGTACTTCGAGCGGCGTCGCCTCCGACGCCAGGAAGCACGTGACTATGACCAGCCGTTTCTCACCGCGCTCCTCCTCGAGCGCGATAGAGCCGTGAATCATTTTGAGATTCGCTTGCAGCGCCCACTCGAACGCCTCGTCTTTGGGTTTGCCACAGTACGTAATCACGCGAACGAGCGGATATCCCTCTCGAATCTCGTGCGGCGCGACGTACACGCGTTGCGTCCGGCCGCTCTTGAACCGGACGTCGACCGCAAACCCCCGGTCTGCGCGCGTCACCGTGCGTTCACCGTCCTTGGCCAGACCACGAACCAGGTCCTCCAGCGAACACGCCTTCGCATCGGCCTTCACTGCCTGCAACGAGGATTTCGCTCTCGCCAATTCCTTCTGCGCCGCGGCGCGCACATCCACGTCGGATTCCTCCGCGTGACGCTGCAACGCCGCGATCGCGCGCGACGCATTTCCGCCCAGCGTTTCCACGGCGTCGCGCCGCGTTACCCAGCCTGCCTTGGTGTCCGCCAGCGTCGCGGCGGCCTTATCCACTTCCTCGAACACGCCCACGCCCTCCTTTACAGTCGGAATTCCGCTTTATGATACCCTATTCCACGGATTTTTGGAGAAAGTAGATGGCATACTCAGATCACGTGCTCAATGCCTTCGCGCTGGCCTTCGATCTTCACCGAAACCAGATGCGCAAGGATTCGGAGATTCCCTACGTAACGCACCTCATGGGGGTCGCCGCTATCGTTGGAGACTATGGCGGAAGTGAGGCGCAGGTCATCGCGTCTCTGCTACATGACGCGGTGGAGGATCAGGGAGGAAAAGACACGCTGGCCATCATTCAAGAGCGGTTCGGAGAGGAAGTGGCCGGCTATGTCCTTGCGTGCAGTGACACCCATATCAGCCCCAAACCGCCTTGGCTAGAACGAAAGAAAGCGTTCCTTACTGAAGTGGCGAAGGCCTCTCCCGAGGTAAAGCTCATCGTAGCCGCGGATAAGCTGCATAACCTGCGGACGATATTGAAAGACTTGCGGATAGTCGGTGACATGGTGTGGCGCCGCTTCAACGGTGGCCGTGACGGCTCGCTGTGGTATCACGCGGAAATCGTGCGCGCGCTGGGACAAGGATGGTCTCACCCGCTGCTCGTCGAGCTCGCAGACACTGTAGACGCGCTTCACCGCGCCGCCGCGCGCGCGGACGGAAGCTAGTTATCCTTCCGCGCCGCGTCAATTATCCGGCTTTCTGGCCGAACTCCTAATATTCCTTCCGCAACGACGTCGGAAGTATACCCAATCCCTCGCGGTACTTCGCGACCGTGCGGCGCGCGATATTCAGCCCCTGCGCCTGAAGCATCAACGCAATCTTCTGATCGCTCAGCGGCTTCGACTTGTCCTCGTCCGCGATGATCTTCTGTATTATGGACTGCACGCTCTTCGACGACTGCTCCCCACCCGAATCCTTGCGCAGACCCGGTGAGAAGAAATACTTCAACTCGAACAACCCCTGCGGCGTTTGCACGTACTTCCCGCGCGTGGTCCGGCTGACCGTCGCTTCATGCACCCCCACTTTGTCCGCGATTTCCTGCAACGTCAACGGCTTGATGTACTCAACTCCCCGGTCCAGGAAATCGCGCTGTACTTCCACGATGGCGCGCGTAATACGCAAAATGGTCTGCTGGCGCTGCTGAATGTTGCGGATCAGCCATTTCGCCGATTCTACCTTATCGCGGATGTACTTCTTCTCGTCCCCCGTCACTTTGCCGCCGCGGATCATCTTGCGGTAATCCTGGTTGATTCGGAGCTCGGGCAAGGTCTCGTCGCTTAGATACACCACGTACTCATCGTCGACTTTCTCGACAACGACCTCCGGGGTTACGTACTGCGGCGGATCGCTCGAGTATTCATGGCCAGGCCACGGATTGAGTTTCGAGAGCAGATCTTTTAATTCTTCCACGCGCTCGGGCTTGATCCCCATGGCCTTGGCGATCTTGGGAATCTGACGCCGCTCGAGTTCTTCGAGGTGCTGCTCGACGAGCACTTTCAGTTCAGGCTCATCCGGATACTCGACCGCGATCTGGAGCAGTAAGCACTCCACCACGTCACGCGCGCCCACACCCGTCGGCTCGAATCGCTGGATAATGCGGAGTACCCGCTCCACCTCCTCGACCGGCTCGTCCATCTCCAAGGCGACTTCTTCGAGCGGCGCCGTGAAGTATCCCCTGCGATCAATATCGCCGATAATCCGCTCTCCGATGGCCAAGGTCCGCGGGTCCTCGGTGGCCAGCCGAAGTTGTGTCAGAAGCAGGGACGAAAACGATTCCGCTTTCGTGATCGAGTTCTCGTAATATTCGCGGCGCGCCTGTGTGTCCACATTGCGGCTCAGATCCGTCCCCTCGATGTGGCCGTCGTTCAACTGGCGCGAATAGGCGTCCAGGTCAAACGGCTCGCTCTCGAAGGTATTCGTGCCGTCACTCACCTGCGGCTCGGGCGGGGCCTGGGTTTCCGGAAGTTGCTCCGGCTCCTTAACCACCTGCTCGAGAACCGGGTTCTGCTCCAATTCCTGCTGTATATACTGATCTAGCTCAAGTCCCGACAATTGAAGGATTTGCAGGGCTTGCTGCATCTTCTGCGTCAGCATCAAACGCTGCGTCTGCGTCTGGGCCAGACGGTGTTCCATGTGCATCATCTATCAACAACTCCTGGTCGGTCCGGTCCCGGAATTCTACCCTTCCAAGTCCAAACCAGAGTGAACAATTACCCTGCGCTTAGCGCCCTCGGGCGGCGCCCACTTGCCCGGTCAGTGGCCCAAATCTGCCTTTGCGCCACGCCCTTCAAGCAAGTCCTGTGCCATTATAACGACGCCGTTCCGTTCTGTCAATTGATTGTTTTCGGCGCCTAGTGATATACTTTTCCTTGCACAAGCGGTTGTGGCGCCGAGGTCTTGGGCTCCTTGCGGTAGGCGTCTCAACGGCTCCGGAAACTCTCTGTAATGCGCTTTCGGACTATCCGCATTCTCGCTAGTCCCGCACTCAAACGATAGGAACTGCGGCAGTGATTCGGTTCAGCCTCCTGGGAAGTGGAAGCAGCGGAAACGCCATACTCATCGCCTCGCCAACGGGGAAGATCCTCGTGGACAATGGCCTGAGCCTGCGCAAATTGCAGGAACGGGCCGCCGGCCTCCACATGGACGTCAGCGACCTCAAAGCGGTATTTGTCACCCATGAACACATGGATCACGTAAACGGGATCGGCGTACTCGCCCGCCGCTTCGACGCGCCTGTCTTCATGACTGCGGGGACATACGAGAACCTTCCCGAAGGCGTCGGCAAGATTCCCCGCCTCGAACTGTTCGATCCGGGGGATACGATCAACGTTGATGGCCTGGAAGTGACGAGTTTCAGCGTCTCCCACGACGCCGCCGACCCGGTTAATTATGTCGTGCGTTCCGGAGGCGTCCAACTCGGATTAGCGGGCGACCTCGGCCACGCGTCCCACCTCGTCAAGAATCGCCTCGCCGGTTCGCACGGCCTTGTGCTCGAGTCCAATTACTGCCCCGACATGCTGAAGAAGGGATCGTATCCCTATGCCGTCCAGCAACGCATCCGTGGCAACCGGGGCCACCTGTCCAACGCGGACATGTGCGGACTCCTCGCCGGATTGGTGCATGATGCGCTGCGGCTCGTCGTGCTGGTTCACATCAGTGAAGAGAACAACACGCGCCGGCTCGCGCACGACATGGCCGCGCGCGTAATCGAGAATCACCCCGCGCGGGTGTTCGTAGCCCGGCAAGATCGCGCCACACGCCTCTTCGAGATTGCCGGATGAATCCGCTGGCGTTCTTTCGCTCGCCTGCGGCGCAACACCTGCTCGAACGCGCCGCCCGATGCGCCGCCACGCCGCTGAGCCTGCACTTCGTCGACGAGGACCGCGAAGGAACACGCATTCTGGGATGGGGCCAATGCGCGGCATGCGCCTACATCCACAACCAGCCCAACGGCCCCAAGGCCTGCGCCGACTCCCGCCTCCCCGCGTCCACCGCGGCCGCCAAACGTGGCACACCCGTCCCATTTGTGTGCCACATGGGATTCGTCAACCTCTCGGTCGCGGCCTTGTCCAAGCGCCAACCCGGCTTTGTCCTGACCTTCGGCCCGTATGTGCCCACGGAAACTGCCGGCTCGCTCGAACACGACGCCCTCGAGGGTGTGCAGCGCCTCAAAGTCGATATCCACGACGATCTTCCCTTCACTCTCGACGACATCCACCGCGCGTCTGCGGAGGCCATCCCAGAAATCGCCGCTTGGACCGCCGAAGCGCTCACGGCCCTCTGGGACCAGTTCTCCTCGTCTGATCAGTCTGATCCGTCCGATCCGTCCGATCAGCCCACTTCGCCTAAGCGCCTGCGCCGCCCGCAAGACACGCTCGACGACCCTTACCAATCCGCCGCCATTGCCGCAGCGATCTCAAGCGGCGCGCTACCGCTGGCCCGCGAGTTAGCGCAGGCCACACTGGCGGAAGGCGCCGCGGGAAAACGATCCGGCATCGCCGCCCGCCGCGCCCGCGCCGTGGCCATTGCGGCGGCCGTGCTCGAAGCCTGTGAACGCGCGCGCGTTGACACCACCGCAGGCTGGAACCGCTTTTTCAGGGTCGTTGGGAAGACACCGCGCGCCAAGACCTCCAGCGAATTACTCGAATGGATCATGGGTATCGTCGGGACCTTGTGCTGGCGTTCGAGTCAGCCGGCCAAGCGCGCCGAATCAATGGGCGCATTCAATCGCCTTGTCGAATCACATCTCACCGACGGTATCACCTTGGCCCATGTGGCCGCCGAACTCGGCGAAAACCCGACAACGATCACGCGCCGGCTCCAACGCGATTTTGGAGTATCCTTCTCGCAATACGTCGGACGCCTCCGCATCGAGAAGGCCAAAGAACTCCTGCGCCGCACGCAATTGCCAATCAGCGCCATCGCCCAGCGCGTCGGCTTGTCCGACGTCAGCAATTTTGGCAAACTCTTCCGAAAATTCGAGGGCATGGCGCCCTTGGACTATCGCAAACGGTATCGAGACAAATAGACAATGGGAATCTCCGCTCTAATCCGACAATGGTGGCTCCGCTTGCGGTGCCCATCCGAATTCCTCTGCGACAACTGCCGCTACGACCACCCCTCCGCCTGCAAACAACGCCAACGCCCCAACGCCGTAAAGTGCCCCGACTATCGGCCAAAGTAACCCGCCACATCGTCTGAACCCCAGACCCCACACCCCAGACCCTCCTTCACCCACACTCACCGAATACAGTATGATACCGCCAAGCTTGGGAGACACGCGATGGAATGGACACGTCGAGAGGTCCTTTCGATGCTGGGATCCGTGGCAAGTGGAGCGTTGGCGATGCGTACAGAACCCTTTCTCGGTCCGGAAGCGCCTTCACCGCTCGGAAGAGCCCACAAGAATCGCTTGGAGCAGCGCGAAATTCTATACGGTCTGCTCGGAGATCTCCCCGAACGCCAGCGCCCAATCTCGGCGCGCCTCGTCGACACGCAGGAGCGCGACGGCTACATTCTCGAGAAGCTCGAACTCGACCTCAACGGCATCGAGCCGGTACCTGCGTTCTTGGCGAAGCCCAAGTCTCTGTCCGGACCAGTTCCGGCTGTGCTGTTCAATCATTCGCACGGCGGCGGCTACACCATAGGCAAGAACGAGTTCGTCGATGGCCGCGGCTATCTTCAAAACCCGCCCTACGCCAAAGTCATCACCGACCTCGGCTGGATCGGCCTCTGCATCGATACCTGGGTCTTCGGCGAACGCAGCCACACCAAAGAGGACGACATGTTCAAGGCCATGCTCTGGCAGGGCCACGTCCTATGGGGCATGATGGTCTACGACAACCTAAAGGCGCTGGATTACCTCGTGACACGACCCGAGGTCGACCCAAAGCGCATCGCCACCCTCGGCATCTCGATGGGCAGCACCATGGCCTGGTGGTCGGCCGCCCTGGACGAGCGAATCAAAGTCTGCGTGGATATCTGCTGTCTCACCGAATTCCAGACCCTCCTGCGCGAAAACGGCTTGCGGCGCCACGGCGTCTACTACTACGTGCCCAGTTTGCTCAAGTACTTTACCACCGCCGACATCAACGCCCTCATCGCGCCACGCGCCCACTTGGCCCTGGCGGGCCTCCAGGACGGACTTACGCCGGTCGCCGGCCTCGATATCATTGACGAAGAGCTCAAGAAGGTTTATACGGACTGCGGCGCGCCGGACAAATGGAAGCTGCTGCGCTATGACGTTGGACACCAGGAGACGCCGGAAGGCCGCCAGGAAATCCTGACGTTCTTGAAGAAGTATCTTTGAACGCGGGCTGCTTTCACAATCGTTGCATGGAGGAATGCGGTGCGCCGAAAGTTGCCAATACGCGCCAGAATAGTCGCACTGGCGGCGCTCGTCTTCGGACTGTGGGCGCTTCTGGCGCCTTCTTCGCTGCGCACAGTGTGGGAGTTTACACGACAGACACTCATGGGTCAGCAAACCGTTTCAAGCCGCGTGCGTCAGTTCGATTCGGTGGTACGCAGGCGGCTGGAACCAGAATTCGCCCGTATCCAGCTAGCCTATCCGCCGAAGGCAGTGGCATTGGTTGGCGTAAAGAAGGATCGCCTTCTGGAAGTGTGGGTATCCGGCGACGACGATACTTGGGGCCTCCTTCGCGCCTATCCGATCTTCGGACTCAGCGGCACGCTCGGTCCTAAGCTGCGCGAAGGCGATCTACAAGTCCCGGAGGGCATCTACGCGGTCGAGTCGCTAAACCCAAACAGCGCGTTTCATCTCAGTTTGCGCGTTGGCTACCCGAATGAATTCGACCGGGCGCAGGCGAAGAGTGAGGGAAGAACTCAACTTGGAAATGACATCATGATCCACGGAGGCTCCTCTTCGATCGGCTGTATTGCGGTCGGGGATGAGGCCGCGGAAGACTTGTTTGTCCTCGCCGCCGAAATAGGTCTCGAAAACGTGCGGGTAATTCTGACGCCTGTAGACTTTCGAACTGGCGCGCATCCGACCGACTCGCCGGCCAATCCAGCCTGGCTTCAAGAGTTGTATGATCGCATCGCCGCCGCGTTACGACCGCTTACCGGCGCGCCGCAGAAAGGCTGACTTCCAATGCAACGACCTGACGAACCCGCATTGATGCGTTCACGACCCTCGCCCACGCGCCGGTTCAAATTCATTGGATGCGAGATACTGTATCGCGAGGCGTGCTTTCTGGCTGCGACCGGTCCGCATCGGGTGGATGTCGAGTTTCTCTTGAAAGGACTCCACGACCTGTCACGGCAGAACATGCTTGAACGGCTCCAAGCGGCAGTCGACGCGATTGATCCCGAATCCAATTATGAAGCCGTC
>JACRLJ010000137.1:0-36099 GCA_016215105.1 Candidatus Hydrogenedentota bacterium
ACAACCCGGCGCTGCACTGCCGGGCAGGACACTGGCTGCTCGATACGTTCGGCCCGTTCAAGCCCGCGGCCGAACTTGTTCGCTACCATCATGTGCCTTGGGACGATGGCCAGGGCGCGCGGCACAACGGCCGGCAGGTTCCCATGGGTAGTCACATCCTCCACCTGGCCGACCGATTGGCCATCCTCATCAGTGAACAGAAGCTGGTTCTGCCGCACGTCCGGAAGATCCGCGAACGCATCGACGCGCTCGATGGCAAACAGTTTCATCCGTCGCTCGTTCAGGCGCTGCACCAGGCGGCCCGCAGGGAAAGCTTTTGGATGGACGCCTCATGCCGCTCGATTCTGACCGTGATGCGCAGCCGCGTCGTGATGGACGACATCCTCCTGGAAGACGCGGAACTGCTCCAGCTCGCGGAGTTCTTTCGCCGTCTCATCGACTTTCGCAGTCCCTTTACCGCTTGTCACAGCAGCGGCGTGGCCGCCGCCGCGGAGACCCTGGCCAAGCTGTCCGGCTTTTCCCCGGAAGACACCGTCCGGATGCGCGTCGCAAGCTATCTGCACGACCTTGGCAAACTGGCGATTCCGCGCGAGGTCCTCGAAAAACCTGCCCCCTTGTCGGCGGATGAATTTGCAATCATGGAAGGCCACGTCTACTACACGTATCGAATACTCGAATCCATCGCGGACCTGCGCACGATACGCGAGTGGAGCGCGTTCCATCAGGAACGGCTCGATGGCAGCGGCTATCCCTTTCATCTCAAGAGCGACGACTTGTCCACCGGCGCCCGCATTCTCGCCGTAGCCGATGTTTTCACTGCGCTCACGGAGGACCGCCCGTACCGCGAGGGCATGACCCCGCCCGACGCCATCAAGGTGCTTGAAGAGATGTCCGGACGACGCGAGCTCGATCCGGATATTGTTCAGCTTCTCGGAAAGAATCTAGATGGCATCAACAGCGAGCGGGTCGTGGCGCAGACCAATTCGCACCGCGAATACGAGCGGTTCATGGCGGCCCTCAATTAACTGCGTCCCGTCTGGCGCCCTCGTATTCGGCTCGACTCCCGGCAAACGCGCCGGAAATACCTCTTGCATCTACCATCCGATCTCAGGCTATAATCCCCTACCTACCGTACGGTAGGCAGATGAGAAACCAGGTCACATGCGAGGGTTAATTCCATGGAAAACGACAACAAGGCTAAACAGAAGGCGATGGACCTGGCCGAGGATGCGCGCCAGACCGAGTGGAAATTCCCGAGTTTCACCGCGGAATTATTCCGCGGCGCGTTTCGCTGGGATCTGATGCATCCCTATCCGGTGCAAGATCCGGAGGACAAGAAGATCGGCGACGAATATCTCGACAAGTTGCGCGGTGTCCTCAAGAATCACTGCGACCCGATCAAGATTGACAAGACCGGAGTCTACCCCAAGGAAACGCTTCGGGCATTGGCGGAAGCCGGCGCGTTTGGGATGAAGATCCCCAAGGAGTACGGCGGGCTTGGTCTCTCTCAAACCAACTACAGCCGCGCGCTGTCGCTCATCGGAAGCTACTGCCAGAGCACAGTAACCTGGGTCTCCGCTCACCAGAGTATCGGCGTTCCGCAGCCGTTGAAGATGTACGGCACAAAGGAACAGAAGCAGAAGTACCTGCCGCGTCTGGCTAAAGGCGATATTTCGGCGTTCGCTCTAACCGAGCCCGATGTCGGTTCAGACCCTGCCAAGATGTCCACGACCGCGACCCCGTCCGAGGACGGTTCGTATTACCTTTTGAACGGCGATAAGTTGTGGTGTACGAACGGACCCGACGCGGACGTGCTAGTCGTGATGGCGAAGACGCCGCCAGTAGTCGTGAACGGCAAGGAACGGACTCAGATTACGGCGTTTATCGTGGAAAAGGAAATGCCGGGTTTCGAAATCGTTCAACGGTGTTCCTTCATGGGCCTCAAAGGCTTGTCCAACGGGCTTCTGCGTTTCACCAACGTGCGTGTTCCGAAAGAGAACGTCATCGGAAAGCCGGGCGAGGGTCTGCGCATCGCCCTTGCCACCCTCAATACCGGCCGCCTTGGCATTCCCGCCGCGTCCACGGCCTGCGGCAAGCTCAGCCTCCAGTACGCGGAGAAGTGGGTGAATGAACGCGTGCAGTGGGGCGTGCCCATTGGAAAGCACCAAGCCATCGCGAAGAAAATCGCCAATATGGCCGCCGATACCTTTGCCATGGACGCGATCGTTTGGATCGCCTGTGCGTTTGCCGACAAGGAAAACGCCGACATCCGGCTCGAGGCCGCTATTGCGAAGTATTTCTGCACGGAGACGGCGTGGCGCCTGTTGGACGACTACCTGCAGGTAAGTGGCGGCCGCGGGTACGAAACCGCCGAATCACTTGCGATCCGGGGTGACGACCCGGTCCCGGTCGAACGCATGCTACGCGACTCGCGCGTGGCGCGCATTTTCGAGGGATCGAGTGAGATCATGCACCTCATCATCGCCCGCGAGGCCCTTGATACTCACTTCAAATTGGTAATGCCGATCATGATGCCTCCGAAGGGCGCGAAAGAAAGCAAGTTCTCGCTCATCAAGAAGGCGGCCGCATTCTATCTGACCTGGTATCCCAAGCAGTGGCTGCCTTCGGGACAAAGCTTCAACGTCAAACACCTTTCCACCACCAACCAGGACCACCTTGCGTACGTAGATCGCACCTGCCGCAAGATGGCCAGAACCATCTTCCACCAGATGGCCAAACTCCAGAAGAAAATGGAGTACGAACAAATCCTCCTGGGAAACTTCGTCGATATCGGTGTCGATCTGTTCGCGATGAGCGCCTGTCTGGCCTACGCCGAGAGTTTTCTCGCCAAAGACTCCGCGAATCAAGGTCCTCAAGAACTCGCGGATCTGTTCTGCAAGAACGCGCGGGTCCGGATCGGCGAAAACTTCCGGCGCGTCAAGGACAACCATAACAAGACGTTCAATAAGGTGGCCAAATCGCTTATGGAAGGCAAATACCGCTGGCTGCTTACCGACATCTATCAGGATTTTCCCGAGGGCTATGCCCCGGGTGATTATGTCCCCGCGGACCACGAAAACGCAGCAGTGAAGTAGATCGGCATAGCGCCGGCGCCTGCAGCAGATATCCTCGTTCCATATCGGCATCGCCACACACCATCCGGTGTGTGGCGATGCTGTTTGACGTATACCTGAGGCTCTATACCTTTCCGCGCGCCGATGGCTCAACGGATGCGGCTGTTGGCGTCGTTCTCCCACATGTCCGCGTTGGCGCCGAAGTGGCGCCGCAGCGGTTCCGTAATGAGATTGAGTTGTTCAATGGTTTCGACGCCAAGGCTGAGTGAGATTGCCCGAAGGTTTCGTTCCAACTGGACCGGATTGCGCGCGCCAACAATCGCCGACGCAACTCCCGGTTGGGCGAGCACCCAGGCAAGGGCGACGGTGGCCAGTGGTTCGTCGATATTCTCGGCCACTTGGCCGAGGCGAGTCAGGGTCTCGAGCAGCAAGGGTTCGGCGCCGGGCTCCCCGTGGCGAGTACCTTCGCGGGACGCGGAAAAATGCCGGGTTCTCCGCCGGTTAACGGGAATTTCCTCGACGCTCTTCCATCGCCCGCTGAGGATACCTTGCATTAGGGGCATGTAGGCAAGGATAGCGATGTTGCGCATGCGGCAGGCGGGGACAATGTCGTATTCGACCGCGCGAAAAAGCAGATTGTAACCCACTTGATTCGACGTGCAATATCCCGTCGCCGTCCATGCTTCGAGATCCGTGGGACCAAAATTGGACACGCCAATGTGGCGGATCTTTCCTTCCTCCTCGAGACGCCGAAGTTCGTCGTATACGTCATCAAAAGGGACATCCCTACAGGGCCAATGAATCTGGTATAGGTCAATCCTGTCCATGCCGAGGCGTTGCAGGCTCGCTTCGCAGGCGGCGCGTAGCTTGCCGGGGGCGCATTGGTCGGGCCAAACCTTGGTGGCGATGAGCACTCTATCGCCGTGGTCGGCCAGCGCGCGGCCGAGAATGCGTTCGGACTCGCCTGCGCCATACATCGGAGCGGTGTCAAAGAAGTTGATGCCCGCGTCAAGGGCCGCGTGAACCGCTGCGACCCCGTCGGCTTCGGCGTCGGGTCCCCAATACGCCGGGTCGCCGAGCTGCCATGCGCCGAACGTGAGGACGGAAACGTTGAGGCTGCTTCCGCCGAGTTTGTGGTAGTACATCGTATCCATAGGTGGTCCCTGAGCTTGCTTCTATAGACGAATTGGCCTTAGTGTGTCAGAAAGCAGTTGTTCAGGTCCAGCGGCTGACACGGCGTTGTCCGGCCCTGGAGGGCTGGCGGGATGCACAAAACCGCGGAGTGACCACCAATTACGGAATCCGGGAACGCGACCTAGCGGAAAGGGAAAAAGGTATGCGCACGGCTGTATCAGTACTCATAGCAGTTGGAGGGATACTCGCCGCCACGGCAGGTTTTGGGGAAAGCGCTACGGGACCGGCCCCGCTGCGGACTTTGTATGTGGCGCCGAATGGGAACGACACGTGGTCCGGCGGCAAAGCGGAACCCGGCGCTCCCGACGGGCCACTGGCGACCTTGATCGGAGCGCGCGACGCGGTACGCAGAGCCAAAGCCGCCGGTGAAGCTGGTCCCATTCGAGTTGTCGTGCGTGACGGAGTTTACCCAATCACGGAGCCGATCGTGTTTGGTCCGGAGGATTCTGGATCGTTGAAGGCGCCCATTGGCTACGAGGCGGAGGCCGGGGCTAAGCCCGTAATCAGTGGCGGACGCATCGTCGCCGGTTGGAAGCAGGAGGGCAAGTTCTGGACGGCCGACCTTCCGGACGTTAAGGCCGGGAAATGGAGCTTCAGCGCGCTCTGGGTAAACGGCAAGCGGCGCACACCGGCGCGCTCCCCCAACGAGGGGTTCTTCATGACGGCCGCCAAGGCGCCCGCAGTCAAGGACACCGCGACCGGCAAGGAAACCCCCAGCACGACCTCGTTCGAGTACGCGCCGGGCGACCTGAAGAAATGGGAGGATCTGGACGGCGCGCTGGTGGTCGTGTTGCATTCGTGGGAGACGTCGTTTCATCACGTGGCGTCACTGGATGATGACAAGCATATCGTGACGTTTACCGGCCCTGCGGTATGGCCTTTCATGCAGTGGGAACCGAAGCAACGCTACTTCGTGCAGAATACTTTCGAGGGGCTCGACCAGCCGGGAGAGTGGTATCTAAATCAGAAGCAGGGAAAACTCTACTACATACCGGCGGAAGGCGAGGACATGGCCCACGCGGAGGTGATTGCCCCCGTGGCTCAGCAATTAGTACTGCTGCAGGGGAGCCCGGCCGAAGGGAAATTCGTCGAGCATCTGAATTTCAAGGGACTTCGATTCGCGTATTCGGAATTTGCGATCCCGGCCAAAGGATATAGCGACCCGCAGGCGGCGGTGGGCACGACTGCCGCGTTCCAGGCGACCGGCGCGCGCCGTTGCCTCGTCGAGAACTGCGAGGTCGCGCATGTAGGCGCATACGGCCTATGGCTGCGCGCGGGGTGTCAGGACAATCGTGTTGCGCACAACGAAATGCGCGACTTGGGCGCCGGCGGCGTCCGCATTGGCGAACCGGCCAGTCCGAAGACGCCCAACGAAGCCGCGGACCGCAACGTGGTCGATAACAACTTCCTCCACGACGGCGGACACACTTTTCTATCCGGGGTGGGCGTGTTCATCGCGCGCTGTTCCTGGAACACGGTTTCGCACAATGAGATTAGCGATTTCGGGTACACGGGAGTTTCGGTGGGATGGTCCTGGGGATACGATCCGAGTTCCGCGAACCACAATCTCATCGAGTACAACCATATCCATCACATCGGCGCGGGCGGTATGAGCGACATGGGGGGAATCTACACGCTCGGGGTGGCGCCAGGAACAGTGCTGAGGTACAACCTAATTCACGACATCTCGTCAGTGCTGTACGGCGGCTGGGGGATCTACCCTGACGAAGGGAGCTCGAATCTGCTCATCGAGAACAATGTGGTGTACAACACCAATACGGGCGGGTTCCACCAGCATTATGGGCGGGACAACTGGGTTCGCAACAATATTTTTGCGTTCTCGCGCGAAGGCCAAGTCATTCGCAGCCGCGAAGAGGAACATATCTCGTTCTATTTCGAGAGGAACATCGTGTACTTCAACAATGGAAAGCTCCTGGGGAGCAACTGGAAGAACGGCAATTTCTGGATCGATGGGAACTGTTACTGGGATACCTCGAATCCCGCGATCACTTTCTCCGGTGCGAGCCTTGACGAATGGCGCGCCAGGGGAAAAGACGTGCGCTCGATCATCGCCGATCCCAAGTTCGAGAATGCGGAGCAACAGGACTTTCGTCTGAAGGCGGACTCGCCGGCTATCGCGCTGGGATTTGTCCCGATCGACATCAGCGGAGCAGGGTTGTATGGCGACAAGGCGTGGGTAGAAACGCCGTGGAAAACGCCGCGCCCCAAGTGAACGGTGAGGATAACCTTGCTGTCCGAGATCTCCACGATCTACGCGTGGAGATCTCGGACACGCCCAAGCCTCAAGTTCAGAACCCGGCCATATCATCGTCGTCCAGCGGTATCACATCCTGCGGCTTCACGACGCGCTGGCCAGTCTCCGTGTGCGCTAGCGCGGTGCTCCTATGCGCCGTCGAGGCCGTCTTGGCCAACGCGCGGCGGCTGGATGACGGGGGCCGCTTGAGCCCGTCCGCCTTTGGCGTGCGGGAACCGCTCGATGCGGCGCCGCCGACCATGGCGACAAGTTCTTGCACCATACGATCCATTTCAACCGCCTGCGCGCTAAGCTCCTCGGAGGCAGATGCGGATTCCTCGGAACTGGCGGCGTTGGCTTGGGTCACCTGGTCCATCTGCGCCACCGCGGTGCTGACCTGCTCGATTCCCTGCGCCTGCTCGTTGCTGGCGGAGGCGATTTCCGCTACCAAGGCGTTTACTTTTCGCGCGGCCTCGGCTATTTCCTTGAGTGACTCGCCGACTTCACGGCTAATCTGGACACCATTGTTCGCGTTGTTCACCGATTCTTCGATCATCGCGGAAGTGTTTTTTGCAGCCTCGGCCGAACGCTGGGCCAGGTTGCGGACTTCTTCGGCCACCACGGCAAACCCTTTGCCTGCATCACCGGCGCGCGCGGCTTCGACAGCGGCGTTCAGAGCCAGCAGGTTAGTCTGAAACGCGATCTCGTCAATGGTCTTGATGATCTTGGCCGTGGAGTCGGACGACTTCTTGATATCATCGATAGCGGCGCTCATCTTGGTCATTGCTTCGAAGCCCTTCTCCGCGCTCGCGTTGGCGGTTCCCGCGAGGTTCTTCGCTTGATTGGCGTTCTCCGCGTTCTGTTTTGTCATGGACGTCATTTCTTCCAGCGAGGCGGAGGTCTCCTCGAGACTGGAGGCCTGTTGGCTCGCGCCTCCCGCCATGGCCTGGCTCGATTGCGCCACTTGGTTGGCGGCCGTAGCGGTTTGTTCCGCCCCGGATGTCAATCCCGCAATTAGCCGGCGGAGCGGACCGGTGATCGAGCGCGTGATGAAAAACGCCATCATGATACCGGCGAGCACACCGATACTCAGCCCAATGATCATGGTTGTGGACGCCGTGGAAAGGGATTTTGCTGCATCGTCCGCCGCCTGTTGCGTTTCCCTCGTCCCGAGTTCGGAGGTGTCCTTTGCCGCTTTGACCACTGTGTCAGCGGATTCGCTGCACTTCTTGTTGAGTTCCTCACGAGCAAACCAGTTGGTGAGGAAGCGTTCCATGCACCCGAGGTATTCCTTACCGGCCACGCGGCATTCCTCGATTCTCTTCAAGTCCTCCTCCTGGGTGGTCATGGACTTTAACTCATCCAGCTTCTTGTTGACTTGATCGAACAGTTTCTCGGCTTCTTGGAACAGTTTGGGGTCGCGCGTGGCGATTGCGTGCCATGTGCCGATGCGAACGCCGTTGCCCAAGTCAATGATGTCATTACAGATCACAGTCTTCCTGACACGTTCCTTGAGTTTGTCTTCGGTGATTGCGTTTTGAGCCGCCGTGCCCGCGACCGCCTGTGACTTCATCGCCTCGCCAATGTCTCTATCCAGCTTTTTCGCTTGGGCAGCGAGGTACTCGTCACATATCTTCATGTACTTATCCGCCGCAATAAGGGAGGCGGCCTTTTCCTTCTCCATCGCTTCGGTGGCAGCGACGGTGTCATTCAAGAGCTTCTCGTATTCGAGGGTATCGGTTTCGGCCACTTCGGCGTTCTTACTCAACTCTTCGAGATTGAACTTTGCTCCATGCTCCTTGGCCTCCTTGAGGTACCCCTTGACCTCCCCAAGACCCTTTCTCCCTGCCTCGAGAAAGGAATCCTCCTCCGTGAACGTGTAGCCTCGTACCTCCAAGACAGTCTTCAACGCCGAGCGCTCGACGTTGGTCGCGACCGCGACCTCGGGTACCTTCTGCATGGAAAGAGCCAATGCGGTCGTCTTTACACCAAGCATGCTGAAGGTCGCCATCCCGCCCAATGCAACGGCGATCAGAATCAGTACGCTAAATCCCAAGGAAATCTTCGTTCCAAGCTTCATGTTCTTGAACATAGTCATACCCTCCCACATACAAGCAATTCCCGTAATTCATCCAGGCCTCTCCGAATGCGGTCAGGCCGTCTTCTCGAGTTGCTCAATTTCCCCCGCGCCGAGGACCTTGGCGATGTCCACCAGGATCTTGACGCTGCCTTTGGTCTTGGCCATGCCGAGGATGTACTCGGTGTCAACATCCCCACCGAATTCAGGGGCGGCCTCGATTTCGGCGGCGGGAATGTCCAATACTTCGGACACCTCGTCCACGGTGAACCCGGTGGTCACAGCCCCGGCGCTGCCGGCTAACTGGACGACAATGATGCAGGTCTTCTCCGTGTCGTCCTTGCCCTCCATGCTGAACTTGAGCCGGAGATCCACCACCGGGATTACCTTGCCGCGCAGATTGATCACGCCCCGCACGAACTCCGGCGTTCGAGGCACGTGCGTCACTGCGAGCATGCCAATGATTTCCTGCACATGGAGGATTTCGATTCCGTATTCTTCTGCTCCCAATCGAAACGTGAGGTACTTGCCCGCTCGGTCGGTCGTGGCCGCCAGACGGCGATCCATAGTCTGCGTGGAATTCGTCATAGGTTTCTCGCTCCTTACTGATTCTCTGTAGGGTGATCCCAGGCCTCAGAACCCTTTCATATCGTCATCGTCCAAGGGTATTACGTCCTGCGGGTTTACGACACGGTGACCCTTGTCTGCGTGCGTCAGGGCAGAAGTCTTGTGCCCGATTGCAGCCGGCTTTGCCGATGCGCCGCCTCGGGCGGGGTGGCGCCGCTGGAGGCCACGTACCGGCGCGGCGTGCGAACCCGCCAAAGCGGCCCCGCCGACCATGGCCGCAAGTTCCTGCACCATCCGGTTCATTTCTTCGGCTTGGCCGCTGAGTTCTTCGGAGGCGGAGGCCGACTCCTCGGAACTGGCGGCGTTGGACTGGGTCACCTGATCCATTTGCGCCACAGCGGTGTTTATTTGTTCGATGCCCTGGGCTTGCTCGGTGCTGGCGGAGGCGATTTCGGCGATGAGCGCGTTCACCTTGCGAGCGGCGTCGGCGATCTCGTTGAGCGATTCACCCACCTCGCGGCTGATTTGCACGCCGTTCTCGGCGTTCTTCACCGACCCTTCGATCATGGCGGCGGTGTTCTTGGCTGCCTCGGCGGAACGCTGTGCGAGGTTGCGGACTTCCTCGGCGACCACGGCGAAGCCCTTGCCGGCGTCGCCGGCGCGCGCGGCCTCGACGGCGGCGTTCAGGGCGGGCAGGTTGGTTTGGAAGGCGATTTCGTCAATGGTCTTGATAATCTTGGCGGTGGCGTCGGAGGACTTCTTGATGTCGTCAATGGCGGAGCTCATCTTGGCCATGGCCTGGGCGCCCTTGTCCGCGCTGGCATTGGCGGTCTCGGCTAGATTCTTGGCCTGAGCGGCATTGTCCGCGTTCTGCTTTGTCATCGACGTCATTTCTTCGAGTGACGCGGACGTTTCTTCCAGGCTTGACGCCTGTTCGCTCGCCCCCGAGGCCATGCTCTGGCTCGATTGCGACACTTGCCCCGCGGCGGCCGCAGTCTGTTCCGAACCCTGCCGAAGTCCCTCAATGACTCGAGTGAGCGGCCCGACAATGGATCGGGTCATCAGTACCGCAATTAAGAGACCGAGGATCGCGGAGACGACCGATACGATCATGAGTATGGCCGCCGTTCGTTGCTCAATCGCCTCACTTCGCTTCGCGGCGTCGTCGGTGCGCCTCTCCAATTCCTTGAGCAGATCCTCGAGTTCCACATCCAGCTTCTCTCCGGCTTCGTCGAGATGTTCCGCCAGGAAACGCGCCTGTTCATGCTTGTTCTCGTCAATCAGCGCGAACACGGCCTCGGCGATCTTGTCCAGGGACTGCCGGTGGGCGTCGATAGCTCCGAACGCGGTCAGAACATGGGTTATTTCCTTCGCGTCTTCCTCGGTGGGGGCGGGTCTACTCTTGATCAGGGCGATGCCGTCCTCCACTTCCTTATCAATCTTTTTCACGGATTCGTGGAACTGATCGACGCGTTTCTTGTATTGCTCTTTGGCCTCGGTCCCCGACTCTTCGCCGAAGCGTATTGCTTGTTCAAGGGTAGTAAACTGCGTGAGCACGCCGGTTTCGAGAGTGGAAATGGTGTCCGTCATCGGGATCAATTCCTCGGAAACCTTCTCCAACTCCAAACCGATAGTATTGGTGGCTATCACGGAATAAGCGCAGACAATCGCCAACACAATGACGATCGTGGCAAAGCCCGCGATCAGCTTCGCGCCCAGGGTCTTGGCCACGTGCGGCTGTCCGTGTTCGTCCTTCGTGCGCGCATAGGCGCCGATGAGAACTACGGAGACCAGGATCGTTATGGCAAGGATCAGGTACGTCAGCAAGTTTCCCCATCCCTCGCTCGTCACTTGTTTCTCAAACGTTTCCGCAGCCAATTCCTCAGCCTTGATCTTCTGAACGAGTGCGGCGGCCGCGGCCTTGTCCGCGGTGGCCTCGGCATGGGTCTCGCCTCCCCCTGCCGCGCCCTCATGCGCCGCGCTTGCCGCAGTCGTGGCGACCGATTCGGCGCCATGCGCAGGGGCCGCGTGCGCCACGGTTGGAGCGCCCGCTTCGGCTCCGTGCCCGCCTTCGGCCATGGCGTTCATGGCCCGCGAGGGATTCCCTTCGGCTTTGGCGAGAAGCTCCGCAGTCTTGGGTTCGGGCAGCCAGTTAATCTTGCCAGTTCCGACATCGTAGATGGCGCCGATCACCTTGACCTTCCCGCTCTTGGCCAATTCGCGAGCCGCGGGACTCTTAAGATAGAGATCTTCGATTCCCTGCCAGACGTTTTCCTCAATGGCGAAGGGAATGAGCGCATCCCCCTCGACGCTGGGGTTGTTCGTGGTGGCGCGTTGTACCGCAGGTTGGATGTTGTCCACCAGGGGCGGAATATTCCGCTCGAGCGCATGCCCGGTACCGTGAAGAGCGTGAGCCACAGCGGTAACGGCGCCACATTGGGTATGACCCAGCACCACCAGGACCGGGGTGTTGACGTGGGCGAGTCCGTACTCGATCGAGCCGATTTCATCCGTGTCGCAGACGTTTCCCGCCACCCGTACGACGAAGATGTCCATGACGCCCGCATCGAACAGGCGCTCGATCGGCACGCGGGAATCCGAGCACCCGATGACCGTGGCGTACGCGTAGTCGGCTTGATTCTCGCGTCCGGCCTGGCCGACCCGTGCGCCGTCAGAGTGAGGGTTTGCCGCCTGACCGGAGACAAACCGCTGGTTGCCCTCCTTGAGCATTTTTATGGCCTCGTCCGGAGTCGGTTTGGCGGGCGCCGCCGCCGCCGTCCAGGTGATGAAGCCGCTCAGACTCGCCACGCACACAGCGATAACGAGTCTTCTTACTAACGCTGCCGTCGTGCTCATGCTGATTCCCTCCCAGATACGGTCCCCAGGGTTAATCACGCCTGTTCCGAACGCGGGTCAGGCCGTCTTTTCGAGTTGAGCAATCTCCTCGGCGCCGAGGACCTTGGCGATGTCCACCAAGATCTTGACGGTGCCTTTCGACTTTGCCATGCCGAGGATGTAATCCGTATCGAGGCCCTGGCCGAAATTCGGAGCATCCTCGATATCGCTGGCGGGGATGTCCAATACTTCGCAGACCTCGTCAACGATGAACCCGGTGGTCACAGCGCCGGCGCTTCCGTTCAGTTGGACGACGATGATGCAGGTTTTTTCCGTGTCGCTCTTGGCGCCCATGTCAAACTTGAGACGGAGGTCGACCACCGGGATGACCTTGCCTCGGAGATTGATCACGCCCCTCACGAACTGAGGCGTTCGCGGCACGTGCGTCACCGCAAGCATGCCGATGATTTCTTGGACGTGAAGAATTTCGACCCCGTATTCCTCGTCCCCCAGTCGAAACGTAAGGTACTTGCCCGCCCGGTTGGTCATAGCGGCCGGATGACGATCCAGAGTCTGCGTGGAACTCGCCATTGTACTTCCGCTCCTTGTTGGTACGTTGGAGTGTGATCCAATGCCCCGTGAAGCCCTAATCTACGCGTCTAGGTGTTTAGTGGATGGGTATAGTCTTTGTGTCCTCTTGGCGACGTTTACGGCTATTTCATGTCTTGCATATTATACGGTATAATCGGGTTTATGTCAAGTAGGAAATTGGCTAAAACCCATAATGCGCACTTTCCAGAACGGGTCGTGCCGTCTGGAATAGACTTGCGGGGAAGAGGCGCGGCCTTGGTGCTGGCTGGGCCTGGGGTTTACAGGCTCTATCACGTGACGAGAATGTACTCGGACAGGTCGGACAGGGTGGACAGATCAGACGGACCACGTTGCCCTTTGGCGCAAGGGGGTAGTGCTTCGCTATGGGTTGTCTTTGTTTTCGTTGCTGTGACGCCGGGGATCCTCAGGGGGCCGAGTCCAGGAGGTGAGAATCCAGCCCAGCCGCCAAAAGTAGTAAAGCATCGCGGCGGCGATGGCGGTATTGAACAGCCAGAAGAAGGGATAGCCCCAATACCAAGTCAATTCGGGCATATTCCATGGCGAGATGTCGGTGTGAAAGTTCATACCGTAGACACCGGCGATGAACGTCAGCGGGATGAAGATGGTGGAAATGATGGTCAGCACCTTCATGATCTCGTTGAGCCGGTTTCCCGTACTCGAAAGGTAGATGTCCATCAGTCCCGAGGCGATTTCACGGTGGTTCTCGAGGAAGTCGATGATTTGCACCGTATGATCATAACAGTCGCGCAGATAGACGCGCGTGTCGTCGCTAATGAGCGGTGTGGCGTCGCGGAGCATGCCGTTGACGGCTTCGCGCAGCGGCCAAATAGCCCGTCGAATCGCCAGCGTATTCCGCTTGAGCACGTGTACTCTGGCGACACTCTGCTTGGTGGGCTTGAGAAGGATTTCATCCTCCAAGACTTCCAGTTCCTCTCCAAAGGCCTCCAGCGGGGGGAAGTAAGCGTCGACCACGGCGTCCAGGATGGCGTACGCCAGGTAGTCGGAGCCGCAGGCGCGCACTCGGCCCAGGCCTTTGCGTATGCGATCGCGAATGAAGTCCAGGCAATCGCCAGGCGTCTCTTGAAAGGTCAGGACAAACCGGTGCCCGAGAAATATGCTGAGCTGCTCGGTATCGAATCGGTTACCTGGCTGCAGCATGCGTGCCACGATGAAGATGTTATTATCGTAGTGTTCGACTTTTGGACGCTGGTGGACGCCCGTGACGTCTTCCAGGGCCAGTCCGTGGAGATCGAAGATGGCTCCGATACGATGGATGACCTCCGCGTCGCCCAAGCCGTCCACATTGACCCAGGTGACGGGCCAGGTCTCCAGGAATTGTTCTAGACACCCCAAGTCGGTCACTTCCTGTTCGGTGTACGCCGTTGGTCCAAACCCGAACACGCGAATGAGTGGCCGCGCTGCGTTGGGATCCACGGTAATCGCGCCCGGAACCGTACCCGGCTTGGCGCGGTATTCCCGTTTGGTCCTTCCGCGGTGGCGTCTATGCGAACCGTGCATGGCGGACTCCTTCCCAGCTTCTTGATATTCGGACTCGCGGTCAGAGAGCGAATGACGTGGAAATATACGGCGATTGCCTCCGTAACTCAACCTTCCCGCGGGTTCGAGGGCGCCGTGCGGCCACATCGGCGGGTATGGTGACCTTGGGGGGCCAAGCAGTGAAACTGTATCTGATTCAACATGCTGAGGCATTCGGCGAGGAAATCGATCCCGAACGCGCCCTGACTCCTGCGGGACGCCGCGCGACGGAAGTCATGGGGAAATGGGTGGCTCGACTGGCTCCTGACGTTCCGGTGGTATGGCACAGCGGGAAGCTGCGCGCATTACAGACCGCGGAGGGTCTGATGCCGCATCTAGCGCCGACGGGTTGTGTCGAGGAGCATGCCGGGCTGAAACCGAAGGATGACGTCGCGTTGATCGTCGAGGAGATACATCGGCGGGCGGCGGACGTAGCGATAGTGGGGCATCTTCCGCATCTATCAAGATTGGCGTCCTATCTCCTGACGGGGAACGAGGAACCTTCCATTGTTGCCTTCCAGATGGCTGGTATTGCGTGTCTCGAGCAACGCGGCGCAAATCCCTGGACGCTTAGTTGGATGGTGACTCCGGACCTCGTGGGGAGTGTGCGGCCCATTCCGAGGATGCGGCACGACGGATGAGTCTGGGTAAGCTCACGCAATTCTAACGCCTCCATTGTAAAGTGCTTTCATGCGATACGATTCCGGTCTTGCGCCGAGCAATCTGCGGTCCGGGGTCTTACTCCGAGATGCGCATACGAGCAGGTATGTTCGCGGGAGCGGCAGAAAGCGATCTCGCTGAACCCAGGGAGAGTCTGCAGGATCACAGGGCGCAAACCGAGAATGAAAAAGGGAGTTACGGGCATGGGTCAGTCCAAGGTCATCGACCTTGCGAGCGTCGCTTGCGCCGGACGTCCCGCCGGGTTTTCTCTCCAGCAACTTGGACAATTGGAGTATCGGCTTCGCTGGTACGCGCTGAACTCCCCTGTCGAGCCAGGCTCCCCGGCGGAAGAGATGAATCCGAGTGCGTCCGACCCGATATCCGCGGCATCGTAGCGTAGCTTCGTAGCGGGCACAATTCTGAGCAGATAGGTCCCGAGCAGACGTTACGCAAGCTCGATGATTTTTTTGGGAATCGCGTTTAGGGAGGCGACGTGGCTGGCGCCACCGCGTTCGATGGCTTCTTTGGGCATGCCGAAGACCACGCAACTGGCTTCGTCCTGAGCGACGGTTTCTGCCCCAGCGTCGCGCATTTCCTTGAGTCCATCGGCCCCGTCGGCGCCCATGCCGGTCATAATTACTCCCACGGCGTTCTTCCCTGCAAAGCGCGCCACGGACTTGAACAGCACGTCTACGGAGGGCCGGTGGCGGCTGACGAGGGGGCCGCTCTTGACCTGTACGCAGTATACCGCGCCGGACCGCCGGAGCAGCATATGGAAATTTCCTGGCGCGATCAGGGCCTTTCCCGGAGTGACGGTGTCGCCGTCGGCTGCTTCCTTGACCTCGATCGCGCAGAGCGTGTTGAGACGATCTGCGAAAGCGCGGGTGAAATTCTCCGGCATGTGTTGCACGATAACAATACCGGGAGCGTTTGCGGGCATGGACGTCAGCACGCTCTGCAACGCTTCGGTACCGCCGGTCGATGCGCCGATGGCGATGACTTTGTTCGTGGTTCGGGTTAGCGCCAGCCGGGTGGGTGTGACCCCCCTGGCCGCGACCTCCGCGGCGCGTTTCTTCATGTTCACCCACGCGGCGGCCTTGATCTTGTCGATCAGAGTGACCGACATGTCGCCCACGGCGTAGGCGGCGCCGGGTTTGCACATGACCTCGACTGCGCCGGCATCCATGGCTTCCATCGCCAGCTCGCCGCCTTTGGTCGTCAATGACGAAACGATGATTACCGGCAGCGGGAAGTATTTCATCAGTTTGCGCAGAAAGGTTACGCCATCCATTCGCGGCATTTCGATGTCCAACGTGACGACATCGGGTTTGAGCGCCACAATCTTGTCGCGTGCGACGTAGGGGTCGGGCGCGGAACCGACGACCTCCAGTTCGGGATCGCGCGCCAGTTCACGAGTGAATATTTCGCGGACCAGCGCGGAATCGTCAACAATGAGAACACGTATTTTCCGGTTCGCGAAGGGTGTCAAACGCGGGGTTGGACTGCCGTTCATGTGGGTAGACTTTCCAGTTTTAACTGCAGAAGCGCCGGTAAGTCTTCGAGGACAAACGCAAGCGTATCGGGATCTTCAAGCAGTTTCGCCCAGTCTTCGGCGCTCAGCGCATGTGCCGTGGGCACGGTGAGGTCGAATACAGGTTGCTCGCCCGCGATCGCTGTCAGAATATTACCGCATATGACGTTCAGCAGTTCGGTAAGGGCGTCGGTGGCGCGCGCCTGAACACTCTCGTCGTCCGGCTCCATTCCAAGCACGTTGGCCGCGATGATTGGGCACATTTCTACGGGCACCGCCATCGTCAGGCTACCGGTCATGGGGCCCGCGAAAGTCATGCGCGCTTCGATGCATTCGGTGTCGACCGGCGGCAGTTCGTCCTTTTCGGACGGCTCACCAAACATGAACGCCAGTTTTTCTGTCACGTCACAGAAGACGTCATTTAGGATCTCAGTGTGTTCGTTCGTCATGATGCACCGCCCGTAATATCATCCACGACCTTGCGCACCATCTCCGGTGTGAAGGGCTTTCGGATGTAGGCCCGGACTCCCTTGGATTTCAACTCTTCCATACGAGTGGCGCTCCCTTCGGTGGACACCACGATAACGGGAATACAACTCAAGGTTGCGTCGGCGTTGAGCTTTTCGATCATTTCCACGCCCCCCATGATGGGCATGTTAATGTCGGAAAAGATGAGATCCACCCATTGTTCCGCCAAGATGTCCAGCGCCTCTTTTCCATTCGCGGCCTGGTACAGGCAATTGACCGACACGCCGGCTACTTCGAGCGTTTTCGCGATGACGGCGCGTACGGTTATCGAGTCATCCACGACTAAAATGTTCAGGCTCATTGTACTTTCCTTCCTGAGACCAAGGCGAATACGTTTCGCAGTTCCTCCAATTCGACCAGCATGTGACTCACGACTTCTTCATTGACACGCGTGGTGATGTGGAGCCGGGTAACGCTTTCCTTCGACGGGCGATAGTTGAGGCCGTCCTTGCCGGCGCCGATACCGCTCAGCGTGGCGAGGCTATCTGCGATGTGAATCAAGTCCAAGGCCAGAGTCTCGCCCTGATGCTGGTCGGGTTGGTGGTGCCAGCGGACAACGTCGACCACTGGCGCCGGTAGATTCCACTGCTCAAGAATAACCGCGCCAACTTCAGCGTGATTGATGCCGAGCACTTGTTCTTCGGCGGTCTCGAACGAGACCTGATGCTCGAACGCCAGCGCAATAATGGGTTTGGCGTCGATTTCAATGAATGTTCCAAGGATGACTTTGCCAAGGTCATGCAGCAGGGCCGCCGTGAAGGTATACGGCGGTGGCCTCAGCCCAAGCGCTTGGGCGAGTTTCTCGGCGCCCAGCGCCACGGCGATAGAATGATCCAACAGGTCGCCGGCCGAAAGATCGTAGCCTTTGAGCGGGGCGCCCGCCATAGGCGCGACCGACGCCGCCAAGGCGAGTTGGAAAACGCGATTGAGGCCCAGCCGGACAATGGCGTCCCTCACGGAGCCGATGCTGCGAGGGCCGGCGAAATAGGCCGAGTTTGACATGCGCAGGACGTTGGAGGTGAGCCCAGGATCATGTTCGATCGCGCGCACCACGGAGCCAATTTCGACGTCGGGGTCTTCCAGCATGCGCACGATTTCCGTCGTGGCGACCGGAAGCCCCGGTACGGCGCGAACCTGCGTGAGGATAGTCTCGCGAGTATTCACAGCTCGACCTCCTGTCCCCCCGACTTTATGGTGGTTCTACCGGTGTCCATATAGAGACTTAGCGTTCGGGCAATGGTGCCTCCGACCGATTCGGAGGCAATCAGGATGTTGTTTTTCCAGAGTATCTTGCGTAACACAGTATAGTTGCGCTCGCCAATCTTGAAAAGGCCCTTGTCGTCGAGCAGACCGGACGCGCCAGCCACCTTGGCGATGAGACGTTTGCGCTCGGCGCCCATGTCGAATACGGCTTGCAGCAAGCGGGTGGCGCCCGTGTCCACAAACATCTCGGGTTTGGCTTGAGCTTTTGCGGGGTCCGTCTTTGAGAGCGGCAGCATGCAGTGGATGAGCCCGCCTACCATGGAGACCGGGTCGTATAGGGCAAGGCCGACGCAAGACCCGAGCGAATAGGTGATCAGGATGTCCGACGCCTGGTTGGAGACTTTCATATCGGAAATGCCGACGACATGCTGCACGGCTAGGCTCCTTTCGCAACGGGAGGGTCCGGCGGCGGCGATAGGTTCTTGTTAATGCTGCGCCTCATCAGGCTAATGACGCCTTTCTCATTCGAGTCAACCGCGTTTGGTGTAGATTGCCGGTCGAACGGTTTGGAAATCGCTCACGATACCGGTGAGGCTTTCCGCGTGACCGACGAACAGGTATCCGCCGGGCTTGAGCAGCCGGTAAACTTCATTGAGTAGCCGAGTGCGGACCTCGTTGTCGAAGTAGATCATGACATTGCGGCAGAACACACAGTCCAGCGGGCCGCGCATGGGAAACGGCGGAGTCGAAAGATTCAGCCGCCGGAACGTTAGCAGATTCCTCAGGGAATTCTTGGCCGAGTATACGGTGCGATCTCCGTGCCGGATGGCGTCGAAATAGCGGTCGAGCATGGGCCGCGGTATGCCGGCAACCTTTTCCTGGTCATAGTTTCCGGCGACACAGTGTTCGAGCACCCGCGTCGAGATATCCGTTGCCAGGATCTTGAAGTCCAGATTGCGTCGGTTGCCGGAATCGAGCAGAGTCATGGCGATGGTGTAGGGCTCCTCTCCGGTGGAACTCGCCGCGGACCAGATACGGAACCGGTTTTGGCCTTGCGATTTCCATCCGGTGATGAGCGACCGCAGGAAGTCGAAATGAGCGGACTCCCGGAAGAAACTGGTGACATTGGTCGAGATGGCGTCGAGCAGTTGGACGATTTCTTCTCCCTTCGTGTCTTCCGTGACCACGCTCAGATAGTCTTTGAATTCCGAAATGCCGAGCGCGCGCATGCGTTTCCCGACTCGGGCGGAAACCAACGCCTCCTTGTTTTCACCAAGGGTGATTCCGCTGCGTTCGTATACGAGCGATCTAAATGCGTCAAAGACCCTACGATCCACTATCTGCTCTCCGTGACCAAATCAATCACAACCGATGCCAATCCGTGTCCCGGATCTTATGCACCTTGAGCACCGCCAGTTGGCCGGTGCCGATGTCAAAAAGTATCTTTCTTCCCAAGTGTCCTCCGATGTCTTCGGAGAGTATCGCGATTCCTTTTCGGGAAAGGACTTCGCGGGCCACCCGCGCATTGTCGTCGCCGATGTGAGGCGGCGGCTCGTTTTCGGGGAATCCGCCGCCGACGATCTGGGCAACAACGTCGTTACGGCGGCATCCGGAATCGTCCATGATCTGGACGAGCGCGGCGGTGGCGACGTTTCCGTACCGGGGCGTTGCTTTCGACGGTTCCAGGATGATTGGGGCCACAAAGTGGCTTACACCTCCATACTTTAGGGCTCTATCCCACAGGCAGACAGCGACACCACTCCCCACTACCGTGCGCACGGCGGCGGCGCGCTGGCTGAAGTAGATATACCCTGGATCCAGGTAGTATTGGTTTCCGTCAGTCAAATTCATGCAATTTGCCGTGAGACAACCGAGTGACTTCTTGTTCGAGGATCTACTGGCCGCTTACTTTGGACAAAACGTCCTGAATCTTGGTGACAATCGTTGCGGGTTCAAACGGCTTGATGATGTAGTTGTTGGCCCCGGCCTTCAGCGCGTCAATCACGCGCGTCTTCTCCGCTTCCGTGGTCACCATGATGATTGGGACAGTCTTGCCTTTGGCCCGAATCTCGCGTACCGCGTCAATTCCAAGCATGTTGGGCATGTTCCAGTCCATGAGGACGAGTCCAAATTCGTCGTTCATAACCGCTTCGACGGCTTCTTTGCCGTCGGCGGCTTGGGCGACGTCGGTGATGTTCGCTCGTGCGAGCGCGCCAATCAGTACTTTGCGCATCACAGCGGAATCGTCCACCACGAGAGCCTTCATACGGTAACTCCTTTCACTCTGTTGAGTTCAAATGTGACGCGCAAATTGAATGTTCCGAGATCGCTGGTGAACGGCACATCGAGCCAAGTCGCTTTCGAAGGATGGTTGACACTGAAATCGCTCCCGCGAATCACGGTGGGCAGACTCAGTTCAATGGGCGTGGATACGAAACTGGCGAACTTTGCCTTGGATGAACCGGCCACCATATTCACCAATTCGGCTAGACCATCGTACACCGTTTCGTCAACGATGTGAAGTTCCGTTCCAAGCATGCGCCCTACCATAGCCAGAGCAGTTTGGGTGGGAAAGGAAAGCGCCACCATGCCTCGGGCCTCTCCGCTCAAACCAATGATAGCGACGATGTCGCGCGTGTTAAGTCCACCGTTTGCCAATCCAACTCCACATCGCGTGGCTTTGGACGAAAGCATCGTGTCGAAAAGGTCACAAACACTCTGTATGAACGGATTTATATACTCGACTTTCACTCGTAGGTCTACTCCCACTGGCCGCGCGGCGCGGCCACGATTGGCTTAATTCATCATTCCGGCGCCTAATCAGCCGAAGAGAGTTTGACGGCCCCGTGGTCCGCCGTCGCCTGCATCGGCCCCAACAGGCTGTCTTCGACTGTCATCGTTGCGGCGCCGATGGTAAGAACACAATTTGGAAAGACTTTTTCATTGATGCGTATGCTTGGCTTGACTCTGGCGGCGAACTTGCGCTGAAGCTCCTCGATTTCGTTGCTCAAGCCACTTATAGTCTTCTCGATCTCGAGCCCCTTTTCAATCAGTTGCTCGACGGCGTGCCGCTTGTGTTCAGGCAATCCGTCTTGACGGCTGATCAGCGGATCGATCGCGTGATGGATCTGGCCGAGACGCTCCTCGAGTTCAGCTACTCGTTGCTCCCGAATTGCTATCTCGTGGGCGGTGTGGGTGTCACCGGTCGCCGTCAAATGGGTAGGCATGAGGCTTTCGCTGCCGGCCTGCCCGAGCACGATTTCGTCGACGGCGGTCGTCTGTCCGCCAACGATACGGCCTCGAGGAGTAATGACCGAGCCGTGACTGACCACCTCGGAATGCACAATCTCCCGATCCACCTCGATGTTCCCGCCGGCTTCGATCCGCGCTTCGAGCACGTAGTGGGCGTGGATGGTCCCGGCGGCCCGAACATGATTGTCGGGCCCGTTCGTTATTCCACCGTGAACAATCAAATCACCACCGGATTCGACATTCGCTCCTTCTATCACCCCATGTACCTCGATGTCACCGGTCGCGGTTACGTGCGAACCGCTGCAAATGTCTTCTTTGATCAATAGCGCCCCGGGGTGATCGATGTCACCGGTTTCCAGGCCGACGCTCCCCGTGATGCTGTACACGTCGTCGACCGATAGCGTATTGTCACGCCAGCGGATGCGTCCGTTGGCGGTGGCGTAAAAGATCGAGTCGTTCGTGTCAAGACGGACATTCTTACCGGCGGCAATCCGCGGCGCCTTTCCTTTGGCGGCAAGGAGTCTGCGTCCGTGCACATCCACGCCTTCCACCCCGTCGATAGGGGAGACGAGGCGCGCCAAGGGCTGTCCTTCGTGAACGCCGAGCTGGGCCAAAGGGTGTCGATAGTCGATTGCGCCCGTACGCTCGTCGATGGCGAACCCTTCTGCGAAGAACTCACCCAACCATTCGATTCTTCCGTGTACGGGCTGGGTGGCCTGACGTCCTTCGCATAGTACGAGGCCGGTTAGAGGCTTACCAGAGGCCATGGCGATGCGGATACGCATCTCCACAATGTCGTGTGCGGGCCGGTTGACAATCGCGAGGCGTTCCATCTCCTGCAGTATGAATTCTACTGCGGCGTACAGCCCTTCGCTGGAAACGGAACCGTCAACAATCACGGCCATATGATCGGCGGTGACCCGTACTGTTAGTTCGGATAGCGCGTTCGTCATGACTCATTCCATGCGGCGCCGAGGCGCCCGGGGACACGGACCGTAATGGTGTCCCGAGGATTCCATGTCTGATTGGCGCGTGGCATTGGCCGCTACTGCGCCAATTGGCTTGCCAGGGCCAATTCGCCGCTGCCCAGAATCTTATCGGCGTTGAGGAGCATGATAACCTTCTGGCCCACTTTGCCCATCGCCATGATGAAATCCGTGTCAAGGCTTGAGCCAAATGCCGGTGGCGCCTCGATCTGATCGGCGTTGATGTTCAGAACTTCCGATACTTGATCCACGATCAATCCGGTGGTCAACACGGACCCTGCATGGGCGATCTGCACCACGATAATGCAGGTGCGCTCCGTATCTTGTTCGGCGCTCATTCCGAATTTCAGCCGCAAGTCAATGACCGGAATGACTTTTCCGCGCAGGTTGATGACTCCCCGGACATAGTCGGGAGTCTTGGGAACGCGCGTGACGTTCATCATACCGATGATTTCTTGCACCTTTAGGATACCGAGGCCATAGACTTCGTTATCCAATTCAAACGTCAGATACTTTCCCGCCAATGTGTCCAGCGCGGCGCTGGCGGCGGTATTCCTGGCTTCGGTTGCTAGGTCCTGCATATGCAATGTCCTCCACGGGCCCCAGGAGCCCTCTTCGGTTCAGCCGAAACTACTGGCGTCACGTGCGGTCAGTTGTTCCCTGCCACCGTTTCCGAAACTTCCGCATTCGCGAGTCGTACCAGACCACCCACATCGAGGATCAGTCCCACGGAACCATCGGGCATTACGGCGCCGCCGGAGACACCCGGGATTCCTCGCATCAGCTCTCCGAGCGGCTTGATTACAATTTGTTGTTGTCCCAATAGTTCATCGAGCACGATTCCGACCTGGTGACCTTCGTCCTCGACGACGACCACAACAGCTTCCGTGGGATCTGACATCGCGTCCGCGATATCGTAAAGCCGATTCAGCCGGAACAGAGGGATGAGTTTCTCCTGGAGGCGCAGCATTTCGCCGCGCTTCACGACCGTTGTGATATCGCCCGCCGCCGGCCGGATCGACCGGATAATGGAGAGCGTGGGTATAATGTAACGTTCTCTTCCGGCGCGGACAACCATGCCGTCAATGATCGCGAGGGTAAGTGGCAGGCGGATGCTGAAGCGGCTGCCTTGGCCGGGATGAGACGTAATCTCGATTTGGCCGCGAAGCGATTCGATATTCCGTTTCACGACGTCCATTCCGACGCCGCGCCCGGATACGTCCGTGATCTTCTTAGCGGTCGAGAATCCAGGCTCGAAGACCAAGTTGTAGATCTCCCGATCAGTCAGTTGGTCGGCGTCCCGAATGAGGCCGCGTTCGATTCCCTTGGCGACGATGGCGTCCCGGTTGAGGCCGCGTCCGTCATCTTCGATCTCGATGTAGATGGCGCCACCCTTGTGGAACGCGCGCAATTCAACGCGCCCCGTTGCAGGCTTGCCCGCCGCGACGCGTTCGTCGGTGGTGGATTCCAGGCCATGATCGACAGAGTTGCGAACCATGTGTACGAGCGGATCGCTGATCTTGTCTACGACGGTCTTGTCCAGTTCCGTGTCTTCGCCGGTCATGACAAACTCGACCTGCTTGCCCGATTTCTTCGCCAAGTCGCGCACGAGGCGGGCCATCTTCTGGAATGTGGTCCGCACCGGTACCATGCGCAGCGACGTTCCCATCTCCTGCAATTCGCGGGTAATCTTGTCGAGTTGACCAAGCTGCCGCGAAAGCTGCGGGGTAATGCCGTCCTGCAGTTCCTCCGATTGACATACCATGGATTCGGCGATAACCAGTTCCCCGATCGTATCCAATAGCCGGTCGAGGCGGTCCGCGTCCACTTTGACGGATTCTTTGACCTGCACCGCCTGGCCGGCTTGCGCCGGGGCTGCGCTTTGGCTGCGCAGAGCAAGCGCCACGTCGCGCGCTGCGGCTTGTCCGCTACGAACCAGGAGTTCGCCAAGTCTTGGGCTTTCCGGATTCTCCTGCGCTTCGAGGGCCTCTCCCACGTCCGAGGGGCTTACGCTGCCCATCGCAACCAATACTTCGCCGACCTTGTGAGGAGGGCCGGGTTGTTGACTGACCTCTACTGCGGCTTGCACCTGACTGCGCGAAACGCGGCTTTCTTCTACCAGAATATCACCGATTCTCTTTTTCGGAGCCGGATGGCGCTGGGCCTCCAACGCTTCCGATACGGAATCCTTGGACGCGGCGCCGGTCTCGACGAGGATTTCACCAAGACGCTTTCCGGGGTGGGGCGCGACGGCGGGTGTTCTCGAAGCAACGGAAGACAGATCGCCGGACGCTGCGGCCTGGATTGCGGCAACAAGTGCAGGCAGCGAGGGCTCGCCTTGGAGATCATTCCCCGAGCCAAGCGCGTCGGCCACGTGACCGATGAGGCGTTTGAGGGCGTCCACGGCGTCAAATGTAACGTCTACCACGGGGCCAACAAGATCCAGTTCCCCTTTGCGCACCTTGTCCAGCAAGTTCTCGGCTTCGTGCGCGCACGATTTGATGTCATCCAGCGCCAGGAATCCCGCAACGCCCTTTATCGTATGGAACGCGCGGAAGACCGCGTTAATGGCTTCTTCGTTCTTGGGATCGGTCTCGAGGGTTAGTAGATTGACGTCGGCCGCTTCGAGATGCTCTCGGGCCTCCGCGACGAAATCGCCCATAAGGCCCAAGTCCCCTTCCAGGGGCTTCGACGCTGGAAGCTGTTCCGGGGCCGGAGGCGATTGCCGGAGCGCCTCGGGTTGGGCTCCGGCCTGCAGCCGCTCAATAACCGTCTCCACGGGCCCGGGACTGGCCTCCATACCCGAGTACGACGCGAAGGAGTGGGCGAGCCAATCCTTAAGCGCCAGGAGCGCATCCACCGGTGGGGTGGCCCCGGAACTTACGGCATCCTCGGCGATATGGCATGAGCGCTCAACATCGCCAAGTCCGAGCATGGCGGATTCGCCTTTGACCGAGTGCAAGACACGGCGTAACGCATCGATGTTTGTCGCGTCGTCCGGCCGTTTTTCGATCGTGAGCGCCAGTTCCTCAAATTCTTCCAGTACGCTCCCTTGACGCGACAGAAAGTCCGCGAAAATCGCGGTGTCAATGTGGGCGGGCAACGTGGTCGGATGGGTAATTCTTCCGGTAGGCTGACCGCCGGGACTTTGCGGCGCCTCCGCGGACGCGCCGGTCTCCGGGGCACCGATGCCCAGTCCGCCGGGGAAGGTCACCTCAGCGGCGTCACGGCCGTCGCGAATCAGGCCCTGAAGCGCGGCGACTACCTCGGAAACGGTTTCAAGGGAACGCTTTGGATCTTTGCTCTCCTCGAGAATCACCGTTTCGATAATACCCGCGGTGCTCTTGGCGGCCCTGGCGACGACTTCCTGCCCGGTTTCCTGTCCCCAGTCGCCAATCGCGGTGAAGCCGGTGTGGAGATCGGCTAAGGCGGTCATATCGTTCGGTTCGCAGAAAACCAAGGATTCCGCGATTCGTTCCAGTGTTTGGGCGATAGTATTCTCGGACATGACGGCTCACCCCAGATCTACTGTTTACGTTCCCGGAGTCCGGGACGATCCCTAGTTCTATGATACACGAATCCTCGAATTCGTGAATACCCGTCCCGGTCCAATCAGCCTACGATCCTACTTATAGCTTAACACCAGTAGCTAAAAATGTCAAATAATAATATAGCTAGAGTGTAGGTTCTTGTTTACGGAGGATTCGGGAATTATTATGATGTAATCCGGCGCGAATCCGAGGTATGCCTACTTTCTAAGGATCGCCGGATTTGCGGAGTGAAGCTGCGGGCTGGCAAGACGGAGTCCGTTAGGAATCCGGCCGGAAAGTCGCCTTCTTGACGCGGCACGGCCAGAAAGCATCTGCAAGCTGCTCAATGCCAGCGCTGGCTCGTGCGGAGTTTTGCTATGTGGAGGCTTTCTGGCGCGCCCCCAGCGGGAAGTTACGGAGTCCGTGCAAGGTAAAGTGCTCGAGTTCGGGGCGAGACACCGTCCTCCGAACCCGACAGGGATGATCGAGGAAGAGTGGGCAGGATCAGTCGACGACGAAAACGACCGCCGTCAAGACGGTTGTCCACAGGCCATGGCGATTGCCCTCGGCGGACTGGAACACGTTCCGTGTCTTGAAGATGTTTCCGCTGGCCTTGTAGATTTGCTTGCGCTCGTCCCAAGCTTTATCGGGATCGAATTCGATACCGAGCGTGGTCGCGAGCATGGTAGCAGCCAAGTCCTCGGCGTACTCGCCGGAGGCTTCGCCCTTTTCCCCGTAGGAGTGGTGCTCGGAAATGTAGCCGTAGGTCTTCTTCTCATTGGGCAGCGCCAAACCGATGGCGGCCGAGATTAGACGGTTGGGCTCATTGGTTTCCTGCCGTGACATGACACAGAAAACGATCTGACCCGGATTGAGTTGGGCAAGACCTTCGCGGACGGTGATCAACTTACAGTGGGGCGGGAAAATACTCGAAACGTATACGAGGTTGAACTTTTCGATTCCTGCATTGCGAAGCGCGCTCTCGAAAGAGGCCAGTTTGTCTTTGTGAACTCCGACACCCTTAACGAAAAACGCCTGCGTTGGAACCATTTTTCCCTTCATTTCTCATATACACTCCCAGAGTAGTACCACCACCAAGCGTTGCCATTCCGCCCACACGCGCATTGTGCATCGTGCATCGAGATCGCATGGCCTCTTATCGCCACGCATCTACGATACGGCGCGCGTAGTATAGTGAAAGGGGGGGACGGTATCAAGAGTTTTCTTGCATCCCGGCCGGCGCGCAGCTTCTCAGAAGCGAAACGAGAGGGCGAGTGTCCTCATTCGCCGGTTCTGGTGCGCTGCGTCAAGAAGCTGACTTTCTGGCCGGATTCCTAAATCTTGAGATTTGACTTGATACTCGCCACGGCCCGCTGGATATCCTCGGCGTGTCCAAACGCGCTCAGACGGAAATACCCCTCGCCCGCAGGACCAAAGCCGGAACCCGGCGTCCCAACCACGTGCGCTTCGCTCAAGAGCTTGTCGAAGAAATCCCACGAGGGCAGGCCGTTCGGCGTCTTCATCCAGAGGTAGGGCGCATTCACGCCGCCGAACACCTTGATTCCAATGCTTTCGAGACCTTCGCGGATCACACGCGCGTTGTTCATGTAGTACGCGATGATCTCGCGGCACTCCTTCTGCCCTCGTTCGGACAAGATCGCCACGCCGCCGTCCTGAACGATATTCGACGCCCCGTTGAACATCGTCGTCTGCCGGCGCAGCCATAGGCGGTTGAGCTTGCCCGGCTCGCCGTCCTCGCACACCAAATCTTTCGGCACAACGGCCCAGCCGAGCCGCACACCTGTGAATCCGGCCTCCTTCGAGAAGCTATTGATCTCGAGCGCGCATGACTTCGCGCCCTCCACCTCGAAAATCGTGCGCGGCAGTTCCGGGTCGGCGATAAACGAAGCATACGCCGCGTCGTAAATGATTACGGCCTTATGCTTGAGCGCGTAGTCCACGAACAGCTTCAGTTGTTCTCGTGTCGCGACAGCCCCGGTTGGGTTGTTCGGGCTGCACAAATAGATCAGGTCCACCTTGCCCTTGGGCAACTCAGGGAAGAAGCCGTTCGCCTCCGTGCATGGCATGTACACTAATCCCGCGTACTGGCTCCCCTTCACCGCGCCCGTTCGTCCCGCGATGACGTTGCTGTCCACGTAAACCGGATACGCAGGGTCCTGTACAATTCATCGGGATCGAGCGATACGCCGTACTCGGTGTAGCGCTTCGCCAACGCCTCGCGCAGGTCCGTGTTGCCCTGTTCATCGCCATAGCCCGTGTAGGTCTTTACGTCGGCCAGTTTATCCACGCCGCGATGCAATCCCGCGATTAACGCCGGCGTCAACGGCTCCGTCGTATTGCCAATTCCCAGCCGCATGACCTGCGCGCCCGGATGGGCCGCGAGAAACGCCCGCGTGCGCTTCGCAATCTCTGGAAACAAATAACCAGCCTGTAACTTGTCGTAATTTGTGTTAATCCGCGCCATGACAGCAAAGTCTCTCCGTGGTAAAAGAATGCCCAATGTGATTCACGTCTCAGGGGGAACTTGCGCAATACTACCCGATTCCATGCGCACGCCGCACCTTCGCGCATACGCGCCGGGAAGAATTTAGTGTTGGACCGCTACTTCGGGGCACCTTTCACTGATGCGCTTGTGCCTCCAAATGCCGTCAACGCTGGCAGGAAGTCAAGACGGGGACGTGTGCCGTCGAAAGAGCCGTCGGTCTGCCACAATTGGCGGCCATGCACGCGGTCGTCCGCGGTGAAGAAGAGTTCGGTCCGTCCCGGCGTCAGCTCCCGCAACGATGCGCCTTCGAAGGGAACGGAGACGATGTCCCGGATTTGGCGAGTATTCTTCCCTATTCCGTTGGTGGACCACAGTTCTTCGCCGTGGACACCGTCGTTGGCGCGGAAGAAGACGAGGTCCTTCCACACGCGCAGATCGCGCGGCGACGAGGATGCCGGCCCCGGATTGATGTCGTGGATAATGCGTGGGCCGGTGGCGTCGGCCCACCAGAGTTCTTCGCCCTCGACCCCGTCGTTGGCTACAAACACCAAACCGTCGCGGAACGGTGTGAATTCTCGCGGGCCGGAACTTTCGATTCCCGCCTCGATATCACGGACCATGAACGTGCCGGCCTCGGAGCCGTCGCTACGCCACAGTTCCGTGCCGTGGACGCCGTCGTCGGCCCGAAAATAGAGCATGGAGCCAACGACGGTGAGTTCCTCAGGAGATGAACTGGCAGGTCCTGGAAAGATGTCGCGGACGAGGCGGCCGTCCTCTGCCAGAACTGAGTCACTCGTTGCCCAGAGTTCCGCTCCGTGTTGGAGGTCGTTCATGACGAAGTAGAGCAGGTCCCCGGCGGGCGTCAAGTGCGTTGGCGAGGAGGACGGGTTCACAAACGGTTCGCGAAAGATGTCTTTGACCATGGTCGTGCCGGCTTCGGTTCCGTCGCTTCGCCAGAGTTCACGGCCATGCGCCGCGTCGGCGGCGCCAAAAAGCAGGATACCGTTATAGTTCACGAGATGGTACGGCTCCGAACTGGTGGGGCCGGAATTAATGTCTTTCACCATATACGTGCCGGCTTCGGTTCCGTCGCTTCGCCAAAGCTCTTCACCATGTACTCCGTCCGGCGCCGAGAAGAACAGGGTCCCATTGACATCGCACAGTTGATACGGTCTGCTGTCGTGAAGTCCCGGCCATATATCTTTGACGAGGCGCGTTCCTTGAGGAGCGCCATCCGATACCCACAGTTCGATACCCGAGACACCGTCAGACGCCACGAAAAAGACGCGTCCACCGGAGTCCCAAAAAGCTCCGGGCCTGGAACCGGCTGGTCCGGGACAAATGTCCTTGAAGAGCATAGTGCCCACAGGAGTTCCGTCGGTGCGCCAAAGTTCTTCCCCGTGATCGCGATCCGTCGCCTGGAAATACAGCATGCCGTCGAACTCATGAAAGTAACCTGGATAAGATTTTGCGGGTCCGGGGTTTATATCCACGAGCAAGCGTGTCCCTGCTTCCGTGCCGTCGGATACCCAGAGCTCCTGACCATGGTCCTGGTCAAACGACGAGAAGTATACGCGTCCGCGAAAGGTATACAGCGATCCCGACTCCTGGTCCGCGGCGCGGATGAAGTTGGTACCTGCGTCTGTTCCATCGGTCTTCCAAAGACCTGCGTCCCCTTTTCCTTCGCCGTCGACAATGCGCCAGAACGCCAGAAAGTATAGCTCGGCGCCAGACAGCGCTACCCGCTCACTGTTCTGGAATCCTGGCGACGGGGAATCCGCGCCAGGCCACAGGTCCCTTATCAGCCGCGTACCGTTCTCCGTCCCGTCACTCCGCCAGAGTTCGCGGCCATACTTCGCCGAGTACGCGGTCAGATAAACGAAGCTCGGTGTAGCGCGCATCAGAATAGGGTCCGGCCCCTTCTCGTTGATTGGCCTTGGCTCGAGGTTCTTGGGGATCACCACACGTACTGCGCCTTTCGCGTCAACTTCCGCGGCGTTGAGTTCACGCAGATCGCCGTAGCTGGTAAGCGCCAAGGCGTTGAATAGCAGGCGATTCCCGCAGCCAACGAAATTGCGCGGGTCCGACGACTTCGGTCCGGGGACAACGTCGGACGCCAGTGTCGTTCCTTGCACGGTACCGTTCGTAACCCACAGTTCCCGTCCGTGATTTCCGTCGTCCGCCGAGAAGTACACTCGATTGTCGAACACAAAGAGATACTGGGGGGCCGACGAAGGTGGAACGAACGTCTTTGTGTTCGGGCTCTTCGCCACTTCTGTATCTGCCGCGGCGTACGCCCAAACGGAAGCAAACGCGATTAGCGGCACAACCACAGCAGTGCGAAGGCGCGCGACTCGGCGTCCGGCGCCGGTGTCACGAAACGCGACGCCGCGCTCTAAAGGCGCGGCCGGAAAGCCTCCGCATAGCAAAACTCCGCACGAGCCAGCGCTGGTATTGAACAACTTACAGACGCTTTCTGGCCGGATTCCTGGCTCGATCCTGGAGTGGAGCGTCATGAAACGCCTTTCGTCTGTTCCGTGGTCTGCGGGCCAGAGCTTTCTTTTGCGGGCGCGAGTGGGGTCGCAGGCGCCGCGACGGCAATTTTCACGCCGTGGACCACTTCGGAGACGCCTGGGAATCCCCATCGGACGAGGAGGTCGTGTTTGCCATCACGTTGAGCCCGCGTTACTTCACAGTTGAGGCGCCATGGATCCGTCGTCGGTCCGCCACGGAGTTTAGCCATTCCGGCAAAGGGAATAAGTATCTCCGCGTGCCACGTTCCATCTTCGATGCTGTCGGCGATTTGCCAGTCAGAATCCCAATGCAGTTCGATACCTCGAACGACGATGCGGCCTGCGAGTGAGCCGCTCGATGACTTGCGAGCAATCACGTACGGCGACTGGTCAATGGGCGCGGCGATACCGGGCATCACCGCGAGTTCGACGCTGAGTGGCGCGTTCGATTGGAGTGGCGCCGATAGACCCAATAAGAGCCCGTCGTCAAAGCACCTGGCCAGCATCATCGCGGAGCGGTCGTAGGGCACTCCCTTGCATTCCGCGGCTTTGGCGTCACTGCTCGAAGTGAGCCCCGTCCAGAATGTTTCGGTCAATTTCCCGTCCACCTTAAGCTCGTGCGCGTCGTCCTTGACGAAAGCCGCCACGAGAGACGCGCCGGTTATGCTGGGGAATAAGGTTTCGGCTCGTTTGGCCCATGTGTACCGCCGAGGCAACAACTCGTGGTAGAGCAGCGGCTGGACGAGCGCGGCTTGTTCCATGCGGTACACGAATGCGGTGTCGGAAGACAGATCGCGGCGTCGAGTTGCGCTCAACGTTCCCGACCGGGTTGAACTGTCGCTCCCGTCTCTGAACGTGAGCGAGGCCGTGAGTTGTTCGTTAGGAACGCTCCACAGGCCGGTCCCGATTATGCCACCCTGGTGGAACACGGTGGCGGCATCGTCGCGGAATTCCGCCCAGTTGCCCTCCAACGCAAGTTGTTGGTCTTTCCCCTGGGGCATGCGGAGCACCCACAGCGACCGGTCGGTGGCCGCGTAGATAGTGGAATCGCGTCCAGGCCGCGGGGCCTCGATCATCCACGTGAGTTCGGTCTTCTCGGCGGAATCTTGGAGTCCCTCGGCAGTGTCGAGGAGGACGGCGTCGAAGACCCAGTATTCAGGACCGGCCTTCGATTTGAAGCATTGGAGAAGAACGTCTTTTGAAGGCGCAGCCGACTGCTGGACTTGGTCTTGGAACAGGGGGGCCGGGGTGGCGTTGTGGCGCGACAACAAGTGCGAACGGTACAAAGGCGGGAACAAATACACTAGTGCAAGTACGAACCCGGCGGCAATGAGAGTCAGTCCGGCGCGTTTCAGTGTGGCGCGCCGTTTTCGACGCGTGGAGAGCGAAGCGATGGCGGACTTTGGCACACGCAAGGTTGGGAGTTCGGTGACTTCTCCGGCGGACGGAAACTCCGGAACCGAGCGAAGCGTGCTGAGCGCTTCGGCCGCGCAGACGGGGCGTTCACCGGGATCCCGCCGGAGCAAGGATTGGACCAAATCCGCAAGTTCCCGGGAAATTGCAGGGGTTACTTCGTCGAGACGCGGAACTGGACGCGAATCAATTTGGCGGATAAAAGCGAAGGGGTTCTTCGCCTCGTAGGCGGGCTTTCCCGCCAAGGCCTCATACATCACCATCCCCACCGCGTAGAGATCCCAGGCCGGCGTAGGTGTTGCGCCTTCCCACAGTTCGGGTGGAGCGTAGCGCGGAGTGCCAAGGCAGAAGCCAGAAGAGGATGTTCTGGAAATGGCGGCTTCCATATGGGCCGCGTACGCCGTGGCAATACCGAAATCGCCTAGCTTTGCCCTTGCGTCGCGGTTTACCAGGATGTTGCTGGGCTTGATGTCGCGGTGGATTACGTGGGCGTCGTGACACACACAAAGCCCTGTCAATATGTCTGCGGCGATACAGGTTACGCGCGGCACGCTCAATGCCTGCGCCGCGAGGTAGTGCTGGAGGTCGAACCCATCGACATATTCCATGTCGATGAGAAGATGGCCTTCCAGCGAGTCAAAGCTGTTTACGTGGATGATGTTGGGATGAAGCATTCTGGCGATGGAGCGCGCTTCTACGCGGAACCGGTCAACGAAGTCCTGGTCGGAATTCAACCACGGGTTCAGGAGTTTAAGCGCGATGTCCCGTTGGAGTTGGGTGTCTTCCGCGAGATACACCACGCCCATACCCCCGCGACCCAGTTCGCGCACAATTCTGTACTTCCCCAGTGAATCTCCCGAGCTGAACTCGTCAAAGCCGTGCATGCGAGATTTCGTTCCTCACCGAACCAGCAAATTAAAACACCAACGGCGCAGGAGCTGCGAAGCAACCCCTCGTGGATGCGAAGATAGCACATCGGCGATTTTCGCACAATGCCCCAGACGGTTTAGGGCTCGGCGCGTCTAGAATCAGACGTTACCGCGGCCTACGTTCATCCAGGGACGGAAGGGTCGGAAATGCGCCGTGCGGTTCGGTTTGATACCAGTAGGCGGTGGTGGCGATGTCGTCCGTAAGGGGCTGGAAACGATGGTTGGGCCACCAGCCTAAAGCCTGGACCGTTACGCGGAGATCACGATCAAATCGGATGGGATCGGGGATATGCCAGCGGTACATGCCGTATTGCGGTACCGCGTTTGGCTCTTGGTGGACCAAGGGCAATCCCATAAACGGCGTGGAGTAGGTCTGCTCACGCTCGCCAGATTCGGCGAAGCACCACGCCCCGCCCACATAGTCCTCGGTCCCTGTGCCGCAGATGGTGGGATACTCGTCGTCACCGTCAATGAAGAACTTTACCTCGCCTTCGCCCCACCAGCCGTTGGACATTTGGACCCAGGCGAGGTAGGTTCCGGCGTAGTGGCCGCGTCCGGTGACGCTATCGAGGATGACGTGCTCGGGAAGTTCGCGCTGCGTCAGCGTGCGCCGCCACTGGGCGTGCAGGTAGCCCGCGTGTTCGGGCACGCCTTCGAGGGAGTAAGTAATCTGATAGAAGAAGAGGCGCAGGTCCTCGGTGTTTTGGTTTTCGATTGTGATGCGCGCGGCTCTGCGGAACGGCATAGGCCAATAGCAGTTGAAACCACCGACCGGATTGACCACGATGGGCGCGGAGTTGACCCGCGTGCGTTTGCCATGGCCACAGGCAAAGAAATCACCGAGCGGTACTTCAATGGAGGGCGTATCTTCGCCGTCCCAGTAGAAACGAAGAATACAGGTCCGATACGCCTCGACGCGGGTCGTCATCCAGATATGCTGAATCACGCCAGGGCCGGTGATATCGGCGAGCGTTGTGACTGAACCCGCCGCAAGTGAGATGTAAGGCCGGGCCTTCCACCCCTTGCCGAGGTCACGGGCCGGGCTGGGTTTTCCGGAGGCGTCCGGCTCGGGTTCGGCGCGGGCCCCGCCCCCTTTTTCACCGGTGGGGTTTTCGGCGGAAATGGAACGTGTTTTTCCGGAACCGATCAGGGCGATACTGCTGAGACTCAGATTAAACCAGGGAGCTTGATCCATATCTGCGGCAATTCCTCCTGTAAACGCAGTTCATTCCTGTCTGCATTGGCGATTGAAAACCGACTACGCGCTGGAGCTGTCCGCGCTTGGCGCGCGTACTCAAGCGGTTCTCAATGTCTGCCTACTGGCTGTCAACTCTGATTTCGTGAATGGACCACCAGAGTCCTGCCTCTGTTCCGGCTTGGACTATTCGAATGTAACGGCCGTCTTTCGATGCAAATCTGATCTCGGTGATGGGACCATTGCCGTTTCCTTTTGCTACGGGTTTTCCCAAATCGGTCGAGTCTTTCGAGACGTAAACTTCGTAGCCGCGCGGATAGTCGCCTGCGGAAGGTGTCGAGTCGAGGGTAATCTTGGATACGCTTCGCTCCCAACCCAAGTCCAATTGAAACCATTGTCCCGGCTTCTGCGGGGCGCCGGAAGACCATCGCGTATCCACCTTCCCATCGATTGCGAGTTTCGCTTCTGCGTCGTTGTCCGAGGCGGAAGCTGTGATCGTGGTCTTGGCGAGTTTACCCAACGCAGCTTGGGCCTCGGCGGAATATTGAGGGTCGTTCAGGAATGGCTTGACTACAGTCTTGACGCGTTCCGTATGCACGTTGGCCAGGCCCGCCAGCGCGGTCTTCTTCTCGGCCGGACTTGGCGCGAATCTGAGCGCGGTCTCATACAACTGCAGTGTCTGTTCTTCGGAACGCTTGCTCGGCAGGGTCAGCACGTGCAGGAAGCCGCGCACGGCAATGAGGCGTTCTGACTCTCCGCCCTTTTGAGCGAGGCGCTGGAGATCCGGCAGCACTGCGTCGTTGGACCATCCAGCCAGCGCGCGAAGGGCGGCTTCGCTGACCTCGGCGTTGGAGTCGTTGGCGGCGGACCGGATCGCGGGCAGGGCGCCGTCATCGCCGATGCGGCCCAACACGCGCAGGAGTGACGCCTGCGCCTTCGCGTCGCTCTTTACGGCAGGTAGTTTGGTCAAGACTGCCGAGGCCCGGGTGTTTTCAGTCGTGATCTTCTGCGCGACATTGACCACCGCCGTTTCGGCTTCTGCGCGCGCCTTCTCTCCCTGCACATTGACGAGCCGGTCAGTCAAGGCCGGCAATTGGTCCGGCTTGCTCAGGGCGCCCAACGCGGTGAATGCCTCGGCACGGACGGATTCATCGGGGTCACTGGTGGCCATGAGCAAGACACGATCAGAGTCCGCCGCGTTGCGCGCAGCCAGAGCCCGAATCAGTTGCGTCTTGACAGAGGTCTCGGAGGTCGGGAAGAAGTACCCAATCGCAGAATCCACGTCCGCGCCGCGCAAGGTGTACAGACTGACGCGTGCGGCATCGGCCTCGGTGGCGTCTGCGCTGGCTGCTGACATGGCGAGTAGCGACACGCTGGATGGCTTACCCAAAGGTCCAAGCGCGTGCAGCGCCGCCAGACGAACCGCGGGGTCTGGGCTGGCGGCAAGCGTAGTCACGGACGGTAGCGCGGCCGCGTATCCGCGATCCGCGAAAACGCCAATCAACAGGGCTTGCGCGCCTTGGGGAAGCGACGTCAGTTGCGCGAGCAAGGCTTGGGGAGTTTTGTCTCCCTTGGCGGCTCGCGCGGCCTCGGTCGCGGCGTTTTGCCATTTAACATCAGCGCTCTTGAACGCGTCGAGGATGAGCGGTGCGGCAGTATCGCCGTGAGCGACCGCCAGACCCAGAAACGCCGCGACGCTCACCG
>JACRLJ010000137.1:36225-48072 GCA_016215105.1 Candidatus Hydrogenedentota bacterium
CACCGGCGAAGACTTCTTGGGGTCGAAGACTGATCTATAGATGGCTGCGGCTTCGGCCGGTTTTCCGGCGGCGAGCCGGGCTTGGGCGCACTTCAGCCTCGCGTCGGCAAGTTCCGCGCGCAACGCCGGGGCCGCCGCGCGCGTCGCCGCGGACAGGGCCTTGGCCGCTTGAGAATCGCCGATTTTACCGAGCGCGCAGATCGCCGCGGACGCTTCAGCGGCGTCGCGAGCGCGAACGAGTTTGGCCAATACCTTTACCGATTTGGTCTCGCGGCGTTCTCCGAGCGAGTTAATAATGCCAACGCGGACTTTCCCCGACGTGCTATTCAGCGCTTTCACGAGCACATCGCGCGCGTTATCGCTGGGCATGCGCTGGAGGGCGTAACGCGCCATGTCCGCTGTCTTCTCGTCGTTCAGCAGTTTGGCGAGCACGGGAAGAATCTCATCACCGCCGATAAGATAGAGTTGTTTGCAGACGAATTCCTTGCCTTGAAGTGTGGCGCTGGACTCGAGCAGCGCGGCCAGGCGTTTGGCGATTGCCGCCCGCCCCGGTGCGTCATCAAAGGCCGCGATGACCGCGTCGGTCGTCGCGACCAACGGCGCGGAGTCTTGACCCGCCTCGAAACGCGCGATGGCGCTCATGGCACTATCCAGCGCCGGCGCGGCGGCTTCGGCGAACGCGGAAGCGGAGATCACGGACAAAACGACACAAGCGAGTAGCGTGACCGCTGCACGGGTGGTCGATGTGGTGGAACACGGATACGAACGTGATTTCATGGCGGAGTTCCTTTTCGTGCTCACACGGTTTCGAGCGTCCAGGGACTGCGCATGGCGCGGTCCATCAACCGAGTTGCCTGGGAATCGTTGACGAATTGCTGCTGTTCGGGATTCCAATTGAGGGACCGCTTGAGCCAGTAGGCGATGTTGCCAAGGTGGCAAACCGTAATGGAGTGGTGGCCGATCTCGACATCGCATATCGGGCGTTTCCGTGTGCGGATGCAATCAATCCAGTCGGTATGATGGCTCGGGCTCTCGTACAAGTGGATATCGTTGGGGCCGATAGGTTCCTGGAGGATGCTCGGCGGGTCGGTCTCGAGATAGCTCCGGTTGACCATCACCCGGCCCTCCGTTCCGATGAATTCGACGCCCGCTTTTCCGCCCGCGCCGCCGCCGTGGTACATCGTGACGCCGTTAGCATACTTGTAGGTGAGGAACTTCACGTCCTTGTCATTGGGCGGGATGATCTCGACCGGGCCGCTGTTGTCCATGCCGAGGCCCCATTGCGCTATATCGAAATGGTGGGCGCCCCAGTCGCACATCATTCCACCGGAATAATCGCGGTACGCGCGCCAGTTCGGCCATCCGTCAAACGTCATATCCGGCGCGATGTCGGCGTTGTAAGGCCGCCACGGGGCGGGGCCGAGCCACATATCCCAATCGAGTCCTTCGGGCACGGGCTGGGGCGGTAGGTAACAGTCCACCGGTGGACCGCCGACGTTGACGTGGACAGTATGGACCTTGCCGATACGGCCATTGCGAACCAGTTCGCAGGCGACCCGGAATCCCTTTTCGGAGCGCTGCTGGCTCCCCGTCTGAAACACGCGGCCGTAGCGGCGAACCGCATCCACGACGGCCTTGCCCTCGTTTATGGTATGGGTGAACGGTTTCTCACAGTAGATGTCCTTGCCGGATTTGGCCGCAGCAATACAGGGGATGGCGTGCCAGTGCTCCGGCGTGGCGATCATGACCGCGTCAATATCGCCGCGCGCGACTAGCTCGCGGAAATCCTTGTAGGTGTCGCACCCTTTGTACGATCCCTTTTCACTAAGACTCGCGTAGTGTTCGTTGGCGCGGTTCTTGTCGCGTTCGAGGCGTTTCGATTCGACGTCGCATAGGGCGACCACCTGGCAACTCGTGTTATTCAACATCAGCGAAAGATGGCCCCCCATCATTTTGCCCATGCCGATCATTCCCAGCGTGATTCGATTGCTCGGCGTGACAGCGCCGTACGCCGACGAGATGATGTTGGGTCCGACTGCCGCTCCGGCAACAAGCACCGCCGCGCTCTTCATGAAATCGCGCCGGCTGAACGTTCGTGACGGGGTGACTTTGTGTTTCATAGTCTGGCTCCCTGCTGCTTGGTTTGACGACGAAAAGCGCTTGACTCTACCGCGACGGAGTGGTCCAAACAAGTTTTGCCCTTGGCGTCTATCGGCGGTGTTTTATCGCCTGCCGCCCGCAAGTATAATGGCGGCGCAGTCGGCGTTTGGGCCGAGTGCGGACGAGGAAGTCACACGGATGTCGGCTGTGAAATTACTTAGCATGGCTCTGGCCGCTCTGGCGGCATTGGCGGCGCTCGCCGGGTGCGGGTCTGCCAGGGTGGAAACGAAGTCCGACAAGGGCGAACAGCAGAACGTGCTGAAGATGGGAGCGGGGGCGGAGCCGCAGGATTTGGATCCGCACGTGGCGACGGGGGTCACGGAACACCGGATATTGATGGCCCTGTTTGAAGGACTGGTAAGTCAAGACCTGACGACACTGAAGCCGGTCCCGGGAATGGCGGAATCGTGGACGGTTTCCGACGACCAGACGGTGTATACGTTCAAGATACGGCCCGAGGCGAAGTGGTCCAATGGCGACCCGTTGACGGCGCACGATTTTGTGTATTCGTTCCAGCGGATTCTGTCTCCGAAGTTCGGCGCCGAATACGCAGACATGCTGTATTACCTTCGAAATGGCCGCGAGTACCACGATGGGAAGATCACCGATTTCTCGCAGGTAGGCGCGAAGGCCATCGACGATCGAACGCTCGAGATCAGTCTGGTCAACCCGACGCCGTATTTCCTTTCCATGCAGATCCACAACGCGTGGTTTCCGATACATCGGGCGACCATCGAGAAGTTCGGCGCTCAGGAAAAGCGGGCGACGCCCTGGACGCGCGCGGGCAACTTGGTCAGCAACGGACCATATCGATTGGAGACCTGGGAGCCGAACAAAGTCATTCGTGTGGTGAAAAATGAGCATTATTGGGGTGTGGACACGTTGCATTTGAACGCCATCGAGTTCTACCCGATCGACAGCGAACTCACCGAGGAGCACAGTTTCCGTTCGGGAGAACTGCACCTCACATCCGGGGCGCCGATCAGCAAGATCGAGGTGTATAAGAAGGAACACCCGGAGTTGATTCACATCAATCCGTATTTTGGGTCGTATTTCTATCGCTTCAATGTGACGAAAAAGCCCTTTGACGATGCGCGGGTGCGGCGCGCGTTTGCTTTGGCGATTGATCGCGGCTCCATCGTAAAGAACGTGACGAAGGGCGGACAGGAGCCCGCGGGAAGTCTGGTTCCTCCGAATGCGACACCGCCCGGCGAGGGCGTGTACACGAGCCCGGTGACATTGGGGATGAACGTCGAAGAGGCGCGCAAACTGTTGGCGGAGGCAGGCTACCCGAACGGCCAAGGGCTACCGCACATCGAGATTCTGATCAACACGCTGGAAAGCCACAAGCAGGTTGCGGAAGCCATTCAGAACATGTGGAAAGTCAATTTGAACGCGGATGTCACCATTGCGAATCAGGACTGGAAAGTGTATCTGTCGTCGCTGACCAAACTCGACTACCAAATCGCGCGGTCGTCGTGGATTGGCGACTATCACGATCCGTTCACGTTCCTCGATTGTTTTGCGACTGACCGGGGTAACAACCGAACGGGGTATAGTTCGGTGGCCTATGACAACCTGCTGGAGAAGTCGAGATCGACGAAGGACCCTCAGGAACGGCTCAAGCTTCTGGAGCAGGCCGAAGGCATCCTGATCACCGACGCGCCCATCATGCCAATCTATTTCTATACCCGCATCTATCTTCAAGCGCCTGAATTGAAGGGCTTGCCTCCGAATCCAATTGGCATTGTGGATTTCAAGACGCTGTTCTTCGAGCGATGAGGCCTGAGGGGAACTGATGGCCAAATTCATTATCGGGCGCGTCCTCGAAACCATCCCCGTCCTGCTGATCATTGTCACGATGACGTTCTTCTTGGTGCGCCTGGCGCCGGGCGGGCCGTTTGACGCGGAACGCAACGTGACGGAAGAGACTCGGCGCCAGCTCAATGAGCAGTACAACCTCAACGCGCCGCTGTGGCGGCAGTACACGGATTACTTGGGGCATCTGATTCACGGCGATTTGGGGCCCTCGTTCAAGAATTCGAGCCGGACCGTCAATGAAGTGATTGGCGCGGGATTCCCGGTGTCGCTGGAGTTGGGCCTCTACGCGTTGTGCGTGGCGCTGACAATAGGGCTGGCGGCGGGAATTAGTGCTGCGCTGCGGCCGAACACGGTGCGCGATTACGCTCCGATGACCTTCGCCATGGCCGGTATCTGCATACCAAACTTTGTTCTTGGGCCGTTGCTGGTGCTGGTGTTCGCGCTGTGGCTTGAGTGGCTGCCGGTGTCGGGATGGGACCGGCCGTCCGAAAAGATCCTGCCGGCGATAACGCTGGGCGCCACCTACGCCGCCTACATCGCCCGTTTGAGTCGCGGCGGGATGTTGGAAATCCTGTCGCAGGACTTTATCCGGACGGCCCGCGCCAAGGGGCTATCCGAAGCGCGCGTGGTGCTTCGTCATGCGTTGCGTGGCGGTTTGCAGCCTGTTGTATCTTTTCTGGGACCTGCGGCGGCGGGCTTACTGAGCGGCTCGTTTGTGGTGGAGACGATTTTCCAGATTCCCGGGTTGGGCCGCTATTTCGTGCAAGGGGCGTTTAATCGCGACTACACGCTGATCATGGGCACGGTGCTCTTTTACGCGACGCTGATTCTGATTTTCAATATGGCGGTTGACGTGGCTCAGGCTTGTCTTGACCCGCGTCAGCGGCGCGCATAGGGGATTGCATGCAAGCGAAGGACTTGGCGCGGTGACGGAAGGCGGCCCGAATACTCTCGAGGCGGAACGCGGCGTCTCATTGTGGCAGGACGCGTGGAGGCGCTTGCGCCGGAACCGGCCTGCCACAGCGGGGCTGGTTCTGCTCGTGACGCTGGTCGTGGTTGCCGCGGCCACGCCGTGGATCGCGCCGTATTCGTATTCCGCGCAAGATCTGGAGATGGGCGCGGTGCGTCCCAACTTGCATCATTGGTTTGGCACGGATCAGTTGGGCCGGGATATCTTCACGCGCATCCTATACGGCGGCCGGATCTCGTTACTGGTGGGATTCTGCGCGACGGGGGTGTCGCTCTTGATTGGGGTATTGTACGGCGCAATCTCGGGCTACGCAGGTGGCCGCCTGGACTCGCTAATGATGCGCGGCGTGGATATTCTCTATGCGCTGCCGTTCACCATCTTTGTGATCATTCTGATGGTGTTCTTTGGACGGAATTTGGTCTTGTTGTTCATGGCCATTGGCGCGGTAGAGTGGCTGACGATGGCGCGTATCGTTCGGGGACAAGTGCAATCGCTCAAACACAAGGAGTTTATCGAGGCCGCGTACACGCTTGGTCTGTCCCGGCGCCGGATCTTACTGCGGCATCTTATCCCCAATGCATTAGGGCCAATCATTGTCTATACGACGCTGACCATTCCGCAGGTCATGCTCTTGGAGGCGTTCCTGAGCTTCCTGGGCTTGGGCGTACAGCCGCCGATGAGTTCCTGGGGATTGCTAATCAAAGAGGGCGTTGAAACCATGGAAGAGTATCCGTGGCTGGTCATTTTTCCTGGTATCGCCTTGTCCACGACGTTATTTGCCCTGAACTTCCTCGGCGACGGACTGCGTGATGCGCTCGACCCCCGCGCGGCGAAAGACTAACGATGGCTCTGCTCGAAGTTGACGATCTTCGGACGTACTTCCATACGCGCGAGGGAGTGGTGCGCGCAGTGGAGGGCGTGTCATTTTCAGTGGAGAAGGGGGAAACCCTCGGCATCGTTGGCGAGTCGGGTTCGGGGAAATCAGTGGCGAACTACTCGTTGCTTGGACTGGTTCCGTGCCCGCCGGGCCGTATCGAAAGCGGTACAGCGCGATTCGGTGGAATTGACTTGCTGCGTTGTTCAGCGGAGGAGCGCCGGGCAGTCCGCGGTCGGCGCATTTCCATGGTGTTCCAAGATCCTATGACGGCGCTGAATCCTTACATGACAATTGGTGAGCAGGTCATGGAGCCGCTCTTGGTACACGAAGGTAGTACTCGCGGGCAGGCGCGCGAACGCGCGGCGGCTACAATGGACTCCGTGGGGATACCGGACGCGTCGAAACGCTTGTCCGATTACCCGCACCAGTATTCCGGTGGGATGCGGCAACGCGTGATGATCGCGATGGCGTTGATCACCAAGCCGGAAATTCTAATCGCGGACGAGCCGACGACCGCGCTCGATGTGACGGTGCAGGCCCAGATTCTCGCCTTGATCAAAAAGCGCCAGCAGGACTTGGGCATGGCGGTGATCTTGGTTACGCATGATTTTGGCATTGTTGCTGGGGTGTGCGACCGCGTGCTGGTCATGTATGCGGGACGCATTGTCGAATCCGCGGCGACGCGCGAACTATTCCGGAATCCACGCCACCCTTATACGAAGGCATTGATGGCCTCTATGCCATCCGCTCACGCGAAGGGCGAAGAACTGTATACGATTCCCGGCATGCCGCCGGACTTGGCGCGTCCAATGACTGGGTGTCCGTTCGCGCCCCGTTGTGAACACGCCGTCGATATGTGCCGAAGGGGGGCAACCGCGCTAGTGGAAATCGCCCCAGGCCGCGCGAGCGCGTGTCTGCGGGTTCAGGCGGGTGAGCTATGAGCGAATACTTGCTGGAGCTTCGCGGTGTCAAGACGCATTTTCCGGTGCGGCGAGGCCTGTTCTTCGATCACCGCGTCGGGACTGTGAAGGCCGTGGATGGCGTCACGCTGCAAATTCCGAAAGGCGAAATCCTCGGTCTTGTCGGCGAGTCCGGATGCGGGAAATCCACGCTGGCGCGGACCGTAGTGCAGCTCGTGCCTGCGACAGAAGGGGCGATTCTGCTCAACGGGACCGACCTGACGGTATTGTCCCGGCGGGAACTGCGTGCGGCGCGGCGCGAGATGCAGATGATCTTCCAGGACCCCTACGCGTCCCTGAATCCGCGAATGACGGTGTATGACGCTATTGCGGAACCCATGCTGGTTCACGGGATCATTTCGGCGCGTGAGGCGTCCCGCGAGGTGAGCCGGTTGATGGAAATTACCGGCCTTGCGGCCCGCTACGTGCGCAAGTATCCGCACGAATTCTCCGGAGGTCAACGCCAGCGGATTGCGCTCGCTCGGGCGCTCTCGTTACGTCCGAAACTTATCTTGGCGGATGAGCCGGTTTCCGCGCTGGACGTTTCGGTTCAGGCGCAAATCCTGAATTTGATAGGTGGCCTGTGTCGGGACATGGGACTGACTCTGGTGCTGATATCGCACGATCTGTCTGTGGTGAGACACCTGTCTCACCGTATCGCGGTGATGTACCTTGGGAAGATAGTCGAAATTGGACCCGCGGAAACCGTATTCACACGGCCGCTGCACCCCTACACGCAGGTCTTGCTCAGCGCTGTTCCGGTTCCCGATCCCGACCGTCGCCGGTCTCAGACCGTGCTGCGTGGCGAACCGCCGTCGCCGCTAAATCCGCCGCCCGGATGTCCATTCCATCCGCGCTGTCCAGTTGCCGACGACCGGTGCGCCGCGACCGTTCCAGAATTTGTCGCGCGAGACAATCAGCTCGCCGCCTGCCTCAAGATTCATTGAGCCGCATCTTCTCGTGCAGGCGCGCGACCACCTGAGGCGGGACAAACGAACTAATATCCCCGCCAAGCGTCGCGATCTCCTTTACCAAGCGCGAGCTCAGGAACAGATAGCTTTCACTGGGCATCAAACAGACCGTGTCGATTTCAGGATTGAGTTTTTGGTTGGTGATCGCGATGGTTAGCTCGAACTCGAAGTCAGAAATGGCGCGCAATCCCCGGACGAGCGCCACGGCGCCCCGCTGCCGCGCGTAATCCGCGGGCAGTCCAGTGAACGAGGCTATCTCGACGCGTGGCCATCCCTTTGTGATTTCACTCAATAGGTCCATGCGTTCTTCGACCGTGAACATACACGACTTCTCATTGTTCCGAGCCACCGCGACCACGACGTGCGTGAACATCCGAGCGGCGCGTTGAATTAGATCCAAGTGACCGTAGGTGCATGGATCAAAGCTTCCCGGATAGATGGCGATTCGCTCAGGCATGCTCAAACTCTCCCTTGACAGCGGCCGCTTGAGCGGCCTGATATACGGCGAACACGGGTACGCCCGCGGCTTCCGCGCGCGCGCGGCACTCTTCAAACTCCGGCGACGCCACCGTGACGCGCCCCTCGAAAATTCCAATCTTGATGCGCACTGTTCCCCACGGTGTGCTCACCGACTTCCAATCGCGATCGAGGCAGACGCGGCGTTCTTCGCGCATTCGAACCCCCAGTGTCGAGGAACCCCGGAAGACGGCGCTCAATACCGCGGAGAGTTGAGACGCTTCGCAAAGAACCGTAATCAATTGCGCCGGCCGCCCCTTCTTGCCGAGTATCGGCGTGATAAACGCGTCGCGAGCGCCCCGCGCCAACAAGTCCGCGAGCAAGGGTGGAAGTAACTCGGGATTCATGTCGTCCACGTTCGCTTCGAGCACCGTAATGGATTCGGTCCGCATCGGGACATCGCTCGTCTCCCCGATCAGCACGCGGAGCACGTTGGGTCGATCGAAGATATCTTTCGTGCCGCTGCCGTACCCAACCGCTCTGATAGTCATCGGTGGGATGGGGCCGTATTCGGTGGCAAGCTGGCTGATAAGCGCGGCGCCGGTCGGTGTGACGAGTTCTCCCTGGACTTCACCGCCGTAGCATGGGACGCCTTCGAGCAGCATTGCGGTAGCGGGAGCAGGCACGGGCATATATCCATGCGCACATTTCACCATGCCCGCGCCAACGTGCAACGCGGACGATTGCACACGTTCGATCTTGAGCAAGTCAAGCGCCAAATGCGCCCCAACGACATCGACGATGGAGTCCACAGCGCCGACCTCATGGAAGTGGATCTTGTCGATAGTCGTCCCGTGAATTTCCGCCTCACACTTTCCGATGCGGCGGAACGTCAAGACGCTGGCCTCTTTGACAGAATCCGGCAGACGGCCTTCGGCGATAATCCGCTCGATGTCCGCGAGATGGCGATGGGGATGTTTCTCGGAATCCGATACAGCGACCTTAAACTGCGTGGCCGCGATGCCTGATTTCTGAATCTTGTCCGCGGAAACTTCGTAGCCCGAGACTCCCAACGATTTCAGTCCGTTCCGGATTGCGTCGAACGGCGCCCCCGCGTCGATCAGTGCGCCGACAACCATGTCGCCGCTAGCGCCCGAGAAGCAGTCAAAATAGAGGGTCCTCATTCGAAACCTTTCGCTATGACACGTTTCAATGCCGAACGATTCGACGCCGTCCGCCCGAGGCGCGAGCGCTTCGCGGAATCATTTCTTGGCGGCGAGGCGGTTGATGGCGCTGGCGAACATGCCTGCGCCAAACCCGTTGTCAATGTTCACCACAGCGACACCGGACGAGCACGAGTTCAACATGCCGAGCAGCGCGGCGATGCCTCCGAACGCCGCGCCGTAGCCGATGCTGGTCGGAACGGCAATCACGGGACGATCTACGAGACCACCGACCACGCTTGCAAGGGCGCCTTCCATGCCCGCGCACACGATTACGACGTTGGCTTCCTCCAAGACCATGCGCTGCTCGAACAGCCGATGAATACCCGCCACACCGACATCGTACACGCGCTTTGCCACGTTTCCGGTTGATTCGCAGGTGATCGCGGCTTCTTCGGCAACAGGGATATCCGAGGTGCCCGCGCACAGCACGGCGATATAGCCCGGAACCGGGTCCGCTGCATGAACCGTCAGCGTGATGGCCCGCGCGACCTCGTGATGCACGGCCTCGGGGTGCGCGGCGCACACTGCGGTGACGACTTCGGCGCCGCAGCGGGTTGCGAGCACGTTGCTCCCGTGCGCCTTCATGCGTCCCGCGATTTCGACCACTTGCGACGGCGTCTTGCCTGCGCAGAAGATGGTTTCCGGATAGCCCTTGCGCAGGTGGCGGTGATGATCCACCTTGGCAAATCCCAAGTCTTCAAAGGGCAGCGACCGCAGTTGGCTCACGGCTTCGTCCGTGTTTACCGTACCGGCGGCGACGGCGTCCAATAGCTCTTTCAAACGATTGTGATCCATGGTCCTCGATTCCTGAAAGGAGCTTCATTCTATAGGCAGGGAGGGAACGAAACAAGACGAGAATACCGCCATCGAACGGACGAGTGGCTAACGTCGGGAAGCCGCAAGAATTCTACTGGCCGGCTATGGTGATTTTGGAAGCTCGTCGAGAAACTCGGCGACAGGTTTTCCACCGATGTAGAGGTCTTCGAGGACTGCATTACCACGAAGCACGCGTACGGCGGCGTAGGACTCAATCTGTCCCGAACCCCGGCGCCCCATATGTTTCCAGTACTCCGATTCGGCCTTGGGAGCAAGTTTCTCATTCATGTAATACCGGGAGAAGGGCAAGACCAGCGAACCATAGTGGACACGCGCCTTTACATAGTCTCCCGATGGAGGTGGCGCCGAAGTAAGGTTATCGAAGTGGGCGAAACCCGCCTCGTCCACCTTGATTCTGGCGTATGCCGTTCGGTCTTCCCAGTTCCAGGCCGGGGTCGAATACACTTCTTGTGCCGCGCGGAGAGATAGTGCGACGTATCGGCCGCGGAACACGTCAACCGGGTCAATCGGCTGCGATGGGAACTTATAGAGGCGACCGTCTTTCAAGACCTGTTCGCGCTGCACGATCATACTGACGGGCGCAGCGATCTGCCCCACTGCCAACACGAGAAACAGCGCCATTAGCCACGGCTTTTTCATTGCTCAGGCTCCTTCGCCGCCGCCTTGCGCCGCAGCATCCAGATATTGGCCCCCAGGAAACCTATACCGAGCAGAATGAAGACAACACCACGTGTCAACATGCTCACGTCGCTGTCAAAGAACCGCGCCGTGATCAAGGCGGCCAGCAGCAGCATCCCACTGTTGAGCAGACCCAGGCGCTCGTGCTGTATGCCGCCAACAATAGCCGCCACGCTCATGATTAGCACGTAGACGTTGAACAGAATCATCGCCAACGAACCGTCCTCGAAAGCGGAGGAGGCGGCTTAGCCCACGATGGCCAGGGCCGGCATGACACCCAAGAACAGGGAGGGCGTTTTCCCGTTGCGAACACAACGCAGCAGCAAACTCACTGCTAGAATGGTTAGGGAGATCGTCATAGCGTAGTCTGCGGCCGCGCCAAACGTCGTCTGGTATCCACGAGCGCCGTAATAATGCCAACCTATGTGCCGCCACGGTTCCCGGAAAGTCAGTATGAACGACAGCACAACGATGCCCCGTTGACCGATGGTTTGAAATGGCCGCCGCCACGCGGACGGGGCGTCATCAAACCACAGCGTTCCCACGAGATAGATTGACGTCATCAGGCTGGCGTACACCACTATCCAGATACCCGGCATGACGCCTTCAATGCTAAGCCCCGTCGCCACACTCATACACGCCAGCAGAGCCCATGACAGGGCCGTCGCGCGGAATCCGCCTGCGTCCCGAATCATCGCGGTGGCGTAATGAGGAATGAACAGAATTAGCAAGGCCCAAAAACACAACTTCTGCGACCCTTCGTGCATCACGTTTCCGGTCCAAGCCGCGATTCCGGCCAAGTAGAGCGCGGCCGGGGTGCTGGCATTGAACAGGTAAACCAACGGAAGGCTCAACAGCATCCACGTAAGTATGAACGCGGGAAGATCTCCGG
>JACRLJ010000138.1:0-2390 GCA_016215105.1 Candidatus Hydrogenedentota bacterium
ATTCACGGGACCCATGCCAGACAGTATCATGGACGCGTTGAGCAAAGCGTCCAGCCACGGCAGCTTCTCGATGAAGTGATATCCCATAACCCCCAGCCCCAGGCACGCGGCCACCATGCCCAGTCCCAGGCCAATGCTCCGGGCCAGTCGAACAACGAAGAGCGACTTGGGCGCCAGCGGCTCGTGACGGCGTTCAAACACAGACTGCCTCCTCTCTCACGACACGGCGGGCTCGGATCCGCTATAGCTTCTCACGAAGATACTGGCCCGTGTAGGACTTGGCGTTTTTCGATATGGTGGCAGGTGTGCCTTGCGCAATAACTCGCCCGCCGTTATCGCCGCCTTCTGGTCCAAGATCGATGATCCAGTCGGCGGTCTTGATCACGTCCAGATTGTGCTCGATGACCAGCACCGTATTGCCGTAATCCACCAAACGGTGCAGCACCTTGAGCAATTTATCGATATCCACCGCATGCAGACCGGTCGTCGGCTCATCAAGTATATACAGCGTGCGGCCGGTCTGGCGCTTCGACAACTCCGTCGCGAGCTTCACGCGCTGGGCTTCACCACCGGACAACGTGGTCGCCGCCTGACCGAGCTTGATATAGCCCAAACCGACGTCATTGAGCGTATCAAGCTTGGAAAAGATCACGGGAATGTTCCGGAAGAAGTCGCACCCCTCCTCGACCGTCATGTCGAGCACTTCGTAGATGTTCTTGCCCTTGTATTGCACTTCCAAGGTGTCGCGGTTGTACCGATGCCCCTTGCAGTCCTCGCAGGGAACGTATACGTCGGGCAGGAAATGCATTTCGATCATAATCATGCCCGCGCCTTCGCAGGTCTCGCAACGGCCCCCTTTCACGTTGAAACTGAACCGCCCCGCCTGATAACCGCGGGCGCGCGCGGTCGGCGTCCTGCTGAACAGGTCCCGAATGGGCGTGAACAGGCCGGTATAGGTCGCGGGATTGGATCGCGGCGTCCGGCCTATGGGCGATTGATCAATATCGATCACCTTGTCAATGTTCTCGAGACCTTCGATGCGATCATGCTTGCCTGGTCTCTGGCGCGGTGATTCATGAAGAGCGCGCATTGCCGCGGGAAAGAGCGTCTCGTTGATCAAGCTCGACTTTCCGGAGCCGGAAACACCGGTGACGCAGATGAAAACGCCGAGCGGAAACTCGACGTCGACCTTCTTCAGATTGTTGTGCTGCGCGCCGCGTATGACGATGGACTTGCCGTTCGACTCACGCCGCTTCTTGGGTGTGTGTATCTGGAATACGCCGCGCAGGTACTGGCCCGTCAACGACTCCTTGACGCGCATGATTTCCTTCGGCGTGCCCTGAGCCACGATATGCCCGCCGTGTACGCCCGCGCCCGGCCCAAGATCGAGCACGTAGTCCGACGTGCGGATCGTATCCTCATCGTGTTCAACGACGATTACCGTGTTTCCGATGTCCCGCAGACGTTCCAACGTGGCGATCAGCTTCTTGTTGTCGCGCTGGTGCAGCCCTATGCTCGGTTCGTCGAGGATATAGAGCACGCCCACCAGCCCGGCGCCGATCTGCGTGGCAAGCCGGATACGTTGCGACTCGCCACCGGACAGCGTCCCGGCGTGCCGTTCCATCGAGAGATAATCCAGCCCCACGTTCACGAGGAATCCCAGCCTCTCCCGGATCTCCTTCAGTATCCGATCCGCGATCTTCCGCTGGGTCGTCGTCAGTTCGAGCGACTGAAAGAAACGAAGCGACTCGGCGATGGACAGCGCCGTCGTTTCCATAATGGTCTTGCCGCTCACCCGTACCGCCATGGATTCCGGACGCAGCCGCGCGCCTTTGCAGCGGTGGCACGGCTTAGACGCCATAAACTGGCTGATCATGTCGCGCGCCGCATTCGATCCGGTCTCTCTGAAGCGGCGCTCCAGATTCGGGATAACGCCCTCGAATGGACGGCGAATCTCGAACTTCCGCTTCTGATTCGAGTACGAGAAATCAATCTCGGTGTCCCCCGAGCCGTACAACACCACCTGACGAAAATCCTCCGGCAGCTTGCGCCACGCCGCGTTAATGCTCTGCTTGTAGTGATCGCAGACGCTTCGCAACGCCAGCCGGTACATCCCATCCATAATGCGATGGAGGCTCCACGGGCGAATCGCGCCGCCGTCAATGGAAAGGCTCGGGTCCGGCACGACCAAGTCCGGGTCCACCTCCATCACCGTGCCTAGCCCCGTGCATTCCGGACACGCGCCGTGCGGATTGTTGAACGAGAACATGCGCGGGCTCAGCTCCTCGAAGCTGATACCGCACTCGACGCACGCAAAATGCTCGCTCTGCAACGTCTCATGCGTCTTTCCATCGGGCGTCTCGTAAAAGATCCGGATAATGCCTTGCCCA
>JACRLJ010000138.1:2415-15870 GCA_016215105.1 Candidatus Hydrogenedentota bacterium
GCGTCTCGTAAAAGATCCGGATAATGCCTTGCCCAAGCTTCAGACAGGTCTCGACCGAATCCGTCAGCCGCGCCTGGATGCCTTCTTTCACCACCAGGCGATCGACAACCACGTCAATATCGTGTTTCACGTAGCGTTCGAGCGTGATCTCTTCGTCAACATTGCGGAACTCGCCGTTCACTCGCACCCGCACGAATCCCTGGCGCTTCACATCCTCGAACACCTTCTGATACGTGCCTTTGCGCTGGCGAATTAACGGCGCGAGCAGTTGCACCTTGGCGCCCTGCGGCAACGCCAAAATGGTGTCCACAATGGACTGCGGCGTTTGCGATTCGATTACCTTCCCGCAGTTGTAGCAGTGCGGCGTGCCGATTCGCGCGTATAGTAGGCGCAGGTAGTCATAGACCTCGGTCACCGTCCCGACCGTCGAGCGCGGATTCCGGTGCGTAGTCTTCTGTTCGATCGAAATCGCCGGGCTCAGCCCCTCGATATAGTCCACGTCCGGCTTTTCCATCTGCTCGAGAAACTGCCGCGCGTATGCCGATAGGCTCTCGACATATCGCCGCTGGCCCTCCGCATAGATGGTGTCGAACGCAAGACTCGACTTACCTGACCCGCTCAAGCCCGTAATCACTACCAGCTTGTTGCGCGGAATCGTGACGTTGATGTTCTTCAGATTGTGCTCGCGCGCGCCCTTAATGACAATGGCGTCGTGCGGACTAGATGCTTTCTTACCAGGCATGATGCAGGTTCACTCGGAAACGCAGGGAACACCCTGCGATCGGGTTGTTTGGGAGCCACATACCGTCTAGGACTCCCACCAGAAAGAGAAGTATTTGACGCGGCGCGGCCAGAAAGCATCTGTAAGGTGCTTAACTCCAGCACGTGCAGTTACGAGGCTCTGCTATACGGAGGCTTTCTGGCCGCGCCTCTAGGAACAAGCCTATAGCTTAGAAGATTTCCGCCCCACGCGCAAGAACCAGTCCCGCGCCCCACTACGGGAAGTCTGGCCCGAGAGGCTTTCTCGCCAAACTCCGAGAGGTCAGCGCCCGTCGTGGACCACGCGGTTGCGGCCCTCGTTCTTGGCGCCGTACAGCGCGGTATCGGCTGCCTCCAATATCGTGTCCACGGTGCTTTCCCCCGCCGCACTAGCCACGCCGATGCTCACCGTTATGGACAGTTCGCCCGATCGGGTCGTTATCTTGCTCTCGGATATCCGCCCGCATAGCCTGTCGAGTCTTGAAGTGTAATCCGCCCCGGACTTCATAGGCATGATCACTAGGAACTCCTCTCCGCCCATGCGCCCTACGGAATCGTACTCCCTCAAGCTCTCACTCAGAATCTGTGTGAGCCCGCACAGCACATCATCCCCGGTTTGGTGACCATAGGTGTCATTGACCTGCTTGAAATGATCGATGTCGCACATCCCGATCGCCAGCAAGTCACCTTCGCGCCTAGCCCGCACCAGTTCCTCGTGAAGCCGCTCGAGAATGGCCCGGCGGTTCAGCAGTCCGGTTAGCGAGTCGTGGCCGGCTTGGTGAGCCAGTGTTGCTTTGCTCTTGACGAGTTCGGCCTGCATCTCGACCATGCGCCGGCCGACCTCGACACGAGCGCGCAGTTCGCCGGCGTCAAAGGGCTTGGCCAGGTAATCGTTGGCGCCGGCGTCGAGCCCGGCAATAATGTCGGATTTATCCCCTTTGCTGGTCAGCATAATAATGTACGGCGGCTGGTCGGTTTCCACACCGCGAATCCGGCGTACCACCTCCGGCCCATCCAACTCCGGCATCATCCAGTCCAGTATGGCCAGACCGGGGGCGCCGGGTTGGCGCATCGCCTCCCACGCAGCCGAACCGTTGATCGTTTCCACCACCTCGTACCCGCTCTTCTTCAATACACCCGCCAGCATGGTGCGCGAGGTGAAATCGTCTTCGGCAATTAGGATGCGCATGAATAACCTCGTTGACTACAACACGTGCGTACGTTCATATACTCCAAGCCGCCCGGAGCGATGGTATCCGCGTCTTGCGTCTGTTACCGGATTCGATTGACCCCGGATTTCCGCTCGCTGCCGTCACGGCTGATTCGCTATCGCATTCTTCAACCGTTCGAATTCCGCCTGCAAATCGGCCATTAGGGCCTTCGCATCGGCCAAGTTCCCCGCCTCGGCGGATTTCTCCAGATCGAAAGCCGCCGCGCGCAGCGCCTCGCCGCCGACATTGGCCGACGCGCCTTTGATGATGTGGGCCTGACGCTCCGCGCTCTTGGCGTCCCCCGTATCGAGATAGTCCCGAAGCGCCTGTATCCGCTGGGGAATGTCATCAAGAAAGCCCTTGACCACCACCCGGGCCAAGTCTTCGTCATCCAACAGCCGGGCCATCATGCCCGCCCTGTCAAAGACCGGTGTCCCCGGTTCTGGAGTGGATACCGCGGCATCTTCTTCGGGCACAGCCGGAGCGTGTTCCTCGGTGGAGGTGGTATCTCTCGGCAACCACTTATCCAGCGCTTCCGCCAACGCATTGGGGGAAACCGGCTTCGTGACGTAGTCGGTCATGCCCGCGTTAAGACAGAGCTCCCGGTCGCCCTGCATGGCGTGGGCCGTCATAGCAATTATAGGAACCCCGTGATTGAGCACGGACGACCGCGGATCGCGAATTCGCTTCGTGGCCTCAAATCCATCCATCTCTGGCATCTGCACATCCATGAGCACCAAGTCGTAAGGCAGGGTTTCGAGGGCCTTGACCGCTTCCGCGCCGTTGGCCACGGCATCCGCCCGCAGCCCCAACTTCTTCAAAATGCCGAGCGCCACCATCTGATTGGTGATGTTGTCCTCGGCCAGTAGAATGCGCGCCTTGCAGTCGGAGAACAGAACCCGCTTTTCGCGGGCCATGTGACGCGTGACGATGGGCTGCGGTGTTGGACTCGCCCTGTCCTCGTCGGTCAGCGCCAAGTAGAGTACGGCCTTCAGTTCCTGGTGCCGTATCGGCTTGGTCGCGTACGCCACGAAACCGGCCTCCTGAAATCGCCGGGCGTCTCCCCGAGTTCCCAAGGAAGTCAACATCACCAGCCGGGTATCCGCCAGGCGCTCGTCCGCCTTGATCGCCTTGCCCAACATCTCGCCGTCCATACCCGGCATTTGCATATCGATCACGGCGACGCGGAAAGGGTCTTGCTCGTCGGCCGCCCGGCGGAGCGCGTGGAACCCGCAGGGACCGTCTTCCGCCTCCGAGGGGCGCATGCCCCAGGAGGCCAAACGGGTTGTCAGGATCTCGCGGCTTGCGTCGTTGTCGTCTACGATGAGCACGCGCACGCCGCGTAGATCGGCAGGCAAACGGCTGTCCGAGGACGCCCCCTCGGCCTGCTTAGCTAGGCGAGCCGTGAACCAGAACTCCGATCCTTTTCCTTCTTCGCTCTCCACGCCGACTTCACCGCCCATCAACTCCGCAAGCTGCTTCGAGATCGCCAACCCAAGTCCCGTGCCGCCGTACTTGCGCGTAGTCGAGGCGTCCACTTGGCTGAATTTATCGAAGAGCAAGCCAATCTTGTCTTCTGGAATGCCGATACCTGTGTCACGCACCGAAAAGCGCAGCAGAACGTTGTCTTCACACTCCTCCGCCAGCGAAACACGTATCCCCACCTCGCCGGCAGGGGTGAACTTGACGGAATTGCCCGCCAGATTGGAGAGGATCTGACGTAGGCGGCCCGGGTCGCCCTGCAGCAGGACCGGCACGTCAATGTCTGCGGCGCAGAGTAACTCCAACCCCTTCTCATGGGCACGGACGGCTAGCGTCGAGGCAAAGTCGTCCAGCAGGCTCGACAGATCGAAGGGCAGCGTTTCGAGTACGACTTTACCCGCCTCAATCTTCGAAAAGTCGAGGATATCGTTAATCAAGCCAAGGAGCGATTCGCCGCTGGCCCGCACGATGTCCGCGTAGCGCCGCTGTTCAGTATCGAGTTCCGTATCCAGCAAGAGACCCGTCATACCAATGACGCCATTTATAGGCGTACGAATTTCGTGGCTCATGTTGGCGAGGAATTCGCCCTTGGCGATGCTGGCCATCTCCGCATGTATCGCCATCTCGTTGGCCCGGCCGGTAGCTTCCTCGAGCTGGCGGTTGGTCTCCCGCAGTTCCGCCTCGAACCGCTTGCGCGCAGTGATGTCGCGTACCACCGCCTGCAACACCCTCCTGCCATCCAGTTCCATGGCGTTCAGTAATACGTCGGCGGGAAAGGACTCGTTGGTGTCGACGCGCTTGTGCATCCACTCGAAGCTGTGACTCCCTCTTTCCATCGCCATGGCAATATGCCCGTTGGCGAGCGTCATGGAACCCGTGCCGCAAGGCTGCTCCGGCGGCGACATATCCGCGGGGTGTTTCGAGCAGAACTCTTCCCGCGTCGCGCAGCCGAACATCGCCAGGGACGCCCGATTGCAATCGAAGAATCCCTTTTCATCGAGCAACATCACCGCGTCGCTGGTCGAGTTGTATAGTGTTCGGAATTTCGTCTCCGAACGGCGCAGTTCTTCTTCGGCCTGCTTACGGTCGGTAATGTCCTGTACCAGCGCGACGAGATAGTCAACCCGGCCATCCGGATCGCGAACGCAGCGTACCGCGAGTTCGGATGGCATTATCCGGCCGCCGGCGCAGATGAATCGTTTCTCCGTGGCGTAACCGTCAATTTCCCCCGCCAGGAGGCGATTGAATTGCTTCAGATCGTCGTCCAAATCCTCGGGATGCGTGAGCTCGGACCAAGTCATCCTCAACAACTGTCCCCGGGAATAACCGAGGCTGTCACACAGCCGCTGGTTGACATCCAGCCATCCTTTTTCCGGCGAGGTAATGGCAATCCCAATGAGCGGTAGCTCGAAGTAGCTCCGGAATTGCCGCTCGCTCTCCCGCAGCGCCGCCTGAGATCTCCTCAGTTCCGCTACGCGATTTTGAAGGCTTCTCCCGCTGACGCCTATACCCGCCAATCCCACCATCCACACGAGTCCGTATACGGGTAGGCTCGACTTTCGGTGGGTGTTCTCGGCGGCGGCGACGTACGGGTCCAGAGGCGCCGATACGCTGATTCCGCCGATCAGGCTGCCGATCGTGTGGCCTTGGGCGGCATGGCACTCGAGGCACTTTTCCTGAGCTTTCAACGGAGCCATATGCCGAACACAGCTCTGACCGTTTAGCGGTTCCACGGAGACGCATTCCGCGGCCCCGGCCTCGAACGCGCGTAAGCACTCGGCCTCCCAAGCGTCCGCGGCGTTTGCCGTATTGATAGGATTGAGGCTGACGACACGCCCCCAGCGCCCTTGCTCCCGCTTTTCCATTTCGTGAACGGCGCCCGTCATATACTCGGGCCGGAGATGGAGTTCGTACCGGTCAGACAGCTCTTTCGCTTCGGATCGCGCCAGGTTCATGATGTTTTCCATGTCCACGCGCCAGTCCCACCACAGCGCGCAGCCCACGGCAAGGGTCCATAGAACCGCCCAAAAGACAGCATACGGCCACACCCGCACCATCGCGCCCGAACCCGGCGCCCGAAGTGCCTTGCTCATGTACGACCTCCAAGCCGCGCAAAGCGGCGGCTATCGATCCTAAGTACCCGTCCGCCTCCATCAACTATGGAATGACAGACGCTAACCCCTGTTTCTGTTCCGGATGTAATCCTGCCTCCGCGTTCAACGACGGCGGCATTGTGCGCAAACGCGAACGCGACCACGCGGCCGGCATGCTTCATTATGAAGAACAATCTGTAATTCATGCTCAGTCCGCTTCGCGCCGGACCTCAGGCACGGTCACCACGTCCTTGGCTTCCACCGCGCACACCGAACCGCAATCACCTGATGAGGCCGAAGCCGATCATGCGGATGGCGCGACCCAGGACACCCTCGCCATGATATGGCGGCCAGCTATTAAACCCCCATCCCCTCTCGAAGCGTGCGCTTCGAGCCTGTCGAAAAACCCGTCGGGCCGCCCACCGTGCCGCTCGGCCAGATGGTGCGTTCAGACGTCCACTCCAGAGGTCTCCCCATGGGCTGCGCAAGGCCACCCCGAGCGGAATCGACACTACAATAGGCGCACTGTTCGGCTGCGTCAAGGCTGGCCCCGGACCGTTGCGTCTTCCCAGGGGCGCGCGCGCGACCTCAAAGCGCGCGCCAGTCGTGGAAACGCCCGCCTCGCAGGCGCAGAACACAGTCGCACGCGGCCGAACAATTCGATACAGCAGGAACCCCGTCAATTGCAATTTATCATATATATCATAAATTACCAGTTGTGTCAATTAAATATTTTTCAAGGATCTTCGTGGTGATCTCCGCCGACCTTGAGCCTACATCCCATGCCGCAAGTACGCCCGTAAGACGCTACAGTGAAATAACTTAACGCACATGACCCCTTGTTTCGAAAACCCGTGATTCCGCCTCCCGGCGCCACGATAAACTCGCGCGGCTGATAATCCCTATGGTTCCGAAGAGCCGAGTTTACTTCCAAAACCACCCGCCGAGAGCCGAAACAGACGCCCTTCACATAGAGGGACTTGTCGCCGCTTGATGTTGGTCCCGCGGACGGAAATCGGCTGCCCGCAATCAGGCTTCCCGCCACCGCATGGCGCCGATAAAGAAAGGAACCCGCCACGCGTCGTGTGGCGAGTTCCAATTGCAGATGACAATCGACTCGATTCGCGAAGAGAAGGCAGCGGACTCGCGGTCCGCCGCGCCTCTCCTATATGTTCAAATAAGTTTAGTACACGTTGCGGACCGTCGTTGTGAAATCGGCCTGATAATTCCCGTTGGACACCGTGACCGTCGAATTGCCGTTGACGGAAACGGAGACGCTCAAGGCCCCCATGTTCCTGTCGGCGCTCGAGGGATCCTCCGTAACCCGGTAGTACGTGTAGAACCAGTCGAGTTCCCACACCGTGAGGGTCAGATTGAGCTGGGTTTCACCCGGCGGCACAATCTGATCGAAGAAAACGGTACCGGGATACTGGGTCTCGTTCCTGCTCAGACTCAGCTTGGGAGAAATGCCGTCCTCGTAGTGATAGTCCTGAAGCGGAACCGTACAGTTGTACAGTGCGGCGGCCCTGGGCGACGTGGCCGCAAACGAGAAAACAAATTCTCCTTTACCCTGCAGCCAACCGTCGCCGGTGCTCAGCGCCTTGAAGCGGCTGAGGGTAATCGTCACCCGTTTGTTGTTCTGTGACGCGGCGCATACACCCGCCCACATTCCGTCGTTATAGCGTATGTTGGAGTGCTGGACGTGTTGATGGGCGCGGCCGGGCATCTGCAGCGTTCCATCGGTGGCCGCGTGTAGCGCCGCCGCCGTTGAATAGCTCAAGAAGTACTCGTCCTGAACGAGATTCGTTCCATCGTTCGGGTAGAGGTACCCCGTCAGGGCGGTGAGCTCAGTGGAATCGTCGGTGGCGGCCCAGTGGGTGATCACCATCGGCCCGAAGAGCGCGGTGTTCATGTTCTGATGGGTCGAAATGTTGGCGTCTACCCAGGTATATCGCATGTCGTAGATGTCCGGCGAACCGCCCATTAATTGAAGGAACCAATCCGAAGAGTTGGTGGCGGCCCAATTGCCTTGAGTCACGCCGACGATCGTGTTCCACCGGGCGATCTTCTGGGTGCTGGCCAGCCCCAGCAGGTCGTGCTCAATTAGATAACGCGATACTTCGGTGCCGAAACTGCCCGACACGATGTTAACCGCGGTGGCCGCCGGCGCCCGCTGCAGAACGTGCTGAATGTACTTCGCGATGCGCAGCGCGTAGCGCGGCACATAGGGAGCCGCAGCCGCGTCGGCTGCGATGTCCTGTGACGTGTACCATGCCGGCGCGGTGTCGCCGTAGTAGGTGCTTCCGGCCACTTGGTTCGCGGCCGTCGGCGCGGCTTGCCACGTCGGCTGGCCAAGCATGGTGGCCAACTTCGTAACGTCATCGAAAACACTCGGGTCCGGCTCATCGTCACCATAGACGCCAACACGGTTATAGCCGGTGTTGCCAAAGCCGTGGACGTACACGATTACCGTGGTGCTGGGATTGTAGCTGGTGGCGCCGGCGGGCAAGCATAGAGCAAGAAGGAGGAGTACAACGAGCACTGAAAGCGTTCTTGTCGATCTCATTACAATTTCTCCTTTATTGTGATGCGTTCCATTTCAAAGAACAGCTTTGGATGCACAACTGGAGCAATAGAAATGAAGATTCGCGCCGCCACCTCCTTTCCCCGGACCTTTCCGGTGACGCCTGGCTTCCCTCACAGCGTCATCCGCCTAAGGGGACTGAGCGCTGACAAATCGTACGCCCGTGAGACCCAAAACCCACGGCAGCAGCGCAGCGGTTCCTAAGAGCAGCCTAGTGAAAGGTCATAGACAGACATCGTTGACGTAACGATAACAGTGCCAAATGCCGTGACCCCAGGTCTTCGCCAGGTAATCGACTCCAGGAAAAAGCGATCAACCTGGAGGAACTGACATCGTTGACCGCCTCAAATTGCCGATTTCCGTCTCCCTCGCTGCGCAAGCGGCGCTATTCGCGAACTTCGATACCGAGTAGGTTGTGCTTCCCCTCCGGATGCTATGGTAAGATGGGTTCATGTTTGCCAATTTCGTCATTGGCGCGGCGCTCTTCTTGGCCGCCCCGAACGGCCAAGTCGCGTTTGTATCTGGCGCGCAGCAGGAGGACCATTGCGTTCTCGTCCTCGATCTGGCCACCGGCGCGCAGACTAGAGTCGGCGTCGGACAACGGGACGGCGCGCCGGTATGGTCGCCCGACGGGCAATGGCTCGCGTTCACCTCGGAAAGCGACGGCAAGACGAGGCTCCGTGTCGTTCGTGCGGACGGTTCGGGGCCTCGTGCATTGGCCGCCGCATCCGATTCCATCCGCTGGCCGCGCTGGTCGCAGGATAGCGCGCGTCTCGCATACGCCGCCGGCGACGCGTTCAACGCAAAGATCATGGTGTATGACGTATCGGCCGACACCGAAGCGGAATGGGGTGGCGGCAAGACCGGTCTGCTCAGGCCGGTATGGCTCGAGCCCACGTCCGTCGCAGCGGTTGCCGTCGCGGGGCTACCGGGCCAGTATTCGACTGATCTGGTCGAAGTCACGCCGGTCGCGACGAAGGGATTGTGGCTGAATCTCCGATCTGCGCCCGATAAGTACGTCGAGTGGTCAATCGAACCCTCGCCGAGGGGACAACTGAAGGCCTTCGAGTCAAACGACGGCGGCGACCGGGAAATCTTCGTGGTTTCCGACAAGCTGGGTATGCGCGACGTGACCAATCACCGAGCCGCGGATTGGAATCCGGTGTGGTCGCCGGACGCCAAATGGCTGGCCTTCGAATCGTTTCGGGATGGGCGCCGCGGGGTATACCGCGCCTTCGTGGACACCGCCCGCGTGTTTCCAGTCGCGGTGACCAAGGACGCGGACAACTGGGCGCCGGCATGGTCGCCGAAGGGCGAGTATGTCGCTTTCGTGTCTGATCGTACCGGCGACCCAGCGCGCCGGCGACGACTTTGCCCCGGCGTGGCGCCCGGCGGGAAAACGCAAATGAGACGCTGGCTCTTCTTCTTCGTCATTCTCCTCGCCGGCTCTGCTGAGGCGCGGAACACCGACGGCACACTGGGACTCATTCGGACGCCAAACGACGGCGTCCCGGCCATCGTCAAGCCCGGAGAGGCCTTCGAGGCGGACCTGTCGCAACGGACGGCGCTCAAGCTGGTTGGCCCCGATCCTGCGCCCGAACTAATGGTCGAGTGGCGTGACGCGCCGGGCGGACGCGCGGTCGCCCGATGCAAGGTAGCAGGCGGCGCCAAACCCGGCGCCTACGCGCTGGAAGCCGACGACGGCGCGAAATCCGACCGAAACGTGCGCGCCGTATTCGTGCGCGAGGAGTTTCCTCCACTCTACGCGATAGCGCACGTAACCGACACGCACATTGGATCGAATCGGAACGCGCTAACCTCCCAGGAGATTTTCAAGGCGGTGATTGCGAAACTGAATACCTCGGGCGCGGCGTTCGCGGTGATTACCGGAGATCTGACGGAAGGCGGCGCGCCGGAGCAGTTTCAGTCATTCATCGAGATCCTTGATACCTGCACACTGCCCACCTTCGTGTGTCCTGGAAATCACGACCGGCAAGGACTGAATTACGAGAACGTGTTTGGACCGCTGACCTATATGTTCCGCTTCGGAGAGGACGGATACCTCTCCTACGACACGAAGGATTTCGACGTGGCTGACGAGTTGGGGCGGCAGGACGCCGATCTGCAGATGTCCCGCCGCGCGCTCAAACCGTCACGGTGGTGCATCGGCCTGACGCACCGCTACGAGCCCGACCAGGGCATGCGCAGCCAGATCATCCTCTTCGTCGATGACCCGCTCGACTACCTCATCTTCGGTCATCGCCACAAGGAGAACGGCAAAGACGACAAGGGCGTTCCGTGGGGTACTACGCGGTACACGGTGACTCCCGCGGCCATCAACGGCGCTATCCGTTTCTTTGACATCACCGCCGAAGGGGTACACCCGCGCCCGTTTGAGACGGTCATCGACGTCGACCCCGGCGCTCGGAAGACTGAAGGGAAAAAGACCGGGGACGTAACGCCCGCTGAAACGAAACCCGGCGGCAACACGGACGCCGAAAAGGCCCAATCGGCTCCGATGCCGCAGCGAAAGGCAAAGCGCGCTACCAAACCTCTCTGACCGCTGATAATCCCATCATGAGCCGCTGAGGGTCGAGCGGAACCATATCGCGTGGCCCCGCGCCTCGGTGACGTCGGTCGTCGTGAAGTTGGTATACGTGCCGAACAGAATGTCCCCGGCCTGCCGCATGTGCCACACGAAATCGCCTGCCAACCCCGTACCGCCTGGGAACGTCCAGTCGATCTGCGAACCCGAACGCGTGCCGGATACGGAGAACGTCCTATCCGCGCTCTCGCCGGGGAAATGGAGCGTCCCACTGCCCGATAGGGCGCCGGACGATGTCTGAGTGGCAATCGTAACGCGCGACAGTTGAGTCGCTACCGCTTCCGAAACGCGCAGGGTGTCCACATACGCCGCCGTCCAGGTCCCGACCAGCGAACTTGTGCCGCCGGGACGCCACTCCGCAATACCACGGCTCAAGAATGTGCCGCTGGTGTTGAATTGCTGATAGCAGCCGGCCATGGCCGTGTCCGACAGGTTCAGGTCCCAGGCAAACGTTGTACCGGCGCCGGCCAGCTCGAATCGGACGCGTGTCCCCGATATGGTCCCGTTTTGCAGCGCGTAGCTCTTGAATTGCGGTGTCGTGTCCCGCTCGTTAAGCACCAGCGCGGTACCGGTTACCTCCGCGCCGGTTTGCAGCGACAGTGTCACCTGCATCACGTAATCGGACAGTTCGGCTCCGGCAGACGCCGCCGAATCGCCGAATGAGGTCACCCACGTGCGCGTAACGCGATCCGCAGTCACACCGGACGCGCTATACCACGTGGCGTGGCCAAAGCGGTTGAGATTGTTCTCCGCGGTAAATTGCCCGTATGCGCCTACGAAGTAGTTCGCGGAATAGAATCCCCACCAATCCATCGCTTTACCGGTAAGGTCCGATCCGTCAAATGTGAAGTTGATTTGCGATCCCCCGGGAATCTCTCCCGCGATCAAGAAATTGAGTTCGTCGGGCGTCGCGCCTTCCTTGATAATTGCCTGGAGGCCATCTCCCGTGAATTTGTTGTCGGCGCCCGCCGCTAGGGAGACCGCAGCCGACGTGTCATTCGTCTTGAGCCCGGTGGCCGCGTACGCGTCCGTATAGCCGGATATCCATGCGTCGTTCAGTGCGCCGGACGTAATCAGATTCCAGACTGCATGGCCGGAAACAACCAGCGCCGCGTTCGTGTCCGTCTCTTCGTAAACGCCTGTCATACGATTGCCGGTGGCCCGCAAGGTCCATACCGGATTGAAATCAAACACCGTCGAGGGTTTGGAGTGAAAGACCAACTGAGCGCTCGAGCCCTGGGCGGTTCCGGATAGAGTTAGATCCACAACGTCTTGCGACGCGGTTCCGCTGCGAAACACCCGAAACATCGTGCCCGTACCGGACAAGGCCCCCGTGTTCGCATCCTGCGAAACCAGCAGGCGGACAGCGTACTGTTTGGACCCGTCGCCCGGCTGGTCATCGCCGTAGCTGGCAAGCCACGTCCCGGCAAAAGGCTTTGGTGACGGCGTCGTGCCGCCTCCCGTATTTCCGTCGCCGGGAGTACCGCCACCGTCGCCGGGGGAGGGTGTATTGTCCCCGGTACTTATCTTAATGCCGAGGTCAAAGCCATGCCCGTCGCATCCGGTCAAACATAGCCCGGCCGAAAACGCTAAACCCACTACGAGTACCCAACGTGTAGTCACTAGCTCAAATCTCCCTATGGTGGCCTCGCCCTCACTATACGGCAGCCGACTTCCCTCGTCAACAGCTTCTTTTTCAACAACTTCCACGCTACTCACGTATACGTCACTGACGAGGAAGTCATAACCGTGACTCCGCAATCGCCGCAGAGCCGCCTTAATAATAACGCCCAGTTCAGGCTCTGTTACTGACACGCCGGGCAGAACCCGGGACCGAATCGCCGACGCAACCGCCACGTGAAACCCGAACGGCGAAAAGAGTATCCTACCTCTGTTGTTTAGCTTGTTGTGATGTTGTGTATAGGGCGCTCCACCCGCGAACACCGCCAAACCGAAGTGGACGCCTCTCCCGCGTTCATGGCTGCGCCGTAACCACTTGGGGCGATCCCGCCTCGACTGCGGGCGCGATAGCGCAACTTCTTCTTGGCGCGTAGGCCTTTCGGGAAACAACGCCGCCGAAGAGGCGTAAAAGGAATAGCTGCTTGATGTTAGGACAATCTCCGTCGCTCCCGCGCCTCATCGCGGGCATCGGCCTGCTGGTGTGCGCCCAATGGCGCCCGGACTACGCAATGGCTGCGGACTCCGCTCCGATCTTCGAACCGCTGCCCGCGGAAGAGCCCGCAAAAGCCGCTCCGCCGCGTCCCTCCGGCGCTTCACACCAATCTGTAAAGGAATCCGATGCGGCCAAATATGACCCGATAACGATGGCGGTTCTAATGAACTACTGCCGCGAGTCCATGTGCAAAATCGTGGACCTCAGCGACCGGCTGGTGCTGGACCAGGAGTACCAGCGCCTGGCCAACAATATCGATGTGACGAAGATTCAGGACGACGAGATCGCCGCGATTATCGGACGGCTGATGGTCGAATTGAACGATCTCAAGTTGAGCGAAATGGAACGCGGGTATATCGCGCAGATCTACAACAGGAAGATCGGCGACTCCGTAATGGACTCCCTCAAGGGAAAGGACATCTTCAGCAAGCTCAGTTCGCCGGTCACGTTCGCGTGCCAGGCGATTCTTGCCGCGGTCACGGCCGCATCGAACAGCGCCCGATCAACGAAACTGTACCACCGGGAATTGGACACGAAGACGCTGACCA
>JACRLJ010000138.1:15897-25058 GCA_016215105.1 Candidatus Hydrogenedentota bacterium
ATGAAACGCTTAGCGGCGTTGCGATCACAATTCTTCGATACCGAATACAAACTATACCGCCGCTATAGTCTTCCGGACCGGTTGAACCTCAAGGAAGTCCAACTCGAGCAATACCTCAAGGTTTTGGGTGACGAAGACGCGAAACGGCGCCTGGGACGGCTCGAACGGCTCAAGGATGACTTCGAAGCGTATCCACCGTTCTGGTACCAGATTGGTCTGGCCGCTCAGGAATCGGGCCAAGCCCCCCTCGCGCTTCAGTACTATGAGCGCTACGAGGGACAGTCCACGAAAGTCCTGCGCGAGGATCAGGACTACGTCATGCTGTGCATGCACCGCATCATGCTGCTCAACCGCGCCACCGAACGCAAGACCATCGAGCGCGATTTGGCCTCCATCGAGCGAAACACCAAGTACTACTACAAGTGGGAGAACATTCTCTTCGCCGCGCTCACCTACTACGACCTGGACGACGCAGTGAACGCCCGCCGCCTTATTCAAACCAGCATCAATGAGGGGTACAACGTCACGCTCCATCAGGACGTCCTCGTAACGATGGAAAGCAACGTGGCCCGCGCCAAGCTCAAGGGTACTCAGCGCGATTTGGTGGCGTCCACCGAGGGAAACACTTCAGGAACCAACGCGCTTACCGCGCGCGCAAGCCATCTGGAAAGATTGCGGGCCTTGGGCCACCAACTCACCGATATTTCGCTCGAGGCCTCTCCGCGCTCACGCGGCGGCACGAACGCCAAGTTTGCGGTGCCCGTGTATAACGTGTATCTCTTGGGCCGGTCCGCAGTCAAAGGCGACATTTACCTGGACGATTGCGTGCTTCACATGCCCGTTGAATGGTTCTCGACCAAGGATAAGCCCACGGTGACTCTGTTCTTCGGCGAGAAACACCGCCCGTCGGGACGGTCCACGGACAAAAAGGCCGGCGTCGTAGACTTGACCTTCACGCGGGTATTCAACGAGGATGAGGTGCTTGAGAAGGGAAAGGAACTTCAGTGTTCGGTCGCGATCGCCAACAAATCGAGCGAAATGGTTCTCCGGTTCACGGTGAAACAGGTAACCGACGAATTGCTTGCCGCACGTCCTCAATTATCCAAGGACAAACCGTATTTCGAATTGATGTCTATCGACTACCAGGGCGAGAAGTTCAAATTCGACAACGGCCTCATACTCCCCGCGTCTTGAGCGCGGCGCGCCCGCCGCGCTACGCCAGCGCCGCTACCGTATCGCGCAGCCAGGCAAGACACACTTTGCTGGCCGGCTCACGTCCTTCGCCGGAAAGGTATTGTCCGTACTTCGCGGTCAATTCCGGCGGAAATCGATCCGGATTCACATGGGTCTCCAGCGAGATAAACCCTTCGTAGCCGTCGTTCTTCAGCCCTTGAAGCTGTTCGCGCCAACGGCACACACCCATCCCGAGAAACACGTTGGGGCGGCCTTCAGGAAGTCGAACGGCGTCCTTGACGTGGACATGGACGATGTCGTCCTTGATGAGATCATACCCATCGGGAAACGTAGGTGTCGCCTCGCCGCCGGGGTCCTGCACATGATTCGCCAAATCCCAGATAGCTTTCACCCGAGGACAATCTAGTTTGTCGAGAAAGGTCCGGGTATGCTGCGCTGTCCCCACCAAACAGGCCGCTTCATTCTCGAGCCCCAGTATGGTCCCCTTTTCTTCCAGTATCCCCGGCACAGGCTCGAACGCCTTTAACATCTCGTCCCAGGGACGCTCGCCACGCAGATCGTGCCCCCAGAACGCAAACCCGCGGACCAGCGAACACCCCAATTCCAACGCCACGTCCGAGAAGCGCCGCAACCAGTCGAGGTGTTGCGCAACTTCGGCTGGACTGCCCAGTTCGCACTTGCCGAACGGCGACCCCAGGCTGCACACCACCATGCCGTGGTCCGAGAGAATCTTCTTCATGTCGCGGACTTGCGCATCGGTGTAGGTCTGAGGATAGGCCTCCCACACTCTTCGCAATTCCGCTCCGGTGACGCCAAATTCGTTGCAGACCCGGCAGGCGCGCGCCAAGTCAGGCGATATTTCGTCCGTAAATGCTCCAAGCTTGAACATAATCCCTCGTTTCAATCCGCGGAACGCAGTGGCGTCCCAGCAGTGCGCTAGAGGTTAATTGACAGTCGACGAAGCTGGAGGGCATGGTATACAAGAACGCGGTTCAATTAAAAGGGACGGGAGGCTCATTACGATGACAACGCCGAATCTTATCCTTCTAACGGCTGCCGCCGCGATGACTATGGCGGCAAGCGCCCCTTCCGGTGAACAAACGCTGAGTGATACTGATCGAATCGAAAAATGGATTGGCAAGACGGTTGTCGTATTCACGCCGCATCCGGACGATGACACCTTCGCGTGCGGCGGTATCATGAAGATCCTCGCGCGGAACAAGAACAAGGTACATGTGGTCATCTACACCAATGACAACAAGGGCTCGTTGGATCTCGATATGACGCGCGAACGGCTCGCGCAGATTCGCCGCGCGGAAGAAGAGGCCGCGTGCGAGGTATTGGGAATTTCCAAAGAGAATATCACCTGGCTGGGCTACGAAGACGGCGACCTCGAATACGCAGACCCGCAGCGCTTGCGCGGCGAAGCGTGCCGGCTAATCAAGAAGTTCCGCCCCGACGCCGTATTCACAATCGATCCAGGCGAGCATACCGTTCAATGGCACAAGACCGATCATCGCATGGCCGCGAACATTACTCAGGACGCCTTCATCGCGGCGGAGTGGCATCTGTATTATCCCCAACACCTGCTGGACGAGGGGTTGAAACCGTATCGAGTCCCGCTGGCGTTCTACTACTATTCCACCGAGCCCAATTACACCGTGGATATCACGTCCGTATTCGAGGAAAAGATCAGAGCCAGCGCGAAGCACGTCAGCCAGTTCGAGCCGTCCCTGAGCAAGTACACTCCCGATATGTCCGAGGAAACTCTCAAAGGCATACGTGATTGGGGGACCAAACACGCCAAAGAAGGGGACAAATTCGTCGAGAAATTCCGGCGAGCGGTCGAGCCCTAAGACGACCCTACGCGTACGGAACGGGATCGGGAATACCCGCTTCGCGAAACGCCGTGAGCCGTTCCACACAGGTAGGGCAAGTTCCGCAGGCTTTCGATTCCCCCCGGTAGCAGCTCCACGTGTGCGAAAAGTCCACTCCCAGAGATAGACCTAGTTTCACAACTTCGGTCTTCTTCATGGTCACAAACGGCGCGTGGATCGTAATCGGATCGTTGCGATTGAGCGATAGGACGCGATTGATACGCTCCACAAACTCAACGGTGCAGTCCCAATAGCCGTATTGGTCCATGGCCTGCGCGCCGTAGAAGACGTCGCGAACGCCCGACGCCTCGGCATACGCCGCCGCCATGGACAACAGCATCATATTCCGGTTGGGAACATAGGTCGGCGGTTGGGTGAGCTGCTCCGGCGCCAGGTCCGTGAGATTCGGCACGTCATGTCCACCGGCGATAAGCGCCGATCCTCCCCGTAGCAATTCTCCCAAGAAGGACAGGTCAATAACCCGGTGTTCCACCGCGCCGACCCGCTCAGCCTGCCACCGCGCGCAATCGAGTTCACGCGTGTGCCGCTGTCCATAGTTGTAACTCAACGTCAGAACACGCCCCGATACCAACGATTGGCGCGCGTGATGGAGAAGGACTGTGGAATCCAGTCCGCCACTGAGTAGCGCCACGGCGGTAGGACAGGGTATTGTGGTCATCGTCTTCCTCGGTTTCCTGTTCACGTGCGCACGTTGTTTCGGTATAGAATAGCGCCGCCAATACTGGTCCGCAACGTAAAGCGGCCGCGCGCTCGATTAGCGCAGCGCGAATCCGCACGGAGACCTTACCATGGCGAAGGGTCAGAAATACCAGATCGAGCGCATCCAATGCACGGACGCGCGCTCGGGGGTCCGCTTCCTGCAACTCACCAGCTTCCCGGTCATCAGTTGGCCCTTGCCGTACTTCTACGCGAACCTTACCAACGGTTTCACATCCGACTCGAGGACGATCGTGTTCTGCAGCCTGCGCTCGTGTCAGCGGGACGCCTCGTTCGATCTCTTCAGGGTCGACGTCGACGGAGACAACCTGATCCAGTTGACTGATCGCAGTCATCTGGGCGCAATCGTGCTTGCGGGGAATCGGCGCGTGGTCTACTTCTTCGACGCCGGCGCCTTGTGGTCCGTCCACCTGGACACGTTTGCCGAGGTCGAGGTCGCGCGCGCCGATGTTGGGCTGCAGCAGTGGTCGTGGGGATATCTGTCTCCCGACGAGCGGTGGTACTTCGCCAAGGCGGTCAACAAATCCGGCGAACCCGCGCTCATTCGGATCGCGACGGATGGGAGCGGCTCGAAGGTAATTCATACGGGAGACGACTGGAACGTACACAGCGTTGACCCGCGGGGCGAGGCGTTGTTCGTCCTGGCGCCGGAACTGGACGGACGGGGGCTGGTGCTGGTGGATTACGACGGGGCCATCGTCGGTCACTACGGCAAGAGCGATCGGTTCGCGCATTCGAGTCCGCTGGGCGTCAGTGGGATCTTTCAGGGCTGCTCGACGATGCCGGATCGGGCTATCATCACGCTTGGCCCAAATCAGGGCGAGCCCCGCGCGCTGGTGGAAGGCCCGTATTTTTGGCATTCATCCGCGACGCTCGACGGACAGTGGATCGTTGCCGATACGAATTGGCCCAACGACGGTTTGCAGTTGGTGTGCGTGAAAACCCGGCGATTCGGCGAATTGTTTCATCCAGGGAACTCGGCCGGCCATCCGCAGACCACCCACGCCCATCCGCAATTCAGCCCCGATGGGCGGTACGTCCTTTTCAATTCAGATCGGACGGGAATCGCCCAGATGTATCTCGCGGAAATTCCCCGCGAATTCCGAAATAGTCTGCTGCAGTGATTCACGAGCGATTCGCCGTGTTCAGCGGCACGATAGCCCCGGCAGGGGCGACAGACAATAGCCCACGGCGCCAGCCGTGGGAATAATCCATGTCCAATGTTTAGCCCTGTAAGGGCGTAAGAAGTCTCTCCTGTCCTGGATAGTGTAGTCACGCATATGAATTTAGGTTACTATCAGCATGAATCATTACACGGGCAATGTGACGGCGGCGCCATGATGGCGTCCAAGACGAGGGTACCTATGCGATATGCGCTCATTGGTTTGATTCTGCTTGCGGCGTCTTCTCAAACCCAAGCCGCCGAGTTCCATGTCAGCCCAGACGGCGCCGACGCGAACGCCGGTACGGCCGCAGCGCCGTTCGCCACATTGACGCATGCGCGGGACGCGGTTCGCGCGGTGAAGCCGGGGGCGGGTCTGCCCACGGGTGGCCTCACGGTGTGGCTGCATAAGGGGACCTATCCGCTTACGGAAAGCTTCAAACTTACGGCGGAAGATAGCGGAGTGGCGGGCAAACTGATCATATATCGCGCGGTAGCAGGCGAAGAAGTCCGACTCGTTGGCGGGCGTACGATTCCGGCTGAGGCGTTCAAGCCTGCGGCCGACACGGCGATAATGGACCGGCTCGACCCCGCCGCAAGGCCCCACGTGCTCTGCGCCAATCTGAAGGAGCTTGGCATCACGAACTACGGCGAGTTTCCCGACAACTTCGAGAATGCGCCGCCTATTATGGAACTCTTCTTCGACGATCAGCGGATGTCGCTTGCGCGCTGGCCCAATGACGAATGGGCGACTATCGCCAAAGTGATTGAAAGCGGACCGGCGTCGTGGCGCAATCACGACTCCGATAAGCCGGGGACCTTTGCCTACGACGGGGATAGGCCGAGCCGCTGGCTCAAGGCGCCGGCCGTGTGGGTGCATGGCTACTGGTGCTTCGACTGGGCTAGCGAGACCAAGAAGGTCAAGACCATTGACACGGAGAAGAAGGAAATCACCTTCACTACGCCCCACCACTACGGTATCGGCAGCGGAAATCCGGCCGCGCGGCGGTTCTATGCGGTCAACCTGCTCGAGGAACTCGATCAACCCGGCGAGTACTACATCGATCGCGCGGCGGGAATGCTCTATTTCTCGCCGCCCAAGCTCATCGGAGAAGGCAGGGCGGTGGTCTCCACGCTGGCCGATCCCGTAATCAAAATCGAGGGCGCATCGTTCATCACGCTTCAAGGCTTGACGGTTGAGACCTGCGTCGCGAACGGCATCGAGGTAACTGGCGGACAAGGCGTTCGCATCGCGGCGTGCCGGGTGCGTAACACGGGCCAAAACGGCGTCGTGGTCAAGGATGGCGCGAAACACACCGTGGTGGCGTGCGACATTTACGACACCGGCATGGGCGGGGTGTTGATCAGCGGCGGGGATCGCAAGACCCTGACGCCGTCCGGCCACGAGGTCCTCAACAACCACATTTACCGCGTGTCCCGGCGTCAACGCACGCACGCGTACCAGCTCCAGATCGGAGGCGTCGGCGTCCACGTCGCGCACAACCTTCTGCACGACGCGCCGCATCAGGCCATCGGCCTTGGCGGGAACGATCACATCATCGAGTACAACGACATCCATCACACGGGCATGGAAACCGACGACTGCGGGGCGTTCTACATGGGCCGCAATCCGTCCGAGCGCGGCACGATAATCCGCTACAATTTCTGGCACGACATCGGCAGCGCGTTGAGCCACGGCAGTTGCGCCATCTATTTCGACGACGGCGCGGGCGGCCAGACGGTGTTCGGCAACGTCTTCTACAAGGCGGCCGGCGGAAGCTTCGGCGCGGTGTTCAACCACGGGGGCCACGACAACATCGCGGAGAACAACGTCTTTGTGGAGTGCAAGAAGGCGATTGGCGCGGCCCCCTGGGACGACAAGCGCTGGAAGGACTACGTGAACGCGCCCTTGTGGCAGCAAGTCCTGCTGAAGGATGTGGACATTACGAAGCCACCCTACATCGAGCGTTACCCCGACTTGAAGGGGTTCATGGAACCCAACGGTCAACCCCGCAAGAATCACGCGATGCGCAATGTGGCGTACAAGTGCGCCGCATTCCTCGACGGGAATTGGGAAGACACGGACAATTTCGTCACCAACGATGATCCGGGATTCGAAGACGCCGCGCATCTGGACTTCCGCCTGAAAAAGGAGTCGGTCGTGTTTCAGAAAGTTCCCGGCTTCAAGGACATCCCGTTTGGACAGATCGGTCTACAGCGCGACGAGTTGCGCCCGGCGCTTTCAGAGGCGGGCCGCTGATGACTATCCGGAGTTCGTGCGCTGGGGAAGTGCTCAAGAAAGCGGAATAGCTACTGAATTGGAACAATAATGGGTTGCTGTACCCATTAATCCACATCTTAGTCCATTAATACGGGAGGAAACGCCAATGGGTTACGACTGCACATTACACGTGGTGGACGAAAAGGCGATTCGCGAGCGCTTTGTGCCGAAGTTGCTGGGACGGTCCGACGCTCGTTCACCATTCGATGAACGAGACGACACCGCCGACCTGTGGGACGAAGTGCGAACGGCTCTGACGCAGTGCGTCGATGGGGATGGCGACTCCATCGGTCCAGAGGGCCAAGCGAGCCTCGTTACGCAGTTGGCGGTGATGTACTCCGCAGCGGAGCACCCGTCTCACTATGAACGCGGGTTTTGCCTCTCACTCTGGGAGGACCTGCCGGATGGTCTGGCGGCGAAAGTGCCCAAAAAACATCTGGGCGATCCGGAGAAGTTGTTCGGGGATCTCATCACGGAGTACCCAACCCTCAAGGGGGCGTTCCCTAAGAGAATCCGGTCCAATTGGTGTACGGGGTTTTACGTACCTGCTGAGAACGTGGCCGAGCTGCTCAAGTGGGCGGAGCGTCGCGTCAAGCGCTATCCGAAACCCGACCGGCGGCTGTTTCGGGGGCTGCTTCTCGTCCTGAAACACGCTGCGGCGAACGGGCTCGCGTACTGGGAAGGCGCCGACCTGCCGGTGGCCAATACGATCCCCGTGGCGCCAGCGACGCCGCGCCGTTCGGACTTGGAGGAGTTCGAGTCGCCGGACAAGATATACCTCCAGTACATAGGCGGCGAAGGTCACTTGTTGGCATTTTCGCACGGCGTCGGCTTCCCACAGGATTGCCGGACGGTGGTCATGGATTTCTCCACCTGGCCGCCCACCCATACAACCATCCCGGAATACGCGGTGAGCGCGAATCGATCGCCGAATGGACAGTGGGTCACGGTTTCGATGACCTCGGATCAGGCCTACGTGTATCAGACGCAGGTAGGTCCGATTCCGGGTAAACGCAGGCTTCTACTGCCAGCGAACAAAGTGAATCGCACTTTGAAGTGGGCCGGGTTCATCGGCCATCGCGTGGTCGCCGTGCTCGGCCCAACACGTTACTGCCCCAGCGATAAGGACTATGCTCCTCCAGTTCCTCTCTTTGAAAAGGATGGCCAGCTCGTGCCGGTCGGGGGTCTGCCTGCTTCGCCCGAACGGCCCCATGCGTATGGTATTGGAAAGCTCAGTGACGGCAGCGACATCTTCTTATGGAGCGGCGATGGTTATGAGCTCCGGGGCAATGCATTCGAACTGACGTTTCCCATCCAGGCTCATACGTATACAAGCGAGTTCACAACGATTCCCCTTGAGCCGGATGGTTTTTTCTACACCTCCAACCGCGGTCTGTACAGCGTCTTTCGGGGGCAGGAACCTGTGCGGCACGTCAAGCGTCTCGACAATATTATGTACATTTCACCCGGTCCGAAGGGCGCCATCCTGCTCACGGAGGGAAGAAACAAGCGCGGGGATCTGGGCAAACTGTACTTCCCGGAGGAAAACACTATTATCTACATCACGCCGGACTTGTTTGAGGATGAGGACCCCGAGGCCATTCGAACTCTGCATTGGGTGGAATCGTGCGGACGCCTCATCGCGGCAACGGCACACCGATTCTGGGCCGTTCCATTTGAGTCTGTGCTGTCTCTCCCCCGTCACAATGCGCTGACAGGCAAATAGCCGCCTGAAGGCGCCGCGCCCACGAAACCCAAGGCCGCGTCACGCCAGAACCGGTGACGAGAGACCGGAGATCCGCGAAGTCAGGCCTCCGTACAACGACGTAGTAAGATAGTCGACGCTACCCGCATCTTCTGTTCCCAAATAAATGGAAAGTGCTCAAGGAAGCGGCACAGCTACTGAAGT
>JACRLJ010000086.1:0-8333 GCA_016215105.1 Candidatus Hydrogenedentota bacterium
ACGCAGCCGCGCCAGAAGCTGAGGTATGTATTCCGCCGGTTGTTGAAGGTCGGCGTCCATGATGATGACGGCCTCGCCGCGAGCATATTGTAGTCCCGCGGTGGTCGCCCACTGCTGTCCGAAATTGCGCCCAAAACGGACCACGGAAACGCGCGCATCCTGCTCATAAAAACTGCGCAGGATTTCCGGCGAACGATCCGTGCTTCCATCGTCGACAAAAATGACTTCAAACGGCTCGCCCAGTGACTCGAGGACGGGGAACAGTTCGTTTCGCAACGGAGGGAGGCTGAGTTCTTCATTGAAAACCGGGATGACGACGGAGACTGCTATTTCGCTGTCGGAATGCTCGCTGGCCATGCGGCGGAGTATAGCATTCGACGGGCGAAGTTTCATTTCTGTCCGAGCCGTTGAAGGAAGGGGAAGCGTCTGAAACTACAGCGGTGTCATTCCGCTGCTACGCGCCACGCCAATGACAGGCTTTCTGCCTGGAATCCTAACGCAGGTAATCCAGCAAGCTCTGCTGAACCACTCTCGACGCCGCATTGAGGGCCGCCTGATACGCATTTTGCTGCGCGTTGAGGTTCACCATGGTGTCCGCAAAATCGGCGTCCACCGAATCGGACAGGAGCTGCCTATATTGGACCGTGAAGGTGTCCAGGTCGGAACTGACGTTCGCCAAGCGGTTTTGAACCGCTCCTACGCGCGCCACCGCATTCGACAGTTGGGACTGAATGGTAGACAACTCCGTCAGTCGCGCGTTTTGCAGCGAATTGGTGTCGCCGGCGCGTAAGTTGTCCCGGATCGCGATCAGCGTTTGAAACACGTCCTGACTGGATTGAAATGTTTCCTGGCCCGTCTGGTTGATGGTCGATGTGGCTCCATCCCCGGTCGTAATCTGATAGTGGCTGTCGTTTCCCTGGTACGTCACCGCGGTGATCTCGCCTGAGACGTTCCGGGTGGCGTTGTAGGCGGGCGTAAGGGTCTTGGATCCCGAAAAGATATACTTGCCGTTCGTTTGGTGATTGGCCGACGTCAGCAAGCCTTCCAGCAACTGGTTGATCTCCGCGGCCAGCGCCGTGCGCTGGTCGGCGGAATTTGTGCCGTTGGCTCCTTGCAGTGTTAGCGTCCGCGCGCGCTGAAGCGAATTCGCCACGTTCTGGATGACCGTCACGGTCTCCTCCAATTGCGGACCGGCGGACGAAATATTGCGCACGTACTGGTCATTCTTCTGGATCGATGTCTGGGCGTTGATTGCGCGCCGCGCGTCCACCGGGTTGTCCGAAGGACGGTTCACGCGCAGTCCGGTGGATAACTGTTCCTGCAAATCAAGAACGCGCGCTTCTTGGTTGTGCAAGTTCGATAGTACCCGCTGCCGTATCAAGCCCGGAGTGATTCGCAGACCGCCCATGATATTCCTTCTCTATCCAATCTGATTGAGGATCGCTGGCTCACGACCGGAGCGAACCGGACCGAGCCCTTGCGCGGTGTAACTGCCGGCTCGAGACGCTTGCGCTCCATCGAATCGTTCCAGCAAATCGTCGAGCGCGCGGCCCGACGAGCGAAGCGAAATCGCATTGTCGTGCAGTGCCGTCCGAATCTCGGCCAATACGGCGCGCATCCGGTTCTGAAACGCGCCTAAACGCGTCGACCAAGGCTCGGGAACTATCGCGATCAAGCCGGACATGGTCTGGCGCGCCGCCGGTACGTTGTACTCCTCCACTACCCGGCGAAAAAGCGCGGTCCGCGCGCCTTGGGCGCGGACCGCGTCTCGAATCAGCAGCTCAAGCGCCAACGTTTTCGCGTTCAATGAGTCAAGATGATGGGCGCGAACCGCCTGATTTTGTGCGTAACATACCGCCAGAACATTCTCTTGCCGCTCAAGTTCCTCTTCGAGCGTGTCGCAAAGCTGTTCAAGCACGTTGTTCATCGTTCATATCCTCAGTTACTGTCTATATCGGCGCCTTCTTGCTATCCCTTAAGTCATTCAGTACCCGTGGTTTTCACGAGCAGCGCGCCTGCGCCGGGCGCCTCGGCTGACTTGTGGATCTTCTTTTGCAGCTCGGCGAGACGCAGTTGCTGCTCGAGCATTCGGCTTACCCCGAGTTGGCCGCTTGCAGCCATCGAGCCGCTCAGCGCGTCGTCCAGCATTTCCTCGTATATCTGCTGGGCCTGACCCCCATCCAGCAGGCCTGCCTTCGGAACGCTCTTACGCATCTCCTGGAGAAGCGTAAATGCGAAATAGTGCTCCAGTTCCTTGAGGGCCGTCCGTTCACGGTCAGATCCGGCGCCGCTGCCGCTCACCTCCGGCTGCGCCGCGTGAGGCCCCGACAGCGGATTGACATACAACAGCATTACATGATCTCCAAGTCGCCCTCGAGGGCGCCCGCCTCACGCAGGGCCTGAAATATCGAGATCATGTCCCGCGGAGTAACCTTCAATTTGTTCAGTGAAGCCGCGACGTCCCCCGCCGAAGTCCCTTCAACCGGCATCAGGTGCGCCGGCGGCTCCTTCACGGTGAGCTCGGTTTTCTGTGTCGCCACCGTCTGCCCCGTGTCGCTAAAGGGAAGCGGCTGTGAAACCAGAGGAGTCGCCGCAATTTCAATCGTCAAATTTCCGTGCGCCACTTGACACGGTTTGATCCGTACATTGCCCCCAATGACCAGTGTCCCGGTTCGTTCGTTGATCACGACCCGCGCCGAGGAGTCCGTGTCAACCCGGATCTCTTCCAACTTGGCGATGAACGAGACCAAGTCCGCCCGGGCGTCCTCGGGGACCTTCACATTAATCGTCCCGGCGCCCAACGCGGAAGCCGCCGCCGGCTCGATTTCCGAGTTAATCGCAAGCTGAATGTTGTTTGCAACCGTAAAGTCCGGACGCCGCAGGAGCAGCGTGATTCGTTCACCATCCGTAATCGTCGCGGGCACTTCCCGCTCGACATGGGCGCCCATGGGTATCCGGCCCGCAGTCACGTGGTTCTTGCGCACCGAGGTGCCCCCGCCCCCGTCCGCATTAAAGCCTCCGATTGACAAGGGGCCTTGAGCCACGGCGTACACATTGCTCTCATCGCTGGTGTTTCCCGGCCCGTATAGGTAGGTTTCCAGCAGCGTTCCCCCCTCAAGGCTCTTCGAGTCGTACGCCGAACTCACCTGAACGTCGATACGCGTGCCTTCCTTCGCGAACGGCGGCAATACCGCCGTAACCACCACCACCGCCACATTATTGGTCTTAAGACCTTGCATGTTGGCGACGTCCAAACTAAGTCGATCCAACATGCGCTCCTGGGCCTTGACTGCGGCTTTGCTCTTGTCACCCGTTCCTGCCAGTCCCACTACCAAGCCGATACCCTTGAGGTCGTTACCCCGAACGCCCTGGACGTCGCACAGATCCTTGAGGCGCGCGCCCGATCCGGGAGCGGCGGCGCCAAGCAGGCTAAGTCCGGCCAATGCTACGATAAAGAATCGGAAAAACACGTTCGGAACCTTCCTCTCGGTTGACCTTAGAACGGCGAGAACCAATCCACCAGCTTTGTTAGCCAGCCCCGGCGCTGATTGTTCCACAAGGGCCCCTTTCCCTTCAGTTCAATTACGGCGTCGGCCACCTGGCTCGATAGAACCGTGTTCTGCGACGTCACATCGCGAGGACGGACTACGCCCTTCACGAATAGTGTCGAATCCTCACTGTTTACCGTGACTTTCTTGGTCCCTTGAATTTCCACGTTTCCGTTATCGAGTATCTGCCAGTTGGGTAGTTCTTCGGGTTTGATTATGTTTAGTCCGTTTTGGGCCGTGAGAAATCCATTGGCGCCTATTGGCGCCGTGGTTTGCAGTCCCGTCTCCTTCTTCGTTTGGGTGTCGGCGTCCGTTTGGGCGTCTATGGCTTCTTTCACCAACACGGTGATGATCTCGCCCACCTTGTAACGCACACGCTTGTCTGAGATAAGCGTCCCATTGTCCGAAGCGCCCTTGTTAAACAAGGAGTCCGCCGACGCGCCGAATGCAACTAGCAGCGCGGCAATCAATCCCACGTATCGCATAGCGTCCTCCTATTCGACCACTACGGCGCCGTCTCGTCGAACGACGCCCTGAAACTGATCCTTGGTCCCTGGATTCTGGCACCCAACGATGTCGCCCTCGCGCGCGTCGTTTAGCGCGCGCGCGGTACTGCGAATATGAAGAGTTCCCGACTGGACATCGACATTGACCATCTGGTTGCGCCTGACCAGTATTTGGGCCGCAACGTCCCGCTTCTCGATGATCTGCCCCGGAAATATTGTGCTGCGAGCCACCTGCCCTATCAATTCCGCAGGGTCTTTGACCGCGCGATCACTCAGATTGAGCATCGAGCGTTTCTCTACAGTGAGGTCATTTCGCGAAATCACCTTCCCCCTCGGAATATCGGTGGCGGCAATTACGACGCTCGAGTACGCTTCCACGTTGGCCTTGCACAGGATAGTCTTCTGAACACGGCCGTCAACGGCGATCTCGCCGCGAAAGGCCCCCGGTCCGACGAATTTGTACTCCGGGCTCGGCCGCCAGTTGATCGACACGGCGCCGTCCGCTACCACGATTTCCTGCGACGGCGCCGTCACGTCGATCTGCGCCTGCGCCGCGTCCCAGGGCATCTGCGTCTCGATAAAGCGCCGCAAGTCCTCGGCCACCATGTCCTGGGTGACCTCGAGATGCATCGTTGTAGCCTTGACGCTCGGCGCTCCGCTGACTTTCAGTTCTTCCGGTGTGTATCCGGCGTTTTGAATACGCGACATAAGGTATGCCGCGTCGAAGTTCTTGAAACCGCCCGGTGAAGCGGCTGGCGCGACTTCGAGCGCCGCCAGCGGTTCCGCGTGTTCCCCGGTAATGCTTGCAATGTCCCCCAGGAATACCTTCGGCCCCTTCACGAACGCCTCGCGCTTGATGGTCAACGTGTCCGCCTCCGCCAATGCGGCAGCCAGACCCAGGAGCATGCTTGCCATCAGAAACCTACGCGTTCTGTCCGTGGCGCCTTTTCCCATCTTCATCTACTTACCCATTCTAGCGGCGGACGTTATTGGCCGTCTGTAACATCTCATCCGACGTCTGTATGACCTTGGAATTCGCTTCATAAGCGCGTTGCGCGATGATCAGATTGAGTATCTCTTCCACAACCTGAACGTTGGAGTTTTCCAGGAAACCCTGTTCGAGCGTGCCAATCCCATTCAGTCCGGGCTGGCCCGCCACGGGCGCCCCGGACGCGGCGGTTTCGAGCACCAGATTGCGCCCCAGCCGCGAGTCCAGGCCTGCCGGATTCACGAACTTGACCAACTGCAGAGTCCCCACATTGGTTGGCGTGTTGTTGCCCGGCTGCATTACCGAAACAATTCCGTCCGAGCCCACCGTGATCTGGGTGTTGTCGGTCGGAATCGTAATGGCCGGCGATAACGGATAGCCGTCCGCTGTAACAACTTGGCCGTTCTGGTCCATCTTGAACGAGCCGTCGCGCGTGTACGCCGTCGTCCCGTCCGGGAGCTGTATCTGGAAGAAACCATCCCCCTCGATCACCAAGTCCAGAGGGTTGCCGGTCTGGATCATGTTGCCCTGGCTATACAACTTAGCAATCGAGACCGGACGCACACCGTGACCTACTTGAATGCCCTCCGGAATTGTTGCCCCAGCGGACGTTTCCGTCCCGGCGGGCTTGAGGGTTTCATAGAGCAGGTCCTGGAAATCCACGCGGCTCTTCTTAAAGCTCGTCGTATTGACGTTCGCAATGTTGTTCGCAATCGTGTCCACGTTAAGCTGCTGGCTTATCATGCCCGTTGCGGCCGTGAATAAGGCCCGTATCATCCCATCTCCTCCCGAGACGCTAGCGATTGCCTCGTCATTTCAATTCGACTGACTATATCGGAGAACCGACTTGTTGGATGAGTTGCCCCATCGTGTCGTCTATTGCATTAATTACTTTCTGATTGGCCGCGTACGCCCGCAGCCCTATCATCATGTTGACCATTTCCGCCGGCGTCTGGACGTTGGATAGTTCAATGGACTTTGGCGCGACCTGCGTCTTGGTCGCGGGCGCCGAAAACTTAAGGACGTCCGCGCTGGCGGCATACAAATTCTGGCCTTCGCGGGACAGCAGTTGCGGTTTCTCAAACTCGATCAGCCGAATCTGGCCCACCGTTTCCCCATTGACGCTGACATTGCCCTTATCGTCAATCTCCACGCTCCCGCCGGAAACGGAAATACCCGAGCCCGACGCCGATTGCACCTTGTACCCTTCGGGGGTCACCAACTGGCCATCGGTATCGACGGCAAACTTCCCGTTACGCGTAAACCGCTCGCCCTTGGGCGTGTCCACACCAATGTACGCCGGACCCGACAACGCGACGCTCAAGGGGTCGCCGTTCGTGGTGATCGCCCCGTTCTCAAGATTGGTATAGGTTTCGAACAATTTAACTCCCCCGCCGGGGGCCGAACTTACGTTGAAGCGCAATGGACTGCTGCGGCTGCTCTGGAAAACTTGGTAAAAGCCCTTCTGGACCCCTCCTTGCCGCTTGAATCCCGGCGTCATTGCGTTCGCGATATTATTTGCGATGACGCTCTGGCGTTCTTCGACACTCATCATGCCGTTTGCGGCGGCATACAATCCGAGTATCATTCCGCGTCTCCGTAGTCCATTGCGTTACATCATCTATGCGCTCGACCCGGCGGCCCGCTGAAGCGCCACTTCGGTCGTTCGTATACGGGGAGGCCCGGCTCCGTTGTAGCGACGGTCAGTCTACGGAATGGGAGCCGTGTCTGTGCGCCGGGCCAACCACTCACGAGGTAAGACCTGCATGGGAGGCAAGTCTACGTAGGAGGGAGCAAGCAGTATGCCAAAGGGGGTGGCAGAGACGAACTGCGGCAAATGACCGCATTACCGCCGCCCAGGTTCCCCCGTATGCCCCGGAAAAAGGCGCCGCCGTATGAAATTCTTTCCCCCTCGGGCACTTTCTGCACCGGCGCCGGCCGTGAAGCGGCCGCGGCGACAGGGAGCGCCTTTGGGCAGCCGGAGCGGTCTGATCGGTCTGATCGGTCCGATCTGTCTGATCCGTCCGATCCGTCCGACCTGTCCGACCTGTCCGACCGGCTCACTATCCCCGGCGCGGAGCCGCGAGTACCACCCAGCCGTCAACCGCACAGCGCGCCAGCGCCGGATTCTCGGCCATCGCGGAAGCTTCCAGCGCGGCATTCCGCAATTCCCAGACCTGCTGAATCTCAAAATCGCCCCGGGATAGCACCAGCTCGACCCCATTCCGGCTGTATTCTCCCACGGGGCAGGCCGAGTCCACGCCGCTGTTCGCGGGCGCCCAAGCTGCGCGCGCCACGGCGTCCGCGGCGTCAATCGAGCCCCCGTGGCGGAACGCCGCCACCAATTCTCCCGTTTCACCCACCGCCGTTCGCGCGATCCCAAGCCATACCTCCGCTTCCTCGGAATGTGGAACCGGGTCGGAGAGGATCAATACGTCGCACTGGGCGTTCGTAATGCGAGCAAGATCCCGGCTTTCCTCGACAAGCGCGCCGGGACGAACACGCCGGACCGCGTCGGCGGCGTGTTTCGCCGCGATGCCAGCTACTAATATCCGACGGGCGCTTGACGGCGTGGCCTGCGCCAGCAACGGTTCAAATTCCGGGAAGCGTGTAATCGGCGGGACGTAGCGCGCGTAATCCTCGGCGATCTCGAGGGCCAATGTGCAGAACCGTTCCATCGCCTTGCCGTCCAGTTTGTAGTGAAACCGTTCGATGGTACCCGGGCGCGCCTTCAGCAGGCGTTTTCGTGTTGCCGGATCTTCCACAGCCGCCTCGATTGCGGACAGTATGCCCTCCACCGTCCGCACGTGGATTACGGCGTCTTCCTCCAAGAACAGCGGCCCCAGCCCCTCATAGAAGACGTCGTGTCCAAACTCGTCAATCACAACGTTGACGACTGGCTTTCCCGCCAGGATTGCCTCGATGCCGAGATTGGACTGTGTGCATACCATGACATCCGCCAACGTCACGGCAAACAACGGCGTAGACTTCTTGTCATCAATCCACACGCGCTCGAGTCCCGCCGCGCTGGCCTGTTCGCGAAGCGTGTTGGGACCCAGCATGTCGTGGGGATGCGGCCGCAGCACGAACTGCCAATCCGGATGCCGCCGCGAAAGTTCCGCAAAGGCCTGCAACACGAACGCTGTGGTTTGTTTCACATAGTCCAAGGTCGTCGTGCTAATCTTGCTGAACCGGTGAGTGTACGTAATCGCGTACATCACAATTGGCTGCTCGGGGTTCATCCCCATCGTGGTGCATACCGAGTCGCGGCTGTTGGGAGCAGGCGGCCGC
>JACRLJ010000086.1:8461-20811 GCA_016215105.1 Candidatus Hydrogenedentota bacterium
GGCGGCCGCGCATGCTTGTCCCACTCCGGATTTCCCGTGATGTGTATTCGATCCGGCGGCATGCCAAACGACTCAAAAATCTTCTTCGAGCGTTCGCTGTAAACCGCCACCACGTCCGCAAAACACTCGTCGTGCATGTTGGTCGCGCCATTGGGAAAACCGTGCAGGATATGAAGCGACGGAACGCCCAGCCGGTGCGCGGTATGAATTATGGTCTTGGTGTCGCGCGCAATATCCTGTTGTACGACGACCAGTCGAACGTCCATCTCCCGCGCGCACCGCCGGAACGCGTCGATGAAGACCATCTGTTCAAAGAAGTCCCGCCGCAGCAGTTGGGTGACCTCATGCTCGAGGCGCGGCCACATCACCTCATCCTGCTCGAAGCTGGGCCATTCCCGGCGCATGTCCGGCCCCTGAAGCTCCATAGCGATCGCGCCCGCGCGCGCCCCGGCCTCATTCGCAGCCCAACTCTTATGCTCCTCGCTGTAAAAGTCCGAAAATTTCCGGTACGGAATCTTGTGACCGTCCAGGACCGAGTAAGTTGTCTCGTACATCGAGATGAGTTCGACGTCCCCCTGTGTCAACAGGCCATCCGCGAATGTTTCAATACCGCGCAATACCGTAAGAAATATGGCAGGCTTCACTGGCGATTCCCTCTTCCGTTACGCGAACCGATGGTAACCGGGGTGTTGCGCCCGGCGCAAATGACGGTGGAGCAACGGGGCGCCGGGGGAACCGAAGTTGTATCCGCGAATCCCAACGGGACGATCAGTAAGTGCCAGAGAAGGCCAATTGGGTAGTCCAATTTTTCCAAAACCGGAATGCAGGCCGTCCCTTCCGCTCTTGGCCTTGAAACGGACCCAGATCCGGCTTTGGAGAAGCCGGACTACCTGCGCGACCTGCTCGGGAGTTGCCTCGATCGACGCATTCCCATTACCCTACGTCATCCGGACTCAAGTCAAAGGGAGTAGCGCAGGTGCGAAGCAAAGCCGAACTACGGGCGCAGTACCTCGAACGCAGACGGCTACTCACGGAGTCCGAGGTGACTCTAAAGAGCGCGGCGATTAGTGATCTGGTGCGGGGCCTCGGCGAATTCGCGCGCCCGGCGGCCTGCCTTTCCTACGTGGCTTCCAAGGATAACGAAGTTGACACCAAACCCCTGATCCAATATTTGCTTGATGAAGGAAAGAACGTGCTCGTCCCCCGCGTCGCTCCCGGCGGGCTGCTGACATGGTCGCGCCTGCAGTCCCTGGACGACTTGGAGGCCAGCCCCTACGGGATTCTCGCGCCCCGCGCGCCCCGCCTCGATACACTTCCGCAATCCACCGCTCCCGTCCTCGTGCCCGGAATCGCCTTTTCTTCCAGCGGCCACCGAATTGGCTATGGAAAGGGCTACTTTGACCGTTTTCTCGCCGGCCATGGCGGCCTCAAGATCGGGCTCGCGTTCGATATACAGATCACCGATCTGATACAGCCCGACGAACACGATGTAGCCTTGGACCTCATCGTGACCGAGTCACGCATCTACGATTGCCGCCGATGATCCGAATTGCCACGGCAGACAGGCCCCAGGTACACTCGGCGCCGCGATCCTGGAGTTGTTGACGTGAAAGACGAAGACCCGAAGCCCTCTGAATATCGCCATCCGCAACGCGCGGATGCGCTCGTGTGTGCGGCGCTCGTGTTAGCCTGCGTCGCTATTTATGGCCAAACGCTCTGGCACGGCTTTGTTAGTTACGATGATCCGGATTACGTTACCAACAACCCTCACGTGAGAGCCGGACTTACGCCACAGTCTATTGCCTGGGCCCTTACCGCAAACGTCGCCTCGAACTGGCACCCGCTCACGTGGTGGTCCCACATGCTCGACTGTCAGATTTACGGTCTGCGCCCGTCGGGGCATCATATGACCAACCTCATTCTTCACATCGCGAACACGCTTGCGCTGTTCCTCGTTCTGGTGTCGCTCACGCGCGACCGGTGCCCGAGCGCCCTCGTTGCGGCGCTCATCGCCGTTCACCCCCAGCTCGTCGAATCAGTCGCCTGGGTAGCCGAACGCAAAGACGTCTTGAACGCACTGTTCTGGATTCTCGCCATGGGCGCCTACGGCCGCTACGTTCGGAAACCCGGAATCTTGCGCTACGGCGCTGTACTAATCCTCTTCGCGCTGGGACTGATGGCCAAGCCCATGCTCGTCACGTTGCCGTTCGTTCTCCTTCTGTTGGACTATTGGCCGCTCGGACGCTACCACACCGTCACGGGACTGAACGCCATCATTCGCAAATTGGCGTCGCTCATATTCGAGAAGATCCCATTGTTCGCGCTGACTGCCGCTTCGGCTATCATCACGTACTCCGTTCAGAGCCGCTCGGGAGCCGTATCGGCGCCAGAGGTCCTCTCACTCGGGGTCCGGATCGAAAACGCGCTCGTCGCGTACGTCATGTATTTGTTCAAAGCAATCTACCCCGCGAACTTGGCGGCCTTCTACCCCTATTCAGTCGTGCAGGGAGGCCACGGACCTCTCATCATCGGCGCTGGCATTCTCCTCACACTGATCACGCTTTGCGTTGCCTTCACCGCCCGCCGCGCGCCGTACGTGGCTACCGGCTGGCTCTGGTTTCTGGGCACGCTTGTCCCGGTGATTGGTATCGTGCAGGTCGGTACACAAGCCTACGCCGACCGGTACACATACCTGCCTCTGCTCGGGATTTTCCTGGCCCTCGCGTGGGGCCTGGGAGATCTCGTAGCGCGACGCCCGCAATACACCAAGCCCTTCATTACCTGCGTTCTGGCGGCGCTAGTGGCGTTGACCGCCACGGCGGCTGTGCAAACCCGTTACTGGCGCGACGACGTGACTCTTTGGAAACACGCGCTAAACGCGACCTCGAACAACGTCAAGGCGCACTACTGTCTTGCGCTGGCGTACGAACGGCGCAACCAGTTGGACGATTCGCTCGCCGAACTCCGCGACGCGATCCGCATCGAGCCCAACTTCCCATATTTATACAACAACGCAGGCTCGATATTGGTGAAACAAGGCAAGACCCGCGAAGCGGAGTCAGAATTCGAGGGCGCCATTCGCGTGGCCCCAGACTACGGCTTGGCATACCTGAACCTCGGGCTTCTTCTTGCCCAGCACGGTCGCTACGTCGATGCCCTGCCGCGGCTTCAGCAGGCGGTGCGACTCCTCCCAGAGAATCCGGACGCCCATGCGACTCTCGGACGCCTGTATCTGATGCTCAAGCTGGACCAGCGGGCGCTCACTGAATACCGCGAAACGCTCCGCCTCAGTCCAAACGATACGGAAGCGAAAGCAGAGGTCGCGAAGTTGCAGGGGACCGTGCTCACAGCCCCATCGCAGTGAATCGTCAGCGCTTTTGTGCGCCGCTGTCCCCGACCCCCAGTATGGACCCTAGTTGCTCAGCCATCTCCCCTGCGCTAGCCGACGCCCGGCGCACGGCCGCCTCGCTGGTTCGGACGTCGCTACCGCCAACTGCTTCCGCCACAGCGTTCAATTCTTTGACACTGCCGGAAAGTTGTTGCCAAATAGTGAGCAAGGGCAGATTAACCGCCCGTGTGACAGCATAGGCAATCAACAGAGATGTGACTATGAGCAGCATGGTCCCGATGGCGCCAAACGAGTAGGCGTGCGCGGCTAGCGCCGCGACCCGTTCGGCGGTTTGCTGCGCAAGCGGCGGACCGGACGCGTCGAGCGCCGCCTGCCCACTGCCTGTTCCCAGCGCCAGCAGAATTTCCCGCAGGTCCATCAGCGCCGGAATAAGCGCGGTCATGGCGATGAGCAGGACCGCCGCGAATCCCGCGAATATCTTCCTGCCCAATGTCTGCCTCGGTCTGTTCATACAATCTGCCCTTCCTGTGGCACAAGACAAAATCCATTTCAAAGCGTCGCGAGAATATCCTCGGCGATGCTGTCCAAATCCACACCCGGCTCGACCTTCACCGAGCGAATCCGCGGGTCGCCGCGAAACCACGTCAATTGCCGCTTTGCATAGCGCCGCGTGTTGCGCTTCATTAACGCAACCGCCTCCTCCAACGACTGCGTCCCATGGAGGTAGGAAATGATTTCACGGTAGCCTAACGACTTGATCTGCATGAGATGCCGTTCGTGCCCTGCCGCCAAAAGGCGCTCCACTTCGGCGACAAACCCCCGCCTGATCATATCGTCCACACGCGCGTTGATTCGCGCATAAAGCACATCGCGGGGATAGTCCAGCGCCACCTGGACCGCGTCAAGGGATTCAGTCTGTTCGCGATGGTCGCGATGCAGCCGTGAGATCGGCTGCCCCGTAAGTTCGTGTACTTCTAACGCCCGCGTGATACGGCGCAAATCCGTCGGACTGATGATCGCACTGTAGTCCGGATCAACGGCCTCCAAGCGCGCATACAACTTCCCCACTCCCGCGGTTTCCGCCTCGTGCTGCAGGCGTTCCCGAATCACTCCGTCCTTGCCCGGTCCATCGAACAATCCGTCAATGAGCGCGCTCACGTACAGGCCCGATCCCCCAACTACCACGGCGATTTTTCCGCGCGCGTTCAATTCCTTCACGACGGCGCGGCTGCTGCGCTCGAATTCTCCCGCCGAAAAGATCTCGCCGGGATCGCGTACGCCAATGAAATGATGCCGGACTTGCGCCTGTTCTTCCGCCGTTGGCGCCGAGGTGCCGATCTCCATTCCGCGGTACACCTGCATCGAATCCGCGGAGATGATCTCGGTATCGAGACGATTTGCCAAAGCAAGGGCGAGCGCGGTCTTCCCCGAAGCCGTGGGACCCACCACCGCAACCAGTGCGGTCACTGCTTCCTCCGGAAGCTCTTCTCCATCTGCAACTGTGTCAGCTCCGTAATGATGGGACGCCCGTGCGGGCACGTATACGGTGGCCGGATGCGGCGGAAGCCCTCGATCAACCCGCGCCGTTCTTCCGGACTGAGCCTATCCCCCGCTTTTACCGAACCGCGGCAGGCTTCGACCGTCAGCCGCAGAAAATCCGAAAGAAACGCGTCCCGGTCAAACAAATCGCCCTGCGCAAGCTGATCCAACACGTGATGAATCGCCTCCGGAATGCGCGATTCATCGTAGTGGTCGCACAACGCCGTCACTTGGAATGTGTTTCCGCCAAACGGCTCGATCTCGATCCCCAGCTTCGAGAACAGCCTCAAGTTACTCTCCAGAAGCCGGGCATGCGAGGGTGGAACATCGAGCAAGAGCGGCACCGCCAACTGCTGCGCCGCGTAATCGTGGTCCTCAAGATCCGCGCGAAGGCTGTCGTAGCGTAGCCGCTCGTGCAGCGCGTGCTGATCAATAATCAGCAGCCGTTCTTCCTCGGGCACGAGCAAATACGTGTCAAAAATCTGCAACGGAGCATCGCCGATCGTGATCAGCGATTCGTAGAAGGCCTCGGGCGCAACCTGTCCGGTATCGCCTCCGGCGTCGTCCGCCGAAGGCGCCGGACGATGGAATTCGGTCTGCTCCGGACGACTCGGCGCGGTCGTCTGCTCCGGTTGCGGAGGCGGCGCTTCCACGCGAACCCGCACCGTGGGCGCGTCTCCTCGCCTTCCTTCCGGCTCGACTGGCTCCGCAGGCGCAGGCGCCGGTGATTCAAACAGGCGCCCCTCGGTAGACGATGCGCGAGGCGCGTCCGGCTGCGTCGTGGCGGCCCTGCCGAGGCCAGGCACCGAAGTCAAACACTCCCGAATAATGTCGCGAACCGCGTCGCGCGCCGCCCGCTCGTCGCGGAACCGGATTTCTCGCTTGGCCGGGTGTATATTCACATCCACAAACCGCGGGTGAGTCTGAAGCAGCACGATCCCAACCGGGTGTCGGCCTATGGTAAGCAACTCGCGGTACCCATCCTCGAACCCGTATTGAAGGGAACGGTTCACCACCGGGCGCCGGTTCATGAAGAAGAACTGGTGGGAGCGCTGAGACCGGCTCAAGCGAGGCGCCCCGATCAGCCCCCGCAACAACAACCCGCCCTTCTCGCCTTCCACCTCGATCAAGTCATTGAGGAAGTTCAGCCCCCAAATCAGCGCCACACGTTCGCGCAACGTCGCGTTTTCAGGAATGTCCAGCAGGGACTTGTCATTGTGAGAGAACGCAAACCCAACCTTGGCCTGGGCCAGCGCGTGCCGCTGTACACAGTCAATCGAATGGCTCAACTCCGTCGTGATGCCTTTGAGAAACTTCGACCGGACGGGCGTATTGAAATACAGACGATTCACCGTCACGCGGGTGCCGGGCGGCGCAGCGACCTGCGACACGTCCCGCAGAATTCCCCCGTCGATCCGGATGCGCGTCGCCGACTCGTCTTTTGCCCGGCGCGTGACCAGCTCAAACCGCGATACCGCCGCAATGCTGGCCAGCGCCTCGCCCCGGAATCCCAGGGTCACGATATTGTCGAGGTCGTCCGCCTTGCGTATCTTGCTCGTCGCATGACGTTCGATAGCCAGTAACGCGTCCTGTTCAGACATCCCGTGGCCATTATCGATTACTTCGATCGTGCGCCGGCCCGCGGCCACAATCCGCACCACGATCCGGGTCGCCCGCGCATCCAAGGCGTTTTCCACCAATTCCTTGACCACCGACGCAGGGCGCTCGACCACCTCCCCGGCGGCAATCTTGTTCGCCACGTCTTCCGGCAGTATTCGAACTGCCGGAATGGCGATCTTTACGCTTTTCGCTATTCCGCCACCCATGTGCGCCTTTGGTCCCTTTCAGTACGCCTCGATTGCCGCTATTGTAGTGCAGCCTCCGCCAGACCCGCAACCCACGGTAAACTTGGCCGCGCCTCTAGACCAATTCTGGAAAAACTGTCCCTGCTTGTGCATAATACCGCCCGTTTTGTTCAAGCAACCGAGTCACGCGCCCACTAGGCCCGGCCACGGTCTTGAGAAGGTGTGATGCGACGGTCCGTTCGGTGTCCGTTCCGTTTGGGAATTTGCTCCTGGCGTCGGTTTCCGGAGATTTCTGCTGTTGAAAACCTATCTGTTTTGGGCGCTGGGCGCCATCGCCTGCGCGGTGGCCCTCGTCGTGCTCTGGCCACAAGAGGCCCAGACCCCGGAGGAACGGAAAGCCCTCGGGGATCGGCGTACCATCATCACCTACTGGGACCGTCACACCGGCCACGAGGCCGAAGCGCGAAAAGCCCTTATTGATGAATTCAATGCCTTGCCCGGCAATAAAGTCTACGTCCGTACGGTCATTATCGGCTCTCGTGTCGAAAAACTTCTGACCGCCATCGCCGGCGGCGCGCCGCCAGACGTGTGCAGCTTGGGCAGCAGCGTTCTGGCCCAACTGGCCGCGCAAGGCTGTTTCATGCCCATCGAGGACGAGGTCGCCAAGTCGTCCTACCTAAGTCAATCCAATTTCCTTCCCCATGCGTGGAGCCTCGTCAGTTTCGATGGCCACATCTGGGCCATCCCTACCACAACCGACACCTACTGCCTTCTCTGGAACAAGAACGCGTTCAGGAGGGCTGGCCTTGACCCGGAGGTCCCTCCCAAGACTATCAAAGAAATCGAAGAGTTCGCCGTCAAACTGACGGTGAAAAAGGGCGGGCAAATCGAACAGTACGGTTTTGTGCCATGGCAACCCTGGATTCAGACCTACATGTGGGGCGGACTCTTCGGCGGCAAATGGTTTGACGAGAAGACAATGCTGGCGTCCTGCGCCAATGACCCCGAAATCATCAAGGCTTTTCAATGGGTTCAATCCTTTGCCATCAACCCCAAAAAATCGGAGCAGCTTCCCTTCGCGGTAGACCCCGGCCTGACTGCGCAAAACAAGCTGGGCGGCCAGTACCAAAGCGCCAATAACCCGTTCTATTCCGGCAAAGTCGCCATGATCACCGAAGGGGAGTGGCAGTGTACCTTCATTCCCAAGTACGCTCCCGACCTGGATTGGGGTGTTGCGCCCATTCCTCAGCCCGAGGGCGTTCCTCCACTCTGCTTCGCCCCGGAATGCGTTGTCGACGCCGTTCCTGCCGGCAGCCGCCACCCCAGGGAAGCCTGGGAATTCCTTCACTGGTTCTATTCGCCGCGCCCCGGAGGAACGTCGCCCGCCAGCGACTATAACTTCGCGATCCACAACGTCCCGCCCCGGCGCGACGAGGCCATGCAGGATCGCTTCATCAGCGATCCAAAGTTCAAGGTGTTTATTAACGAGTTGCTCTCCAAGCCGGGTATCATTTTGCCGCCCAGCCCGGCCGCGCAATACCTCCTCGATAAAGTCGAAAACTACCACGAGAAAATGACCTTCGGTTGGCTTCCCGCCGAACAAGCCGCTCAGGAGATCGAAGATCTTGCCAACACGGAGATACGCGCCGCCTGGAAGCTCTCGGGAAGGAAACAACCATGACCAGGATTGAACGACGCAATCTGCGCAATGGCCTTCTATTTGCCTCGCCGTATATCATCGGATTCCTGGCGTTCACGTTGTATCCCCTGCTGATGAGCGTCTACTACAGTTTCTGCCAATACAATGTCATTTCCGAGCCTATCTGGATCGGCCTTGACAATTTCCGCGAGTTGGCGCGCGACAACGACTTCTGGACCGCGCTCTACAATACGCTCTTCTATACGGTCTTTTCCGTGCCCCTGAGCCTGGCGTTCAGTGTGGCCCTGGCCCTCCTCCTCAATCAGAAGGTGAAGGGCATGTCAGTCTATCGGACCGTCTTCTTCCTGCCGACTATCGTTCCCATCGTCGCCTCTTCCGTCCTTTGGTTGTGGGTTCTGAACCCCGAAGGCGGCCTCGTCAACGGCATGCTCAAGCAATGTATCGGCCTTGAAGGTCCAGGCTGGTTAGCCAGCCCGGATTGGTCCAAGCCCTCCCTCGTGCTGATGAGTCTCTGGAGCGTCGGTGGCGCCATGGTCATCTTTCTCGCCGGCTTGGCCGACGTGCCCACGGAACTATACGAAGTGGCCGAACTGGACGGCGCCGGGCCTTGGGGAAAGTTCCTCAATGTCACCTTGCCCATGATTACACTCACGATTCTGTTCAACTTGGTGATGGGTCTGATTAACTCGTTTCAGTACTTCACCCAGGTGTTTGTGATGACCGGCGGAAAGGGTACGCCGGATAACAGCACCCTCGTCTATGCCCTCTACCTCTACCAAAACTCCTTCGTCTATTTGAAAATGGGGTATGCCTCAGCCATGGCCTGGATGCTGTTCATGGTAATCCTGGGGGCGACCGTCGCCGTTCTCATTTCATCGAAGCGCTGGGTACACTATCATGGCGAGTAAGCCAAAAGTCCGTTACGTTGCCCATTTCTGGCTCATCGCAGCGTCCATACTCTTCTTCGCTCCATTCCTGTGGATGGTCTCCTCCTCCCTGAAGTCCGAGGCCACGATCATTCCCAAGACAGGCCAGCCTCCCCAGTGGATTCCTCACGTCGATAAGCTCGATGCGCAAGGCCGCCGCTGCGTAATCATGAACACGGGCCCCTTCAAGGGAAAGTCCGGCGTTGAACTGGAAGCCCAAGAAGAATCTCAGCACGTAATCGATTTCAACGGTCAGACGGTCAAGGCCTGGCCGGAAGACTTCGACGTCGAGCAAGTCATCGGGTTCGAGTGGGAGAATTACAAGACCGCCTTCGGAATGATCGATTTCACCAACAATCTGCGCAACACCTTGTTCATCTGCGTCCTATGCGTTATCGGTACCGTCTTCTCCTGTTCCACTGTGGCATATAGCTTTGCGCGTATACCGTGGAAGGGACGTAACGTTTGCTTCATCCTTGTCCTGGCCACGATGATGCTTCCCTATCAGGTGACCCTGATCCCCCTCTTTGCCGTCTACCGATCGCTCGGATGGGTGGGAACCTTCAAACCCCTGATTGTCCCTGCGTTCTTCGGCGTGCCGTTCTACATCTTCCTCTTGCGCCAATTCTTCATGACCATCCCGCAAGATATGTCAGCCGCCGCCCGCATTGACGGCTGCAACGAATTCGGCATCTTCGCGCGAATCATTCTTCCGCTCTCCAAACCGGCCATGGCTACCACAGCCCTCTTTACGTTCCTCTTCGAGTGGGGCGATTTCCTTAATCCCCTGATCTACCTCCAGGACGATCGCCAGTACACCCTCGCCGTCGCCCTCCAACAGTTCCAAAGCAGTCACGAAAGCGCCTGGGGCCCTCTCATGGCCATGTCCACCGTGATCACCATCCCCATTGTCGTGATATTCTTCCTCACCCAACGCACTTTCATTCAAGGCATTACCATGACCGGCCTGAAGGGGTAACAGGCCATACCCTTCTTCCCGCCCGCCAGCCCGATCCGTCCGACTGCGCCGCTCCAGGCCCTCCAACAAACTGGCGTTTCTACGCCGCCCTAGCGTAAGATCAGTTTCGCACCGTTTGACTGAAGAGGAAGAGGCAGGACATGTCGCAAGACCCCGTTTTACAGACCATGGTGAGCCGGTTAGTGGATACCTTTCATCCACTCCAGATTTATCTTTTCGGTTCGCATGCCCGCCAGGACACCACCGCGGACAGCGACTACGACCTGCTCGTCGTTGTCGGCGAATCAAACTTGCCCGTCTATAAACGTGCGCAACTTGCGTTTCGAGTCCTATGCGGCCTCGGCGCCGCCAAAGACGTGATCGTCTACACACAAGACGAATTCACGCGCAAACGCTCTGTGCCTGCTTCACTGCCGGCCACAGTCATACGGGAAGGCAAGCTTCTGTATGGAGCCTGAACAGTCCCGTGAAGTGACCGCCGATGCTCGTGGTGTATTCCGATCGGTCCGATCTGTCCGATCGGTCCGACCTGTCGGACCTGTCGGGCTTTCCCCCAGTACGCCTGCGCTCGATGAGCGCAGGCCGCCGCGCCCGCCTCAATGACTGAAATAGCCTTCATCGAATCCGTACTAACCGACGTCGCGTCCTATGTCCGCGAACGCTATCTCGACCGAACCCACCTCGAAGTCTCTACCAAGACCGAAGCCAACGATCTCCTGACCGAGGTGGATCTCGAAACCCAACGCCGAGTCGTGGCCCGAATCAACGCCCAATTCCCCGGCGACATTGTCGTTGCCGAGGAGGCCAATCTTAACGTGCTTCCTCCAGACACCCACGCTCGCACCTGGTTCCTCGACCCCATCGATGGTACCCAGAATTTCGTCCGAGGTATTTTCCCGCTGTTCGGTGTCTCCCTCGCGTTTGCCCAACAGGGAATCGTTCGCTCCGGTGGCGTCATGCTGCCGATGAACAACGACCTGTTTCTCGGCGAACGCGGCGCAGGCGCGTTTCGCTCCGGCAAACGGCTTCATGTGGCGAACGTCAGCTCCGTCGCACTTGCCCGCGCCGACATCGACTTCTCGGTGCCGTCTCACCGCGACGAAACCCTTCAGCGCGCGACCCGGCTCATCGTCAAGACCGGCCAGATACGCTGCTTCTGCTCCGCCGTCGTTGCGATGTGTTCAATCGCCTCCGGCGACGCCGATATCTTCTTCAATGTCGGCCTCAGCCCGTGGGACTACGCCGCCAGCCAGGTGATCCTCGAAGAAGCCGGCGGCAAGACCTCCCGTCTCGACGGCTCGCCGCTCCACTTCTTCGACAAACGCCGCGGCGTCCTCGCCACGAACGGCCACATCCACGCCGAAACCCTGTCCCTCCTCGACTGAATCCACAATCCAACCAGTCTCTCCTGAGTCAAAAGGCAGAGTCCGAAACAGTGCCATCGGATGGGTCGGGGCCGCATTCACTTCCCCCCGAATTCACTACGTCGTACTTCGCTCTTAATTCTCAATTCTCAATTCTCAATTCTTAATTCGTAATTCCTCCCTGCGAAGACCTAGTCCGGGCAGCCCGATCCACACCTACTCGAAGTCCCGCAACATCCCCTCGATTTGCTCCGCCTCGGGTATCTTCAACCGGCGCGCTGCGTCCAGGGCCAGAAGGAGCAGGCGCTTCGCTTCCTCGCGATCACCCGGCGCGTTGCGTTTGCCAAGCACGATAGCGGCATTCGCGCGTCCCACCAGCAGCTCCCTAGCATAGCCCAAACTCTCGCATCCCGGCAGTACTTCCTCTCTTAGAATTCGCAATGCCTCGTCCAGGTCCCCGCGCGCGGAAAGGATATTGGCGATCTTCCCCATGGTCACGGCCCGCTCGCGCACATCGCCCAGTTTTTCGTATACGGGCAGTTCTTCCTCTTTTCGTATTCGCAATGCCTCGTCCAGGTCCCCTCGCGCGGAGAGGATATTGGCGATCTTCCCCAGCGTGACGGCCCGCGAGCGCACATCGCCCAATCTCTCGAATGCTGCCAGTACCTCCACTCTTAAGAGGCGCAATGCCTTGTCCAGGTCCCCTCGTTCGGAAAGGATATCAGCGA
>JACRLJ010000144.1 GCA_016215105.1 Candidatus Hydrogenedentota bacterium
ATTGGGCACGTGGACCACGGCAAGACGACGCTGACCAGCGCGATCACGAAGATTCTGGCCGAGTCCGGCAAGGCCAAGGCCATGAATTACGCCGATATCGACAAGGCGCCCGAGGAAAAAGAGCGCGGTATCACGATTTCCATTGCCCACGTCGAATACGAGACCGACAAGCGGCATTACGCGCACGTGGACTGTCCCGGTCACGCCGACTACATCAAGAACATGATCACCGGCGCGGCCCAGATGGACGGCGCGATCCTGGTGGTGGGCGCGGACGACGGCCCGATGGCGCAGACCCGCGAGCACATTCTGCTGGCGCGCCAGGTGAACGTGCCCGCGATGGTGGTCTACATGAACAAAGTGGACCTGGTGGACGATCCGGAGCTCTTGGACCTGGTAGAACTCGAGTTGCGCGAGCTGCTCAACAAGTACGAGTTCCCGGGCGATGACATTCCGATCATCCGCGGTTCGGCGCGTTGCGCGATGGAAGGGACTAACCCCGAAATCGGCCGGGAATCGGTGCTCAAGCTGATGGAAGCGGTGGACGCGTTCATTCCGACTCCGGAACGCCAGTTGGACAAAGATTTCCTGATGCCGATCGAAGACGTGTTCACGATCACGGGCCGCGGCACGGTGGTGACGGGCGCGATTTCGCAGGGCAAGATTCATACCGGCGACAAGGTTCAGTTGGTGGGTATGGTTCCCAAAGAGGACACCAAAGAGACCGTGGTGACGGGCGTCGAGATGTTCCGCAAACTGCTCGACGAAGGGCAGGCGGGCGACAACGTGGGGCTTTTGCTCCGCGGAATCGAGCGCACGGACGTGGAGCGCGGGATGGTGGTCGCGAAGCCGAACTCGATTACGCCGCACACGAAGTTCATGGCCGAGGTCTACGTTCTGACCAAGGAAGAAGGCGGCCGTCATACGCCGTTCTTCAATGGGTACCGCCCGCAGTTTTACTTCCGCACGACGGACGTGACAGGCAACCTGAACCTGCCGGAAGGCGTGGAAATGGTGATGCCGGGCGATAACGTGACGATTACGGCGGAGTTGATTACGCCGATCGCCATGAACGAGGAATTGCGATTTGCTATCCGCGAAGGCGGCCGAACGGTCGGCGCCGGCGTGGTGACCAAGATTATTCAGTAGGCACACAGCCGAGGCCATACGCCCCGGCGGCAGCGATTCCGCCGGCGCACTTGGCTGGGCGGCTTAGGAGAGACAATGGCAGCGAAGCAGAAGATTCGCATCAAACTGCGCGCCTATGATCATCGGCTCCTGGATCAGTCGACCCAGGAAATCGTGAACGCGGCGCAACGGACGGGCGCGATCGTCAACGGGCCGATCCCGTTGCCGACGGCGTTCACGAAGTACACCGTCAATAGGTCGCCGCACATTGACAAGAAGTCCCGTGAGCAGTTTGAGACCCGGACGCATAAGCGGCTGCTCGACATCGTAAACCCCACAGCTCAGACGGTGGACGCGCTGATAAAGCTCGACTTGCCGGCGGGTGTGGATGTGGAGATCAAGCAATAGTGCTCTCCGAGGGATGGGATTTCCCGTCCCCGTGGGCGGAGCAGAGGATTGCCGAATCATGGTAACTGAATTGTTGGGCAAGAAGCTGGGCATGACCCGGTTTTTCACCGAAGACGGACGCTGGATTGACGTCACGCTCCTTGAAGCCGGCCCGTGCACGGTCGTGCAACGCAAGACTCGGGACAGGGACGGTTACGAAGCCGTACAGCTCGGGTTTGGCGAGGTCAAGGAACGCCGATTGCGGAAGCCGCAGCAAGGCCATTTCAAGAAGGCCGGCGTGGCGCTCAAGCGCACTCTCAAAGAGGTGCGCGTCGAGGCCGCGAGCGAACTGAAGACCGGCGACGAGATCAAGGCGGATATCTTTCAGCCGGGCGACCGCATTGACGTGAGCGGCACCTCGAAAGGCCGCGGTTACGCGGGCGTTCACCGGCGCCACCACTTTGGCGGCGGTCCGGAGACACACGGTTCGACATTCCACCGCAGGCCGGGATCAATCGGTCAGAGTTCGGATCCGTCGAAAGTGTTCAAGGGCATGCGCATGGCGGGGCATATGGGCGCCGCGAGTGTGACGACGCAGAATCTTGAAGTGGTCAATGTGGACGTCGCCAAGAACCTTTTGGTGGTGCGTGGCAGTGTGCCCGGCGCCAACGGCGGAATGGTGATCGTGAAGAAAACCGTGAAAGGAGCCAAGTAGCCATGGCGTCCGTGAAGAAATTCAATATGGACGGCGGCGAGCTGGGCTCCCTTGAGTTGAATGACGCCGTTTTCGATGTGCCGATGAACGCAATGATGGTGCATGACGTAGCGGTGGCGCTCCAGAACGCGAAGCGCCACGGCACGCACCAGACCAAAGAGCGTGGCGACGTTCGCGGCGGTGGTATCAAGCCATTCCGTCAGAAGGGTACAGGCCGGGCGCGCCAAGGCAGCAGCCGCGAACCTCAGATGAAAGGCGGCGGCACGGTGTTTGGACCTCACCCGCACAGCTATCGTCAGGACGTGCCGGTATCGTTCCGGCGCCGCGCGCTGGCGTGCGTGCTGAGTGACCGGGTCCGCGGCGGCGCGCTTTGTGTGCTGAACGCGCTGACCTTGAACGCGCCAAAGACCAAGACTATCGCAGCGATGGTGAGCAAGCTTTCGCCGGAAGGCCGGAAGACTTTGATTGTTACGTCAGAAACACAGACGAATGTTCTGTTGTCGGCGCGCAACCTGCCCCGCGTGGAATTACGAACGGCGAGCGACTTGAATGCGCTGGACGTACTGGGTGCGACGCGCGTAGTGGTGCTGGAAGACGCCCTTCCAGCCTTGGAGAAGCGCCTGTCATGATGAATCCGTATTACATCGTCAAGAAGCCGATCATTACTGAAGAGTCGACGATTCAGACGCGGTCGAACAATCAGTATGCGTTCCGGGTGGATCCCAAGGCGAACAAGAGCCAAATCCGCGACGCCGTGGAGGCGCTGTTTAACGTCAAGGTGCTTGCGGTTAACACCATGAATTATGAAGGCAAGATGCGGGTACGCGGCAAGCACCGCGGCCGCCGCACGAGCTGGAAAAAGGCCGTGGTCACCCTTAAGCAAGGGGACAGCATAAATCTGCTGTGAGAGCGGGATGGCGGTGTTAGCCGCCCCTGGGAGTAGAGTGGATGCCGAACAAAAAATATAAGCCGACATCACCGGCGCGGCGCTTCATGAGCGTGTCGGACTTTGCGGAGATCACGAAGAGCAAGCCTGAGAAGGCGCTGCTTCGTCCGAAGCCGAGTCAAGCGGGCCGTAACAACCGTGGCCGGATCACGATGCGGCGCCGGGGCGGTGGTCATAAGCAGCAGTATCGCGAGATGGACTTTCGCCGGGAGAAGGACGGAATCCCCGGCAAGGTGTCGGCGATTGAGTACGATCCGAACCGGACGGCGCGAATCGCGTTGATCGTTTACGCGGATGGCGAGAAGCGGTACATTATCGCGCCCAATGGGCTTGAAGTTGGGATGGTGTTGAATAGCGGTCCCGCGGCGGAGTTTCAGGTGGGTAACTGCCTGCCGCTGTCGAAGATTCCGCTGGGCACGATGCTGCACAACGTGGAATTGACGCCCGGCAAAGGCGGCCAGATGGCGCGCGCCGCGGGGAACAGTTGTCAGCTTCTTGCGAAAGAGGAGAAGTACGCGGCGTTGCGGTTGCCGTCGGGTGAAATGCGGCGCGTGCAGATCGAATGCCGCGCGACAGTGGGCCAGGTTGGCAACGAAGATCATTTGAACATCAGCATCGGCAAAGCGGGCCGTTCGCGCTGGTTGGGCAAACGTCCGAAGGTGCGCGGCGTGGTGATGAATCCGGTGGATCACCCTCACGGTGGCGGCGAAGGCCGCACGTCGGGCGGGCGCCATCCTGTGACGCCTTGGGGTGTATCGACCAAGGGCCACAAGACGCGCAAGCCGAAGAACCGTTCAAACATATTTATCATCCGGCGCCGCCAAAAGTAAGAGTGGCGCGGGCATTCAGGATAGGAGATTAGAAACGTGGCACGCTCGGTAAAAAAGGGGCCGTTTGTGGACGAGCACCTCAGCAAAAAGGTACTGGCGCAGTCTCGCTCAGGCGACCGCCGGGCCATCCGCACATGGTCTCGGCGATCCACGGTAACGCCCGATATGATCGGCATGACGATCGCGGTACACAACGGGCATAAGCACTTGCCGGTTTTCGTCACGGAAAACATGGTTGGGCACAAGCTGGGCGAGTTTAGTCCGACGCGCACGTTCAAGGCGCATTCGGGCGTAAAAGCATCGGCAGCTTCGGCGCCGTCCAAGCCGGCAGGCAAATAGGAGCGCGAACTCATGGCGAAGGCAGGAGCGAAAGCGGCCAAGTCCGCGCCGGCGAAAACAGCGGCGCCGGCGGAACGGCGTGAAGCGGTTGCGCGGGCCCGGATGTTGCGGATGGCGCCTCGGAAGATGCGTCTGGTGGCGGATTTGATTCGCGGCAAGAAGGTTTCGGACGCGCGGGCGATATTGCGGTTCACGGTCAAAGGCGCTTCTCCGTTGATTCGGAAGGTGCTGGAGGCGGCGGTGGCGAACGCGGAGAGCAAGGCTGCGGAGACCCGCAGCCGCGTTGATACGGACGACATGGTAGTGAAGACAGTAACGGTCGACGGAGGTCCTTCTCTCCGCGGCTTTATCGGGGCGCCCCGAGGCAGGGCGCTTCGGATTCGCCAGCGCACGAGTCACGTACGCGTGGTTATCGGCGACTAGGAACGGCAAAGGAGATATTCGGTGGGTCAGAAAGTACATCCCATAGGCTTCCGCCTCGGCGTCATCCGGACGTGGAGTTCGGTGTGGTACGCCGGTAAGGACTATGCGGCGCTGCTTGACGAGGACCTCAAGTTGCGCGCGTACGTCAAGAAGCGTTTGTACCATACGGGCGTGGCGAAGATTGACATAGAGCGGGCCGGCCGAAAAGCGAAGGTCCATATTTATACGGCGCGTCCGGGATTGGTCATTGGGCAGCGCGGCGCAGAAGTGGACAAGCTTCGGTATGAGCTCGAGAAGCTGACGGGCCGGGAGTTGCTAATCAACATTCACGAGGTAATGAACCCCGAGATGAACGCGACGCTGGTTGCGGAGAGCATTGCGCAACAGTTGCAGCGCCGAATCAGTTTCCGGCGGGCGGTGAAGAAGTCGATTCAGAGCGCGATGCGCCTGGGTGTCAAAGGGATCAAGATTCGCGTTGCGGGCCGCCTGAATGGGGCGGAAATCGCGCGCGTCGAGCAAGCTCACGATGGCAGCGTACCGTTACACACGTTGCGCGCGGACATCGATTACGGCGTCGCGACGAGTCACACCACCTATGGGTGCATTGGTGTGAAGGTATGGGTTTACACGGGAGACGTTCTCCCCGGGCAACGCAGTGGCGAAGCCGGCGGTGAGATTAATGTACCGGCACGGCGTGAACGCGCCGCCAGCCGGGCCTAGCGGAGAGTAATCGCGATGTTGATGCCGAAACGAGTCAAGCACCGCAAAGTGCAGCGCGGCCGCCGCGCGGGCGCGACCAAGGGCGGTGCGAGCGTGGATTTTGGGCAATTTGGCCTCAAAGCCATAACGACCGGCTGGGTGACCTCGCGCCAGATTGAAGCGGCGCGTATTGCGCTGACGCGCCACGTAAAGCGCGGCGGGAAGATCTGGATACGGGTGTTCCCGGATAAGCCGATCACGAAGAAGCCGGCCGAAACCCGCATGGGTAAAGGCAAGGGCGCTCCGGAAGAGTGGGTCGCGGTGGTGAAGCGGGGCCGGGTAATGTTTGAGATTGAAGGTGTGACCGAGGAATTGGCGCACGAGGCGGTGCGGTTGGCGGGCCATAAGCTTCCCATCCGGACGCAATTTGTGAAGCGCGTCTAAGACGGCGCGACGGAGACGGAAACGTGAACGCGAGAGAACTACGAGAGATGTCGGAAGAGGCGCTGGCGGAGACGCTGCGGGATCGCGGCAAGGCCCTCAACAATTTCCGTGTGCAGATGGCGACCGGCTCCGTGGACAATGTGCGCGCTGCGCGGAACGCCCGGCGGGATATCGGCCGGATCAATACGATCCTACGCGAGCGTGAGTTGGAAGCGACGAAAGGGAAGAAATAGGGTATGGAAGAACGTGGCCGTTCCAAGGAGCGCTTGGGTGTCGTAACCAGCAGCGCGATGGACAAGACGATCACCGTATCGGTGGAGCGCACCGTGCAACATCCGCTGTATAAACGCCCGACGAAGCGGACGAAGAAGTTCAAGGCGCACGACGGCAACAACGAATGCAACGTGGGTGACACGGTCCGCATCCGCGAGACCCGCCCGTTAAGCAAGACCAAGCGCTGGCGCTTGGTTGAAATCGTGAAGCGCGCGGACTAGGCGCTGTAAGGACAGGATCGACATGATTCAGATTTACACGAATCTCCAAGTGGCCGACAATTCCGGCGCACGCAAAATCCGCTGCATTCAGGTGATGGGCGGTTCCAAGCGGCGCTACGCGCGCTTGGGCGATATCATTACCGCGTCGGTGCGTGAAGCTCTGCCGAACGCAGCCGTGAAGAAGGGCGATGTCGTCAAGGCGGTGGTGGTCCGGATCGTACAGGACACGCGCCGTCCGGATGGCACGGTAATCCGCTTTGACACGAACGCGGCGGTGTTGATTAATCAGAACAAAGAGCCCCGCGGGACACGTATCTTCGGACCGGTTCCTCGCGAACTGCGCGAGAAGGGTTTTATGCGCATCATTTCGCTGGCGCCGGAAGTGGTATAAGGGACGCAGTCATGAACATTCGTAAAGAAGACACAGTTCTCGTGATAACCGGCAAATTCAAGGGCCGCCGGGGCCGTGTGCTGCGCGTATACCCCAGCAAGGATTCGCTGCTGGTCGAAGGCGTAAACATGAAGAAGCGCCACACGAAGCCTTCTGCCCGCAATCAGCAGGGCGGCATCGTGGAGAAGGAAGCGCCGATCCACATTAGCAATGTCGTGCCGTGGTGCGCGGCGGCTAATGCCCCGTCCAAGATTGTGGTGAAGCGCTTGGAGGACGGGACCCGCGTGCGCGTGTACAAAGTTAATGGCGAAACGCTGAACGACTAATTATCGACACTGGGAGGAGCCGTACCGTGACGGCCAGATTGAAGGAACGATACAACAAGACGATCCTGCCCGAGTTGTGCAAGCAATTCGGCTATAAGAATGTGATGCAGGCGCCGAAGCTGGAGAAGATCGTGGTGAACATGGGTGTGGGCGACGCGCAAAGCGAGCCGCGCATGCTTGAGAACGCCATGACGGAGCTATCCCGCATTACGGGCCAGAAGCCGAGTATTCGCAAGGCGAAAAAGTCCATAGCCGGATTCAAGGTTCGCGAGGGCGCGAAGATTGCGTGCATGGTGACGCTTCGAGGCGCGCGCATGTACGAGTTCATGGATCGCCTGTTCAACATAGCGATACCGCGTATCCGCGACTTTCGCGGGGTTGCGCCGGACGGGTTCGATGGCGATGGCAATTACACGCTGGGAATTCGTGAACAGACGATTTTCCCGGAAGTGGACATCACCGCGGTGCAGCGCGTGCGCGGTATGAACGTGACGTTTGTGATTAGGAACGCGGGCACGGCCGATGAAGGCCGGGAGTTGCTGCGCAAATTCGGAATGCCGTTCCGGAATAATTAGGAGGCGATCGTGGCGAAGAAGTCCCTGATAGCGAAGTGCAACCGGCCGCCGAAGTTTGGCGTGCGCAAGTATAACCGGTGCCGGGCCTGCGGGCGTCCGCGCAGTTACATGCGGAAGTTCCACATTTGCCGAATCTGCTTCCGCACACTCGCGCTGGAAGGCAAATTGCCGGGCGTTACAAAGTCGAGCTGGTAAGCGCATAGGAGCCGAATAACATGTCAATGAGTGATCCGATAGCCGATTTGCTGACCCGGATACGCAATGGAGTTCTTAGCGGTCATGAGACCGTCGAGGCGCCGTACTCGGGAATCAAGGAGCAGATCTGCGCTGTGTTGCAGCGTGAGGGATACATCGAGAACGTCAAACGCATTGACGAACCGAAACCGGGCGCGTTGCGGATAGGCTTGCGCTATATGCCGGATCGTTCGCCGGTGTTGACGGGGATACGGCGAATCAGCCGTTCGAGCTTGCGGGTATACGTCAAGAGCACTGAGTTGCGGCCGGTGCGCAGCGGACTGGGAATCTCAATTGTGAGCACTTCCAAAGGCGTCATGACGGGCAAGCAAGCCCGCAATGAGAAGCTGGGCGGGGAAGTGTTGTGCGAAGTGTGGTAGCCGGCGCCCGCCACGAAAGGAAACCTGACTGTGTCTAGAATTGGAAAGCTGCCCGTACCGGTGCCTGCCGGGGTGACCTGTGACCTGAAGGGGTCGCATTTGAAGCTGAAAGGGCCGAAGGGAACGCTCGAGCGGACCTTTCATCCGGATATGACGTTGACGTTTGCGGGCAACGAAATCGCCGTTACGCGCCCCAGCGATGAGCCGAATCACCGGGCGTTGCACGGGTTGACGCGCGCCCTTGTTCAGAACATGGTGGTAGGCGTGACCCAGGGCTATGAAAAGGTGCTGGCGATCACGGGTGTTGGATACCGCGCGTCGCTTCAAGGAAAGGCGTTGAGCCTGGCGTTGGGGTACAGCCACCCGGTGTCGATCGAGCCGCCGGACGGGATTACGTTCGCGGTAGATGGAACACAGACCGTGAAGATAAGCGGTATAGACAAGGAACTGGTCGGCCAGACCGCGTCCAATGTACGCGCGTGGCGCAAGCCGGAGCCGTACAAGGGCAAGGGTGTCCGTTACGAGAATGAGACGATTCGCCGCAAGGTAGGAAAGTCGGGAGCGAAGTAGGCGGCGCGGCGGGAATCGCCGCATGCGCGTGGAGAGTAGGCTATGTCTAACATTAAGCATAAGAACCGGCTGCTGGGCCGTCGGCTGGCACGGGTACGCCGCCGCTTGGCGGGGACTACCGAACGCCCGCGTCTGAGCGTACGCCGCACCCTCAAACACATATATGCGTCCATCATTGACGATTCGACGGGCCACACACTGGCTTCGGTGTCGTCGGTGGCGCTTGAACTTCAAGGTGGCAACGTGGCGGCCGCGAAACTGGTTGGTAAAGCCATCGCCGAGAAGGCCCAGGCGGCGTCCGTGCAGGCGGTGTGCTTTGACCGGCGTGGCCGGTTGTACCATGGCCGGGTCAAAGCGCTGGCCGATGCCGCGCGTGAAGCTGGTCTTCAATTCTAGGAGAATGACGCTTGAGCAAAGTACGTGCGAAAAAAGAAGGCCGGGGCGAGAAGCGGCCGCGCGAAGCGCAGGAATCCAACTTCGTTGAACACGTGGTGAAGATTTACCGCGTGGCCAAGGTAGTTAAGGGCGGACGCCGCTTCAGTTTCAGCGCCATTGTGGTTGTTGGCGATGGCCACGGCCGGGTCGGCGGGGCTACGGGCAAGGCGGCGGAAGTTCCGGACGCCATCCGCAAGGCGATCGAGCGGGCGCGAAAGAATATGTTCTCTGTTCCGGTGGTGAGCACGACGGTTCCTCACGATGTAGTGGGTATCTCGGGCGCTTCTGAGGTATTGCTCAAGCCGGCTTCGCTGGGTACGGGCATTGTAGCGGGCGGATCGGTTCGCGCGGTGCTCGAAGCGGCGGGTTATCAGAACATTTTGACGAAGTCGCTGGGTTCCAATAATGCGACCAACGTGGTCTGGGCGACCCTGGATGGGTTGCGGCGGCTGCGGACGGTCGAGGAAGTGGCTAACATGCGCGGCCTCGATGTTGCGGCGGTCCTGTAGTCCGTGTATTAGGGCGGAACGGAAAAACGCAAGCGCTGAATAGGAAAGACAGATCATGGATTTGAGCACACTAAGCAACGGGCCATTCGTCCGCAAGACGCGTCGGCGTGTTGGACGCGGACCGGGGTCCGGTTTGGGCAAGACGTCGGGCAAAGGCCATAAGGGACAGAAGGCGCGCGCCGGTTATGCCAAGAGGGCGGGCTTTGAAGGCGGTCAGATGCCGTTGCATCGCCGCATGCCGAAGCGTGGTTTCTGGCATGGGGACCGGTTTCCGATGGCGGTGGTCAATTTGGACGCGCTGGAGAAGGCGTTTGAAGCGGGCGCCGAAGTCACACCCGAATCGTTGGTCGCGGCGGGTCTGGTTCGCGCCGGCGGAATCGGCGTGAAGGTATTGGGCCGCGGCGAATTGGCGAAGAAACTAACCGTGCGCGTGAACGCGATCAGTCCGTGCGCGCGTGAAAAGGTCGAAAAGGCGGGAGGCCGGGTGGAGCTCATTGAGACACCCAAAGCCGACGCCGCCACAGAGGAAGGACGGTAAGTGTCCCAACCTGTAGAAGCATTTCGTAACGCCTTTAAGATTCCGGAACTGAAGCAGCGTATTCTGTTCACGATTTTCATTTTGGCGGTGTACCGTCTTGGGTGTCACATTCCGACTCCCGGTGTGGACGGCGCTGCTTTGAGTAAGATGATCCAGAACATGACGCAAAGCGGCGGCGCTGGTGTGCTCGGCTTCTACGATCTCTTCTCGGGCGGCGCGCTGCAGAACGCCACGGTTTTTGCGTTGGGCATCATGCCGTACATCAGTTCTTCAATTATCCTTCAGTTGTTGACGTCCGTGGTTCCGTCGCTGGAGAAACTGGCGAAAGAGGGCGCGGAAGGTCAGAAAAAGATTACCCAGTACACCCGGTACGGCACGGTGGTGCTTTCGGTCATTCAGGCAATCGGTATCGCCGCGGTACTGAAGGGGATGAACACCCCCGTAGTGAAGATCGTGCCGAATCCCGGCATTGGCTTTTACGCGATGTGCGTCATTTCGTTCACGACCGGTACGGCGTTCATCATGTGGCTTGGCGAGCAGATTAGCGAGCGCGGCATTGGAAACGGAATGTCGCTATTGATTTTTGCCGGTATCGTGTCGCGCATGCCGCACGCAGTGATCAATTTGATCCGGTACGTGGGCGCGCGTCAAATGACGACATTTGAAGCCCTGATCATGGTGGCGATGCTGGTGTTTGTGATTGCGGGCATTGTTTTGGTGACGACGGGCCAGCGGCGCATACCGGTGCAGTATCCGCGCCAAGTCAAGGGCCGCAAGGTCTATGGCGGGCAGCGCAATTATCTGCCTTTGCGCGTGAACCAGGCGGGTGTTATCCCGATTATTTTTGCGAGTTCAATCCTGATGCTTCCGTCGTTTATGGGGTCGGCGGTGAGTAATCCGACGGTACAAGATTTCTTCAACAACTGGTTCAACGGCTACGGCGTGACCTATAACGTCTTGTATGCGCTGCTGATAATTTTCTTCTGCTTTTTCTATACGGCGATAACGTTCAATCCGATTGAGATGGCGGATAACATGAAGAAGAACGGCGGCGTCGTGATGGGCGTTCGCCCCGGGAAAGCGACTGCGGAGTATTTGAACACGGTGATGGTGCGCATCACGTTGGTTGGTTCGTTGTTTCTGGCGATTGTGGCGCTGCTGCCGCATATTGTTTATGCGGGTCTGAACCTAGGCGATGCGGAAATTGCGCAGTTCTTCGGCGGGACGAGTTTGCTGATTCTTGTGGGTGTGGCCCTGGACACCGTGAAGCAAATCGAGCAGCACTTGGTTATGCACCATTACGATGGATTTATGAAAGGCCGACGGATTCGGGGACGTCGTTAACCCTAGTCGAGGCGCCCGTGGGTTTGGAAATTGTGTTACTGGGACCTCCCGGTTCGGGCAAAGGGACCCAGGCCAAGCGGATCGCGCGTGCGCGCAAGCTGGCGCACATTTCCACCGGCGACATTTTGAGGTCGCACATCGAAAAGGGCACGGACCTGGGAGAGCAAGCCCGCCCGTATATGGAGCGGGGGCTATTGGTTCCGGACGAGTTGGTTTGCGCTATCGTGGCTCGGCGCACGGTTGAGCCGGACTGCGTGCAGGGATATTTGCTGGACGGGTTTCCACGTTCTCTGAACCAGGCGAAAGTGCTACAAGAGTTGCTGTCGAAGAGCGACGGTTCGTTGGACGTAGCGATCAATTTGGACGTGGCCGACAGCGAACTGGTGGAGCGGTTGACCGCGCGCCGGTCGTGCCCGAGATGTGGCGCGATATACAATATGAAATTTAATCCGCCGAGCCGGATCCCGTACTGCGACGTTGAAGGTGACGAGAACATTGTCCTGATGCAGCGTCCGGACGATAAAGAAGAGACCGTGATGGAGCGCTTGCGGGTGTATCACGAGACCGCGGCTCCGATTCTTGAGTATTACGAGGCCCAAGGCCTCTTACGTCCCGTGAGGGGAACCCATCTGGGTTCCGACGGGGTTTACGCAAAAGTTGAAGAGATTTTGGCCGTGATCGAAACCGAGCGTCCCGTATGATTGTGCTGCGCACGGAAAAGGAAATCGATCTCCTGCGCCGAGCGAATCAGATTGTCGCTGAAACATTGGTGACGCTGGCGGACATGGTTGCTCCCGGAGTTACGACTGCCGAGCTTGACAAGGCGGCGGTGGAGGTAATCCATCGGCTTGGCGGCAAAGCGTCGTTTCTGGGCTACCTCCAGTATCCGGCGTCGACCTGTATATCGGTGGATGAAGTGATCGTCCATGGGATACCGGGTCGCCGAGCGCTGAAGGAAGGCGAGATAGTGAGCATGGACGTAGGAGTCTTGTATCGCGGCTATCACGGAGACGCGGCGCTTACGACGTCCTGCGGCAAAGTGGACCCGGTTCGACAGCGACTGATGGAAGCCACGGACCGCGCATTGGCGTGTGGTATCGCCGCCGCCAAGGAAGGGAACTACCTTCAAGACGTGTCACGCGCCGTGCAGGAAGTCGTCGAGGCGGAAGGGTTTTCGGTGGTTCGCTGCTTTGTTGGCCATGGGATTGGCACACGGATGCACGAAGAGCCTCAGATTCCGAATTTCGTGACGGGTAAGCGCGGGCCAAAGCTTAAAGCCGGCATGGTCCTGGCGCTCGAGCCGATGGTGAACGCCGGCACGCACGAAGTGAAAGTATTGGACGATGGCTGGACGGCGGTGACCGCGGACGGTCTTCCGAGCGCGCATTTCGAGCACAGCATCGTGGTCCGAGAGGACGGCGGAGAGATTCTCTCCGCAACGCCCAAACGAATTTGGGGCAGGTTGAAAGACAGTTAGGCTGGGTATGCAAAGTATGCAAAAGGAAGAAGCGATAGAGGTCGAAGGTACGGTGGTTGAACCTCTTCCGAACGCGATGTTTCGCGTGGAGTTGAAGACGGGTCACACCGTGCTGGCGCACATTTCCGGCAAGATGCGGATGAACTTCATTCGTATCCTTCCGGGTGATCGGGTGAAGCTCGAGATGTCGCCGTACGACCTAACGCGCGGGCGCATAACGTACCGCTACAAGTAGCTGCTGCGGCAAGGCGCCATGAGGTCTTTGGATTAACAAGCGGCCGCGCGAGCGGCGGCATGGAGCGTATCATGAAGGTTCGCAGTTCGATCAAGAAGATTTGCGAGAAGTGCAAGATTATCAAGCGGCATGGCCGCGTGCGGGTGATTTGCGAGAACCCGCGTCATAAGCAGCGTCAAGGGTAAGTCCCGAGGAGAACCAGAGAGATGGCACGCATTGTAGGTGTGGACCTTCCGCGCGAGAAGCGTGTGGAAGCGGGCCTGCAGTATATCTATGGCATCGGGCAGACCCGCGCCAAGAAGGTGTTGGAGAAGGCGGGTGTAAGCCCCGACACGCGCGTCCGCAATCTGACGGACGAAGAGACGAGCCGGCTTTCGACCGTGATTCAGAATGAATTCAAGGTAGAAGGTGATTTGCGCCGCGAAGTGAACGGGAATATCAAGCGGCTGATGGACATCAACTCGTACCGCGGCATCCGGCATAAACGGGGGCTGCCGACACGCGGCCAGCGCACCCATACTAACGCGCGCACCCGCAAGGGCCCGCGTCGCGCCACGATCAAGAAGAAATAGGAGGGTAATCGGACATGGCCAAGGAAAAACGCGCCAAGGGCAAAGCCAAGAAACGTCGCGGCGCATTGAGCGTGACTTCGGGCGTTGCACACGTGCAAGCGACCTTCAATAACACCATCGTGTCGATTACCGATGCGCAAGGCAATGTGGTAGCGTGGTCCAGCGCCGGCCAGGTAGGGTTTTCGGGTTCGCGCAAGAGCACCGCGTTCGCGGCCCAGGTGGCCTCCGAGGCGGCCGCCCAGAAGGCCAAAGAAGTGGGTATGAAAGAAGTGAAGGTCTACGTAAACGGTCCGGGCGCCGGACGTGAATCCGCGATTCGCGCGATTCAGGCCGCAGGTCTGGACATCACGCTGATAAAAGATGTGACCAGCATTCCGCACAATGGATGCCGCGCGCCGAAACGGCGCCGCGTCTAGCGGTTTTTGATTTGGAGCTGGCGTGACTAACGTTCCGCGGCCGGTCAATTCCGGACGCGCAAACCCGTGGGCCCTCTGAGTGGAAGGCAAACTTACATGATAGCTAAAGAACTCGTTGTACCGAAGTGGGTCAAGATCGAAGAAGGCGCGACCAGCCAATACGCGCGCTTCACCGTCGAACCGTTCGAGCGCGGGTATGGCACGACCATTGGCAATTCCCTGCGGCGGGTATTGCTGGCGTCCCTCGAGGGCGCGGCGGTAACCGCGATTCGCGCAGAGGGCGTGCAGCATGAGTTCGCGACGATCCCGGGCGTCAAAGAAGACGTCACGGACATCGTGCTGAACTTCAAGCGCTGCCAACTCCGGTTGAACCGTCCCGAGCCGATCATCTTCACGTTTCACTACAAGGGTCAGGGTGTGGTGACGGCGGGCGAGATTTTCAAGGAAAAAGACATCGACGTATTCAATCCGGATATGGTCGTCTTTACCTCGAC
>JACRLJ010000066.1:0-42267 GCA_016215105.1 Candidatus Hydrogenedentota bacterium
AAATGAATAAGAATTCATTATTTGATCACCTTGCATTCATCTATCAATCGTACAATCTGACCAATGTTGCGGAACGGTTTCCCGCCGATCGGAGTGAATTGCCTTACCGACGCGCAAGGAATGAACGGCGCCGGCGAGTAGTCAACCAGAGTTAAAGCTGTGAACGAGAAGACCGGGAAAGCGCGTAATGGGTTGCATAGCGTCTGAAATTACACGGCAAATGAGATTGAGAGGAGCCTGACGTGAAGAAGTTAACCATCGCTCTATCACTACTACTGCTGGCGCTGGCGCCAGCGGTCCATGCCAGCACCGCCTACGGTACGCTGAACAACTTTGACTGCGTTAACGATACCGGGGTCGAAGCGCACGGTTTTGAAATCGAACTGGATGACATCCACAGCACGGACGTCACGTACACCTACGATTACAATCACTATGGCATTCCCAAAATCACCCAAGACAACACCGACCCGGCCCATCCGAAGGTCTTTATTCGGTACGCGGCCACTTGGACCGGCAGCGCATGGAGCGCGTATACGGCGATTCCGTCAGGCCCCATCACCCCCACCGACGGCCACCAGTTTACGAATCCATCGATTAATTTCGGCGGAGAGCACTTTGGCGCGGGATATTACGGCAACCCAACCGCGGTAAAGTACAACTGGCTGATAGACGACGGAACGCACAACCTGGTGCACGGGCCGCCGGTCTACGTCGCTACGCCCACCTTCATCTACAATCCGCCAGTTCCCGCGCAACCCGTGCCACAAGTTCAAGCGGTGATCGTTCCTCCCCCTCCGCCCGTATTGCCCCCCAAACAATTCGGAGAGGCGACCTGGGTGAAGGAAATCAAGACCACCACACATAACGCCAACAAAGTGGAACTCGTCGATCTCCGCGACCCCGATCCCGGCAATCCCGCCGTCCAGGACTGGACCAACGGCGAGCCCGCCGAAGTTGAAATGGAGTGGAGAATTCTTCAGACCGAATTCGCAGATGCCGCCAATCCCAAGGGAGTACTGGCGGGAGCGCCGGAAGACCTTCCGGGCGGCGATGAGGTCATTACCCGCCGCTACGAATTCTACAAGTACACCGGTCCGGTTGACGCCGAAACGGGTGAAGCCATGGGGGACGCTGTAGGTCCCGACGGGATACACGGGACAGGCTCCGTGACGTACGCCGATCACTTCGATTTTGGCACGGGAGAATGGGTCAAGATAACGGTCGACCTGTCGACCGTCGAGGTGGTCGGGGATTTCTTCGGCGCGCAGATGTCCGGCTTTGATGTAGCGCCGGCGCTGGGATTGATCGACCACATTCCGGACGGCGACCTCGGCGTCGCCTACGCCGATCGCACGGTGGTGGTACCGGGAGCAAATACCCCGTTCCACGCCACGGTAACCGGTTCACTTCCCGACGGAACGAACCTCGATGAGTTCTCGGGCGTCTTTTCTGGTACGCCGGCTGTCGCCGGTGTCTTCACCTTCACGGTTGACGCCAAAGATCTGTTTACGGACGCCGTACTTGTGTCCAAACAGTATACGGTCACGATTCCGCCGAACGCGGTGATCGCCACGAGCACGATTACCACGAGCGCGGCGCCTATCGTCGGCGGTAGCACCGTCGGTGACGGCGTCTACGACGATGGAACGCCGGTGACCGTTACAGCGGCCGCCAACCCAGGCTACGCATTCATCAACTGGACCGAGGGCGGCGTAGAGGTGAGCGCATCCGCAGTGTACCTATTTACTGCGGGTGGGAATCGTACGCTCGTGGCAAACTTCGTTCCGACGTACACCGTGACCACGAGCGCGTCTCCCGCGTCCCAAGGTACGACCAGTGGCGATGGCGTGTATAACAGTGGCGCTAACGTCACCGTCGACGCTGTAGCGAACGCGGGCTACAAGTTCCTAAACTGGACGGAAGGTGGCGGCGTGGTAAGCGCATCCCAAAGCTATTCGTTCACCGCCGGCGCGAACCGTGCTTTGGTGGCCAACTTCACCCATCGAGAAGACGTAAATGGCGACGGGGCAGTTACCGCTGGCGACCTGCAACTAACGATCAATGCTGCGTTAGGTATCGACATTGGTGGCCAGAACGCGGATGTAAATGGAGACGGCATAGCCGACGCCATCGACGTTCAAATGATAATCATCTACGTACTGGGACTGTGATTCGACGGATTTGGCGGTTAGCCTAAACTCACTAGTGAATTCGGTTTTGGCGCTCCTAACGGGCGCACGAAAGAAAGGAATTACGATGAAACCGTTATTGATAAGGGCTTTCATGCTCGTGGCTGTATTCAGCGGGGTATTGAGCGCCGGCGCGTCTTGGGCAAATGTGATCAGTTTCGAGCAGGCCCCCGTGAACGGCGGCTTGGCGCTGTTTGACGACACGGGCGGATTTAGCTTTGCCGACGACTTTTCTCTGGCGACAAGCACAGACCTGAGCGAGATATCGTGGTGGGGCGGTTATGCGGGCAACGCGCTGCCGTCCTCGAGCGACTTTACGATTTCCATCTACTCGGATTCCGGCGGCAAGCCCGGCTCAGTGGTGACAAGTTATTCTCCGGCCGCAGTGGGCCGCACCTTAACAGGACTGACGGGAAACGATCTAACCAGCACGCCCGAGTCGATCTACGAATTTACCTACGCGCTGCCCAGCGTGCTCACGTTGACGCCCGGAGCTACCTACTACCTCTCGATCATAGATAACACATCGGCGATCTCGAGTTGGCTGGCCGGTACAGGAAACGGTTCCAGTTTCGTTGGGGATCCGTCGTCCAACCTTTGGGCCGCCCAGAGCCGGGACTTTGCGTTTGAATTGTCCTCGCCCGCCGTCGTACCAGAACCCACCAGCATGGTGATTTTGGGTGGACTTATTTCCGGGCTGTTTGTCACGCGCAAGTTACGCCGGAAGAATCAACTGTAGTATTTTCGACTAGACGCCGGTCCAGAAATCACGGAGAGGGTTTATCCCTCTCCGTGATTTCGTCTAGCCGAACGGGTCCCGTCAATACGGTAAGAGGCAAGTTCATTTTCGACCGGCGAATATGGAAGCAGGTACGCGCAAGTAACGTATTCGTCCGGCGAACCCAGGTCTGCGCCCCCTTCCGAGGTGTAGGTCAGCGCGCCGCTGACGCCATTCAAGCGGCGCATGGAGAAGTGCTGACGGCCATCGATATTCGCGGCTGGCAAATGGGGGAGCTGCTGCCATTCATCGTCGGTGCATTCGCGCGGGAAGGCAAGACCGATATGTCTGTGTCGCAACAGCCGTGAGACGCGCCGCATCAAAAGGCCGACTTTCTGGCCAAATTCCCGGGTTCCATGTTCGGACGACGGCCAAGCCGTGGCAATTCGCCCTTGGGAATATTCGATCCTAATTCGGCTTTCCCTTCCGGAGTCGGTACAATACGGCCAGTGCGGTTGCCGGTAGTCCGCAAGTAGAATGAGGTCCAGCGATGAATCCTGAAACGACGGTAGATATTGCCTACGGAAAAGGCCGATTGCGCCTTGAACTAGACCGCAAGCTCGCGGAGTGGCGCGTCATCCGGCCCAAATTTGAGCCGCCTCTACCGAACCCGCATGCCGTATTTGACGAAGTCTGTCGAGCCCCCATTGGATCGCGCCCGCTGCGCGGCGTGGTAGACGCCAAAGATCGCGTGGTTATCGTTACGTCCGACGGTACTCGGCCAGTGCCCAACAATCTTCTTCTCCCCTGGCTGCTCGAAGAGCTCCCTGTTCCTCTTGATCAGGTCACAGTCCTTATCGGCACGGGAACCCACCGCGGCAATACCGACGACGAGCTCCGTTCGATGTTTGGCGCGGACCTCAGCCGCCAAGTTCGGTTCGTCAATCACGACGCCTCGGACCCCGCGCAGAACGTCGAGATCGGCAGAACGGAAACCGGCGTCCCCATAACCCTGAACGCGGAATATGTTCACGCCGATAAACGCATTGTTCTGGGTTTTATCGAACCGCATTTCTTTGCGGGCTTTTCAGGCGGGCCAAAGGGAGTCATTCCCGGAATCGCCGGGCTCGACACGATATTTCACATCCACGGATACGACTTGATCGCGCATCCTCAGAGTACGTGGGGCATTTTGACTGAAAACCCGCTTCAGCGCGCCATCGCGGATATGGTGGCGCTGTGTCCGCCCGATTTCCTGGTGAACGTGTCGCTGAATAGTGAGAAGAATATCACGGGCGTCTTCGCCGGACATTATATCGAGGCACATCGGGCGGGCTGCGCGCATGTCCGCGAAACCGCCATGATTCCCGTGCCGCATAAGTTTCCCGTGGTGGTCACATCCAACAGCGGGTATCCGCTCGACCAGAACCTCTACCAAACGGTGAAAGGCATGTCCGCCGCCGCGCGAATTACGGAAGACGACAGCGCCATTTTTGCCGCCAGCGAGTGCAGCGACGGCATTCCGGCTCACGGCAATTTCGGAGCCGTGCTGCAACGGCACGAGACCGTCGCCTCCGTCGATTCCTGGCTTCAACAACTGGCATCACCGGTGCAGGATCAGTGGCAGATTCAGACGTTGGTTCAGATACTCAAGCGAAGCAAGGTCTACCTGCATTCGCAACTCGCCCCAGAGTGCGTGAGGGCATGCAAGCTGGCGCCCATCTCGTCGCTTGAACTGGGACTTCGCGAGCATATCGAGACCATCGGCCGAGGAGCGCCCGTCGCCGTATTGCCGGAAGGCCCCGTCACAATCCCCTATTGTCAGGAGTCCTAGGCGGCCAACCCAGGTGCGTTCACGGAGACTGCGCCACTGGGAGAATCCATTAGACGCCGACTCCCCGTCCGTCAAAAATCGCGAGAAAAGCCGCAGGTCCAGCCGCCGTCGACGATGAGGTTGTGCCCATTAACATAGCTCCCGGCGTCTGAGACGAGATACAAGACAGCGGCGGCGATTTCGTCGGTTTCCCCTGGACGCCCCTGCGGAATAAACGACACCAGCCGCTGCGCCAATTCTTTGTTGTTATAGAAGAGTTGGCGTGTGCCTTCGACAAGCGTCGAGCCAGGAGATACGCAATTGACGCGCACACCCATGGGGCCCAGCTCGCACGCCATGGCTTCGGTCATACGGATGACACCCGCCTTCGCGGCTACGAAACCAACTTGAAGTCTCAGCGGCACGACTCCCGCAATGGATGCGATGTTGACAATCACTCCGGAGCGTTGTTTGACCATCTGAGCCGCCGCCGCTTTGCAGCAGTAAAACGTCCCATCGAGGTCGACGCTCAGGATGCGCCGCCATGTTTCATCCGGATACTGGTCTACGGTCACGCGTTCCTCAGGCTTGTCCGTGTTAATCCCCGCGTTGTTCACGGCAATGTCGATCCGCCCGTGTTCCGCGGCGACCGCGGCGAACAACTCCCGTACCTGGGCTGCGTCCGACACGTCGCACCGGCGAAAAACCGCGTTGAGCCCGAGTTCCTTGGCTGTGGCGCGGCCCTTTGCTTCCTGGACGTCCGAAACCGTAACCAGGGCGCCGTTCCTCGCGAGCGCTTCGGCGATGGATCGTCCTATCCCCTGCGCCGCGCCGGTAACGACAGCCACTCGGCCCTGCAAATCCACTTGCATCTACTAGGCCCCCTCTTTCGAGCGAAACTCCTTCACGACCTGTTCGACATCGATCGATTCGCCCGGCGCCGCAATGATGGCTATAGGTTCAAAGCAAGGAATTTCGCCGTTCTCCGGCGTCGCGAGGATCTTCGCCAGCACTCCGGAATAATCCGCCTCGACTTCCAAGGTGGCCTTGTCCGTTTGGATGCTCATCAGGATCTCACCCTTTTGGACCGCGTCGCCCTCATTCTTCATCCACTCGACAATTTCGCCCGCTTCCATGGTCTGTCCCAGGCGGGGCATTACGATTACATGCGCCATTTCTCTCGAATCTCCTCTAGATTTGGGCAGTCAATATTAACGCTTCTTCCGGCGCAGGGAACGGGCTGTCCACCGCGAACGCGGCGGCTTCTTCCGCCTCCGCTTCGGCTTTCGCAGCCAACGCCGCGAAATCCTCCTCGCGTAGGACGCCGTCTTCAATCAGTTTCTGCTTCCAATACTCGATCGGGTCATGCTCACGGGCCTCCGTCAATTCCCCCTGCTTGCGATACGCCGCGTCGTCGCCTTCGTAGTGGCCGCGGACGCGGTACGTCACGGCCTCGATAAGCGTAGGGCCTTGGCCGGTCCGCGCGCGCGACAGGGCCGCTTCCGTCGCCGCGTACACCTCGTCTACGCAGTTCCCATCGACGGTGACACCGGGAATCGAATACGACGCGGCGCGATCTCCAATCTTTTCGACGGATGTCGATCGCCAAACCGCCACCGACGTCGCATACCGATTGTTCTCGCAGACGAAAATCACCGGCAGCTTCCATACGGAGGCCAAATTCAGACTCTCGTGAAACGCCCCGTTGTTCGCGGCGCCGTCGCCAAAAAAACTCACCGCCACTCGATCGGTCTTCTGCATCTTCATCGCCAGCGCAATGCCGGTCGCGACCGGTATCCCCGCGCCAACAATCCCAATCGTTCCCATGACGCCGATGTCCGGTTTGAACAAGTGCATCGTGCCGCCTTTGCCACCGCAGCAGCCCGTCTTTCTCGCGCACACCTCCGCAATCATCTCCTTCATGGGCATGCCCTTGGCGATGCAATGGCCATGACCGCGGTGGGTGCTCGTCAGGCAATCGTCCACGCGAAGCTGTGCGCACACGCCCGCTGCAATTGCTTCCTGCCCTTCGTAAAGATGCGCAGCGCACGGGACTTTTCCATTCTTGTACAAGATCGCCAGCTGCAACTCGGCTTTTCGGATGTTCAACATCGTTTCGAGAAGCCGAACTTTCATCGCGTTATCCATGGTGTCGCTCTCCTTACGCTTCGGACTTCAGCAGGGCGCGCACGGCAGCCGCAACACGCTCGGGATTGGGAAATACGTAGTCTTCCATAGGAGGACTGAACGGGATGGTGGTGTGCATCGTGGTCAGTTGGCGCGGCGGACGGCGCAAGGAGTCCATGGCGTTCTCCACGACAAAAGCAATGATCTCGGAGCCAAATCCGCAGTACCGGAACCCCTCTTCCACGCACAATAGGTTTCCGGTCTTCCGGACCGAAGTCAGAATCGTTGCGCCGTCATACGGCATGAGCGTTCGTGGGTCAATGACCTCTACGGATATCCCCTCCTTCGCAAGCGCTTCCGCGGCCGTCAGACTGAAGCCCACCATGGCCCCGGTCGCGACGATCGTGAGGTCCGTGCCTTCCCGCTTCACTTCCGCCACCCCAAGTGGTATGGCAAATGGCTCTTCGGGCACGTCGCCGCGCACGTTGAACAGAAGCTTGTGTTCGAGGTAGATCACCGGATCGTCGTCGCGAATCGCCGAGATGATAAGACCCTTCGCGTCATTCGGCGTGCTCGGCAACACCACTTTCAACCCGGGCGTGTTTATAAACCACGAATAGAAGGAGCCGGAATGGTGCGCCGCGTTGGACTTCGATTTCCCCGTCGACATCCGGTACACCAGCGGAACCTTCACCTGGCCGTTCGAGATGTAGCGGAGTTTCGCCGCTTGATTGCAGATTTGGTCCATCGCCAGCATCGAGAAATCGATCCACATCAAATCGGCAATCGGGCGCATGCCCATCATCGCCGCGCCCACGGCCGTTCCGGCGATGGCCAGCTCGGAGATGGGGGTATCCCGCAGCCGCTCTTCGCCAAACTGCGCGCACAGTCCATCGGTCTGTTTGAAGGCGCTGCCGTGTGGCCCCACGCCTTCGCCCATGATGAAGACCGAGGGGTCCCGTTCCATTTCCTGGCGCATGCCTTCACGCAGCGCCTCGATAAAACGAATTCTTCTAGCCATGACAACTCCTTCTATGAACCCGGCTAAACGGCCTCGATGGCCTGCTTCGAGCAGCGAAAACCTTCTCCAGGCGTTAACAGCCGCACGAACACGTCCGGACACCGCCGGGCGCACGCCTGAACGAACGACTCGGGGTCGCCGTTGTGTTCCTTGAACATCCAGTAGTGGCACGGAACCACTACCCGGGGCGAAATGAGCGCCGTAAGTTCGGCCGCCTCCTCCGCGTTGAGATTCCCGAAGCGTCCGTTGATACAGCAGAGGAAGACATCGGGTTTTAAGTCGATCAGCGGCTGCATCCAGGGAATGTTCAGCGCCGTGTCGCCCGTAAACAACACCCGTACCTTGCCGAAATCGAACAACAGAGAAAGTGACGTTGGCGACAATTCGCCGTGATCCGATCGGGCTGTCACAATATCGACGCCGCCCAGTGAATAGCGTTGACCGGCTTCCATCAACGTGACTCGGCTCTCCGCGATGCCCATCTTCTCGTACTCGGGAATACACGCCACCGACCCAGCGAAACGGCAGGCCGGGTTGTTGCGCGCGATGATCGGCAGCGCATCGGTATCCAGGTGGTCAAGATGCTCATGCGAACTCACAACCCAATCGGCCCGGACCTCATCCGCCTGAATCGGCGCCAGCGAAAGGCGTTTGAATCCAAACGCCTTCTCGACCGCGTGCGAGAGATAGGGATCCACGTACATGACCGTGCCCGGAGCCGTCTTGAAGACGAATCCGGCTTGTGCAAGCCACCACACATCCACGCCGCCATCCGGCGCGCTTGTCGCGTTGATTTCAGCAGCCAGCGTGTTCATCGCATCCTCCCGCTTGTCTAGTGTTCGGCCACGACGCGGTTTCGCAAGACGCCAATTCCCTCGATGTCCACTTCGCACGCATCGCCCGCTTTGAGCAACACCGGCGGCTTCCGCGCAATTCCGACGCCGCACGGCGTGCCCGTGTAGATCGCCGTTCCCGGCGCCAACGTCATCGACTGGCTCAAATAACTTACAAGGTACGCCACGCTGAACACCATGTCCTTCGTAGACTGATCCTGCAGCGTCTCACCGTTTACGCGCATGCGGATGCGGACGTTGCTTGGGTCGAGACCCGTGACTACGTACGGCCCCATCGGGGCAAACGTATCGAAGCTCTTAGCCCGCGCCCACTGCCCGTCGCTCTGCTGGCAGTCGCGCGCGGACACGTCGTGGCCACAGGTAAAGCCGAACACGTATTCCAGCGCCTTCTCCACCGGAACATGCTTGGCCTTGCGCCCGATAATCGCCACCAACTCGGCTTCGTAATCGACCTGCGCCGGCGCGGCGCTCGGAATGACGATGTTGTCCTCGTGCGCGATCAACGCGGTCGTCGCCTTGATGAACAGGAGGGGCGCCTTCGGAAGTTCGTCGGCGGTCTCCTTGGCATGCTCGACGTAATTGCGTCCTATCGCGAGAATGTTGGGCGGGTCCACGGGTGGAAGATACCGCGTGATGTCCGCTTCCTTGATGATCTCGCCCGCCGGCTCCGGCGGGTCGAACAGTCCACCCTTCAACACTCGAATTGTCCCGTCTTCTTCCACCAAACCATATCTTCCCTGCGGGTACCGGGCGGTAATGAATCGAACGAACTTCACGCGATGCGCTCCTTTCTTTGCGTCTGCGTTAGACCAACCGCGATGCCGGGTCTCTCCCGAGCAGGAAGTCCCGTGCGGCTTCGGCGGCTTTGCGTTGCAGCATCTCCACGGCGCGTTCCGAAACGGACGCGGCGTGACTGGTCAGAATAACATTTGGGAACGTGCGGAGCAGGCTTGCCGCCGGAAGCGGCTCTTCCTCGAACACATCGAGGCCCGCGCCGCCGAGACGTCCCGACTTCAGCGCCTCGACAAGGGCCTCCTCGTGTACGACCGGCCCGCGCGAGGTATTGACCAGAATGGCGCCCGGCTTCATCCGGCTGAACGTCTCGCGGTTCATGAGATGCGTCGTGGCCGGAACGAGCGGACAATGCAGTGAGATAACGTCGGCCCGTTCGAGCAACTCGTCGAACGTGACGCGCGCCGTCTTGTATTCGGCAAATACGGAGTCGTTCACATAGGGGTCGTGAGCGGAAAGGGAAAAACCAAGCGACGCCGCTTTGCGCGCAAGGTTGCGGGCAATCCGTCCGAAGCTCACGAGGCCCAGGGTAAGATCGGTCAGCGCGTGCAGCGGCCGAAACGGGTTGATGCCCCAGCCGCCCTGGACGATCTGATGATGGTCCTGGGGGATACGCCGGCACAGCGACAGGATCATGGCCAAAGCGTGATTGGACACTTCTTCGAGGCAGTAGTCCGATACGTTGGCGGCTACGACCCCCAGGTCCTTTGCCGCATCAAGGTCAAAGTTATTCACGCCAACGCCGTAACGCACGATGCAGCGCACGTTGGGCAACGCCTCAAGCACGCGGCGTGTCACCGGCGCCCACTGCACCAGCAGGGCGTCCGCGTGACCACAGGTACGGATGATATCGTCTTCGGTCTTGCAGATCGGTTGGATGGTCTCGAATGCAAAACCCGCCGACTCGATCACCTTGCGCTCGATATCAACGTTCGGAAAGCCATAATCGGTAACGATCACTTTCTTCACAAATCTTCCTCCTTAGCGCTCTTATTCGTACGCAATTTCCTTGAGTCGGTTATTGAAATCAGCCGGCGCCGGGACGGCTGCCCCTTCGGCCTTCTCCGCCGCATATCCAATCAGGTTGAGTAGCAGCCGGTCCGCCGCCGGGTGACGGTCCATGTTGTTGAGCAGATTCAAGGAGTTCAGAACGAACCAGCCCTCACCAAACCGGTACGAGCCCAACAACACGCCGGACGCATAGCCTCCAGCCGGCGAAGTATGGCATGGCGCGAACGCCGCCGCGACAACTTCGTCGGGTGTATCCTGGCCTTCAAAAATAAAGTGCGGAATGACGGGACCATAGTAGTCCCAATCCATGATGCCTTTGGCCTGCAGTCCATTGAATATCGGATGCGCCTTCGCCACGCATTCTTTGTGATAAAGCCAGTCGTTGAATTCGTAGCCTTTCCCCTTGTTCTTCAAGGGCAACCAGCCGACGGCGTCTTCTCCGCGCTTGAAGGCCTGAGGGGAAAGAAATACGGCTACACTGCCGCACGCCACGCGGCGAAGCAGCTCGACGCGCAGTTTCGCATCCGGCGGCGGCCCCGGCAGTCCACCTACAAGGATGACGCCGCGCGTGTCCGCTTTTGAGGTCTCGAAAGGCCCGCACGTAACACCATGTGCCCCCAGCCAGACGCCGGTCGGATCATCGATTCCCCACGTCAACACCGTCTGTTTTAGCGGGGTCACCGGAACGGTGGATAGCCGGAACGTTAGCCGTCCACCCGAGGGCGCGCCGCCCGAATCGAGGTTTGCCGCGAACTCGTATTGTCCTTCTGGCCCGCTCAGGACCGCCTCGCCCGTAAACACGGGCACGGCCAACGGCCCGTCCTCCCCGGACGCAGGCTGCGGAATCCGCACAACGGTCTTTTGTTCCCAGACGGTTCCCGCCGCGCCATTCACACGTAACGTGACTGGGTATTCTCCCGGCGCGAGCACTCCGTCGTTCGCCAGCACCGCCTCGAGCTTCACCGGTCTGCCGACATATCCGTGCATCGGGGATGCGAAAAGGCACCAGCGCAACGGAGCCCAGCCGTCTTGAAGCGCTTCGACGATGCCCGGCTTCCATTCGCGCCACAAGGTCCACAGCCCTTCTCCGGCGAATACATGGTCCAGCAGCCCAGTGAGATTGAGGCCGCAGATATTGGGATTCGAGCGGATCAGATCGAATCCGTGCGTGCGCTGGCGGCAATGAAGCCGCTGGCTCTCCCGCAGCAAGTCCTCCGGAAACGCATAGACGCCGTTGAAACCGAGACGGTTCCAATCCGCCTCGAACGTCTCGGCCATGCGGCGATAATATTGCATATCGTCGAGCTTGGGGTTCACACCGTATTGCTCGTACGTGCGCACACTGCGGATTACGTTGTCGAGACTGCCAATGCCGTACTCGGATAAGAAAATCGGCTTCGTGTCACGGCCGAGCGCGCGGAGATTGGCGTCCGCATCGGGCGACGTTGGAACGGCAGGGTAGATATGCGTGTCACCCATCACCTTGGGCGCTTTGACAGGAACGTAATCGGGGGCCTCATTGCCCCAGACATGCTCCCATTCGGCGCTACCGGGATTGCTGGCCGAGCCGATGTTGTACTGCCCGTCCCAGCGTCCGCTGCCCAGCAGCGTCAGTCGTGTATCGTCGAGCGAGCGTACCAGTTTCAAGCTGTCCACGGCGTGGCGGAACACCGGGCCATCCTGGACCTCGTTAAGCAAGCCCCATATCACCACGCTCGGATGATTTCGGTCGCGCTTGATCGTTTCTCCCACCGAGCGATCGAACCGCTCCGCCATTTTCGGCGAATCAGCGAGCGCCGAAGCCGCTGCGTTTTCCTCATACACCATCAAGCCGATTTCATCGCACAAATCAAGTTGCTCTGGTTGCGCCGTACACGCGATGAAGCGAACCGCATTGAAACCGGACGCTTTCATATACAACAGGTCCTTGCGCAACAGATCGGCCGTTTGCGCGGGGGGCACGACCTGCCCGACGGGACACTGGTTGAGCGTGTGTGAGCTGCGCAAAAAGATACGGCGGCCGTTAAGCCGGAAGAACCCTTTCTCGACGCGGAAATCGCGGAATCCGAAACGGACGTCATGTTCGTCAGAAGAAGAGGCCGCCGCGCACTCGAGCTTCGTTTGCAGACGGTACAGACTAGGCTCTTGCACGTCCCATAGGCGGGGCTGCTCGACTTGAACCTCCGCTTCAATCACGGTATTGCCCGGCCCAATGCGGCGTTCGAGCCGCGCCGACGCCGATGCCGCGTTTTCCGGCGCGCGCGTCACGATGAACTCGAGGACGGCGTCCGTCTCGCTCTCCGCGGTGTTGCGCACCGTTGCCTGAATCCGGATCTTTCCCGTTTTCCAATCCGGACGAACAAACACGTCCTCGATGCGCGCCGAAGAAACCCACTCGACGCGTACCGGTTCGTTTATTCCTCCCCAGTTATACGCGCAGCCCGTGGTTAGTATTGGATTCTTGAATTGGTGAGGCGTCTCGGAAATCACCATTCCGTCGATGAGGCGATCTCCGGTTGGATTCACAACGCGCACCGTGAGACGATTGCTCGCCCCCGGCTTCACGGCGTCGGTGGCGTCCAGAGCAAACGGCGTTTCGCCCCCTTCATGACTGCCCACCAAGATTTCGTTGAGCCAAACGTCGGCCGTGTAATTCACCGCTCCGAAGTGAACCAGCAGACGCCCGCCGGGATATGGATTGGCGGAAACCATAAAGTCGCACTGGTACCATGCTACGCCATGATATCCGGGAAGCGACTCCTGGATGATTCCGGGGACTCGGGCGGGCTGCGCGCCTTCCAGCGCATTCTTCCACCAACTCCGATCCCGTCCCACGTTCTCGGAATCGGGCGCAATCTTCCACACTGCCCCATCTATCGAGACACTCAGTCTCCCAGGGGTATGGCCTCGCGGCGTCGAGACGTTCACCGAAGTGGGCTCGGCGCCCAACGCCATCCACGCGGACGCCACCGCAATCAGAAGCAGAACGAGCGTTGTCTGCGCCCTCAGGCTACTCAGACTCATTCTCTTTTCCACTTCGTCACCACGGTGTTGTTCTTGCCGCCACTCATCGAGGTATCTGCGCCTAGAATCAGGTTGTCTTTGTCACGCTTCCGGGGACAGCAGGCGCCGCGCCGCCGCAAGGACCTTGTCCTCAGGCCCGCGAAACGCCCACACCTGCGCCGTATCGTCACAACGGAAGCTGCCCGTCTTCCCGCCAATCGCAGGAATGTGATATTCGAGTTCGCTGAATTCGCCCAGCGCGCTGTTCACATTACAGGCCTGGGTCGAGTATCCAAGATCCTCCGGGTCTTTCCACGGCGCATCGATGTATTCGCCGGAAGGATTCACGACGAAATTCCGCACGATGAGCGAGCGCGTCTTGCCCGCGCCGGAAAGATACCCGACGCGGCCCGTGGTCGCCACGGCGCGCACCCCCAACTTGTGTTCCCCCTTTGCCCGCATCTTGTATCGGATTAAGTGCTCTCCCGCGATGAGATCTTCCGGCGATATCTCACCAAACCAAATCTTCGGCTCCGTCTTGTGATACACCGGAATCAGCAGGTCGCCGTTGTGCGGCATCTGCACCAAGTTCCACAACCCTATCATCGGTTTGTCTTTCGCAGGGTCCCCGAGCATCTCGAGACGCGTGTGTTGGGTGTAACCGGCGTACTGCACGCCAGCGAGGTCGAGCTTCCGTTCATAGCGCAGCGGATTGGCCGCCGGACCGACGGACTTGGTCATGCGCAGCTCGACTTCCTGGCCGGATCGCGAAAGCTTGAGCTTGAGCCGGTTGACGAGTTCGAGTCCGCCATCGCCCTTCACGGCTTCGTAGTTGCCCGGATCGAGTTCGCGCGGCTGAAAGTAGGTCTTCGTGTCCGGATACTTCGGAAGGAATATATCCACTTCGGGCGCCAGCCACGTGCGATCACCGCCGGAGTTGTGCCAGTCCTTGCTCGCGTAGAATGCGCGCGCCGTCTCCTCCGCGCCAAGGGCGGGATGGGTCCAATAGAAATTGTCCTCGCTTCCCGGAGCGAACAGGCCGAGCACGCGCCCGCCGTACGGAAGCAGAAGGACGGTTGTACCGTCCGCTTGCGTCACGGCTTGGGCGGGTTTGCCGACCGCTTTCAATACTTCGAGAAGCCCGCTCTTGCCCGGCGCGGCGCCCACCGCGGCCGCCTCCGCTGCGGCTTCACCGGCAAGACCTGCGAGACAGGCCGCCCCAGTCCCTAGCGCCAGCATGTCCAGAAACTCCCTGCGGCTTTGCATAAGGAAATACCTCCCAGGTTATGAGAATGAATCCCAAGACAACTCATTTCTTCTTCCACGAAGCTGCGATTTCCTCGAGTACTCTGCCTTTGGTCTCGGGCAGCATGCGCACCCCGAACACGAATGAGAACACGCATATCACCGAGAACAGCCAGAACGCCCCGCCCACGGAGCCGAAAATGCGCTCCGAGTAGTCGCTGATGATTGGAAACAACTGGGCGCCGCTATAGATCGTTAGCCAGAGGAACGCGGTCGTCAGCGCGACGGCGCGGGCCCGAAGCCGGGTCGGGAAGATCTCCGACATCATCAGCCAGGGCAGCGGACCAAGCGCCAAGCCGTGGGGTACCGTGCAAAGAATGATCACCACAAGCACGAACCAACCGCTCAAGTGGAACTGGAACACCGCGCCGGTCATAGCCGTGACCACACACATCAACGCCGACGCGCCTAACCACAGCGGACGCCGGCCGACGCGATCCACGAACCAGCAGGCCGCAAGCGTCACCGCTCCCATGAAACCGTACGTAACCGCATATTGCAGAAACGCCACCGAACGGTCCTCGAGCCCGGAGGCCTCGAACAGCATCGGAACATAGCCACTAATGACGCTCCAACCCGTCCAGTTGTTGAAGAACGCCAGCAACAAACCGATGGCGAAGGCATACCGCGTTCCAGGCGCAAACAGTTCGGAAAAGCTTCCCGTTTCTTCGTTCAACGCGGCCTGGATCTGCTTCATCTCTTCGCGCGCGAAATCCGGACCGTCCACGCTCGAGAGCACCGCGAGCGCTTCATCGTTCCGGCCCCGGCCCGCCAGCCACCGCGGACTCTGCGGAAGGAAGGCCAGCAACACCAGGAACACGGCCACGGGCAAGATTTCCGAGGCGAACATCCACCGCCAGCACGTCTCCGGTGAGGCCACCTTGATGATGATATACGATATAAACGGCGCCGCGACGCTGCCCACCACGATCGCAAGTTGGTACATGACACCAAGCCCGCCGCGCATGCGGGGAGGCGAGACCTCGGAGATGTACATGGGCGACGCCACCGAGCAAAGGCCCACACCTACGCCGCCGATGATGCGGAATATGTTAAACGTCGTGATGTCGTTCGGTATCGCGGTGAACAGCGACCCGATGCCCAGCAACGCGCACGCCACCATCATCGTCCGCGTGCGGCCCAACGCATCGCACATCCACCCTCCGAGAAAGGGTCCGATGATGCACCCCAGCGCGGCGCTGCCGGTCGCAAAACCAAACTCCGCCGGAGTCAAGTGGAAAACGTCCTTGAGATACAGGTTTGCGCCGCACACAATCGCGAGATCGTATCCGAACAGGAAGCCGCCCACCGAGGCCACAAACGCCACCCCAAAGGCATATCTGCGCGACTGCGTCTCCCCACCGGCGGCTTGGCTATCTCGATTCATGAAGCTTCCTCCTGTTTCGCGTCCGATGAACAATAAGATGCTGCGATCAAAACACCTGCTACACGCCCGGGAGATACCCCTTCCCAAAACGGGCCGTCCACTCGTTTCGAAAATCCGAAATCAACGACATCAGCGAGGTCGTGCCGCCGTCGGCCACGATGGTTTGACCCACGATGTAGCCCGAATCCTCCGAACACAGAAACACCGCCAGCTTGGCGATATCCAACGGTGTGCCCGACCGGCCCAAAGGCACTTTCGCGGCGGCGTCCTTCTTCGCGTCTTCCTCATTGAAGCCCGGTAAGACGTTGTAGTAGTTCTCGACCGTTACCCAGCCCGGCGCGATCGCGTTGATGCGAATTCCCTTGTGAGCCAGTTCCACGGCCAGCGACCGCGTGTACGAGACAATCGCCCCCTTTGTGCCTGCGTATACCGAATGTTCCGGCGCGCCTTGCACGCCGTGAATCGAGGTGATGTTGCAGATGGTCCCGCCACCGTGTGGCTCCATATGAGCCGCGATGCGCTGGGTGAGGAAAAACTGCGCGCGAATGTTCACGTGATACATCTGGTCGAATTGCTCGCGCGTGACCTTCAGAAAGGGTTTGTTGAACGTAATCCCCGCATTGTTGACCAGGCAGTCAACCCCGCCAAGAAACTCGAGCGCCGATTCGCCCAGCGCCACCACCTCATCCACGTCGTCAAAGTTCGCGCGGATTGCCGCTGCCTTGCGGCCCATGGCCTGAATCTCGTCGACCGCGCTCTTTGCGCCCGCGTCGCTGTGCGCGTAATGCAAGACCACGTCCGCCCCTTGACGCGCAAACTCGATCGCAATTTCGCGGCCGATTCCTGTGCCGGACCCCGTGACAAGCGCCTTCTTCCCTGCAAGCTTACCTGTGCGACTCATTTCACAGCCCTCATCCCTGCCCAAAAGGCAGACCGAACGACCTGAAGCCCAAGATCACGACGTGACCATGGCGAAACCGCGGGACGCCCCGTCCCGGCGGCATCAGCAGCCACTTGAATATGCATTTGCGCGAACGCGTGTCCGGACACGTGTCCGAACGGGACTTTACAGCAATGTTTTCACGGAGTCAATAGCAGTTTTACCCGCAAGATCGGCGTTTCCCGCCCAGGTATTTCTGCCACGTGAATCGCTGAGTCTTGTCATGATCTCTGTTTCACTCGGTCGCCAGCGTTCGTAATTCGTAATTGTTAATTCTTAATTACCCGCGGTGGCGCCGTCGACGACCGCACCACCAGTTCGACATTGAAGACCGTCGTTTCCGGTCTAGCGGCCTTGCCCGACAACATGTCCAGCAGGGTCTGGACGCAGAAATCGGCCATCTCCCGTGCGGGGAAGTGTACCGTTGTAAGCGGCACTCGAAACATGTCGCTGCCCAACACGTCGCCGTTTCCGACAACGGAGATATCCTCCGGGACGGACAGCCCGGCGCCGAATATGGCCCTCATCGCTCCGCGCGCGGCGACGTCGTGCCACACCAGAAGAGCCGTGGGACGTTCGCCGGAAGCGAGAAGCTCGGCCGTACACCGCTCGGCGGACGCATCGTTGAACTCAATCTCACGGAAGAGACGCTCGTCGACGGGGATTCCGGCTTCCCAGAAGGCGTCCCGCACGCCGCGAGCGCGTTCGCGTCCCACGTTCGAGATGTGGGAGATGCCGAGATAGGCGATTTTACGATGGCCCAACCCGATCAGGTGCTCCGCGCCGAGCCGGCCCGCTTTGTAGTTGTCGCCCACGATCTGCGGCGCCGCCAAGTCGTCGATGAGCCCGTCCAGGGTTACAAGCTTGATGCCCGCCTCCACAAGTTCCTGATATGTGGCGGGCGGCGCCATGGAACCCGGGACCGCGATGACTCCGTCCACGCGACTCTTGAGCAACTGCTCCACGGCGGATTTGTCGGTCCCGTTCTCCTTGCCCGAAATGAACAGCAATGTCGAGTAACCGCCCTCGCGCAGTCCGCGCTCCACGGCCTCGATCACGGAATGCGATGCGTAGCAGATGCTGGGCTTGACCAGAACACCCACCAGATTCGTCTTGCCCTGCGTAAGACTGCGCGCAATGTAATTCGGCCGGTACCGCATTTCAGCGGCCAGCGCTTCGATCCGCTTGCGGGTCTCAATTGAAATGTCCACCTTGCCCGACAGCGCGCGCAGCACCGTGGAACGGCTGACCCCCGCCGCGCGCGCTATATCATTGACCGTGCAACCCATTTCCTTGTTCCCAAGTCTTTCTACTGCGTTCCCCGCACAGTTCGCCACCAACCGCAATCCCAACGCCGGCGGAAACCCGCGACAGATACCAAATAGAGCCCAACACCCCGAAACGTCCTGCTCTGACCACAAACCCGAATCACGCACCCGCGACGGCGGCCATTAGACACCCGCACGCTCAACCCATTCAAGCGACCGTGAAATTCCCGGCGTTTCCCCCTCTCCAAACTATGCTACTCACGTTCCGAATCGCGAATTTCTGTCGTGAATTTTTTTCCTAAATCTGTGTCCATCTGTGAAATCTGTGGATCACTCTTTCTCTTTTTTCCCCCTTAACCGCGAAAGAATTCGCGCCTATTGACAAACTCCACCTGCGGGTGTATTCTGAATCGCGAAAGAATTCGCGACTACAGGAGGCTCCACCCCATGGCGCGCCGCAAAACCAAGACCCTCACCGAACTCGAACTCGAAATCATGCAGGCCCTCTGGGAACGCGGCGACGCCACTGTCGAGGAGCTCGCCGACATCTTCGCGGACCACGGCAAACCCCTCGCGCCCTCCAGCTTCCGCACCATGCTCAGCATCCTCAAAGACAAAGGCTACGTCACCCGAAAACGCGCCGGACGCGGCTTCGTCTACCAGGCGCGCGTCGCCGCCGAAAAGGCGCGGAAGAGCATCCTGTCCGACCTGATCAGCCGTGTGTTCGACGGCTCCGCAACGGACCTCGTCGCCGCGCTCGTCCGGGACGGCATGGTCAGCGCCGACGACCTTGCCAAAGCGCGCGCGCTCATACGCCAAACCGAAAAGGGGGAGAAACGATGACAGCGAATTGGGCCACACTGGATCAATGGGGATTTGCCGCCGCGCGCTACCTGCTTGAAGCGCTGTGGCGATCCACGCTCGTGTTCGCCGCCGTCGCGGCGCTGAGCGCAGTTCTGCGCCGCTACACACCCCGCGCCCGCCGCGCCCTCTGGCTCGTAGCCCTGCTCATCGCGCCCGCACTGCCGCTGCTATCCACACTCGCCAAGCCGGCCGGTCTGCCCCAACAGTCCGTCGCTGCGTTCCCCGTCTATGCGCCACCGCCAGTGACCTTTGAACTCGAACCCGAGCCCACCGTCACGCCGACCATCGAGCTTCCTGTCGCGACGGTCGCCCCGCCCGCGCCGACGCCCCTCGACTACCCGTGGGCGCTGGGCTTGTTCGCGTACACCCTCGGCGCCGCATTCTTTCTCGCATGGACCCTGCTCGGCCACTTCCGCATTCACCAATGGATGCGCTCCGGACGCGCCGTGTCCGACCCATTGCTCGTCGAACCCTTTCACCGCGCGGCCGCGCGCCTCAATGTCCGCGGGCCCGTGCGCGTAGTCCTCACCGACCGCGTGCCCGCGCCCATCACCGCCGGCATCGTGCGTCCAACGGTCCTCCTGCCTAACACCATCACTGACGCGCTAACCCCCGACGACCTCTACGCCGTCGCGCTCCACGAAACCGTTCACATCCAGCAGCACGAGCCGCTCATCCTCACCCTCGCCAGCCTCGTTCGCAGCGTGCTCTACTTCCACCCGCTGGTCTGGCTCGCCTGCCGCCGCCTCGCCGTCCTCGCCGAACACACCGCGGACGACGCCGTCCTCGAAATCACCGGCGCCCCCACGGCCTACGCCAAACTCCTCACTACCTTCGCCGAACGCCTCCCCCTTCGCACCCCCGCCGCCGAAGGCGCCGCCGGCCTCGTCTTCTGCAAGAGCGCCTTCCTCAAACGCGTCGAAGCCATCCTCGGCGACCGCAACCGCGTCCGCAAGCTAACCCGAATCGCCCTCGCCTGCACGGTCGCGGCGGTTCTGGTTTCGTTGGCGGGGGCGCTGGCGCTTCCGCTGGCCTGCTTCGCCCTGGTGCTCGGCCTGTCCCTCATCCCGCCCAAATTAGATTTGACACGCCTGAGGGATACAGTTGCGCTGGGGTTGGCGGGGGTGGCGTAAGGCCGGATGGCGTTTGGGTGGAACGCGGTGTCGCCGCTTTTCCAACCGACTTGGCGAGATGCCACGTTCGTTGCCGCGTGGCTAGCGGGGAATGGAAGACGCTGTTCAAAATGGATCAACCGGCAGATGGCGCAGCGCAATGGGGTTCCGCTTCAACGAGCACAACGGAAGGTGAAATACGGTTTGATGAACCGGTCCAGGTCGATGGCAAGACACGAGTTGTCGCCGCTCATACTATTCGGAATTCTGATTTTCGCATTGCCGCGCTGGACACTAGTGGCAAGGAAATTCCTCTTTCATCGGAGGGTGTCTTTGGCGGAAGTCCGAAACTTGGCATGCTTTCCAATACGTTCGCTGCACCCCTTACGAATATCAAGACGATCCTCTTCCAAGCTCGGATACTCGAATGGGTCACGTTCAAGGATGTGCCACTGGCCCCGTCGTCGGCCGCTTCTAAATCCGAAGCAAACAAGATCCCCCTCACGCAGTCACCGGATACAATAAGTCCGGGCGGACCGGCGAAAGTCGAGAGTTTTCTGCGAGCCGCACTCGAGGCATCCCAAGGGATGCTCAAGAAGAAAGTAACCGTATCATGGCCAGACACAACACTCAGCGCCGCTATCGATACTTTGGCTAAAGAGGCGGACTTCAATATTGTCGTGGACAGCCGCGAAGGCAAGAATAACGCGCCCGTTCAGGCGGCCTCGTTCGATTATCAACCCTTGGTGAGCGTCCTCGTCGCCCTCTTGAGACCAACAAAGCTGGAATTCACGGTTCAACCGGGCTACATCTGGCTAAGCTCGCCCCTGCTAATCCGTAAAGAAACGTATGGCGAACTCGAAACCCGGCACTACAGCATACCGGCGCCGACACAAGAAGGACTTCAAAAACTCTTGGAGTTGCTGGACAAGTCCGCTCCAGCTGTGACGGATCCAAACACCGGGTCTCGCCTCAGTTACGTGCAAATCCTCGATGAAGACTCGGGCATCATCACCGCTTACAATACCCCCGAAAACCTTGACGCTCTGGAGAAGCTCCTTCCAGCGCCAACGGATCAAGAATCCATGACGAAGGCTGACACCTCGCAATCGTCGGCCGGTTTCATCGCGCTACCGCCATCAAATCCGTCGTCCATCAAGGTTACGGGTTGTGTTACGGACACCCAAGGTAATCCCCTGGAGAACGTTACAGTCACCGCCTTGCGCTCGTCCGGCTCTACCGCGTTCGGAATCGGCAAGGCGGTCACGAACGCCTCTGGCCGCTACGCGCTCAATCTTCCAGACGGAAACTCAGGTGCAGGCGGCTGGCCGGCATTTCCTGTAGCGGTCGCTTTTGTACCGTCTCGGGACGGTTGGTTCGAGGCCAGGCGTTGGGAACAGGGGAGCCCGTATGGCGCCACTGAACGCCCCAAACCGGACAACGAATGGAACGTGGCTCCAGCCAAGGTACTTACACCGCGGGAAGCTCCCTACGCAATCGACTTCGTCATGGAAAGTGGGGCGGTAATATCCGGACGCATTCGCGAGCCTGACGGATCGCCCTACACCCAGGACCTGACCCTTACCTGGGAGCGGCAGCCGTCGCGTTGGGATGCTTTCGTAACGATCGACCCCGACGAAGCAGGACGCTTTCGATGTACTGCCCCGGTCGGAAACGTTTGGCTTACTCGAGGTCCCGATACCTCGTACGGCCCCGTGGCGCTGCGCGCGCCCGGTAATTACAAAGCTGACCTTACCCTTGATGAGGGTGCCCATCCCTCGAAGTTAACCGGCGATATCGCTCCGGACACCGTAGAAGCCGCCCTGACCGGCCTATCGTCAGAGCTCGCGCCGAGAATCTCGCGTGACGACGCCTCCGGCTTCGAACTCCATGTCACCGATGGAACTCACCCCGCGGCAGGCGCCCACGTAGTTCTTGCCAAACCCGGATGGGAACTCAGGTTCGAGGAAGGCGAGTTCAAAGAAGCCTACGACCACAACAAACTCGGAAACGCGCCGAGTGTGAAGACCGGAGCAGACGGGAAGTGCATTCTCCCCGCCATGGAAGGGCCATTTATGTTGGCGGTAGTCCACCCGGCCGGTTATGCAATTTGCGGTTGCGACGAAGCCCTCGCCAAAGGAACGCTCGTACTTACACCGTGGGCGATCCTTCAAGGCACGCTACGCCTTAGCGACGTTCTCTGCCCCGATATGAAACTACAAATTCAAAGCAGCCTGGAATTCGACTGCATTGGTAAGCCCCTTATACGCCCCGCTTCTAATGCTGCCGATGCCATTGCCGTGAATTTCCACGCGCTGGCGCGAACCGACGCCGCCGCACGCTTCGAGTCCAAACACTTGCCAGCCGGGCATGCGACACTCTCGCCCGCGTTCCCCACGGGCGAGAAAGACGGACTTGCCCCGGTTGTGGGATTGCAGGGCTCTGTCGCACTGGAATCGGGAAAGACCACGAAATACGACTTCGGTGAATCCCGCTCGACCGTCACCGGGAAATTCGATCCGAGCCAGACCCCCATGGACTGGAGCGCGGTCAAAGCCACCCTGCGTCTCGAAGCGCCCCACATCGGCCTTGACGGTGACAATATCTTGTGGAAGAGCCAGGGCGACTTTGCGAAGTCGCCCATGGGGAAGCTGTACAATCGCCCCATCACCATCTACTCCGACGGCACATTTTGTCTCGACGAGGTCCCCGAAGGCCGCTACCAACTCATCGCATTCGGTCCATCCGGTTCCAACTACGCCTCCAGCAAATTCTCGCTCCCGCCAACGGGCGCCAAACCGGAAACCACGGGCCCGCTTTCCATCAACCTGACAGGTCCGTCCGCGCCTCGCCTGTTCCCGGAGTTTTCCTTTCAGGCAAAGGAAGTCACGAATCCGGGCGGCGCGACGCAACTCAAAGGAGACGTCAAGTGTACATTCGGCGAAACCAGCGTCACCGCCGACCAAGCCGAATTCGGAAAAAGCATGCGCAAATTCACATTCACCGGCGCCGTGACCCTCACCACCAAGGCCCCCGACGGCAAGACCTTGACGACGCATTCGGACCACTGCGAAATAGATTCAGACTACAAAGCCCACTTCACCGGAAACGTCTCTCTCGATTCTGAAAAGGGCAAGGGCGAGACCAAATCGCTAACCCTGGATCTGCGCACCGGTGAGTTTCAAATGGATGGCCCAAGCGCAGGCGCCGCGCAGATCGAATCGAACGCTCCCGCCGCAAGTGCCCCCGAAGGCGCTCAATCCACCATCGAGCAAGCCCTTGCCAAGACCGTCTCGCTTAAGATGGAGCACATCCACCTCACCGAAGTAGCGGAGTTTTTGACGCGCCAGTTGGGCGTGAAAATTGTGGTGGATTCCGCCGTAGTGGCGCCGCCCGGCGCCCCTAAAGAGGGCAGCCCAATCACTCGCTACGTTTCAGACGGAGCGGTTTCTTATATTGACCTCAAGGACGTGACGTTGAAGGAAGCGCTCAAGGCCCTTACCCGGCCCATGCGTCTCGGCTTTACCGTCAGCGGCGACACCATCACCATCACCACCCCTTCGCAGACAGCCGATCGCTACAAGAACGCCCTCGATAACCGATCCGAAAACGCAGGTGAAAGCCGCCTCCCACGATAGCCAGACCCTGAAATCCGTCCTCGATCCCCTGGTCCAACCGCTCAATCTCGAATACGCGCTTCGGAAGGATTTCATCTGGATCAGTACCCCGCAGCGCATCGCTACCGATCCCTTTGGGAAATCCTCGCTTTCGGCCGCCCAGGATCCGGAGTTCTTCGTAAGTACCGAGATCAAAGTCATCGAAGCCCGCCACACGTTTGGCAGCGACGCGCTGCACGATCTGAAACCGCTCGCCAATGCCCGGCGCATCGAGGGCGACGCGATGGTCTTTACAGGTCCGGAGATACACATTGGAAGTCTCATGTATCCGGTAGAGAGGGAACGCCTATTTGACTGGATAGCGCCCGATGCGCCCCCGTTTCCCACAGGCGCAGAAGCCGGCAACGCTGGGAACGCGTCACAGGTCAAATTCGAGCTTATCTCGGCGCCACGAATTACGACCGCTCCCTTTCATGCTGGCGATTCGTACAAGGCCAAGGTCCTGTTGAACGATAGAATAGGCGCGCCTTCGTCCGGCCGGGTTGCTAAGCTCGCGAACGTGTGGAATGAATCCACGTACAGCCGCTACTTCCTGAGCAAGGACTTTACACATGACTTTCTGAATCCCATACCTGAATCGTCACCAAGTCAAATCCGGCCAAAGCCCGCGGTTATCCTCGATTTCTGGACGAAGGTCATTACCAGCCGAGGCGCGGATGGCCGCGAAACGTCCGTACCGGCGTCCAAAGACCCAAACTACGGCGTGGCCATCGGAGAAAGCACAACGGTTCTGACCGATACGGGCGAACTGCGCACGGACTTAATCTTCCGGATGCGCGACGATACTGCTTTTGATTATCGCGGCGTCAGGATCGCCGACGCTAAGCCCGGTATCGAAGAGACTTCCTTTCGCTACGAGTTCCAATGCAAGCCGGACGAGGTCATCGGCTTCGCGCTCCCGTACCGTAACCGCGGACACCTCTTCGTCATCGTGACCTTCGATTACCCAATGGCCGGGGCCGCATTCCGTCCCGCTTAGGGACGTAAGACGGTAGCCCACGATGGTATCTTATGTGCGATTTGGCTGTTTGGAGGCAACAGTAAAGGAACCTACGTGATGTGGTACGCAAATGAACTCACAGAAGCGCTGTCACGACTGCCGCATGTTCGAATCAACGCTCGGGCTGCTATCTTCGGCATTTGTCTGACCTCTGTCCTGTCGGTAACCTCGGCCGGGAACCCCTTGTGTGACGCCGTGAAAGCAGGGCAGTTGGAGACACTGAAGTCCTTGGGCGCATGCGAATACGTGGGGGCGTTCGAGTATCGTGTTTGTGCGCCGCAAAACACCTGCGTCGAAAAGGGGAGCATAAGATGGATTAGCGCCAATGGCCAGCTTTACGGTAAGCAGGTATCGCATCTTGACGGCGCCTGGCGTTACGCCGCGGATCCTGAGGGGCCGATGGATGACTACCATGACTATGTGGTGGTGAACGGCGACTATGCCGCCTTCTGGCGGCAGGGCGGCCCTCGTAAGCAGCGTACCGCGCCAAGCGTCACTGTTATGCAGGTTTGTGACCACAAGTCATCTATGGAAATGGGCCAGTTGGCGCATTTGAGGCTTGGCGCTTTCAGAGTTGATCCCCTTCTCGGCGCTCTGGGAACGGGCAAAGTACCGCTGACAAGACTTCTCTCCCCGCCGCTGGGTTCAGCAAGTCGTTCTGACGCCCACGAAGGACAACTGCCAAGTGGCGCAATTGGTATTGTCGTCGAGGTGTCAGGTAGCAAGGGCCTGTACGGCCGTTTCTTTGTGAACCCGCGTAAGGGATTCATGTGTGAATCGGTCGAGATTCATGGTAATGATGGAACCGTGGTCCGAAATAGAATTGACCTCAAGGAAACAAGTCCCGGTGTTTGGTTTCCGGACCGCGTGGAAAGCAGGACCGAAACGCTCGGAACGGGCGGCGTGGACGACGGCTATACCTTTACGCTGGAGAGCGTCTCGATTCGGCAACACGTAGATCCGTTGCAGTTTACGGTGGCTGCGATAGCGTATCCCTCTGGCGTCAATAGCATGGGAGACAAGATATCCGTTCAGCACGTCTTATTGGACGGCACCAGCCGAACGGACGTAATTCAGGGAAGCGAGTTGGTTCCGTGGACGCCTAAAGCAATGCCGCCAAAAAGGTGAAGTCGCGAGACTCCAATTAGACTCAGACCGATTACAAATGTTGGCCGTTGACTGATACCGGAGGTGCAGAGCAGGCAATCCCAACAGAAGCCTTCCTATACTGTGTTTCATAACTAGCATAAATCGTATAATTTGATAATTAAACACCCCTCGTTTCACCTGTGAATTCAACCGCCAGCCGCCGCACGACCCCTCGTTTCGCCAATCTTCCCTGCGCCAGCCCCGCCACCACCGCCACACCTCCCCACGTTCCGCCATCACCCGTCGAACCCGATACGCTACAATAACTTATCCCGCAATACCCCTTGTTTCGAAAAATCGCCGTTCCCCGGCGCCACCCACGCCCGATTCGGTAAGTTCTTGTCGTGATTTCTCTCTCTTCAATCTGCGAAAATCGGTGGCATCTGTGGATCAATCTCTTCCTATTTCTTCCTATGCCTTTGATTGGCTTGCGGCCGTATCCCTTCCTCTTGCCTCGCTTTTCTCTGCGTTTCTCCGCGCCCTCTGCGTCTCTGCGTTGAAAGAACCACTTCCAACACAACCTTGGTTGCGGCCACGCCGAGCTATGCAGATTTGTACGAATCTGTGGATACCAATCTCTCGTTCCTCCCTTTGCGCTCTCTGCGTTCTATGTGGTTAACATTCCTTTGGTTGCGGCGGCGTCGCGCCACGAAATCTGCCGATCGCGCTCTTCTCAATCCCGCCCAAAAAGCCGAAACAACGCGGCCATGTATATAGAGGGGTATTTTCTGAACCCCGGCTCTGGAACTTGCCGGGCCTCTGCCCACAATCCGCGCGTAAGGGTTACGTTGGCCCGGTGCTTTTGTGGCTTGGCCTTCCAGGCCAAGGTTCTTGGGCAAGATGCCCAAGCCACATTGCGTCCCCCTCTTGATGTTAGGAGTGTGGGTGATATCGCCATTTGACTGGGGTGTATAGCAAAATGCGCGGTTACTTACGCGCGGATTTTGGCCTGCTTTTTTCATTGGAGAACCCGTGGCCCCCGGATGTATTCTGCTTTGAACTGAAGTCCCTAAGCTTACAGCGTCTGTCCCTCCCCTACCGGGACCGCGCGAGTTCGTAGAGTGCGCAAACAACCAGATTGGAGAACTGCAATGACGGAATCAGTTTCACGACGCGCCTTTGTCCAAAGCGCCGCACTCGGCGCTGGTGTTGTTGCGCTCGCAGGCGCGGCGCACGCCGCCGACAAACCGGCAATACAAGGTTTCGAGGACACGAAAAGCACCACCGAGAAAGGCAAACCCTGGGCGCCCGTTTCGGATCGCAAAATCCGCATGGGCATCGTGGGCCACGGCGTGTGCCAGTTCGGCGCCGCGTTCGATCTCCAGAACCACCCCAACGTGGAAGTCGTCGCCGTCAGCGACCTCATTCCCGAGCGCTGCCAAGCGTTGGCGAAAGAATGCCGCTGCGCCAAGACCTATCCGTCGCTCGAAGAGCTCGTCAAAGACCCCGCCATCGAGGCGGTGTTTGTGGCCACCGACGCCCCGAGCCACGCCCGGCACTGCATCGACGCGCTCAAGCACGGAAAGCACGTAGCGTCAGCCGTGCCGGCGGTTTTCGGTTCGCTGGAAGACGCCGATAAATTGTACGAAGCGGTGAAGTCGTCCGGGCTCAATTACATGATGTTCGAGACCACCGCGTTTCACAACGACACCTACGCCATGCGAACGATCTTCAACGCGGGCGGATTCGGCAAGATGGTCTATACCGAAGGCGAGTACTATCATTACATGGAAACGCCGATTGACTCGTACAAGGGATGGCGGATTGGCTTGCCGCCGCAGTGGTACCCCACGCACTCGAACGGCTACTACGTCGCCGTGACCGGCGGCAGTTTCACCGAAGTCAGTTGCCTCGGCATTCCCAGCGTCATCCCGCACCTGCTGCCCGCGAACAATCCCTACAAGAATCCCTTCGGAACCGAAATCGCGCTGTTCCGCACCAGCGAAGGCGGCATGGCGCGCATGGCCGTCAGTTGGGACACGCCCGGACACGGAGGTGAAATGGGACGCGTCCGCGGACAGAAAGGCTCCATGCTCGACATGGCGTTCGACGGTACCGAGAAAGTCACCGCCCTCAATCTCGCCAAGCCCCCGCTCCCGCCCAAGGTGCAACCCGGCGGCCACGGCGGCTCGCACGGCTACCTCTGCGACGAGTTTGTCACCTCGATACTCCAGAGGCGCACACCGTTGGTGAATATCGCCTGGGCTCTGAATATGACCGTATCCGGTATCGTCGCCCATCAATCTGCCCTGAAAGGTGGCGAATTGCTGAAGATCCCGCAATACACGCTGTAGCCGGTCCGATCAGTAGTCCGGCTTTTCCAAAGCCGGATCGGGGTGCGAAGAATAGACTTGTCGAGGTTTGACGACTGACGAGCCGGGGCTGACGTTCGGGGTGGTTCCGGTATTGGAAAAACCGGACTACTCATGCGCCTTGCTTTTGCAAAGCCGGATGGGCATGCGGAGAATGAACCTGGACGAGACTGAAGGCTGAGAGGGCGAGGCCAATGCTGAGGGACGTTCCGGTTTTGGAAGAACCGGACTACTCATGCGCCTTGCTTTTACAAAACCGGATGGGCATGCGGAGAATGAACCTGGACGAGATTGAAGGCTGAAAGGGCGAGGCCAATGCTGAGGGACGTTCCGGTTTTGGAAAAACCGGACTACTCATGCAGATCTGAAAAGTGAACGCCGTGGTTCTAACGGAGGGGTAGGGTGATGGATCGGCCAAGGACAACGGCATTCTACCGAAAGCACTTGCCGCATTGGGAAGTGGAGAACGGGGTCTACTTCATCACGATCCGCCTGCACGGCACTTTGCCACGGGAGGTGGAGTTGGAACTCAAACGGATGGCCGGTGAAATCGCGCGTACGGATGGCAAGAGGAAACAGGCGCTGCAACGGAAGATATTCCTGACCATGGAGAAGTGGCTCGACGCGTCCAGGGAAAACAGATTCCTTGGCGAGCCGGCGGTAGCGGCGATGGTAATGGCGTCAATCCGCAACTTGCGGGAACGAGGAATATGGAATGTCGTCGAATACGCAATCATGCCAAATCACGTGCATCTGTTCGTTCAATTCACTGAAGGAACCTTGTGGCGAAACATGATTAATTTCAAACGATGGACGGGCCGCCGGGCGGTTCGGATACTGGAATGGGGACAGGGGCCTTTCTGGGAAGAAGAGTGGTTTGATCATTGGGCCAGATCCGAGCGGGAGTGCGTGAGAATTATCGAGTACATCCGGCGCAATCCCGTAAAGGCGGGTCTGGTGAACGATTACCGAGAGTGGCCCTACGGCTTGTGGAATGAGGCAAAGTTACTGGGCGAGTGAAAACGCGATCGCGCCGGTAGTCCGGCTTTTCCAAAGCCGGAACGGGCATGCGGAGAATGAACATGGACGGGACTAAAGGCTGAAAGGGCGAGGCCGATGCTGAGGGACGATCCGGCTTTGGAAAAGCCGGACTACCTGGGGCTTACTTTCGCAACGCTACCACGCGAAGCGTCGTCGGTGGTGGCGGTGTTCCTTCGCGGGGTTGGTCGCGGTTGGGGCCGAGCGTCTCCCATTGGAGGACATACCGGATGTTCGGATTATCGCCGGCGCCAAGGTCGTTGGATTGGCGCGTGGACATCTCGGGGGAGTCGCTTTCGAGGTCGTCAATTTCCGTGGCGGTGAGACCGGGCAGCTTGGTGAGGTCGAGCATCTTGAGGGTTTCCTCGTCGATTCGCCACGTTCCGGCGCCGTATTCCTTGTGCGTGTAACTGATCCGCAGCGCGCCGTCTTTGCCCACGGTTGCGCCCGAAAGGTGGATCTCAGAAATGATGGCGCCGCCGCCGTGGAAATCCCAGCGGTACTTCCAGTCGGTGAGCAGATGGATTTTCCACGCGCCATTTTCGATACGGGCGTTATAGATCTGCGTGTTTCCTTCCGGGTCGAATTTGTGATACGTCACGATAACGCGCTTGTGGGAATCGAATCCGAGTTTAACGTTTCCGTTAAGCAGGCCGGCCTTGATAGGTACGGGATCGACGATCGCGTCGGCGCTCGCGATCGTCATCGGCAACGTCAACGGTTTGCCCGTGGCGCTTTCCCAATGGACCATGTCCTTGCTCCGGGCATAGCAGATGTCGTGGTTTGTCGCGCAGTCCCCGGTGTCGCGCCAAACCCAGCACATGTGAGCAAACCCGTCCGGTCCCTTGATGGGACCATAGAAGTACGCGTTCATTTTCCCGCCGCCCGAGGTCAACGGCGTGTCGAGCAGGCGGCTCCATTTCTGAGCCTTTACATCGTACATATTGAATATCTGGTCGCCGTTCCCGCTCGAGCCGTCGCGGTAGGTAAACAGAAGCTCGCCCTCGGGACCGCGTATGTTTGGGAGAAAATCGGGATAGGTCACCCGGTCTTCGCGCTCGCCGACCATAGCCGCGGGCTTGAACGTCGAGATGTTCAGCGGCGCCGTCGTTCGAAAATACACCAGGCGCCGGCCGTGCATATTGCCGCTGAGGTGGATGAACCCCGCGTCATCCACGGCGATCGTCACGTAATTGTGGCTGTCCCATCCCAGTTCTTCCGGCAACGTGGCCTTCTGCCATTGCGTTTCGCCGAGGCGCCGCGCGGCGACCGTCATGTGACGATTCGCGTCGTAGTACGCGACGAACTGGCGATCGCCGCGGGTCAGCAGCGCAAAGCCCACGGGATGTCCTGACCACACGCGGTCCACATCGATCTTTTCCACGACCTCCTCCGCTGGCGTTGGCACGGCGCACGCGATCGCAATCACGAGCACAGCAATTTGTCGATGGCATTCTGCAACCATGTACGTGATCTCCGAGTACTTGCGCCTCTTAACTCTTCGGGTCCTGCGCCAATCGGCTCGGTCACCTTAACACACCTGAGCTGTGGGTTTCGCGCGTCTCGAAATTCGGGCGGCCGAGCCGCAATAGCGCGTTTCGAGCGATGTGCCGCCTGAAACCGAGGCATCGCCAAGGTGGTCAAGTAGTGGTAGAATAGTCCTGTATTTGGTTCTTGGGCATGGTTTTGGGGCGCTGTGTAAGGCCGCCATCTGGCGTAACGGGGATTGGTCTGGTTCGGGGACGTTCACGCGCGTACGCCGTTCGCCGGTGTAGCGCATAGCGCCGCGTAACCGCACCCAAACCAGAGACAGTTGACCACGGAGAACACGGAAAACATCGAGGACAGGAAAAGGCAGAGAGAGAAGAGAACGCTCCACAGATTCGCACAGATTTTCACAGATGAAGAAAGAGAAATCACGGCAGGAATTCACGAATTCGGACGTGAGCAGTATAGAAAAGGGTTCGGAGATGAATTGGCGCAAACCCATCCTGTGGGGAATCATCGCGGGGGCGGCTATTGTCGGCGGGGCCATCGGCGCAGGCGCCTCCAAGGAGTCTCCGTCCGAACCCGCGCCCGCACCTGAAAACGTCACCACCGCAATTGTAAAGAAGGGACCCCTAAGACAAGTCGTCCAGGGCACGGGCAAAGTAGCCTCTAACCTCGATGTCGAGATCAAGTGCCGCGCCAGCGGCGAGATCGTCAAGGTACCGTTTGACATCAGCGACACCGTAAAGAAAGGCGACTTGCTCTTGGCGCTCGATCCCCGTGACCAGCAGCGCGAGGTCAACCGGGCCGAAGCCAATTTGGCCGCCGCCAAAGCCCGCTTGGAGCAATCGCAAGCCGTCTTGGCAGTCGCGGAAACGCAGCTTCGGGCCGATCAGCAGGAAGCCGTTGCTGTAGTGTACGCGTCGGAAGCGCGTGTGAGCGACGCGGGCGCCAAGGCCGAGCGCGAGCGCCAGTTGCTCGCCAAGAAATATTCGAGTCCGGAAGTTGTCGAGACCGCCGAGACCAACGCCGTCCAGGCGGAACAGAATCTGAAAAGCGCGCAGGCGCAGATCCACGCGATCAAAGCGCAGGAACTCAATCTCGAAACCTGCCGCCAACAAATCAAGGTGAACAAGGCGCAGGTCGACGCGAGCAAAATCGCCCTCGACTTGGCGGAACTGCAACTCAGCTACACGAATATTTACGCGCCAATTGACGGCGTCGTCTCCGCGCGCACTGCCCAGATCGGAAACATCGTCGCATCGGGCACAAGCAACGCGAGCGGAGGAACTGCGGTGATGGTGCTTTCCGACCTGACGCATGTCTACGTCCTTGCGGCGGTGGACGAGAGTGAAATTGGCTTTGTACAGCTAGGCCAGCCGGTCAGCGTCGTCGCCGACGCGTTTCCCAGGACGCCCTTCGCCGGCGAAGTGAATCGAATCGGAACCAAAGGCATAAAGGTCACGAACGTCATCACGTACGAGGTGCGGGTCGAGGTCACCAGCGAAAACAAGACGCTTCTCAAGCCCGAGATGTCCACCGACGTCACCATCGTTATCGCCGATAAACCCAGCGTCCTCCAGGCGCCTGCGTTCGCGATCATCGCGAAGAAGGACGGCGATTTCGTCGCACTCAAGGGCGCCAATGGATCGGACGAGGAACTCCAACCCGTCGAGGTCGGCATCTCAGACGGTGAGGCCACCGAGATTGTCAGCGGGCTTGCGGAAGGCGCCGAGGTCATCGTGCAAGATATCGAATCCGAGGGCCGTACGTCTCGCAGCAATAGCACAAATGGCATTAGCCCGGCTCACGAAGCCCAGCACCGCCAACGCATGATGATGCGCACCATCGGGGGTAGCGCGGCCGGACGCGGACATTAGGTCGAGTCCGACGTGGCGCGGCGCCAAGTCTTTTACTTCGTCGGCGGAATATAACGCCCGCGTGAAATGATATCACTCGGATCCAGCGCGCGCTTCACCTGCTGCGCTACCTCCCAGAACGTGTCGCCGGGCTGAACGAGTTTCGGCATGCCCCGCAATCCCGTGCGGTAGGGGATGTACCCCTGCGCGATCAGTGCGTCGACCGCTTCGTCGTAACAGGCGGTAGCGCGCGCGGCTTCTTCGGGCAGGGACTTGTCGAATGCGACGTTGAGAATGCCCACCATCGAGCGTTCATTCAGAAGCGTGAACGTTGCGGGCATGTCGAACGCGTGCTTTGCGAAGACGGGTGAAACGATATCGAGCACAGCCCGCGCGTCGCGGCCGGTCATGGGCAGCACCGGAGAAATCCATATCAGCCCGCAACCCGCATCCAGGGGATCACAGGGCGGCCCCGAGGGGGGATTCCGCAACAGCCATTGCGGACCCATGAGGGGCTCGATCGCGGGAAAGCCCTTGAGCAGCCCATAATTGGGGATCAATGAGCGAAGCTTCCCCGTGAGGCGCGTACCCAGGCCGACCGAATTCAGACCGCGCGCCACTTTTTTCGCCAGCGCAAGTTTCGTGTCGCCAACAAAGATGGGCCTGCCTAGACCCGCCACGGCCTTTCGCAGCGCCGCGCACGCCCCGCGCACCTGGCTCCTTGTGCCCGTCAATGCCCCGGCCACGTTCCACGCGCCCATGCCGCCATCGCGACGCAATCGCGCGCGCACTTCCGGCGGCATTGGAGTCTTGCCGCCAGTTTCGCTCCACGGATAGCGGCCAGTGGCGCTCAGCAGCCGCAGGTCATTCGCAATATGCACCGCGCTGGTCAGAATCCCCGCCAGCCGCATTGGCCGAAGTCTATCCACCAATGCGGTCAGCTTGTCCTCGTCTTTCACCGAGAGGAAGAAAAGCTGAAACGCATCGGGCTTCGGCATCAACCACACCGTAATCCGCGTGATAATGCCTAGGTTGGATTGGCAGAACAATCCGTCCAAGTACGGTCCGACACCGTACGGGTACACGTGCGTGGCCTTGCCGTTCGGATAGTGGCCAAAGCTGGTGTTCAACACTCGGCCGTCCGCCATCACGATTTCGAAGCCGCTGGCGGTAGCGAAATGGTCGCCGTACCGCGTGTGGCCAAATCCCCGGTCCAGCGTATTGCCCACCAAGCTCGAATCCGGACCCGCGCCGGTGCTATCCATCCACAAGCCGGTTTGGTGTTCCTGTAAGTAGTCGAACAACTCTTGCTGCGAAACGCCGGGCTCGATCACGGCGTAGGCCAATTCCGTATTCACTTCGAGGATGCGGTTCATCCGGCTCAGGTCTACGATTGCGGCGCCTTCCGTTGGCGCGCACATATCGCCGTAGCCCCAGTTCTTCCCGCGTGAAATGGGATACAGCACGACGCCCTGAGCCGCCGCGACGCGAACAATCTCCTGAACTTCGTGTGTCGAGCGCGGATACAGGACGCATACCGGGCGCGTGCCGGTCACCTGTGTGGTCCGCGCGTAGCGGTCCAGCGTTGCGTTATCCGCGGCCACGCCCGACGCGCCCAACGCGGCGCTCCACGCCTTTATCGCGGTTTCGCTCACGATTCCTCCTGGCGTTGCAGCGACTCGAGCACGCGGCGATGAATGATCAACGCCATACGCGCGTCCAATCCCAACGGTTGGGTCAAGCGATACGGAACGCCCGGAAAACGCACCGCTGCTTCACGCGTAATGCGAGGAATGTCCTCCATACTATGGCGTCCCGGTGACAGGAAGTACACGTGCACCACGATCTCCCGCGCCCCTTGCGCGACGCACTTCGCGAACGCTTGCGCGATTGTCGGTTCGGCCAATTCCATGTGCGCGGGCTCGACGATGGCCGCTCCGGCAATGTCCTGGTACATGCGCGCTACCTCTTCGAGCAGCGCGTTGGCCTCCGCAAAGCGCGAACCATGGTCCACCAGAATCACCCCTATGTGCGGCGGAATCGGCTCCATCGCGCTAAGACGTTTTCGAGTCATCGGGCGGCAGCACGATATCCGGCAGCGTTTCCTCAGTATCTTCCACTGTCGCCGTGACGGTTGTCAGCGGAACTTTGGGCGATTCGGGTTTCGCCGCCGGCGCGGCCGGCGTCTCGATTCGTTTGACTTGCGACTGCGCCGCCGCCGCGTCGCGTTCTTGGCGTATGTGATTCGCCATAAGGGAGTAGATCCGCGCGCACTGCTCACGCAACTTCCGTATCTGAATGCGTCCGGTCTTGGCCGCAATGTGATCGCAGCGGAGCTGATGCGCCGCGTACAGGTTTCGCATGTGCTCGGTGTCCAAGTTTCCGGCAAGCCATTCCCTTTCGGCCCTCCGATAGGACGCCATCATCAAACCGAGTATCTCGGCCAGCGTCTCCGAGTCGTCCGCGCTTTCGGCGCGGTCCGCCAAGGTGAGCAATTCCGAAAAATACGGCGCTATGCGCTGGCGCCGGCGCTCTTCCCCCCGCCGTCCCGCGGCGGCCGCAAAGATTGCCGCGAAGCAAACGGCGCCCAGGGCTAACAACAAGAAGAGCGGGGCGGCCTCCGGACGGCCGCCTTCCGAACCGCCCAACAGGCGGCTCAGAAATCCGCGAAGTCCGTCCAGGGCGCCGGGCGCAATGACGGGCACGATGAACAGGCCGGCGATGGCGATCAGCATGACCGGTATCGCGAACCACACCAGATTCGAGGTATTGCGGTTTGGGCTCATGCGTTGAACCTACCAAAGATCGGCGAGTGGTACAAGTCCGGCGTCGATGCGGACGAAGACGGAGTCCGCTCCCGCGGCGCATTTGGCCCCAATCGCGATTAGTACGAATACGCTGATACGAATCACTAACGGGAAAAGTGGCAAATATATGGAAAGTCACTGTAATGATAATCATGCTATACCAGTACGGCATTTGACAGAATGCTAATAGGGTGGTACTATTCGAGTGAGCGAAGTCGTAAGTCTGAATGGCCGATTTCGTGTCATGGGACTGGGGTTGGGAGAGTAGTTCGCGCTGGGGATCAGGGATACCGCCCGCAACGGCCGTTGCGGATCACCCCTTCTTAGAGCGCCAAGCAGGGCCGCGAAGTCCGCAAAATCGCCGGGTCTTGTTTGCCTCACGGTCGCGATCTGGGACTTACGTTCTCGGGCTGCCGTAACGCAGCAGCTCTGCGTCCGCGAGTTCGAAGTCGCGCTCGAATCGCTTCCCCTTTCCTTCACGCCAGGTTCCGTGAAACAGGCGGCGCCAGGCGCTTCGATGAGACCGCCGTTCTTGAGCCGCGCTGTGTGTCAGCGAAGAAAGGAGGAGCGCGATCTTTTGTGTCTTGTGTCCAGCGGTCTGTGTTCGCTGGATACCTTTGCCGTAACGCAAGTGCAGTGTCTGGAAGTATTGGCTTCTTCGTCAGTGTCTTTTGCGCGGTACGCAAAGACGCCGCTGTCAAAGAAGTCACCGCGTCAACTATGGAGTTGCGGCGAACCCGCAACAGGAGAGGAAGTAATGAAGAAGCGTGGATTTACTCTGATTGAATTGCTGGTGGTCATTGCGATTATCGGGATCTTGGCCGCCATTCTGCTCCCCGCGTTGGCCCGCGCGCGCGAAGCCGCCCGCCGCGCCAGTTGTCAAAACAACCTCAAGCAGATAGGGCTGACGTTCAAGATGTACGCCAACGAAGCCAGTGGCCAGAAATTTCCGAGGAACGTTTGGGATGGCGACAAGAATCCTGGTCCCGGTGACTCGCCCCGGCCCTTCCCGAGCGGACCGGCGATCTATCCCGAGTATTGCACTGACTTGCACGTCTTCTTCTGCCCTTCGAGCACCGTTAAGGCAGACACCTTTCTGGACTGCGCCCAAAACGGAGAATGGTGTACTAACGGCGCGATCAACGCCACCTTTATCGGCACAACCAACGCGCTTTGCTACGCCTATTACGGTTGGGTACAGGAAGACCAAAACGTATTTGCAACCCGCTATGACGTCACAGAGAACGCCAATTGGGCGAGCCCCAATTTCGCAATTCGCTATCTCGACAACGACTTGAACGCCGGTGAAGCCTTGGCGGCGGACCTCGCTATACTAAACGGCCCCATGGACAGCCAAGGAAACAGTGTCGTCTCCCTGGGATTGGCCCCGTTTAAGTTCCAGGGCAACGCGGGCGGAAGCACGATCCACCGGCTCAAGGAGGGCGTCGAACGTTTCCTGATTACCGACATCAACAATCCCGCGGGCAGCGCCAGAGCCCAAAGCGCGGTTCCCATTATGTGGGATCAATTCGCCACCGAGAAAGGCGGACTCCAGCGGTTTGGGCACGTCCCCGGCGGTTCGAACGTCCTGTACATGGACGGTCATGCCACCTTCATCAAGTACCCCAGCCAGTACCCCATTGACCAATATGTGGCGCTGATTGGACCCAGTTGGTAGCCCGCCGCAGAAGCTTTACTGAAGCCTTCGGCGCGGCGCCAACCCATCAGACCTAGGAGTTCGGCCAGAAAGTCGGCTTTTTGACGCGGCGCGGCCAGAAAGCATCTGTAGGTTGTTTAACACTAGCGTTCGTTTTTGTAGGGTTTTGGTAAGCGGAGGCTTTCTGGCCGCGCCTCCAGATAGCCGGGGCGCCCGTTCATTCGTGGAACGGGCGCCTTTTCTTTGTCGTCCCGAACCGCCCCTTCCGGAGCTGACTCGCGCCAGTAATGAGCCTTTGGCTTGAACCCTGCGCCAGGGAGTGTTACGATCATGTCAATCAGTTTCGCACACATCCAATCAACGGGTCATGCGTTCGCGCGGCTCAAAACAGGACATTAGGATTATCATGAAAAACTTGTTGGTCACGGGGTACGGCGGATTTGTCGCGGGAAGTGTAGTATGGCAAGCCCTTCGCGACCGCAATTGGAACGTGTACGCGCTTTCGCTGACAGAGAACTCCGAGGAAAAGGAGCGTTTTCACTGTATTCAGTTCGATCTGTGCGACGCAGCCAAACTCAAGGAAGTGTTTTGCGCTGTGCGGCCGGACGCCGTCGTGCATACCGCTGCGCTCGCGGACATCGACTATTGTCAAAACAATCAGGACGCCGCGGAGAAGATCAATGTCGGCGTCACCCGCGAGCTGGCGCAACTGTGTTCTAACGTTGACTCGAAACTTATCGTGTGCTCGACCGATACGGTATTTGACGGCGGCAAGGGTATGTACACCGAAGACGATCAACCGCATGCGCTTAACTTCTACGCCGACACCAAAATTCGCGCTGAACAGATTGTCCGTTCGACAGTTGCCCGGGGCGTAGTCACGCGGCTGTCCCTGGTCATGGGACTGCCAGTCCTTGGCGCCGGAAATTCGTTTCTCGCAAAGATGTTCGACAGCCTCAAGAAAGGCGATCAGGTCAAGTTTCCGGCCAACGAAATTCGCACGCCCATGGACGTCATCACTATAGGCCGCGCCTTCCTCGAGATCGCCGCGGGCGACTTCGTTGGCACGATCCACTTGGCGGGCTCGACGCGCATCAACCGCTACGAGATGGCCTGCCAAATCGCTGAAAAGCTCGGGTTCTCTCGCGACTTGGTCGTGTCCACCGACTCGAACGCCACTCCCGGGCGCGCGCCGCAGCACAATGACGCTTCGTTGTACAATTCAAAGGCGAAGAACGTCCTGGCAGTTGGTGCTACAGGCGAAAGAGCAGCAGAACGCAGCTCAGTGAGCCGGCAGGCCCGTCCCGCCAGTGGTTTGATTTACAGTTGAGAGCCATTATGTTTGCTAGTGTTCTTGGCTATTCCTGGGTACAGCGGTTTGTTCCCTCTCGGCTTTGGCCGCTTTTTCAGCGCCAGGTAACGGTTATTTCGCAAAGAATAATGATCCATCGGCTTAAATCAAACCACTGGTTGCGCGCAACTTCGGAATCGCGGTATATTCCCTTCCGTTCGGCACATGAGGTCGCGCGGCCTGTCCCGCTCAGATCGTTCCAACGTGAGGAGTCATACCGTGAAGCCAACAGCTTCGCAACTTGCCCAGTTCCACAGCGACGGATTCCTGCTCGTTCCCCATTTCTTCAGCGAACGCGAAGTGCGGGCCATGCGGCTCGAACTTGACCGTCTTCGCCGCGACGGGTTCCTGCGCAACGTCGCGACCGACGGTGACGGCGAGACGCACTCAACGACCAAAATGAACTTACAGATCTGCCCCATGCATGACAAGAGCACGTTCTACCGGGCGCTTGCATTCCATCCGAAGGTAGTCGCTTGGGTGCGCGCGCTAATCGGCGACCCGGTCCTGCGTCATCTTGACCAGAGCTTTCTGAAACCCGCCCGGTGCGGCGCTCCGACGAACTGGCACCAGGACAACGCCTACTTCCAGATTAGCGACCCACTAAAAGGCACGGCCATGTGGACGGCGATTCACGACGCGACGCTCGCCAATGGAACCATGCGGCTCATTCCCGGTTCGCACCGCGAGAAACTCGAACACAGCCGCGATCCGGAGAGCGACCATCACATCCGGTGCTACCCGGACGAATCGAAAGCGGTAGCCGCCGAGTTACCCGCGGGAGGCGTCGCGTTCTTCTGCTACGGGGCCGCCCACGCGACGGGATGCAACAACACCGACAGCGATCGCGCCGGCGTTGCCTACCACTTCCTCAATGCGGATTATGCGACCGAGGGTCTCCTCGATAACCCCAAGAATCCGATCCCTTATCTAACGGGTCCGCAGGCGACAGGCGGTCTCCGCGAGTACGGCGTGAAAGTCGAAGGCACGTTTGAAGCCGAGGCGACGCGCGTCCTCGAACAAGCGTCGGTGACGGCCTAAGACCTCTCGCAACTTCGTTCACTTCCCTTGTAGCTTCACGACGTACCGGTTCTCGCCTTTCTGGATGTCGTAGCGCAAGAACAGGAGTTCGCGCGGGAGGATTTTTCCTTCGACCATACCCGGCGCGTCGGCAATCTGATACAGTGAGAAGTCTCCCCATATCGCTACGCCAAAGGGCATGGCGCAGGGGCTTTGCACCGTAAACTCCAACTCGCGGCGCCACGGCAACTGCGTGTTTCGATGCAGCCGCACACGCGGAATCTTTGGCTCCTGGAAATACTCGCCCGGCGCGTTTGGCCGCGCGTAGTTCCGTATGCACACCGGCTCCGCCTTACCTTCGATAAACATCATCTGCGCCGCGCGATCGTAGAACAGAAACGTTTTCGGCCACGGTCCCACCGGCGTGCCCCAGCCGTAGTCCGGGTTGTGATGCGGAATCGGCGTGTCTTCCCACAGCATGTACGACGACGCGGTCGCGGCGTTTTGATCACGATAGAACGCGGCGGCCTCCGGCAAGGTCATCATCCGCGCGGAATCCTTGATGTGCCGCGCAAAACCGTCCAGCATCACTGCGGCCTCACGAATGTCCTCGTCCGTATAGCATTGGCTGAGCTCGGTGCGCTCCATCTCATGCGCCTCTTGATGCTGTAGCAGGAACACGTGCTCGTTGTAGCGCGTGTTGCGCCGATAGTTGTCGGCCATCGCCTTCAAATAGTCAATCTGCTCCCATGAACACAACCCGCTTCGCGCCACGTCATTGGGGTCGGTCGAGTAAATGCACGGGTTGCCGGAATGAAAACTCTTGAGCAAATCGCGCGCCGTCCACTCCATTCCGATTACGCCGCGCCCCTGTGCAGGACGCAGCCGCTCGCCGCGGTCCATATAGTAGAAGCCCCAGGGACAGCCGCGATCCGTGATCCCGTCCACTTCGATCTGTTCCCAGCAGAATCCCCAAAGCCCCTGAAAGCCGGTGTCTTCGAGCACGGAGGCGATCTCCGGATCTTGATGACCGGCCGCAGCGACCGTCAACGACGCCCACGGCAGGGCATTGCCAACCGCATCGCGGCGCGCCGCCATCTGCGCCGTCTTGTCCGCAAGCGTACCGGACAATTCCGGCGTGTGTACCGCGATGTCATCGCCAAAGTCGTGATGCCAGCGCGTCAACTCCGCCGCCGCAATCCGCGCCGACTCCGGACTTACGATCCACGTAATCTTGATTCCGTGAGGATGCAGGGTGTCCGCCAATAGGCGCATGCCTTGGATGCAGGTCACCCCGTCCTTGTGACGCGCGGCGAACGACGCGAACATGTAGATCATCTGGCCCATCGTGATGTTCTCCTTTTTCGAGGGATCTGAACCTAGGAATCCGGCCAGAAAGTCGGTTTCTTGACGCGGCGCGGCCAGAAAGCGCCTGTACGTTGTTCAATACCGGCGCTCGCTCGTGCGGAGTCCTGCTATGCGGAGGCTTTCTGGCCGCGCCTCTAGACGGTACAGGCGGAACGGTCGTTGAGTCAATTACCGCAGACGCGCAGCGCCATTGCTCCAAGTTTCTGCGTTCGCTACACTGTCCTCGGGTGAGTGTTGCAGACAAGAAGGTGTACTGCGCGTGTTGGAACGTCAGGAAATCATCTGCACCGAGGTCTGGGGCGGCAATGGCCCCGTGCTCAAGGAACTCACCCTGCCCGGCATGAAGGGCGTCATCTGGTCGCAGCCCGTAGGTGGAAAAGCCGGCGGCGACCTCTATTACGTGTCCGCGTGTTCTTCCGGCGTTATTCTGCGGGTGTGCTTGGCGGACGTCGTTGGCCACGGCGCCGAAGTCGCGCAGATTAGCGCGTGGCTCCGGGAGATCCTGCGCGCCAACATGGAGCGCCGCGACCCGTCGCGCATCTTCACCGGAATGAATCGCCGCGTGAACGAGCGGGGACTTGACGCCCTTACTACCGCGGCCGTGATTCATTACCACTGCAAACGCGGCCAACTGAAATACTGCTATGCCGGCCATCCGCCAGCCTTGCTCTACCGGAGGACGGAAGGTGTTTGGAAACCGCTCGAACTCGCGCCGTCGACCGGCGCCCGTATCAGTAACGTGCCCTTCGGAGTTACGGATCCCGTCGTGTACGAAGTTAACGACCGGACCGTGGAGCCGGGAGATCGTATCTGTGTCTTCTCGGATGGCGTCACGGAAACCAGGGATGGGGCCAACACGTTGTTTGGCCTGGAGGGCCTTCAAGAGGCCTTGAACCGGGGCCACAAGTTGCCGCTCGTGGTGCTCGCCGCATGGTTATCCCAAGCCCTCGCCAAACACCGCGGCGCCGGCCCCATCGACCACGACGACGTTACCTTCATACTGCTGGAGGTGGAGAAACGAAAACGTGCGCCGCTCGTCTGGCTTCTCTTGCGCAATCAGTATCGCCGGTTCCGCCGCGCCCTCGCCTCATCTAACGCGGCGCCCGCCGCGCCACAGGACTATTTCTGTTGCGC
>JACRLJ010000066.1:42320-62210 GCA_016215105.1 Candidatus Hydrogenedentota bacterium
CTGTTGCGCGGTCGCCGTTGCCGAGCGCGTTATCACCTTATCGACCGCCCGGCTCATGGCCGCTGGTAACGCACTCACCTCATTCTTGGCCAACGGCTCCTCGCTGCGTAACGTATCCGACCAGACCAGCTCGCGCTTCATGCCCTTGCGTAATTCGAGGCGCACCTCGCACACCGCGGACCACGCCGCTCCCGCGCGAACCAAATCAAACCGGCGCAGTTCCCCAGTCAGGATGTAGTCCGGAATCGCCAGATTCACGGCGTCACCCACGTCTTTGAAGTGCTTCGTCGCTCCCAGCGCGTCCATTAGCATCCGCGTCACCATCACTGCGGGCAGGTCGGCCCATTCTTCGTGGTCCGACATCCTCACCACGAAATCCGCGTCTTGAAACACGATGGTCTGCTTGTAGGGCCGCGCCGCCGTTAACGTGCGGATCCCCAGGGAACCCTCGATGGGAGACGACACGGGCACGTCAATCGCGGAATCCAGCCGATACCGCACGGTAGGCGTATAGCGGGTGGTAGCGCACCCCGCAGCCATACAAGCGATCACAATCCAAGCGACGTGCCGCATCACTTTCCTCCTTTCGGTTGGCCCTTGCCCCACACGACGGACGACGGGTCCTGCTTCAGAGACTCCATCAGATCATGCATTGATTGCATAGTCTCGCCGGCCTGCTCCAAGATGTTCCGCAGACTATACTGCACGTTGTCCGTGTCATTGACCACGGTCTTCGATACCGCGTCCAATATGTCAACCGTCTTCTTCAGTTTTTCCGACAGTTCATTCACATTCTTGAGCAGCGCCCGCGCGTCGGATTCCGTCGCGGACAGGTTAAGCGGCTTAACTTTATCCTGAACCGTAACCACCAACGCATCCGCGTCCTTGGTAAGCTGACGCAGGTCGTCCGTGAGCGCGCGGAATCCGGCAACACCCTCTACAGCGTCTACCTTGATCGAATTCACTGCGTCGTTCGTATTCGCCAGCAGGTCGCGCGTCTCCAGCACCAGTTCGTCCGCGTGATCCATGATGCGCTTGATATCGCCGTCGTGCATGCCTTTCAATCCGTCACGGATCTTGGCCAATATTTCTCCGGAGCTGTCCAGGAACTCCGCAATCTGCGAACTGAACTCTTTCACCAGGGAAGGCTTCACCTCGATTAGCGACCCCGCCGGCAGCTCGGGTCCCGCCGGATCGCCTCCTTCAAGGGTTATGCACATCGTGCCCGCCGCCAAGCTGTACGGAACCAACTGCGCGTATGCTCCCTCGCGTAGCGTCGGGAGTTTGGTCTGATCCAAAGCGACATCCACGTGCGCCAGGAAGTCCCGGGTAACGGTGATATCCTTGACGCGGCCCACCGGCACGCCCCGGAACACCACGTAGCTGCCGTTGCTCAACCCAAGGATGGACTCGCTGAACTCGATGGCGTAGGCAATCTGCGGTTTTGTGCGGACTCCGGACATGATCACAAATCCGAGCGCAATCACCACGACGCTAACCACCAGGAACAAGCCCACCTGCATTTTTTGTGCACGCGTAGCCACCGGTATTTGGCTCCTTATACGTTGCGCTGCGCGATAAACTCGTCAGCGCGCCGCTCGAAGAATTGCCTAACTCGCGGAACGGCAGATGCCTCCGCTTCCGCGACGGTTCCCGTGAAGACAACTTTGCCCAGATCCAGCATAATGGCGCGGTCCGCTACTTTTCGGATCGATTCCAGCTCGTGCGTGACGATAATAAAGGTCAGCCCTAGAAGCTTCCGCATGCTCAGAATCAGTTCATCCAATCCCGACGCCATGATGGGGTCGAGCCCCGCGGACGGCTCGTCGAAGAATACTGCCGGCGGGTCGAGCGCCAAGGCGCGCGCCAATCCAGCCCGCTTGAGCATCCCGCCGGACAACTCGGATGGCAACATGTGCTGGGCCGCGGACAGCCCTACCATGCTCAATTTCAGGCGTACTATCGGCTCGATAAGTTCTTCGTCCACGTTCCCATATTCCCGCAGCGGCAGCGCGACGTTCTCGCCTACCGTCATCGAATTGAACAGGCCACCGGACTGAAACGCGACGCCCATCCCGCGCTGTAATCGCGACAACTCATCTTCTTCCATCGCGGTAATATCCACGCCGGAATAGCGAATCGAGCCAGAAGTCGGCTTCAACAGTCCAATCATGTGTTTGAGCAACGTGCTCTTCCCGCAACCGCTTCCACCCAGGATGACAAGGATTTCGCCGCGGCGAACGGTCAACGAGACATCATCCAAGACGAGTTTCTCGCCGTAGTGTGTCACTAGTTGGTCCACTTCTATCAACGTTTCACCATTGACCGCTGTCATTCCGTTGCCGTTTATCGTCATGCGGCCACCTTAGAGTTTAGCCGGCATGAGATAATAGAAAACCAGCGCAAAGATCATGTCGATCACGATAATGCAGAAGATGTCCGCCACAACGGCCCGTGTCGTCATCAAACCGACGCCACGTGAGCCGCCGCGGACGCGGAACCCGTTATGGCACCCTACCAGTACGATGGTTACTGCGAAGAACACCGCCTTCAGCAGTCCCTGCACCACATCCTTCACGTGCGCCGACTGCAATGTCTCATGGAACCACACGTCGGGGGTTATATCCAGAACGAAAATACCCCAAATCGATCCGCCAAGAATACCGGCGATCATGCCTAGCGCCGTCAGGCACGGCATGCACACGACGAGAGCCAGAATCTTTGGCGCCACGAGAAACTGGGACACATTCAGTCCCATGCTCCGCAGCGCGTCGATTTCCTCCTGGACTTGCATCGTGGCCAGTTCCGCGGCGATGGCCGCGCCGGTGCGCGCGGACACCACCACGGCCGTCATCACAGCCGCCAGCTCCCGGGCGAACGCAATCACCAATAAGTCCGCTACGTAGATGCCAAGACCGAACGGCTCGATTTGCGCGGCGGATAGCATTGAAATGATCAGGCCTAGCAAGAAGTTCATCATGAACGTGATACGGATCGCCTTGACGCCCATCTCGTACACTTCGTCGGTCCAGTTCGCCCAGCGGAAACCGCGGCCCTGGAACGGGCCGAGCAAGGTCCAATAGATGGCCTCGACGAGCAGTCTGCGAGCCTGCCGCAATTCGCCAATGAATCCCAACGCTTCGTCGCCCACGCCTTCGAAGAACCCCATCTTCACCTGTGCGCGCTCCGGGCGCTCCGCAAGTCCCGGCTGAATGAGATCAATGAATTCCGCGACCAATCCCTGCTGACCCTCGACCCGGAACTCGCTTTTCTGCGAGTGAACGTAGTCCGCGATCTCCACGAGCCACGCGCCGCCACGCGAGTCCACCGATTCGGTCGGCGAAAGGTCCAACACAACCACGCCGCCCTGGGCAATCGTTCCGCTGCGGACCTCGTCCAGAAGACTGCGCCCTGTATCCTGATTCAGTTTGTCCGGGCAGGCGATGCGCGTTTCGGTCATGGGCGCAGCCCCGCCATGCGCTCGAATTCGTCCTCAGTCAAGACCGCGACGCCCAGCTGCTGCGCTTTAGTCAGCTTCGAACCGGCCTTTTCCCCGGCGACAAGGTAGTCCGTGCTCGCGCTGACGCTCGAACTCGCGCGGCCTCCCAGCGCCTTGATGCGGTCATGGATCGCGTCGCGCGAGTACTTCTGCAACGTCCCGGTTACGACGAACGTCTTTCCGTCAAATGGGCGCGCGCCACCCAACGCCTCGCTCTTCTCCTCGCGCATTGTCAGCCCGTGCTCGCGAAGGCGCTCGATCAGGCGGCGATTCTCGGGATTCGCAAAGAAATCGTGCGCCGACGCCGCGACGGTCTCGCCGATCTCGTAAATGGTCTGCAAATCCTCGATGGCCGCGTCCATGAGCCGATCAATCGAACCGTAGTGCTCCGCCAATAGCTCGGCGGTATGCCCGCCAACGTGTCGTATGCCCAGCCCGTTGAGTACGCGGCTCAAGGGGCGTTCCTTGCTGGCCTCGATCCCCGCGATGAGATTCGCGGCAGATTTCGTGCCCATCCGGTCCAACTGGGCGACCGTCTCTTCCGTCAGGTCGTACAACGCCGCCGGGTCCGGCGCCAGGCGCCGCGCCAATGTTCGAGGCGCCCCTTGATTTGCGCCGGGCAGGCCACGTTCAGACAACGCAGATAGACGCCTTCCGGGTCCTTGCGCACTTCGCCGCCGCATTCGGTACAGGCCGAAGGTAACGGAAACTCTTTTGCCTTCCCGGGCCTCAGTTCCGGGACATGACGCAAGACCTGCGGAATGATTTCGCCGGCTTTCTGGATTTCGACCGTGTCACCCTCGCGAACGTCCTTCCGCGCCAGTTCTTCAAAATTATGCAAGGTCGCGCGCTTCACCACCGTCCCCGCCAGATGCACCGGCTCCAACTCCGCCACCGGCGTCAACGTGCCTGTCTTTCCGACTTGCACTGTAATTGAGCGCAACAGCGTGCGCGCCACTTGCGCGGGAAACTTGTACGCAATGACCCAGCGCGGCGATTTCGAGGTGGCGCCCAGACGCCGCCGCTGCGCCGCCGAGTCCACCTTGATCACCATACCGTCGATCTCGAAATCCAGCGTGGCGCGCCGGGATTCCCATTCATTGCAAACGCGGAGCACATCATCAATCGTGGGGCATTGTACGGAATGAGAGCTGGTCGGCAAGCCGCAAGAACGCAACTTCGCCAGCGTCTCCCAGTGTGAGGTGAGTTCTACGCCTTCGATCGGCGCCACATCGTAGAAAACGATGTCGATCTTGCGCTGGGCGACCTGTCTTGGGTCCAGCAGCTTCAGCGTTCCCGCCGTAGTGTTTCGCGGATTGGCCAGCGGCGGCTCTCCCGCCTCTTCGCGCAACTGGTTTAGCCGCTGCAACTCCTGATGCCGCATGTACACTTCGCCGCGTACTTCCAGAACATCCGGAGGATTCCCGCCCAAACGCATCGGTAACGACCGAATGGTTCGAACGTTCTCCGTTACGTTGTCGCCTTGCTCGCCATCGCCCCGCGTCGCCGCTCGCACATATGCGCCGCGCTCATACCGAAGCGAGATCGCCACACCATCCATCTTCAGTTCCGCAACATACCGGGGAGCGTCGCCCGCTTCAAGCCCGCGCCGCACCCGCTCGTCAAACGCCCGCAATTCGTCCGCGTTATAAGTGTTGTCAATTGACAGCATCGGGACTTCGTGCCTGACGGTCTCGAATTCAGTCAGCGCTGCGCCGCCCACGCGCTGTGTCGGCGAGTCCGGCGTAATCAACCCCGGGTGCGCCTTTTCCAAGTCCTGCAGTTCGCGCAGCAGCGCATCGAACTCAAAGTCGGAGATCTCCGGCGCCGCCTCCACGTAGTAGAGGCGGGAATGGCGCTCGATTTCTGCGCGCAGGTTCGCGCAACGGCGCTGGACATCATCCGGAATCGTACGGCTTGTTGCGGTCATGGCGGCATTATATACAATCCCCAAAGGGTCGCGCAGGTTTCAGGTATTGCGTCCCAACAAGCCCGCGGACCTGTCACACGGGTGTCGCCACCTCGTATAGGCTCGTATAGGGACTTGACACAGAAGCAGGGAAGGGAGAATGATAATGATGTTAAGGGGAGCGTACGAGCAGTGGGTCTACACCGCCACAGAAGGTTTCGACCTCCGGGTCTGCCGGAATTCGTTGCGATGGCGCTCGCGGTGGGCGCATGCGTACCGGCTTTCTCGTGGTACCAGGACGCCGTCCATGCGGCGTGGCAACGGACGACCGGCCGCGTGAGCCACTGCGAAATCCGCGAGACGCACTACAATGCCACCGCCTCGCAAACCAAGGTCGACATTTCCTACACCTACGATGTCGCCGGCGCTCGTTTCAGCGGATCGTGGACCGGTTACTGGCCGGAGACCGAAGAAGAAAGCGCGAATGCGTTGCCTCCAGGGCGCTTCGATGAACTCCGCGATTCAGGCTATCCCCTAGTCGTGTTGTATGACCCGAACAATCCCTCCCAAAGTGTTATTCACTCCGCGGCGGTCAGTCATCAGTTACTCTACAAGTGGCTATTCGGATTCCTCTTTGCCGTGACCGTGTATTATGTCGTGCGGATCTATCCCGCGTGGAAGCGCGCCTCGCCAACACTGTGAGACGGCGCCCCGGCGGCAGGCATGACCAGTGGATTCATCAGGACGCAGCCTCCTGCGAATTATTGCACTTTTCCCGGTGTTCTATGAAGAATAGGAAGGAGCCATGCCAATGAAGAAACGTGCGCTGGGCGCCTCCGGAATCGAGGTGTCGCCACTCGCTTTTGGAGGAAACATATTCGGTTGGACCGTAGACGAAGCAATGTCATTCACGCTGTTGGACGCATTCGCAGGCGCCGGTTTCAATTTCATTGACACCGCCGACATGTATTCCAACTGGGCGCCCGGCAACAAAGGCGGCGAATCCGAAACCATCATTGGCAAATGGCTCAAACGCAGCGGAAAGCGCAAAGATGCCGTTATCGCGACCAAGATTGGAACGGACCTCGGACAGAGTCGCAAAGGCCTTTCCAGAGCGCGTATTCTGCGCGGTGTCGAGGATTCCTTGGCCCGCCTGCAGACCGACTATATTGACCTATACCAATCTCACATTGACGACGCTGAGACCCCGCTCGAGGAGACACTCGCCGCCTATGCGCAACTCATCGAGCAAGGCAAGGTCCGCGCCATTGGGGCCTCCAACTACAGCGCCGACCGCCTCGCTCAGGCTTTGAAGACCAGCCAGCAACACGGCTATCCCCGGTACCAGAGCCTTCAACCCGAGTACAATCTCTGCGAGCGCGCGGGGTACGAGTCCGCCCTCGAGCCTCTCTGCCGGAAGGAGAACGTCGCCGTCATCCCCTACTTTCCGCTCGCCGCCGGGTTTCTCACCGGGAAATACCGCAGCGAAGCGGACCTCACCAAGAGCGCGCGCGGGCAGATGGTCAAGAAATATCTGAACGACCGGGGCCTGCGGATTCTCGACGCCCTCGACGCTGTCGCCAAAGAACACCACTCGACTCCGGCAGGCGTTGCGCTTGCGTGGCTACTTGCGCGCCCGGGTATTACCGCCCCCATCGCCAGCGCGACCAGTCTCGGTCAACTAAAGGATTTGCTCGGCGCGGTAGAACTAAACTTGACTGCGGACGCTGTCAAGAGGCTCGATCAAGCCAGCTCGTAAAGCCACGAATCAACGGAGTACACATCATGAATCGACGAGCTCTCGGTAGCCAGGGACTGAACGTTTCCGCGCTTGGGCTGGGCTGTATGGGTATGTCGTGGGCCTATGGCCACGCCGACGACGCGGAATCGATCCGGACGCTCCACCGCGCCCTCGACCTTGGCGTAGACTTCTGGGACACCGCCGAAGTCTATGGCCCCTACACCAACGAGGAGTTGCTCGGACGCGCGCTCAAGGAAATCCCCCGCGGCCGCGTGACCATCGCCACCAAGTTTGCCTGGACCTTTGGCCCGAAAGGCGAAATGGTTGCGCTCGATAGCAGCCCCGCCCATATCAAGAAATCCATCGACGGCTCGCTCAAACGACTCGGAACCGACTACATCGATCTGTACTACCAACACCGGCTCGATCCGAAAACCCCAATCGAAGATACCGTAGGCGCGATGGCGGACCTCGTGAAACAGGGTAAGGTGCGTTATTTGGGGCTTTCGGAAGTTGGTCCCGGAACTCTCCGCCGCGCCCACGCCATCCATCCCATCACCGCCCTCCAGAGCGAGTACTCGCTGTGGGAACGCGAGGTGGAAGACAAAATTCTGCCCGCCGCGCGCAAACTCGGCGTCGGATTTGTCGCCTACAGCCCCATGGGCCGCGGCCTGCTCACAGGACGATACAAGCAGATCAACGATTTCGATGAAACCGATTGGCGCCGCAATTCGCCGCGGTTTCAAGGCGCCAATTTCACGCACAATTTGGAGTTGGTCGAAACGGTTCAAGAAATTGCCGCGGCGAACAACGCCACCGCCGCGCAGGTCGCGCTCGCCTGGCTCCTGCGCCAGGGCAACGATATCGTCCCCATCCCCGGCACCAAGCGCGTCAAGTACCTTGAAGAAAACGCGCAAGCCGCCTCGCTGACCCTTCCCGAAACCGCTTGGGCTCGGCTTGACCTAGCCTTGGCCACGTTCAAGGCCGCCGGCCTTCGCTACCCCGAGGCGGCGATGAAAACCATCGATCGCACGGAGTAGTTCCCCAAAATAGCGGCGAGCCATCTTTCCTGCGGCGCGGATTCGCCTTGAAGTGCGCATGATCGAGGTAGGGCTAAGCGCAACACAGCGAACACAAAGGATTCTGTGAATACGACCCTACAACATAAGACCGGAGCCCGGCCATTGAACGAACGTTGGCTGCTGCTCACCATGGCGGCCATTCAGTTCACGACCACCCTCGATTTCCTCATTATCATGCCACTTGGTCCGCAGTACATGCGCGTGTTCGCTATCACGCCGGGCCAGTTTGGACTCATGGTCTCGGCGTACGCTATCAGCGCGGGAATCTCCGGCGTCGCCGCAGGCTGCTTCCTCGACCGCTTCGACCGGAAAACGGCCCTCTTGGGACTGTACCTTGGCTTTGCCGTTGGGACCCTATTCTGCGCCTTGGCCCCAACGTATCATTTGCTCGTCGCCGCGCGCATCCTCGCCGGCGCGTTCGGCGGAGTGGCCGGGTCGCTCATCCTGGCAATTATCGGCGATGTAGTCCCCATCGAGCGCCGCGGCGCCGCCATGGGCATGGTCATGTCCTCATTTTCGGTTGCTTCGATCTGCGGCGTCCCGCTGGGGGTCGTCCTTGCGACTCACCTAAGCTGGCACGTCCCTTTCTACGCCTTGGCTGGACTCAGCGTTCTAATCTTGCTTGCCGCCGCCACGATCATGCCTTCCTTGCGCGCTCACCTGGAACACGCCTATGACGCGCGTCCTATTGCACGGGTCTGGGCTATCGTGGCGCCGCCAAACCACCGATTGGCCTTTGTGTTTATGGCGCTGCTAACCTCCGCGGGCTTTTTCATGTTTCCCTATATACCCGCGTATATGGTGGCGAACGCCGGCATGACCGAGAAACAACTGCCGCTGATCTATCTGTTTGGAGGTGTGTGTACCCTGGTTAGCATGAATTCAATCGGACGATGGGCTGACCGTGCAGGGAAGCGCCGCGTGTTCACATTGGTTTCCCTTTCGGTCGCCGTTCCTATCCTGATATTGACCAACCTCCCGCGCGTCCCCATCGCCGCCGCATTGGCCGTAACCTGCCTGCTATGGATTTGCATGTCTGGGCGCATGGTCCCCGCCATGGCCATGATGACCGCCACCGTCGAAGCTCGCCAACGCGGCGGCTTTATGAGCATCAACGCGGCAGTCCAACAATTCTCATCCGGGCTTGCCGCCTTCATCGGAGGCCAAATCCTCGGCCAAGCCCCCTCCGGCGAAATGACACACTTTCCGATCATCGGCGTCATCTCGGTGACGTGCGTTTACACCTGCATCTATCTCGCGCGATTCCTGACGCATCGCGCGCCCGCGGCGCCGGACGATAAGGCCTCCTCGGGCGAAGCCGTCATGGCGGCAGCTGAGTAGTCCTGCTTCAAGAGGTCAATCGAGTAGTCCGGTCTTCCAAAAAACCAGAACGCCCCCCGCCAACACCCCCACCTCAAGTCCTCAATCCTACCCAGGCGCATTCTCCGCAGCCCCATCCGGCTTTGGAAAAGCCGGACTACTGCTTTTCCGGCTTGGGCGGGTACTTGACCGTCAAATGCAACTCATTAAGCTGTTTCGCGGTGACTTCGCTGGGGGCGCCCATGAGCAGATCTTGGGCCTTTTGCGTGAACGGGAACGCGATGACTTCGCGGATGTTGGGCTCGTCGGCTAACAGCATCACGATCCGATCGAGGCCCGGCGCGATGCCTCCGTGGGGCGGGGCGCCGTAGTGGAACGCGCGCCACAACGCCGGGAACTTTGTCTCGACGACTACCTTCGGATAGCCGGCAATTTCGAACGCCCGGATCATAATCTCGGGGCGGTGATTCCGGATCGCGCCCGAAGAAAGCTCGATGCCGTTGCACACGATGTCGTATTGGTACGCGAGCACGTCGAGCGGATCTTTCCCGTTCAACGCCTCGAGTCCGCCCTGCGGCATCGAGAACGGGTTGTGGCTAAAATCGATCTTCTTCTCGTCTTCGTTCCACTCGAACATCGGGAAATCGACGATCCAGCAGAACGCGGCAAGACTGCGGTCAATCAGGTTCAACGCGTTGGCAAGATAGATACGCACCTTGCCCAACAGCGCGTTCGTCTCGTTCCGAGCGCCGGCGCCGAAGAACAGCGCGTCGCCCTCCTCGAGGCCCACGCGCGCGCCCAGCGCCTTCTTCTCGTCGTCGGACAGGAACTTGACGATGGGGCCTTTCAACTCGCCTTCGCGCAGCACGATCCACGCCAAACCCCGCGCGCCTTCGGACTTCGCAAACGCTTCCGCGTCGTCGAAGAACTTCCGCGGCTGCGCGGCTGCGCCCTTGGCGTTGATGACCTTCACGGCGCCGCCCGAGTGGCTTGCGGAGCTGAATACCTTGAGCCCGGAATTTGCGAACACGTCGGTTACGTCGACCATTTCGAGGCCATAGCGCAGATCCGGCTTGTCCACGCCGTACTTTTCCATTGCCTCCCGGTACGGAATGCGCGGAAATACTTCGGATACGATCTTCTTGTTCGACAACTCCGAGAAGATGTGGACCATCAACTTTTCGAGCACGACGAACAAGTCGTCTTGCGTGATGAACGACATTTCCATATCGATCTGGTAGAACTCGCCGGGACTGCGGTCCGCGCGCGAATCTTCATCGCGGAAGCACGGCGCAATCTGGAAGTACTTGTCGAAACCCGACACCATCAGCAATTGCTTGAACTGCTGGGGCGCCTGCGGCAACGCGTAGAATTGGCCAGGATACAGCCGGCTCGGAACCAAGTAGTCGCGCGCGCCTTCCGGCGACGAACTGGTCAGAATCGGGGTATGGAATTCAGCGAAGCCCGCCTCGGTCAGGTGCGCACGGACCAGTTGCGTGGTCTTCGTGCGCAGCATGATGTTCTGGTGCAGCCGCTCCCGGCGCAGATCCAGAAACCGGTGCGCCAGCCGCGTGTCTTCGGGGCACTCCAACTCCTGATTGACCGGAAACGGAACTTGATCCGCCATGGATTCGATGAGGAACGCCGACGCCACCACTTCGATTTCACCGGTCGGAATATTCGCATTCACCGTCTCGGCGCACCTTCGACGCGGCGTCGAAGAAATCCGCCTCCGGATTCACCACGATCTGGGTAAGCCCATAGTGGTCGCGAAGGTCAACAAAAATGACCCCGCCATGGTCGCGTTTCCGGTGGACCCAGCCCGAAAGCCGGACTTCCGTTCCCGAATCCGATTTGCGTAACGCCCCGCAGGTGTGTGTTCTAAATGGGTGCATTTATAGAGTTGCTCCGCGACATGGCCACCAAGAATGAGTCGAAGTAGTCTAGTTGGCGCCCGCGTCGAAGTCAAATAAAAGCGCGTTCCGTGCTTTGAGGGAATGTCGGCGATTTGCTACAATTGTCGATTCAGGGAGAAACGGCTCCCGCGTTACTTGCCGGCGAATTTGCCGTCTTTCATGCCTATGCGCATACCCATGGAGTAGTGGATGAATCTTGACCCCTTAGTGATCGCCGGCCGATCGTTCGGCTCGCGCCTGATGATTGGCACCGGGAAATTTCCGTCCGCGGCGGCCTTGCGCGAAGCCGTCGAGGCGTCGGGGTCCGAAATCGTGACGGTCGCGCTGCGCCGGGTCGATCTGTCGAAGCCCGAGGCGGATGACATGCTTTCCGCCCTCGATCCGGTCAAGCAACTCATTCTTCCCAACACCTCCGGCGCCCGCACCGCCGACGAAGCGGTACGTTTGGCCAGACTCGCCCGGGCATCGGGCCTCGAACCGTGGGTTAAGCTCGAATTGACCCCCGAACCGCGCTATCTCCTGCCGGACCCCATCGAAACCTTGCGCGCGGCCGAGATGCTGGTGAAAGACGGGTTCGTGGTCCTGCCCTACATCCAGGCGGACCCCATCTTGGCGAAACGGCTCGAGGAAGTTGGCACGGCCACAGTCATGCCCCTGGGAGCGCCTATCGGCAGCAACCGCGGCCTGAGGACGCGCGACTTGATCAAGATTATCATCGAACAATCCAATATCCCCGTCGTGGTGGACGCCGGTCTTGGCGCGCCGTCTCACGCCGCCGAGGCGATGGAACTCGGCGCCGACGCGGTGCTGGTCAATACCGCCATGGCCGACGCCCGAGACCACGGCATGATGGCCCGCGCCTTTGCGATGGCGACCGAGGCAGGCCGCATGGCCTATCTTGCCGGCCTCGGTCCCGTGCGGGATACCGCGGAGGCCTCGTCGCCGCTGACCGGATTTCTGGGAACATAATGGCGTCGGCGCGTGTAGAGAGAAGTATGAACGATACAACATTTCAGACTGATTTGGCGGCTTGGCCGCGTGCGAGAGTCGAATCCCTCATCGAACAGGCAACTCCCGCCGATGTGGACCGCGCCCTCGCTCGCGAGGATCGATCTCTCGAAGATCTGGCCGCGCTGCTGTCGCCGCACGCGCAGCCGCGCCTCGAAGCCCTCGCCCAGGAAGCCCACCGCCTCACGCGCTGGCATTTTGGGCGCACCATCGGCCTGTATACCCCTATCTATCTTTCTAACGTGTGCGGCGCGGATTGCGTCTATTGTGGGTACGCCGTGCGGTCCGGTAACCGCGAGAAACGCGTCACGCTGAACGAATCGCAAATCCGCTCGGAATGCGAAACCCTCGCCCGCCGCGGCTTTCAGAACATCCTACTGCTCACGGGCGAGGCGCCGCGGGTCGTGCCGGTGCAATACATCGCCGACGCCGTCGCGATTGCTCGCGAATACTTCGCGTCCGTATCCGTCGAAGTCTACTCGATGCAGCGCGAGGAATATGCCCGCCTCGTCGAACGCGGACTCGAAGGCGTCACCATTTACATGGAGACCTACGACCCCGAAACCTACGCGCGCATGCACCTCATCGGCGCGAAAAAGAACTACGACTTCCGTCTCGACGCCGTCGAACGCGCTGGACTCGCCGGCGCCCGCAAGCTCGGTATTGGCGTGTTGCTCGGCTTGTTCCGATGGCGCGTGGATGCCTTCTGGCTGGCGATGCATGCGCGGCGCCTCCAGAAAACCTGCTGGCAGAGCGCCCTGTCCATCTCGTTCCCGCGCCTGCGTCATACCCCGCGCCGCTTCACGGCCCCCGCAATGGCTTCGGATCGCGAGCTCGTGCAGTTGATGCTCGCGCTGCGTCTTTTCCTGCCCGAAGTGGGGTTCAACCTTTCGACGCGCGAGACCCCGGAATTCCGGGATCGCCTCATACCGCTCGGCGTCACCATGATGAGCGCGGGCTCTTCCACGCGTCCCGGAGGCTATTCCACTTACGGCGAGGAAACCCTCGAACAATTCGAGATCGAAGACAGCCGCACGCCCGAGGAAGTGCTCGAAGTCATCCGCCGCGCCGGATACGATCCCGTTTGGAAGGACTTCGATCGCGCGTTTCACGCCACGGCGGGCGTATAGCCGAAATTGGAGATGAGAGCAACCGTGAACGTAACTGTAAATGGCGAACGCCGCGAAATCGCTTCGGATTCTACCGTGAAATCCCTGCTCGATAGTCTCGGACTTGCGCCGCAGGCAACCGTCGTTCAGAAGAACAATGACATCTTGGATCGAGCCCGATTTGCCGACACCCTCTTGGCCGAGGGCGATGCGCTCGAGCTCGTCCGTTTCGTCGGCGGAGGCTGATGACCCGCCAAGCCCGATTGGCGCGCTTCCGCGACGCTGACCTTTACGTCGTCATCACCGAGGCCTTCTGCGCGGGCCAACCGGCGCTGCAGGTTCTCGATGCAGTCTTGGATGCCGGTGTGCGGCTCATTCAATTCCGTGAAAAGAATCTCGACGACGCCGAGTTGTACGAACGCGCCTTGGCGTTCCGCGAGAAGACCCGCGCGGCTAGTGCGCTACTGATCATCGATGACCGCGTGGACATTGCCCTCGCAGTTGGCGCCGATGGAGTCCATCTTGGTCTGTCTGATCTTCCTATCGAAGCCGCCCGCCGCATTGCGCCTGAGTTAGTCATCGGGGCATCTTCCCATAACCTCGAAGAAGCCCTCGCCGCCCAAGCCGCCGGCGCCGGCTACGTCAATATCGGCCCCATTTTCGCCACTCAAACCAAATCCGTCCCGACCGGCGCCATAGGCCCCGAAGCCATCGCCGCTATCGCGCCCAAGCTCAGCATCGCCTTCACCTGCATGGGCGGGATCAAAGCCCACAACATCTCCCAAGTTCTCGCCCACGGCGCGCGCCACGCCGCCGTAGTCACCGCGGTAACCGCCGCGCCCGATCCCCGCGCCGCCGCCGCCGAACTGCGAAGGGCCATCCTCGAATTTCGAGCCAGCTAGCCTCCACGCGTTCACACAAGTGGGCCGGTTTTTCCAAAGGTAGTCCGGTTTTTCCAAAACCGGAACGTCGCACAGCCAAGCGTCTCATGCCACAATTCTGCGCTGTTCTTGGCGCATCCTCCGCCCACGAATCCGGCTTTGGAAAAGCCGGACTACTGGCGCCCCGCTTGGCGCCATTTTTCACAAAGTATCCGGTTGTAGCGGCCCTGAGTGACACCGTGCGCACTGGTCTGCCCGGTTCGGGTATAGTGAATGCGTAGGAGTCCGGCCAGAAAGCCGGCTTCCTGACGCGGCGCGGCCAGAAAGCGTCTGTAAGATGTTCAATACCAGCGCTGGCTCGTGCGGAGTCCTGCTATTCGGAGGGAGGCTTTCTGGCCGCGCCTCTAGCCGCTGACAAGGCACGTCACGGATGTCCGCGCGCGCTTCGAAGGCTGTAAGGGGCTGGGTGTTGATATGAAGTCCAAGGGTTGGCTTGGTACCGCAGCCATTGCGGTCACCGTGCTCAGCACGGCGTGCTTTCTCTTTACGCTGCAATTCACGGCGCAGCGGCGTGATGCGGCGGTGGCTCGGCTTCGTGAGATTGCGGCCTATCATCAGGTCAGACCGAAAACCGCTGTTCAGCGCGCAAATATCGGCTCCGACAGCGTCTCTCCGGAAAGTCCCGCTGACAACGATGCGCGCGCACTGTATCGCAAACTTGCGGCTCTGGTTAAGACGTTGCGTGAATCCGATCCGAACGGGTACGAGTCTTGCCGGAAATGCGTCGACGACTATGCTGTTGATCCTTCAGGCTGCGTAGAGGCGCGGGCGTTTATTGACCAAGCCCACGCATTGATTCCTGATATTCGACGTCTCGCGAGTTTAGACGGACCCTATGTTGACGCGAATGTGCGGTATAAGAGCGACGGTTCGGTAGATCTCACGCCGCTCGCTCCGCTATGTGACTTTGAAGTCTTGGTTTGCGCCGACGCCCGTGTCCAATCCCGCCGCGAATCGAATTCGGAGTCGGTGAAAGATCTCATCTCTGCTATCTGGCTTGCCGACACTCTCCTATTCGCGCCTTGCGTAATCTCCCAACGCTGGCGCTACGAAACCTATCGCCGGGCGTTCGAGATCTCCCAAGAGATGGCGCAGTCCGCCGAGTTCTCCGTGGAGCACGCTCGCGCCTTGGTGGGACAGCTACCGTCTCCAGAAGGACGAGAAGCGTTGGCTACGTCGTTGGTCTATCTATCGTCATACATGCTGGACTCGATTGATAGTACTCGCGGAAAGAACTGGCTTTCGTTCTATAAAGAAGATGGTCTGGGACGGTACCAGCGGATCCTCATGAGTCCGATTGGCCGCCCAGCGCTGGACCTGACGGAGCAGGCGTACGCCGACGCCATGGCTAAAGTCATCGCGGCGGCGCCATTGCCGTACTACGAGGCGAAGCGCAAACTGGCGGAATGCGATCGCTCCGTGACTCAATTGTCCCGGTGGCGCAGGAAAGGGCTCGATGATTACTTGGGGTCCTTACCGCCAAGTCAGAATCTTGCGGGACAGGCCACGTACGAGGCGATGATAGACCTAATGCGCTTGGGGCTTTCGTTGCAGCAGCACCAACTTCAATTCCATAGTTGTCCCGCTTCATTGGAGGTCATCGCAGCGGAGCTGGGCGCCACCGCGCCGCTGGATCCATTCAGTGGTAAGGATTACGTGTATCAAGTTTCCGGGAGTACATTCACATTGCGAAGCGTGGGTCTCAATGGCGTCGACAATAGTGAATTTGACGGATCTAAGGGTGATGACATCGTCTGGCGCGGCAAGGCGTGATGCGAATCACTGAGGCGGCTGCGCTGAAACGAAATAGAACTTAATCGCGTCCTGTGCAGGAGAATTGTGTGAGTGAGGTCCTTGCGCTCAGGCTGACGCGGCGAGCCTCCGCGTCTACGTTCGGCGCATCACCTGCCGAGTGACCTTTGTTGTTGGCGTGGAGAATAACCCCAAGGTGGGCTACCGCCTCGATCCGGGCGAACCGGGCTGGGCGCCTCCCGCATCCGCCTCCAACAGCGTATACACCGTTGTCGCTCAGGAAACCCGCAATCGGACCCGCCTCGCTTCACAAGCCATGCTCGAGGGCAAAGACGTCCTCCTGGTCAAGACCGACTACAAAGTTGACCGGGTAGGCTCGTTCAACGTCGTCGTAGGCGGCCACACCACCGTGGTAACCCGCGAGCGTCCCCAGAAGGCCAGCGCGCTGGACGCGACCGGCGCGCAACAAGACCAGGCCACCGCCAACGGCGCCCAATCGCGGCAAGTGAGCGATCCCCAGAAGGCCGCGCTGCTCACTGCCGAACAAAAGCGACTCGAGACCGAACGCCGCGATCTGAAAGCCGAAAAGAACAGCGCCAATCCGGACGAGGCGGCGCAGGCGAAGGCCCGAATTTCCGAAATCGACCAGCGTCTGCGCGAGATCAAGATCGAACTGCGTAAACTCGGCGTCACCAACACCGCCAATGGCCTCTCGCCCGGGGCCGCGTTCGCGGCCAACGGCCTTTCCGCAGCGCTCGACGCTACCGCGCAACTACTCGATCTTATCGGCTAAACGGTCTGCGCCGGCCCCTGTGCGCATGCCGTGGCGCAAAATGGTACAATGCGTTCCGTTGTCATTCTGGCCACTATCAAACTGTTTCCCGGCGCAATCCGCTCCAACCAGCGCTCGCGCCGTGTTTCCGAACGTCGTTCGTCGAAAGGACACCGTGGAATCCACGCAATTCACTATCGAAATCTCTTCTCTCGCCCACGGCGGACACGGCGTCGGCCGCATTGACGGACAAGTCTGCTTTGTTCCCTATGCGCTCCCGGGCGACACGGCGCGCATTCACATTACACGCCGCGCCAAGGGCGTTCTCGGGGCGGCTATCGACGAAATCGTGTCGCCGGCTCCCGCGCGCGCCGTCGAGCAACGGTGCGCCAAGTTCGGCGTATGCGGCGCCTGCACGTGGCTGCACTTCGCGTACCCCGCGCAAGCGGAGTGGAAGCAACGTATCGTGCGCGATTCGCTCAACCGCCTTGCGCAACTCGACTGCGACGTACACTGGGTCGAGAACTCCGAGTTGCGCCTCGGCTACCGGACCCGCGCCGAGTTTCACGCCTCGAAGACCAGCCGCGGGTTCTACGCCCTCGGCACGCACGATGTCGTGGATATCGAATCGTGTCCGCTCTGTCACGACCACTTGAACAGCGCCCTCGAGAAGCTCCGCGCGCTCCCGCTCGACGAATCGGTCGAAATCGTCGTCAATCCCGAAGGCCCCGAGGTACTCGTGTGGTCGCGCGTTCCCAACGCGGCGCTGCGCGCCATGTTTCCCACCGCCCAAAGCCCCAAGGACAGGGCCTCGCGCGCTGGATTCCTTTTCGATGGCGCGTTGGTCGTCAACGGCGGATTTTCTCAGTCCAGCTTGCTCCTGAACCGGCTGTTGGTGGCGGAGGTCCGCGCCGCCGTGGCGGACGCCTCGCGCATCCTTGATCTCTATTGCGGCTCGGGAAACTTCACCGCCACCCTCCCAGAATCAACCACTGTCTTCGGCCTTGATCACAACCGCTCCGCCATCGCGGCGGCTTACGCCATCCGGCCCGGCCAGTACCGCTCTGGCGACGAATCCATGTTCATCGAGACCTTGCGCGCGGAACCCTGGGATGTAGTTATTCTCGATCCACCCCGCGCCGGCGCCTTATCAATTGTCCCCGCCCTCGCCGAATCCAAGACTGGCCGTATCGTCTATGTGTCGTGCGATCCGGCCACGCTTGCCCGCGATCTCAAGAAGCTCGCGGCGCATTCCTGGCGCATCGCCAAGCTCACCGCCGTGGACATGTTCCCCAACACCGCCCATGTGGAAACGGTCTGTGTTCTGGTGAGATAGGGCCCAGCGCGGACTTGTGTCCGATCCATCCGGCCTGTCGGCCCCGTTAGACTTGTCCAGCAATTGCTAGCGCGATCTTCGAAATGAAGATGCCGCGAATTTGAACAGTTTCCAAGACGCTATCCGAAATGCCGCGATTTCCATTCCATACCGCGCCTCTAGCTGTCAAGGAGTTGGCGCCACCTCGTAACCTTGAGACCGCTCCAGCCATTCGAGATTCGCGCCCAAGCGGCCGATCACGTTCCCTCGGCGCGCCGCTCCGAAACCACAGCCACGCCGTCGTACCGAACCGCCACCTTCGCTCCTCCCAGCAGCAAGCGCTCATTCGCGATCTCCGCGCGGCGATCCGTTGTCAACACCGGCTCACCTTCTCCGTTCAACGGCGCCCGCCAGATTTCAACGTGCGCTCCGTCACACCTTACGTAGAGCGTGTACCACACCCCTGCGTCCGCGCGCACGTCCAAGTTCGTTCCCAGACGCGCATAGCCGGTCTCGGTAATCTGGTCCAGTATCATCTTCCCCGGATAGACATTAAGCCGCAACGAATAGCCCGCGTTGTTCGACATCAACTGGATTAGGGCCCTGCTCGTTTCGTCCGACACGCTTTCGAAGTAATACGACAGTATCGCTTCAAAGTCGCGCAGCGTATTGGGCCTCCCGATAGTCCCCTCGCCGGCCAAATACCCGCTCTCGGCCTGCCACGATCCGCCCGACGATTTCCAGCCGTCCAGCCCCGTTGTGAACGCGCTTTCAAACAATAGGTCTTTTGTTTTCGCCCAGGTCTCGGCCTCCGGAGTAAGCTCCATACTCGCGGACTTTCCCAGAATCCGCGCCATGCCCATGCGCCAATCCCACGGTCTCACGTTGTCCCACAGCACGTCCGGCGAATCTTTCTTGAGCAACAGATTCACGCCCTTGTGATCGACCAAGACGTAGTGTTGGTCCACGAACGCGTTCATGGCGTCCGTGCCGCGCTGCTTTCCCGCGACGTAGGTCGGCCCTAGTTGTTCAATCGAGTACTGCAAGTCGTATTTGTTGTGGCCCGGAACGCTAAGCATCCCATGGTAGGAAATTGACCCGGTGAGATCGGGCGGAAGCGACGCAATATGCGCGTCGCATTTGCCGAGGAAGTCGATGCCGCGCCGTCCAGTGTAGTACGTACTAACCCCCGCTTTGAAGACGCCCAGGGACGCGGTGGGCGCCGTAACCTCGTTCAGCGCCACCGCGATGTCCACTTCCGGCCGGCTGGACGTCATCCCGTCGGGCAGTTTGGTCAAGAGCGCCTCACCAAGAAACTCGCGATTCACCAGGGCCAGCAGGCAAAGCATTGCGGCCGCCACGGCGGTCCTTTCGAGGAGCGCGGACGAGACAACTGGCTTGCGCGAAAGGTAACTTGCGATCGACGGCCCCGTAAACACATGGCGCACAAACGCAGCCACCTCGACGAGGCAAAGAATGAGCAAGAGCGGTACCGTCGGCGCCATCATCCGCCAATAATTCCAAGG
>JACRLJ010000066.1:62316-111984 GCA_016215105.1 Candidatus Hydrogenedentota bacterium
ACGCGGCAAACAGCGCAAACAGAAGCAGCGCGCTCTTCCGCCATTGGGTAAGCAGACCCAACAACGCGATCAGGACGGGAACCCAAATCGTTCCGAAAAACGGAAGAAGAAAGCCCCAGCCATTCTCGATGCGGAACAACAGCGGCATACCCGTCACCTTGAGGGTGTATGTATTGGGCACGGGACTGCCGTAGTAGATCCAGCGGAAGACCGTAAGAAGTATCACAAAACCTGCCGCGCACCCCGCGGCGAACGCCACACTGCGCAATTTCGAGCTCGAGCCGCGGGCGCCACTCGCGCGGTATGCCAATATCAGACCCATCGGGATCACCGCGTCCGGCCGCGTCAGAAACATCAGACCCAGCGTGACGCCCAGCAACCACGGCGGGTCTTCAATTCCTTCGTCGCGCAACACCAGCCACACTGCCCACAGCAGCAACAGTGTTAGCAGGCCCGTCTCCATCCCAAGAACAGTCCAGAACGCCAAGGGGTAATAGGCGAGCGGCGCGAGAAACGCCGCGGTCGCAACAAACTCGCGGTACGGCGCGTCTTTCTCGCCCATCACCTGCCGCGCAATACGCATGCATAGCAAACCCATCGCGATCAGGAACGCGACACCTGACACTTCCACAAACACGACTGCCGCGATCTTCCCGAGAACGAGCGAAGGCAAGGCCATGTACAGCGTCATCAGCAGGTTTGTGATCCCCTCGACCCGCTCGCCCGCGTTCCACACCAACCCCACCCCGTGCGCCAGATTCCACGCGTACCGCATCGAAATCATCGCGTCGTCGAACAGGACGAAATACCGGCGCCCGTCAATGGCCACCACGGAGTTTTCCCAAATGAACACCCCGCCCCAAATGACGTACACCAGCCCCATCACCCCGAGGGCGATGCGCCGCGTCCCCGCCTTCTCTGAGTCTGTCAACGCGTCTCCTCCAACTTCAGAACAAGCCCGCAGATTCTCGGCGCGTACTATTCCACGCCCTAACCGCCAAATCAAGGCGCAAAGAATTCCCTTGACTTTTGATTACAACTGTAATAGACTCGATTACAGTCGTAATCAGGAGGTCCAAAATGAAGCCCTTGCCCCGCATCTCCGACGCCGAATGGGAAGTCATGAAAGTCCTCTGGGAAAAGTCGCCCGCCACGGCCAACGACGTAGTCGAACGCCTGCGCGACGCGACCTCCTGGAACCCGCGAACCATCAAGACCCTTCTCAACCGGCTCGTCGGCAAGAAAGCCCTCGGCTTCGAAGAGGACGGCCGCATGTACCGCTACTACCCGCTGGTGTCCGAAGCGGAGTGCGCCCGCGCCGAAAGCCGCTCCTTCCTCAACCGCGTCTACGGCGGGGCCTTGACCCCGCTCATCGCGAACTTTCTGCAAGAAAAGGAATTGTCTCCAGAGGAAATCGAGGAGCTGCGCCGCCTCCTCGACCAGAAAGGAAAGGGGTAACCATGCCGAACTTCTACGAACACCTCGACACCCTGTTTGCATGGGTGCTGCGTTCCACGGCGCAAGCCAGTGTGCTCGCGATCCTCATTCTCGCTATCCAGTTTCTATTGCGAAAACGCCTGCCCGCGCGTTGGCAATACGCTTTGTGGTTGGTGCTGCTCATCCGCATCGCGCTACCCTGGGCGCCCGAAAGTCCGCTGAGCATCTTCAACGTGACTGGCGCGGTGCGGCTAAGCCAAATGACATCTCCACTAGCGGCGCCAACGACTATCCAGACCCAAGATAGCCTCAAGTTCAATACCCCGTTGTCAGCGCCGCCCGCTTCTTCATCCACTCCGTCCACCGACGCGCCAGCAGCCCCACCGGCGTCCTCCTCCCTTAGGTCCCTTTCGTCCCTTAAGTCCCTTTCCACCACGCGCATTCCCTGGCCCCCGCCCCATTCCCTCCCCGCCCTCGCATGGGCCTTCGGCGCGATCAGCCTTGCCCTCTACGCCGCCGCGCGAAACATCGCGCTATGGACACACATCCGCCGCCAACGTCCGGTCACTGACCCAGAGCAGCTTAATCTCCTCGAAGAATGCAAGGAACGCATGGGCGTGCGCGCGCCTGTCTCGCTGGTCGAATCCTCGCGCCTTGGCGCCCCCGCGCTCGTCGGTTTTATCCGCCCGCGTCTCGTCCTGCCCGTCGGCAGCGCGCAGACGCTGAGTCCCGAAGAGCTCCACTTCATCTTTCTCCACGAACTCGCCCACCTCAAACGCGCCGACATTCTCGTCAATTGGATCATGCTGGCGCTGCAAGTCCTCCACTGGTTCAATCCCATCATCTGGATGGCCTTCCGCCGCATGCTCGCCGACCGCGAAGCCGCCTGTGACGCCCTCGCCCTCTCACGGGCCGGCGCCGAACACGCCCACAGCTACGGACTCACCATCCTCCGCCTGCTCGACCGGACCCCGCGCCTCGCCATCATCCCCGGCGCCGCCGGCATCCTCGAAGACAAATCCCAACTCAAGAGGAGAATCACCCTGATCGCGCAGTTCACGCCAAGCGCCTATCGCTGGTCACTCGGCGCGCTCGCGCTGATCGCCGTGATCGCACTCGTCGGCCTCACCAACCCGGCACGCGCCGCGGACCCTGCGTCCTCGGCGCCCGATGCGATAGGGGCTGCAATTACGCCAGCGCCATCCACACCCGTTCCGGCGCCGCCCGTAAGTCGCGCCGCCAACGATACGATTCAATATAATTGCGAATTCGTTGTTCTGAGGCCGGCTGCCGACACGCCCCTGCCGGACAAGGATATCGTACCGCTGCCAGATGGAAACAATCTGGCGGATGCGGCGGGCAAGGTCATTCCGGGCGGCCATTATCCTGTGCGTCGCTCACAGCATAGTGTTCCAAAAGAATCGGCGCCGAAAAAGTCTAGCGGTGACGAGAGTTCCAGCGAGCCAGGATGGCACTTACGCGGGGACGTTCAAATTCTTTCAAGTCCAACGGTGACGACGCTGAAAGGGAAGCCCGCGAAGATAAGGATTGGCCAACGAGTGCCCGTCTCACGGTTTGAATCAAAGGATCACGACAACGTGAAACTCGAGACGCAGCTTCGCGAGGTCGGTCTCGACCTTACGGTGACGGTTGCACCGGAAGAAGCGGGCGACCTCATTGGCCTCGACCTGAACATCCAACTATCCCGCGAGCTTCCCTTGCGCGTCGGCGACGACGCAAGACCGAATTCGGGTCCCAATGCCATCGAAAGTCGTTCTGTTGACGGGCACTATTCCGTGAAACCCAACGCGGGCTATCTGATGGTCTTTCGCCCCGAAACCGTCGGCGCCATCCTCGTCGCCGTCCGTGTCTCGCCGCGGCAAAACCAGCTTGGGCAAGAGCCGAACCCGAAACCAACGCCCCAAGCTTCCGTCGGGAATAATCCCGCTCACGCCGACACTCCACATACGCCGAGCGACTCCGTCCAACTCAGAATCGCCGACGCCGAAGCGCGAAAGAAGGCCATCGAGCGGAAACTTAACGAACTCGCTTCGACCAGAGAGCCGGTGACGCCGGAAGCCAAAACCATGCAACAGTCGCTGGATACGCAGGTCAAATTGGCCGAAGATGATCTAGCAAGGGTTAAGAAGATGCACCAAGAGGGACTTGCGTCTGACTACGAGATCGAGAAGACCGAAGCGAAAGTTCAGCAAGAGCGCGCAAAGGCCGCTGAGAACAAGCTGGCTCCTCAGAAGGAACTGGCGGCAGCGCAAGCCCCGCTCAAACAGCAACTCGATGCTGTAGAGATTGAACTCGAGGGTCTGCGCACGCAATTGACCGAGTCAGCCCATGCCGCTGAAAACACCGATCCCGTCATCGTGAGAGGCAGGGGAGCGATGGGGGTATGCGTTGCTCCCGACGGCAAGATTTACTACGCCGACTATTTTGGTAATTCCGTTGGCGCCCTGGATCTCGAATCAGGAACGATGACTGATCTTGTCAAGGACCTGAAGGCGCCATCCGCGACCGCCGTCATCGGAGACAAAGTCGTTTTCACCGAGTCCGGGTCCGAGAACGAGAAATTCAAAGATGGAACCATAAGAATACTGGACCCGGCGTCCGGCGCCGTCGACACAATCTAGTTCTCGAAGCAGCGGGGTCGGACACGGGCTTCGGCGGCCACAGACGACTGATCAAGTTTGCTAAGAACACCAAAGAACCTGTGGTCATCCTGGACAATCTCGAAAGCCCAGAGGCCGTAGTGCTCGACAATGACGGTCGCATCTATATCGGAAGCATGGGAGCGACCTCTCCCGGGGACGACGGAAAAGTCCTCTTGTTCGCGGGGCAGAAATCCGCCCCACAAACGCTTGCCGAAGGGCTGCCGGCGGTTGAAGACATGTGTATTGACGAGAGAGGGGACATCTATCTTGCCGGATTCGGCTCGGATAAGGGCCGTCGTGCCGGAATCGGGGTCATTTCCAAGAAATCAATTCAGTTCGTCGAACTGAAACAGGGCGTACAGGTGAATTGCCTTGCCCTACTCCCAACCGGTGATATCTTGTACTCTACTGGGCGATCGCTGAATACTATTCGTGTCTTGAAGAGGGCAGCGCCGGCCAAGAAGAGTACAGCCGACGGCTCCAACCTAATAAAGGACAAAGCGTTCCTTTACGACAGTGTTAAGTTCTGAAAGCGCCTTTGCCGACCGCCGCCGTTCTACACCCCTTATGGGGCGGCCTCGCGTGCGCGTTAATTCTAGGCGCCCGTCAAAGCTCGTGATGTCTCTTACTCCCCCGCATGGATGAGGCCGGAGCACCTATAGTAGACGCGGTGTCTCGCCGCGTCGTCGGGGCGCCGGTAAGGCGGCAAGCTGAGATGACTATCTTGGGCGCGTCGACAGAAGTGCTTTGAGAAATACTTTGGGAAAAAAATCGTCTCATGGGTAGCTGTGACGAGTGGTTGAGATCGCGGCGCTCCGACTGACGCGGCGAGACGGCGCGTCTACTTTGAGCCAACCTCGCTCGGCGGAATGTGGCGTTCGCGGACGCGGCCTATTCAGTTGTGCCTACTGGCGCGCGGAACTTTCAAAGCCCGTGTTGCCTCGAACTCCGGCTCGTGGAATAATGCGCCCCTGGCGAGAACGAGTCGCCCAAGCGCAGCACGGAGGAGAAGAAAATGCCCCAACCCCGCATCTTAGTTGTCGGAAGCGCGAATATTGATTTGGTCACGCAAGTTCCACGCATTCCGAAACCGGGCGAGACCGTCATCGGGACCTCGTTCTACACGGTCTGCGGGGGCAAGGGCGCGAATCAGGCGGTGGCGGCCGCGCGTCTGGGCGCGCACGCCTACTTTGCCGGCTGCGTTGGAAACGACGCGTTCGGCGCGCTGCAACGCCAGAGCCTGGGCGACGAAGGCATCGACCTCACCCACCTGATCACGCATCCCACAGAAGCGACCGGCACGGCCGTCATTCTGGTCGCCGATCAAGGCCAGAATTCCATCGTCGTCACGCCGTCGGCCAACTACGGTTTCACGCCCGACCGCGTGGAGGCCATGGCCCCGCTGATCGCGCAAATGGACGCGGTGTTGGTTCAGTTGGAGATCCCCTTCGATTCAGTCGCGGCCACGTTGCGCATCGCGCGCAGCGCCGGTGTCTTGGGCGTGCTCGACGCGGGCCCCGCGCAACGCGTGCCTGAAGGAATTCTGGAATTGGCCGATATCGTTTCCCCCAACGAGACGGAAGCGGAGGCCATGACCGGCGTGAAGGTGGCGTCATTGGACGACGCCCGCCTCGCGGCCGCGAAGCTCCTCGAAATGGGCGGGCGCGAGGTCGTGCTGAAACTCGGCGCCAACGGCGCCCTCTACGCGAACACCCGCGAGTCCTTTCACGTGCCGCCCTTCCCCGTGGACGCGGTAGACGCCGTCGCGGCGGGCGACGCATTCACGGCCGCACTCGCCATCGCATGGCGATGGGGCGTCCCCAACGACGCGATACGCTTCGCCAACGCCACCGGCGCCCTCGCCACGCTCACGCCCGGCGCGCAGCCGTCCCTGCCCAAGCGCACCGCAGTGGAAGCGTTTCTGAGGGAACGGAACGCCTTGCCCACAAGGCTTGCTGAGTAGGCGCGTTGATCCCGGCAGGAAGGCGCCTAGATTTTCACGTCGGCGACATGACTACCAGCGTGTCATTCTCAAAAAATGTGAAGAATCTTCTGCCAACGTGTAACGGGCTGGTCCGTAGCAGGCGCTCGAACTGCCTTGGCTGCTATAATGCGGCCCCTGTTGTGGTTTCGCCGCAGGACGCGATGGTTGTTTGACCCGTTTTGGAACCAGGCATGACTGAAACTTCGGTGGTAGTTGATAGGGCGAAGCGATTGCGCGTGTTTATCGCGGCGTTCGTGCCGGTCTTGGTCCTCGCGATGTACCCGTACACGCCCGAGCCGACGTACGACATCAAGATGCTGCTGTTGCACGTTGGCGCATGCGTCATGGCGGTATTGTGGGCGCAATCCGTGTTCGAGACCGGGATAGTGCTCCGCGGGCCACGTCTCTTTTTCTGGCTTTGGGCGGGGCTGCTCGCGATTTCGGCTGCGTCCGCCGCGCATTCTCCTCGTCCGTTGTACAGCCTCTTGGAATTGGGCCGCCTGGTGTCTCTTGCTCTGATCTACCTGGCGGCGTCGCACGCCTACCGGGAACGCGGCCAAATTGCGCCGCTCGCCCTCAGCGTATGCGGAGCGACCGCGGCGGCGTCTGTCTACGGTTTCTTTCAACGCGCCGGGTTGGACGCGTTTCCGTGGGATGACAAGCTGCGCGCGTTGGAGCAATACACCAATATGCCGGGCACGTTCGGCAATCCTAATGTCGCCGGCCACACCATCATTCTCGCCGTCATCCTCGCAATCTACCTGATCACCAACAAGAAGACCCGTCTGAGTGTGATCCTCCTCGCGGTGTTCGTCCTTCACATCGGATTCATGCGGCATCGCGCCGGACTGGCGGCGCTCGCGGCCGCGGGAGCGCTGATGGTGTCGGCGCTCCTGGCGCGCAAGTTCGTGCGCGCGCCGCGCCGCGCCGCGTTGACCGCTTTGGCGATCACCGGTGTGCTCGCGCTTGTCAGCGCCGCCACGGTTGCGTTCATCGCGGAAAAGAAGAGCGGCCACCAGGCGCCGCTCGACAGCTCGTTCTTATTGCGCTATCACTCGTACTATGGCGCCGCGAAGATGATTGCTCAGCGCCCGTTGCTCGGATTTGGTCCAGGGGCCTACGTCATCGAAAACCCGCCGTTCTGGACCGCCTACGAGCGCGAACACTTCGCGCGCGACCTTATGTATAACGCGCACGTTCACAATGAAACCCTTGAGACAGCTGTGGACGCGGGTCTGCCCGCGGCCTTTATGTTCCTTGGACTGCTCATAGCAGGAATGTATTGCGGCTTGGTGATGGGATTCTCCGCGCGAAACCCCGAGCGGCGCCGCTTGGGGTTTCTGTTCGCAGCGTTCTTTCTCGCGTACTTGGTGGATGGCGCCTTTGGCTTCAACTTCCGCTCGCCGGTGTCCGGCGCGCTCCTCCCATTGATGCTAGGCGCGCTGGCGGGCGTTTGGAGTGAAGATAAACCGGAGCGCGCAAGAGTAGTACCGGCGCGTACCCGGATGATCGCAGCGGCGCCCGTTGTCGCGCTGGCGGCCCTCAACGCGCTATTCGGCGTCGATGTGTTTGCGTCACAGTCTCAATTCCAGCGCGCCAACGCCGCCTCCTTCTACAACGACCCCGAGGCAGAAAGCGTCTACGCCAGCGCGTACCGCTTAGCCCCTTGGAACTGGGAGATTCTGCGCCGCTGGGGACAGTTCGCCCTCACCCAAGGACACCCCGGAGCGGCAATCTCACGATTTCGCGCCGCGCTCGAACGAAATCCCCACTATATTCCCGCGGTGATCGGCGCCGCGCGCGCGCAATTCAATCAGGAAATGGCCGGCGCCGCCTATACGAGCGCCTCGCTGGACGCCGTTGCGGCCCCCATGCAAGACATCGTCGAGAAGTTTCCCTACATGGCTGACGCCTGGGATGTCCTCGGCCGAACCGCTCTCGTGCGGACGTCCCTTGCCGGTGAAACGGAGGCCGCCCGGACCCGGGCGATCAAGGATGCGGAAGACGCATTGACCAAGGCGCTCGCGTGCGGAGCATCCGACCGGGGCGGACTCTACTACTTGCTTGGCAACGCGCGCGCGCTGGCCAACGATCTGAACGGCGCCGAGGAGGCCCTCCGCCGGGCCTCGGAATCCAAGACCGCGGACGAGACGCTCTGGCAAAGTTTCTACACCCTCGCGGAACGAACCCGCCGCTTCGATGCCCTGCGCCGCGCGCTCGACGCCGCGATTGCCCGCATGCAGACGCCGCCCGAAGCAAAACCTGAATTCATCGCTGACGCGTACACCTGGCTCGCCAAAGTCCGCGAACACGGTTTCCAGGACGCCGCGGGCGCCGCGGAAGCGCTACAGAAGTCCTGCCGCGCGGATACGCGCAACCCGCGCTGGTGGCGCACATACTGGGACTTTGCGAAACAGCACAAGACCGAGCAGGAGTTCCGTCTGTTTCTCGCCGGCGAGTCAACTCGATTTGCCGGTGGTGGCCAAGACATCCCCGACGCAGTCGAGGCGGTCAACTTGGCCGCAACGGGTACCCCGGAAAATCTCAACAAGGCGTCGACTATCCTTGCAAGGCTTGTTCAAGCGCGCGACGCGGCGGGAGCGTCCGGAGCCGCCGATGAACTGGCCTGGGTGGCCGAATGCACCGCCGATGCCGCCCGTTATCTCGCGGCCGCCGATGACCAAACAGGGCACACCTTCCTCAATCTGGGCGCGGTGCTGCGCCGCGCCGGTAACCCCGCATTGGCCTACGACATGTTGAGCAAGGCTTTGCCTCTGTTGAACGGCGATGACGCCGCCGAGTGCGCTATCGAAGCCGCAGAAACGCTCATCGCGTTGGAGCGGCCCGGAGAAGCGTTGACGCTCCTGCGCGCCGCGGATGCGCAGTCGCCGCCGCGGCTGGAGGTGCGGCTGGCCCTCGCGCGCGCGTTGGCCCGCGCTGGAAAATACGCCGAAGCGCGACTCGAATTCACCGCTATCGCGGAGCAATTCCGACTGACGGAATCGGGCCGAAGCGCCGTTCAGTTAGAACTCGACAAGCTCCCAAAGAACTAGGAGTTCGGCCAGAAAGTCGGCTTTTTGACGCGGCGCGGCCAGAAAGTATCTGTAAGTTGTTTAACACCAGTGATCGCTCTTGTAGGGTTTTGATAAACGGAGGCTTTCTGGCCGCGCCTCTAGTGAAGCGCCTTATGTGAACTCGGAGCCCAAGCGAAAAACGGGGGCTTACTTGCTTTTCGGCGATTTGAAAAGCGTGTCTGTCCCTGCTTATCGCGGCATTCGCGTCCAAGCACAAGACGCTGTTAGCATGACTTCGACCGGTATTCCTTGAGCCGCCGACTTGTCGCAGAACCCAGAGTTGCCGCCAAATTGGGCGATTTCGATCACTATTCGCGCAGTCGTGCTCAACAGTAGAGATTTCCCGCCTAATACTGTGTCGCTTTCGCGTACTTACATGGCGATATTGTAAGACGCGCTCTTGCCCTCGGCCTCGCCGACAACTTTTGCTTGACAATTATCGTGATCCGTGCTAGCCTGAATTCGGTTTACAGGGTCGCAGGGCAAAGGTTTCTACTAGAGAACAAAGGCCTGCGCAGGAAAGCGTGTCTTTCCTTGCGCGGGCCTTTCTGTTTTTCGCGGGGTCGAAGCAGTACATGACGGGTGTGAACAGTTCGGGCGGACACAAAGAAAAGGAGACAACGATGAGACGGGTTGCACTGACACTAATGATGGGGGCCTGCACATTCCTACTACTTGGGGGGAATGCATGGGCCGATTTCCAAAGCGGAGGGGACCACTTGGTGGACTACCAGAATCCCGACGGGGGGTGGAGCTGGGAGCACGGCACGTTACCACCTGTGACACCATCCGGGGGTAGCCCCGCAAATACGATGGGGCCCATCGGCCTTGGACTGTTAAATGCGTATAGCCATACGACCGACGCCACTCACCTACAGGCGGCGGTAGATGGGGCCAACTACGCGATCGCGACAACGTATCCGAATTTGGAAGCTAGATTCGGCACATCTGATCCGTATTTCTTTCTCAGATTGTCGGCTGTGACCGGCGACACGACGTACGCGAATAATGCCGCGACTGAGTTTTTTGACGCTCTGAGCGCTGGCACGTATGGCCCTTCCAACTTGAACACAGCAGGCTGGATCTCATCGGTCCAAGCAGGTCGTACCGGTCTCTGGGTCAACTTGCGACCCTGGGAGTTTTCGACAATCGCTTACACCGCGGGCCAAATCGGCAACGCGGGGCAGCAAACCGATTTTGAGAACGCGATCATCGCCGGACTAGGCACCCTCGACAGCGCCGCGTATTACGACTACCTCGGGCTCGCCGGGGGCCTTTACGGTTTGGCATTGGACGGGACCAACATCGGCTCCACAAGTGTAGGTGACTTTGGCACCGTCGCCGATACGACAGCGTTGGCGGCTCTCCTTGCAGGCGCACAGAATGCCGATGGTTCATGGAACTGGAACTCCGGCTTGGGCGCGGGTAACGAGGATACGCAGGTTACTGCCTACGCTACTTTGGCGCTCCTCGCGGCCGACGCGGCTGGATTCGGAAACTGGGATTCGCAGATTTCCCAGGCGCGGAATTGGCTCTGGTCGATGCAGCAGCCATCCGGCGGATTCCTGTCGTATCCCGGCGGAACCGAGAATCACGAAGTGGAAGGCGAGGCGCTTCAAGCAGTGCCAGAGCCTATGACCATGATGATGCTCGGCTGTATCGGCGCTGGTATGGCCGCCGCGCGCAAGCTTCGCCGCAAGAACAAGGCGTAAGCGCCGCAGCCACGAACTGTTCGAATCGCTTCTTTGTCAGCGGTTTCTGCGAGCCAAGCGTAGACGCCGCTGACAAGGATTCCACCCACTGCCAGTTCACTAGGGGTGAGCCACCCAGGGCGGAGAGGATGAATACGCTCTCCGCCCTTTTTCTAATCCGAATTTGCCGGAATCCTCCCGCGATTTGACCTTGGGCGAGTTCTGCACGTAGTATCGTTGACTGGGTGGAAGGGCCAAGTCATGGACAAGGTCGGCGCCGTTATTCTGAAACCGGGGTTTGCTCTATGCGATACGGGGCCATTCAACGCCATGCCTTGCTGTACGCCTCGTTACCACATTCCGCGGACTACTTCGATGAAAACGGGGTCGCCTGTCCGCCGAGCGCCGTCAGCCCATCCCTAACAACAGTCTAATCAATATCTTACAGGCATGTCACCCTCTTGCCGTTTCAAACGTCTTTATGTGTGGGTAGAAATCTCGTCTGACGCAGCCTTCAACCAGTGGGGGTAGTATGAGCACTCAGCCGCAGCAAAGCGCTCCGAGTCCAGCCTTGACCGACGACCAGGTTATTCAGAAGCTGCACGACGGCTATTCAAAACTGGTGGGGCAAATTCACCAGACCATTGTCGGGCAAGACGACGTAATTAGCGCGGTGCTCTGCTGCATGTTGAGCGGGGGGCATTGCCTCGTGCAAGGCGTGCCGGGCCTGGCCAAGACTTTGCTCGTTCACTCGATCGCCGACGCGTTGCACTTGTCGTTCAAGCGAATTCAGTTCACGCCCGACCTGATGCCGTCGGATATTACCGGGACGGACATCCTTCAAGAGGATACGGAGACGCTCAAGCGGAGTTACGAATTCGTCCCTGGGCCGATCTTCGCGAATGTGGTATTGGCCGACGAAATCAATCGCACCCCGCCAAAGACCCAGGCGGCTCTCCTGCAAGCGATGCAGGAACACGAGGTGACCGCCTCGGGGCGGACCTATCCGCTGGACACACCGTTTTTCATCCTCGCGACTCAAAACCCGATCGAACAAGAGGGGACCTATCCGCTTCCTGAGGCCGCGTTGGACCGGTTCATGTTCATGGTGTACATCAATTATCCGAGCGCCGTCGAGGAGCACCAGATCGTCAAACAGACGACCACCCGAGCGTCATCGAAAATCCTGCGAGTGATGACCAAAGAGGACATGCAGCTATTTCAGCGCCTCGTGCGTTCCGCTCCCGTGAGCGACGCGGTAATCGAATACTGCGTGCGCCTTGCGCGCGCGACGCGGCCGACCGACCCCATCGCGAGCGACATGGCGAAGAAATACTTCAAGTGGGGCGCGGGCCCGCGGGCGGGACAGTACATGGTGCTGGGCGCAAAGGCCTGGGCGCTGGTCATGGGCCGCATCACACCCAGCTTTGACGACGTGCGGCACGTCTGCAAAATGGTGCTCCGCCACCGCGTAATCACGAATTTCGACGCCGAGGCCGACGGTATTTCAAGCGAGGCCGTCATCGACGACCTGCTGAAACACGTCCAGCCGCCGCGATAGCGGGACAACGCGCCCCAACGACGAAGTTCTTTCCTTGGGACGCAGACAGGTGGGGCTGCTTTCAAGCTGAATCGGTCAATTGGGGAAAGGCGCTAGAACGATGGCGGGGACGACAAAGTATCTCGATCCCAAGTTGTTGAGCAAGCTGGGCAATATGGAGTTGATTGCCCGTTGCGCCCTGCAAGGGTTCTTCTCCGGCTTGCATCCAAGTCCCTTCCACGGGTTCAGCGCCGAATTCAGCGATCATCGCCAATACCTGCCGGGTGACGAGTTGCGCTTCCTCGACTGGAAGATGTACGGACGCAGCAACAAACTGTACATCAAGCAGTTTCTCCAAGACACGAATGTTCCCGTCTACATTCTACTGGACGCGAGCAACAGCATGACCTATCGCGGGGATTCGACCTACGACAAACTCGATTACGGCCGTTATCTCTCCGGCGCGCTTACCTCGTTGATGCTGAGCCAAGGCGACAGCGTCAGCCTCGTGGTATTTTCCGAGCGTGTGACGACGCGTATCCCGTTGCGGGGCCGGCGCACGCACCTCCACGCGATTCTAACCGCCCTCAGCCGCATCGAACCCGGCGGCCGCACACGGCTGGCCGACGTGTTACACACCTTTGCCGAGACGGCCACGCGCCGGGGCATCGTCATTCTCATTTCCGATTTGCTGGACGACGGTGGCGACCTATCGAGCGGATTGGCGCATCTGAAATACCTCCGGCACGACGTGATCGTCTTTCATACCTTGGCGCACGAGGAAATCACACTCGACTTTCGCGGGGCGGTTCAATTCGAGGACCTCGAGACGCGGGAGCGCCTGCGCACCTTTCCGGAATCGGTTCGCGAAACCTATCAAGCCAAAGTCCAGGACTTCATAGACACCATCGAAAAATCGTCCGGAAGGAGCGGCATCGACTATTGCTTGCTGGATACGTCGCAGTCGTTGGATAGGGCGTTTCTCGCGTATTTGGCGAAGCGCCGGAGGTTGATGTGAGTTTTATTCAAGCGCTGTTCTTGCTGGGAGCCGCCGGCGTCGCCGGACCGATTGCCGCGCACCTGCTCGCGCGGCCACGGTACCGGCGCGTGCCCTTCACCATGCTCCAGTTCTTGCGCACCGGCGAGACCGAGACGCAATCACGGCGCAGACTAAAGAACCTTCTTGTGCTGTTGCTGCGCTGCGCGATTATCATTCTGCTCGCGCTGTTCTTCGCCGGCCCGGAACGCTTGCTGGTAAAATTGGACGCGGCGGTCTCTCCGCACGCTTTCGTCGCGATCGATGATTCGCTTTCGATGGCGTACGGTGACGGGATGGCGCGCGCCGTTGCCGACGCGCGGGAGGCCATTCGATCCGCGCCGGCCGACGCGCAATTCGATGTATTTGCCTTGGCGTCTGGCGCGGAAACGCGCGGCGTCGACCGCCCACAAGCGGACGCGTTTGTCGCCGCGCTCAAGCCGGTACCGCTGAAGGCAAGCGTTTCGTCATTTTTCAGCGCCCTCGGCGCCGCGCCGTCAGGAGCCAAGATTACCGCGCACATCGTGAGCGATTTTACGCCGGAAGCGCGCGCCGCCTTCGATTCGATCGCGAAACCAGCGGCGGTCGATCACTACACCTATACGCGCGTTGGGCCTGAAACGACCCCGGCCAATGTCGCGATAACCGCGGCGCGGGTAATGCCCGGCGCAAATGGCAATCTTGCCGTGTCTGTGGGACTCGCGAACTACGGTCCCGCGGCCGCCACGGTGACGATCACCGGAAAGATCGGTGAGGCGCCCGCCCGCGATACAAGCGCACAGCTTGGCGGGGCCGAGAAACGTTCGGTGCAACTCCAGTTGCCGGCGCCTCAAGGGGCCGGGCCGTACCTGCCGGTCGAAATATCCATTTCGCCGGAGGATGGCATGCCTCAGGACAATCACTACCTGATAGGGCTCGCGGGCTCGGAAGTGACCGCGAAGCACGTGGTGATTTTTGCCGCGGACGAGCGTGAAGCGTTCCTCGTCAAGACGGCGCTGGACACCCTTGCCCAGTCCAACCCGCTGAACGTTATCAACGTTCAGGCGCTCGTTCATTCCCGGTTCGACAGCAATGTCGTGCGCAACGCGTCGGTGGTCATATTTGCGTCGGCGCCGAACCGTAGTGTTGTCGGAGTGGACGACCTTGCGTCGTTCGTGCAAGGGGGCGGCCGATTGATTGCGTTCGCGAACAAGGACCTGAAACCAGCCTTCTACGAGTCGCTCGCGAAAGCGGGTGTGTTTCCCGCAGTACCGGGAGCCGCGGCCAACGCTACGCTGCAACTCGAAGGAGAATTTGGAAGCATAACCATGGGTGATCCTTTGTCACCGGACGCCGCGGCGATTCGCGCCTTGCGCAACTACGGATTGGAGCGATTGCCAATCCAGGGCGCGTACGCGCTTCGGACGGTTGACGGGGGAACCGCGTTGTGGCGGTTCAATACCGGTGACGCATTTGTTTGTTACAAGGCGTCGGGCCGGGGGTCGGCAATTCTGATCAATACCAGCGCCGACGATGCGCTGTCGCCCCTGATGAAATCGGCGGCGGCCGTCGCATTCATCAATTACCTTATCGGCGGCGGCGCGCAAGTGCAGCAATACGCGTTCGACGCTGGAGAATCCGTGCGTCTCCCCGCGTCCGCGTTCGAGTTGGCGCACGCGCAGCCCGATCAGGCCTTCTTCGTGGAAACTCCGGGCGGCAAGCAGACCTCGGCGCAATGGGTCAATCAAACCATTGCGATTCCACCGGTGAACGAATTGGGTTGGGTACGGACTACAGCTACGCCGGTCCGCTACGCCGGCGTCAACGTTCCCGAGGGCGAAACCGACTTGACGGCGCCCTCGAGCGCGCCGCTCGACATGATGGTTCAGCGCCTGTTCGCGACGCGTGACTCCGTAGTGGACGAGGGGCCGGAGAAAGGCACTCAGCAGCGCAAGCCTTTGTGGCCAGGAATTGGCTGGGCTGCGCTAGCATTGATCATTGTGGATGTCTTCGTGTCAAACAGGGTAACGCGATGAGCGCGGATAGTATAGACGCCCGGCTTCACGGGCTCGTCCACCGAGTGGCTCAGGTCCGGCGCTGGCTCATGCTGCTGATCGGACTGCGGACGCTGGCGGCCGGCGGCGCCTTTGCGTTGCTGTACGTGCTGCTATTTAGCGCCCTGGACCATCGGCTGCATCTGGGCCCGCTTGGCCGCGCACTCGCATTAGCGTTGCTGGCCGCAGGCTTCTTGTCAGTCGTCTATTTCCTCGGACGCGACGCTATCCGGCACTACTCGGCGCGACAGGCCGCGAACTACATCGAACGGCATCACAACTACCACCAGCAGTTAGTAACGGCGATTGAATACCACGAAGACCGGGCAAGTTATCCGTATTCCAAGGCCTTGGCGGAACGGGTTGTCGCGCAGATCGACGAAACGGCGCGGAACGATGATTTCACTGAAGCAATCCCGAAGTGGCAGGTGTATCTTTCCGCGGCGGTGATTGCGGCGGCGTTTCTTGTGGTTGGAATTGCGTTGTACACCAACGCCGCGTACTTCGCGCGGTACGTCGGCCGCCTAACTCAGCCGTTGGCCGCGGTCGCCCCGCTATCTGCCACGACGCTGGAAACGTTAACCGGCGACCTTGTTACGCAGCCGGACGTCAATGTGACGCTGGCGGCCGCGATTCATGGCGTGGTTCCGGAACAGGGTCTACTGCACCTTGTCCACGCGGGAGACCAGTACGGCGACACTCCGCCCGCGTTTCGCGACCTAAGTCTCAAACCGGCGCCAGGCAAAGACGAACAACCCCAGTTTGCGTCCGCCGTCGCATTTCCGCCGGGGACCTACCAGTACCAATTTGTCAGCGGTGAAATCACGAGCGACTGGCATACCGTTACGGCAGCGAATCTTCCCGAATTGAAGGGCTTGAAGGCGGAGGTAAAAACGCGCCCCGACGTGCAGCCGTACCAGCAGGATCTCCGCGAATTCTCCCTCGACGTATTGGAGGGAGCCGAGGTCAAACTGATCGCGGACGCGTCAGAGGCTCTATCGCTGGCGGTCGTCGTCAGTGTCGCCGGCGACAAGACCTCCATTCCGCTGAACGGCGGAACACATTTTGAGCATACCTTTCGCGCGGACAAGCCCGGCATGATCAACTTTGCGCTGACTGGCGCTTCCGGGTTGACGCAGGACAAAGTACCGCCGCTGCAATTAACTCTGCGCGCGGATCGTCCGCCGGAGTTCAAACGCGTGACGCCGCAAGGCGACTACCTTGCCACCAACGTCGCAAGTATTCCGATCCGGGTCGACGTGTCGGACGATTTCGGGCTGACGTCCGCGGACCTGGTGTTTGAGATTGCTGGGCGCGCGCCGTTGCGCATTCCCGCGACGGTGGAACGCGGGTCGAAAGCGGTCACACTTGCGCACACGCTCGAACTCGAGGAGTACGACCTCAAATTGAACGACACGGTCATCTTTTACGCAGAGGCCGCGGACGTGCCGTCCGGTATCAAAGCGGAAGGCGAACACGCGGTCAGCGACATGTATCTTATCGAAATAAAGCCGTATCACCAGGTGTGGTACCAGCCACCCGAGGGGATGCAATCGGATTTTGGAAAGCAGGGACTTGAAAACATGCGCGAAGCGCATGCCGGTCTTCAAGCGACGCTTGAAGTGGCTCGAGCCATCTTGAAGAAGACGTGGCCGTTGGCCAACAAAACGGAATTGAGCGCTGACGACCGATCCAAGACAGCCGCCTTAATGAAGGACGTGAAATACAACTCAGAACAGATCGGAAAGATAAAGGCGGATCCCGCTTACCGGTTTTCTCCAGAACAACTGGAGCAATTGACCGCCGCACAGTCGGCATACGGAGACGCGGCGAAGTTTCTTGCCGCGGACGATCCAGCCAAGGCCGTCGAGCCGGAGAAGAACGCGTATCAGGATATTCGGAAAGTCCTCGAAGAGCTGGAAAAACTGATACAAAGCGGCAGCGGGAGTCCGCCGCCCCAAGGCCCCGAGCGCGTCAAACTTGAAGAGCAGGTCCATTTGACGCGCTTCGAGAAAGAGCAGACCCAGTGGGAACTCAAAGAGCTCGCCAATAAGCTCGAGCAACTTCGGCAAGAACAGAAGCAACTGAAGGAGCGCTTCGAGCGATTCTTGACCGCGCAAACGCAGCAAGAGGGCGCCAAACAGGCAACGACGGACGAAAAGTCGTGGAACGACCCGAACGCGCGGCGCGACAAGAAGAACGACCCGGAGGCGCCGAAAGACGGCGGAGGCGGTGAGTCGCCTTCGCGCACGTCGCTGGAAGGGGCGCTGTCTCCCGCTGAAGCCAGCGGTGGCGCCGGCAACGCCACTACCGCCGAGGCCAGTAGCAGCGCGGCGAGCGCACAAGCGACGCAAGGCGCACAGGGCGCTTCCAAGCGCGCGAGCCGCGAAGATTTGCTCGAGGTTATGCGCGCAAGTGAACGCGCCTTGCAGGAGCGCGCCGCGGAACTTGCCCGGTCGTTGGGCTCTGTAAAGCAGGACCAGACCCCGCCCGAAGATCTCACGAAAGCGCTAGACCACCTGGCGCGCGCGCTTGACGAAATGAAGGCGGCGGACGCCGCGCTGGGAGACGCGTACTTCGGAAAAAGCAGCGACGCCATGAAGCGGGCGGCCGAGGCCTTGGATTCCACGCAGCAAGAACTCCGAATGGCGGCGTTCATGCTCGAGCAGGCCGCGCTTATTTCCGCCCAGGAACAAGCCGCGAAGCAATTGCATCAGCAGGCCGAAGCGGCAGCCGAAATCGCGCGGGCGCTCGAAGAGGCCAACAATCCGGAGCAGTATGCCGGCGACTTGGCGCATCTGCGTGACGCCTGGAAACAGTTCGGCGAACAGGTTGGGTCCTCGTACGTCACGGGATTCAACGGTGGTTCACCGCCGAACTTCACTGCGCTGTCACATGGCCTTGTGCCGACCGCGGACAAGTCCAACTTGCAGGACTGGAAAGACCCGGAGCAAATCCATGCGGCGCGATGGCTGGCCACGCAGTATTCGAGTTTGGCCATCGAGGCCGAGCGCTTGCGCGGCAAGTTGCGCGCGGATCAATCGTCCGACGTGGATTTCACGAACGTCGAAAAAGAGTTCTTTGAAAAAACCGCCGCATTCAAGCCGGGGAACGCGCTATGACGTGGCTGCACTATCCTGGACATTTCGCCGCGCTCGTTCTCGTCACGGGAGTGGCGGGGCTGTTCCTTTTTGCGTTCTGGACCGAACAATGGACGAGCTCCGGTAAGAAACGCTGGCTGTTGCCGCCGCTTCAAATTCTTCCAGCGCTCCTGGTGCTTCTCCTGTTGTGGGACCCCTCGCATGCGCGCATCAAGGAAAGGGATGTGCCCAACACCGTCCTCGCGGTTTTCGACACCAGCGAAAGTATGTCTATTGCGGACGTGGACGGCGCGAAACGCCTGGACAAAGCGATCGAGTCGTTCGAGCGGGTCTTTCGGCCCGGCGCGCCGGACGCGCCTCAGTTTGCCGTATATGGCTTTGATTCGATCGTTCACGAAGGCGATGCGCCGCGCGCGCTGCCGCGCTGGGGCAGCCGGACGAATCTTGCGCCGGTCGCTGAATTGCTGCAGAAGAGCGCCCTCACGGGCAATGCTAACGCCCAGCGGCATATTGTGGGCGCCGTAATCTTCACGGACGGCCAAGCAGCGGAGAAGGCGCCCGAAGCGCTGCCGGCGGTTGCCAATAAGGATTTCCGTGTTGAAATCGTCGGCGTCGGCGCGGACGATTCGCCCGGAGACGTCGCCGTGACACGAATCGACGCGCCCGCGCGCGCGCTGCTCGACACAGGGATTCCACTACGGGTGACTCTTGCGGGGTCATTGCCGGCGGGGATGGCCGCACGTCTCGAAGTCGTGAGCGGCGGCGTGCCCGTTGCCATGCAGGACGTTGACGGCGCGTTGCTCGCCAATGGCACAACGATTGATGTCACGGTACCGGCGCGGCCGCTTGGACCTCTGGCCATCGAAGCCCGCGTAAGCGCAAAGGCCCCGGAATCGAATACGGCGAACAACGTGCGGCAAGCCGTGGTCAACGTCGTCGAGGAGCCGCGCTTGAAGGTACTGTTCTATTCGCAGTGGGCGAACTTCGATATTGGCAAAATGCGACAGGTCCTGTCCCGCGAGAAGAAAGTCTCTCTCGATTTTGCTCTTGACGCTCTAATCAAGGGACCTCGACAAGGCACTGTGCCACCACCGCCAAACGCGGATGCGCGCAAGCTGCCGGATACGCGTGAAGCGATGAATGCCTACGACATCATCGTGCTGGGTCCGGTTGACGTTCGTGAACTGACGACCGCGCAAGTCGACGCGCTGTACGCGTTCGTCGCGGAACGCGGGGGCGGACTGTTGATATTACCCGGCGAAGACCAGCTCGACTTGGCGTTATCGCGCGACGCAAAGATTAGAACGCTGCTTCCGACCGTGGCGAAAGCAGGGACATGGGAGACGAACACCGTCGAGCGGCCCATCCTCGTGTCGGAAGAGGGGCGCGCGATGGGGCTCCCCGCGACGGATGACTTGCCCAAGCCCCCCGCGAATCTCACGCCGTACTACCAAGTTGAAGCCAAACCGGCCTCCACCGTCGCCGCGCAGTACGACGATACGCCGGCGCTCGTGTTTCAGCGCGTCGGACGCGGACATGTGGCGTTGCTCAATCTCCGGCGCCTCTTTGTTCTTTATCGGGACGAGGATGGCGGCGCCCTTCGGGTCCTGGTGTCGGCCATCGTTACCCATTTGGGCGCGGCGGTCCGCGATGCGGCGCAAACGCAGGTGTACGCCGAGCGCGTGCCCGACGATCCCCAGTCCGTGGTGTTCACCGCGAACGTGTTTGATTCTCAGTTTCGGCCATCGGCAGGGGCCACGGTGCTGCTTACGGTCGGCGATCAGGCCGTTCGTATGGCCGAGTCAACGCCGGGTTCGTATCGCGCGGCCATTCGCACGCGCGGCGAAGAGACGCTGATTGCGCAGGTCGAGGCCGTGAAAGAGGGCGTTCTCATCGGCAAGGCGACCACAACGGCGCGATTGCCCTTGCCGCACGGCGAAATGGATAAGGTCGAGCGGGATCGCGCGTACCTCAAGGCGGCCGCGGATAAGTTGGGCGCCAGTTACTGCGATCTGGACCAACTCACATCGCAAGCCAATTCGTTCCCGGCCACGAGCCGCGTAGAAGAGATTGCCGACGTGTCGAGCGCGTGGCGAACGTGGACCGTCTTGTGTGTAGTGTGTTCGTTGTTGACAGGGGCGTGGTTTACGCGCCGATTCATGGGATTGGTCTGACATGCGCCGCTTCACGCTACTCCAAATCGTTCTTGTATCGAGCGTCTTCACTCAAGCGGTAAGCGCCGCGGAAACCACGAACGCCGCCGCCGCGCCCCATTCAGAAGGCCTGCGAGTCGTAATCATTGACGGGGTCAACAAAGACCCGGAGGAAATACGATCGAAGGACAAGAACGTGATGCGGCTCGCGCGTTATTTTCGTGACACGATAGGCGTTCCGGCGCAAAGCCTGTTTGTCTTGACGCAGGCGGATTCCTTTGTCGGTGAACGCACTGGCGCGTCCGACGCGGCAACCATAAAAAGCGTGCTGACGGCCCTCGCCAAGCAACCGTCCAAAGGAACTACGATCATCTACTACACGGGACAGGCGAATCTGGTTGGCGATCAACTTCGCTTCAACATTCCGGGTCCCGATATAACGCACGAGGAGTTCGGCGCGCTCATCAAAGCATTTGGCGAAGCGCCGCTATGTGTGGTCCTCGATTGTCCGGGGGCGGGACATGCCGTAAAGGCGTTGGCAGGCCCGAACCGAATCGTGGTCTGCGCGGCGCGCAGCGACCAGCCAACAAGTACCCGCTTCTCCGACTATTTCGTTCCCGCGCTGACGGACACGAAAGCGGACATCAACGGTGACGGACATATATCGTTGCTGGAGGCGTTTCAGCTAACGGTCCAACAGATCGACGCGGCGTTTCGCGACCGCAGCCTGATGAAGTCCGAAACCGCCTTGCTAGACGACAACGGGGACGGCGTGCCCAGTCAGCGGCCGTGGGTATCGGGCGAAGAAGAGAAGGATGGAGAGTGGGCCTCGCGTCTCTATACGGATACATGGAAGATGGCCGCCACGATCCAGCAAAAGAGCGAAGCCGAAGCGGAAACGTCAGCTACCGCGGGGAAGCCGTGAATTGGCCCGTTTGAATCGAGGAGCAAGCGCTATGGCAATTACGCCACGCAACCCAAGCCGCCGCGAATTCATCGCCCGGTCCATTGCGGCCGCCGGAGCCTTAACCTCGGCGGTCACTGCGGCCGCCGCGTCCGTCGTGCCGGGCGCATCGTACTGTCCGCCGGACGCCGACAAGTATGACTTCCTGCTTACGCGCATCTGCAATAACAATCCCGATTGGGACTTTGGGCCCGGCGGCGACAAAAACCTTCTCGAACAGTTGAGCCAAGTCCTTCGCGTGAAGGTAAAGTTGCAGGACAACGTGAAAAACGAATACCCCGAAAACGGGCTGCCCCAACATTTCAACGCGCTGGTTGATCTCAAGTCCGTCGACGAGATGCGCAAATTCCCCGTTCTATTCATGATGGGAACAGGCGCATTTCGGATGGCGAAAGCGCCGCTCGAGAATCTCAAACAGTACGTCCTCGACGGAGGGGCGGTGCTCATGGATGAATGCGGCTCGCCCAACCGCGCCAGTGACTTCTATAACAGCGCGTATGCGTCACTCGTAGCAACGTTTGGCCAGGACAGCGTGAAGCATATTCCGGAAGATCACGAGGTCTACACGACGGTATACAACGTAAGTGAGCCGAATATTCGCCGGTGGAAGCGGCCTAACGGCGAAAGTCCCGGGAACTCGGGCGTATTCGTGGGCGACCGCCTTGCGGTCTTCTTGTGCGACGCCGACATTCACTGTGGATGGGCCGATCCGCGGGACAGTTGGATAAAGCGCGCCTACCACCGTGAAAGCATTATGACGGGCATCAACATTATGGCGTACTTTCTAAGCCATTGACGCTTACGTGCTGCCAACTCTATCACCATAGAGGCCCTTTCTTTGAATGGGAGGAGAAGTGCTTATGGCCACCCGCTGGGTTCTAATCGCCGCTCTCGCAGTGTCGTGCGGAATCCCTATTTGCGCGCGCGCCACATCCATTGAAGGGTCCGTGACCTATCACGATGGAAAACCGGCTCAAGGCGCGGTGGTCTATGCGCTAAACGGACGCAAGTCCTTTCAAGTGACCGATAACCGGATCATGCTTGGCGAGCAATTGCCGCGCGCAATCACCGATAGGGCGGGACGCTTCATGCTCAGCGTTGACCCGAGCGATACGACCGGGTTTCTCGCGCAGGACATGAACGATGCGGTTGGCTTTTCTCGCGCGGCCTCAGAAGCAAAGCGTATATCAATAATTATCGAAAAGCCGGCCAGCGCCGATATTACCGTTCTCAACGGGCGCACGGGCGCAGCGAACGAGAATGTGCGCCTTCTTCTTGACACGGGAATCAAGGGCGTGGCCTTCCGATACGACGCAAAAACCGACGCAAAGGGGGTCTTGCGCGTGAACGCGCTAACGCCGGGCCCTTACCTGCTGACTACCTGGCGCGACGTCCCCCAGGTTGGCTGCTGCTTTCGAAGTGTCGTCACGCGCGCCGCGAAAGCCGCGATCGCCCCCGGTCAAGTCGAGTCAATCACGTTGGGTGGCTCAGACCTTCCACACATTGAAGGCAAAGTTACGGATTCCGATGGGCAGCCCCTGCACGGGGTCTGGGTGCGGCTGCTTGCGAAGCAAAAACCCGCCCAAGTCGAAGGCGTGGACATCATCTGGTCTACCGTTTCCGATCGCGACGGTTCGTACGCCATCTACGACGTGCCGCCGGGCAAGTACGGCCTCCGCGTATTCCGCCGCCTCGCGCTGAATGACGCGACACGAACGTTCGAGGCGATTCAGGAGATTCTCGTTCCGGAGAACGCAGCGGACACGAAGGCGTACAATGTCGCTGTTGACACCAAGCCGTTCATGCCGCTCGAGCCGGGCCAAGACGCGCCGGCCATAGCCGGAAAGACGCTCGCGGGCGAATCGTTCGCGCTCGCTGATTTGAAAGGAAAGATTGTGGTGCTGCACTTCTTCGCGAGTTGGTGCTCGGCCTGCGTTCAAACCATCGGCGATTTCGACGATCTCGCTGCGGAATTTGACCACGCTAAAGTCGCCGTCGTGGGAGTCAACGTGGACGAAACCATGGAAGACGCGCTGGCCTTTTCGACGGAACGGCGCATTCAGCACCCGGTCCTCTACCAAGGCGCCTGGGCGGACAATCCGATTCTGAAAGCGTACCGGGTGTGTAATATTCCGACGACCGTTGTCATCGGTCCCGACGGGAGAATTCTCAATATCGACCTGTTTGGCGGCGCGCTGCGGAAGTATGTGAGTGAAAAGCTGCCGCGCTCCAACTAGTGGAATGATTCAAAATTGAAGCAACATCACTGGACATCGCAATCGAGCGAAAACCGGACTGACTCGCCTTTCGCGGGCTTTCGCGTCCAAAGGTTGGATGCCATCAGCTTGACTCGCTACACTATAGGCAGACATCGCGTGACCACTTCGCGCGATCATGGAGATCATTGGCAATGAGCAATCTGTTCGGAACGGCAGTATGGGGCGTCTTTATGGGCATACTAGCGTGCTGGTGTTCTTGGAGCTACGGAACGGCGCGCGCCGAAGAAGCCCCCACCGGCGTCCGCGGCGAGATCGTGCTACCGCGCGCGAGCCACGAGTGGATGTCGCAGCAAGTCGAAGAGCCCTGCATTCTGCCCAACCCCAAGGCGCCGGGCCGGTTGATCATGTTCTACTCAGCGGTACCAGCGTCGAACCGGTCCATATGCGCGATTGGCAAGGCGTGGGCCGACACGCGCGATCCGTTCCGCTGGAACCAGGACGAATCAAATCCCATCTTCCGGCCCGCCGAGCACGGCTGGGACTCCGGCTCTATCCGCCTCGATACGGTTCTCTACGTGCCCGAGGAAGACGCCTACTACATTTACTACTCCGGCGCTATCAATAGCACTCAGGACCGGATCGGTCTAGCAATTTGTCCTGCGGGAGCTGACGGCTATTCCGGAGTGACCGCAACCGCCATCGTTCGGTATGGCGCCGCGCCCGTACTGGCCCCCGAAGCCGCCGCGCCGTATCACGAGGAGATGGCCTCGCAGTCGGCGGTCATGCGCGAGTGGAACGCGGCTGCGAAGTCGTGGGACTGGTACATGTACTACTCCTACCGCGGAAAGGACGGCGTTCTACCCGGCATCCGACTTGCCACGTCGCGCGACGGCAAGACCTGGACCCGCCGCTTCAATGAGAGCGATCCGCGCGGCATGGGTCAGATCTTCCCGTCCACCCCCAATGCGTACTACGAGTGGCACCAGATTCTCAAAGTCGGAGCAACCTACGTGCTCTGCATCGAGGTGGGCGTCGAACACGGCGCGCGCTGGCGGCCGGGACTCGCGGTCAGCACGGACCCCGTGAAAGGTTGGACGCAACTCGACTTGGATACCGTGCTGCAAACGAAGTGGCAAGGGTTGTACGACGACCGCACGCTCTATCACGTCGCCACGCCCGCGCTGTATCAGATCGAAGGGAAATGGTACTTGTTCGTCCAAGCCTGCGCGCGTCCCGCCAACGACAACTACATTGACGGCGCCTGGGAGATGTGGGCCGTGGCCTGCGACCGCAAGATCACCACGCGCCCCGGCTGCGCCGATTTGCACATTCCCGGACTGCCCGCGTCCGCCGGCGCCACTGCGGCGAAATAGTTTCCAGCGGACTCGCCCGACTCGTGTTTCCGATTCAAACGCTGTGATAAGATGCGCCCGTGATTATCACGATTCTCATGGGCGCATTTCTGGTAGCGGCGGCTCCTAACGACCGCAGTTTGGCCGACTCCAAACTGACGGGATTTCGGGGGCAAATTGACGACGTGAAATGGACCTCGCCGCCGGACGACGCGTCGGCCCGCGCCACGGGCCCCGACATCGATTTGGTCGCCATGGGCCGTTGGGCGCAAAACTACCTCGTCAACAACACCAACCCTTCTCTCAACTATGCTTGCCGCTTTTCGCTGGATTGGTATTGCCCGGCGCCGAAGTTGGGCGAGGACTTGGTGGCCAACGGCGACACCGACTGCCGCATGGACTGGGAGTTCATGCACATGGCCGAAATGTGCGGCGTAAACCAGACCGCCGGCGCGGCTGCGGGCGTCCGGCGCAGAATCCTCAGCTACTTGGGCACGGATAACCTCGCTCACGTCCCCGGTGCGCTCTACTGCGGCGGCGTGCCTGCGGACAAGATCTACGTTAGCCCGTGGGCGACCGGAAAAGTCCTCGCTAGTCTGGCTGAGACCTTCGCGCGCACCGGTGACCAGGCGGCCAAAGAACACGCGAGGAAGGTGTTCGTGGCGCTGCGCGAACTGGCCAGCAGGGACGGAGATCGCGCCTGGTATCCCGGCGGCAGCGGCCCCTATCTCGACGGCAAGTGGTACGACACCTTCGTTACCGTCAATTACGGCTGCCAAACGGAGCCGGTGTGGCGCTACGGGCAGTTGACCGGCGATAGCGAAGCAATCGAATTCGCCCAGGCGCTCGCGCGGGGCACGATTGCCGGCCTGCAGGCGAACCTCGGCTGCCGCCGCATTCGGCCCGATGGAAGCTTCAGCGACCACACGCACATTCACCTGCACGAAGTGTGGGGCGTGGCCGACGTCGGCGCCGCCACGCACAACGCCCCGTTGCTCGATTGGGCCCGGCGGACCTATGAATACGTCCGTAGCCGTGGCGCGGATTACGGTTGGTTTCCCGAACGAATGGTCCTCGGAGACGACAAGCCCTGGGACGCCCACAACGAGAGGGTGCATATTTCGGAGACCTGTGCCACCGGCGATATGGTGAACATCGCGGCGTGCCTGGCCCAAGGCGGGCAGCCCGAGTATTGGGACCACGTCGAGCGCTACGTGCGCAACTATATCCGCGCGGTGCAATTCTTCATGACCCCATCGCTCGAGGCCTATTACCGCAAGCTGTGGCACGACAAACCGGTCGGCGACGTCGATGCGGCCCTGGCCGCGATGCGCCGCGCTCAGGGCGGCTTCGGCGCCCTAGTCCAAGCCAACGGCGGAGTAGATCGCTTCCAGCCTTGCGGGTGCTGCGCCCCCCAGGGCATAAGTGCCCTCTACACAGCTTGGAAGAACACCGTGGTCGAGGATGACCGCGGCGTGTGGATCAACATGTCCTTCAATCGAGAATGCCCGTCCGCGACGGTCCGCTCCTTCCTGCCTGCGGTCGGCCGCCTCTCTGTCACACCGCACAAGCAAGGCGATTTCCATCTGCGCCTGCCTGCCTGGGCGCCGCGCGAGAAAGTCCAGACCTTTCGCAACGGGAAATCTACTACGCCAGTCTGGCAGGACGACTACATTCTGTTTGCCAAGGCAGCTTCCGGTGAGGAGCTTGCCATCGCCTACCCGCTGCCGGAGTTCACGCAGAAGCTAGGCATCGGCGGCAAGCTCGAAACCCAAGTGCCCTATCAGGTGCGTTGGCGGGGAAATACGTGCCTGGGCATCGAGCCGCGTGCCGCCGAGTTCCCCTTCTTCGAAGACGTATTGGCGACCCTGCCCGAGCCACCGGCGTCGAGGGCGGCCGATGGAATCGTAGCGTTGGGGAAACAGTAGAGGGGCCGGGAATACCCGTGAATTCCAGCGAACGGACCCTCTCTTTGTGCGATAGTATATGCCGTGTTTTGCGGGTGGCCCCGTAGAGGGGCTGCCATGGGTAAGGACTCCGAGCCATGAAACAATGCCTGTATAGCTTCTTTGTCAACAACGTCCAGGGCGGTTGCGCAGATGTTACTGACAAAGAAGTCATACCGTTGACTAAACAACTGCGGCTACGCCGCCTTAGGAAGACGGACGAATTGCCGTGTCGAGTGTCCACTCGACGGAACCGCCGCCATTTGAAGTTTAGTCTTCCCATTATCCTGATCGGAACTCTCGCCAGCGCTCTCGCCGCACAATCCGCCGAGCTCGTGATTGCCCCCGACCCCCAAGGCCAAACGGTTGACATGACCAACTACGGATTGGGCCAAGGCGGCCTCAGCGACAAACCCATGCTTGCGCCGCACACCGAGGATCTCGGCCAGCTGCATCCCAAGCACATCCGCCTGTTCGTCCAGGAGTATTACGACTTGATGCCGGCCAAGGGGAAATACGACTGGACGAAACTGGACCGCGAACTGGAATCCATTGTGGCCACAGGCGCAAAGCCCTTCTTGAGCCTGTGCATGAAACCGGCCGTCCTGTTCCCAAAAGTAGATCACACGATCGTGCATCCGACCAGTTATCAGGAGTGGGAGGAGTTCATCGAGCAACTGGTCCGCCACGTCAATGGCGCGCGCAAGTTCGGTGTCGAGTATTGGGAAATCGGGAACGAAGTGGAAATCGTCGAGTGCGGCGGATGCCCGTATCTCTTTACCCCTGAAGACTATCTCGTTTACTACACGCACACGGTACAGGCCGTGTTGCGCGCCGACCCGAAGGTCAAGGTGGGCGGTCCGGCGCTTGGCACGTTCAACCATCCCATTGGCGACGCGCTGCTTGCCTACGCGGCCCAGGGCAAAGCGCCGTTGAACTTCTTCTCCTGGCACACCTATGACGATAACCCGGATGTCTTTCGGCAACGAATCCGCGACGTCAAAGCCCGCATCGCAAAACATCCTCAACTCAAAGATGTGGAAACGTACTATGACGAGTGGAACATCTCGCTGAACCAGGTTGTGCCCGGCCCCGGCTTCCAATGCGCCTTTCTATTGACTGTAACCAAAGCAATGCAGGAGGAAGGTCTAACGGGCGCAAACTACTATCACATCCGCGACGTGCCCTTGGCTGTAGACGCATTCCGCCGGTTCATGTCTCCGACTTACCTCGAACCCTTCGACCGTTTTTGGAGCGCGCTGCCCGTCCGCCTCGGGCTCTACGACCAACAAGGCCGCATTCGTCCCGCCTATTATGTCTTCAAGATGCTGGCCCAAATGCGCGGCAAACAGTGGAAGGCCGCTTCCAGCGATCCGCGCTTGTTTGGTATGGCTGTCGAGAACGGGCCGCATCTCGAGATTCTGTTCTGGAATTTCGTGGACAAAGGGGAGAGCCAGCCTATGGACGTGCAATTGCGCGTGGACACGTGCGCTGGCAAACCCTATAAACTCATCCAGTTCAATCCAGCGAGTTCCGTGGACAATCTCGAATACAAGAACACCGGCCTGGTCCCGGATCCCTCGCAGCCGCCGCTCCAAGTCCAACTTGAGCCTTACGGCATTCGATGGCTGACGATAGACCGATGAACACCATAGGAGAATAGGAGACGCTCCCATATTCCCGCTGACGCCCGAACTTGGCGCAGGAATCTGTCTATGCGCATACTGCGCCGGCACTGTGAGTTCGCCGTGCCGGGAAAATATTGATGAATATGTGTAGCGTCGCTTGTTTCATTGTTTTGTTTCACTCTTTGGCAAATTGGTCCAAGGATTACCCATGAAAAACTTCGTCATCGCCATCATTGCCAGCGTAGCCGTCGTGGCCGTTGCCGTGCTTGCTGTCCCGCGCTGGAAGCAAGCACAGAGAGCCAACAAGGCAAGCGCTTTGCTTGAAGAGAAGTATGGCGCGATGGGGATAACAGCGGATCAGATATTGAGTCACGAAGGAGCGGAGGACGCGGGCAAGATCTTGGGCGCGCTTTGTTACCGAATCGGCCAGAAAGCCGACACCCACGGCGAGCACGGCCTGACGGACACGGAACGCAAGTTTCTCGCCGCTGACTGGCTCGAGGGCGAAGTAGACAACGGCGGTTTTGACCAGTATTTCTTCAATCCGTCAGGCGATAACTCGATGGTGGCGCTTGCGGGTCTAAGAGAGATGGGCGCTAGTGGCGCAGCGGCACTCTTGGAACGCGCCGTGGCAGTCTTTCCCGGCGGAAAGCCGCCCACGGATACTGCCAAGCGGCGGGAAATGATGGAGCAGATTGCGGCTCGGTCCGGGCCGGTGTGGGAGCAGTGTGACAGTGAGTTTTACAGGCTGAGCGAGAGCTTCAGCGATTTGTCACTCGCTTACGCCAAGAAGAAGAGAGCGGAGATAGTCTTGCCATGACCATGATGGCTAACTAGACCACTGGCGCGAACGCAGGCGAGCCACGTTGGTGAACAATGGGAACGAGGCCCTGGCGGAAGGAATATGTTGTGAAATGAGAACACGTGAAACTGCAAAGGAAGCCCACTGGAATCGCCGTGAGTTTCTTCAAGCCGCCGGCGCCGCGACGCTGGGCGCGCTGGTGGGGGGCGGACCCGGCAAATTTGCGGCAGCTAGTGCTCAGGCCGACACGAAGCGTACGCCTCGTTCCAAAGTGCAACTTGGGAACGAGAAGAGCGGGTACGAAGGGAAGCATGACTTCATCTTCCCTCAGCTCCCTGCGGAACCGCTCCGCGGGCTGTTGCTAGGCAACGGCGACCTGGGCGTTTCGGTCTGGGCTGACGGAGATACGCTGGTATTCAGCCTGGGCAAGAACGATGTCTGGGATCGGCGGCTGAATACGAGCCACGACAATCCCATCGTGAACCTCGATCAGGTGATCGACCGAGTCACGAAGGGCGAGTGGGATTTCAAGAACTTTTATCAAATGCAGCCCAGCGCGCACAATTTCACGCCCACTCCCAAGCCGGTCGGCCAAGTGCGTGTTACTGGCCTGGGCGCGATTAGCAATCTGTGCTTGCGCCTTGCCGACGCCACGCTGACGTTTGACACGCCGGCCGGTCCCGTAACGGTGTTCGTCGAGCACGAGCGTAACGTGCTATTTGTCCGCGTGCCGGCCCGCGCCGCCAAGGGGATGCGCGCTGAACTCTTCCGGCCCCGTGAGCCGCTCGATTTTTGGAAGACGCCGAGAAAGGAATCCTTTAAGGACCGTCCCACGCCGGAAAACGCCAGCGACCCTCAGAACGCGCCCCTCGAACCGCCGGAGACGGGAAGCGCCGGTAAGGCGTTTTGGCTGCGGCAACGGATTCCCGCGGAGTCCACTTTTCCTCAGGGTTTCGCCGTCGTCGTCGCCGCAACGCTTTCTGGCGCCGATGGAAAGATCGTATCCGAACCAGACCGGATCGCATGCCAGGTGGAAACCAGTCGCGGCCCCTGGGCGACTTTGGCCGTTGCGGTGCGCACGACGAGCGACCAAGACGCGGATCTGGTAAATGCAACCATCGGGCTGGCCGAGATCGCGGCGAAGGAGAAATGGCGGGCCGTTCACGTGCGCCACGCGCGCGCGTGGAACACGTTCTGGTCGCGCAGCGCTATTGAAATCAACGCCAGCGATCCCGCCGACGCGGCCACGGCTAAGGATGCCGCTCTGGCGGAACAACTCTTCTATCACAATCTCTATCTACTCGCTTGCTGCTCACGTCCCGGTGTCACCGCGACGGGTCTGCTCGGGAACTGGATCTTCGCGGATTTCAGCCCTTGGAAGGGCGTGTACATGCTGAACTACAACTTTCAGCAGGAGTTCTGGCCGGCCTTTATCTGCAACCATGCCGAGCTCGCCCAACCCTATTTCGATCACATCACCGAGACGATTCCGCGCGCGCTCGTAACGACGCCCATCGCCTTCGGCAAGGACGCGCCCGGCGCCTATTTCAGCGTCACGGACTATCCCTTCCGGCGCGTCGAGCCGCTATTCTGCAGCAATCTCTATGATGATTCCATGGAAGTCTCCGCGTGGGTGGCGCAACATTTCTGGCGGCATTGGCAGTTTGTGGGCGATCGCGAGTTTCTCGAACGGCGCGCCTACCCGTTGCTGCGCGATGTGGCGCGGTTCTACGAATGGTTTCTGCACCGCAGTCAGCGGGCCGATTGCGCGCCCTATGTCCCCAAAGACGGCAAGCTGCACATCTTCCCGACCTTTTCTCCCGAACACTGGGGCGTAGTCACGCCGAACTTCGAACGCAACCGTGACGCCGGCGCGGCCATTGCCTTCTTCCGTTACCATCTGCTCGCGGCGGCGGAGGCGGCGGAAATCTTGAACCGCGACGGGGAAGAATCCGCCCGCTGGCGGGGCCTCGCGCAACAACTTCCCGAATACCCCACGTACGACACGCCCGACGGAAAGATCTTTGTGGACGTGGCCGGCGCTCCGCCCATCGAATACAACATTCCCGCGCCGCTTGTGCCGGTGTTCCCGGCGGAGGACCCGTCATTCTGGGCCAACGCGGAACAGGTCGAGATCGCCCGGCGCACCGCGCGCGTAATCCAAACCAACGGCAACAACAGCTTGGTCATGCTCGGAGTGATTCGCGCGCGGCTGGGCTTGGACGATAGTCTGGCGCAGTTCCTCGCGGATGTGCGCAAGCGCCTGTATCCCAACGGCGCCATCGAACTCGCGCTTCCGGAGAAGACTCCGAACTTTATGAACCTCGGCATTTGGACCGAGAACTTCGCGGCGTCCGGCGTGATCGCCGAGCACCTCCTCCAATCCCATCCCGACGCCACCGGAAGATCCTTGCTTCGGCTCTTCCCCACGCTTCCCGCCGCCATGGACGCGCGCTTTGTCCGGCTCGTCGGCGAAGGTGCCTTCGAGGTATCCGCGGAACGCCGCGCCGGCCGCGTGACCCGAGTCGAACTGCTGAGCCGCCGCGGCGCTCCGTGCCGTGTGTTGAATCCGTGGGGAAAAGAGCCGGTGATCGTCAGCGTAAAAGGCCGCAAGACAACAACGCTTTCCGGGAGCGTGCTCGAGTTTCCAACCCAATCGGGAAAGATCCACACACTCGCGCCTTTCCCGGCCACCGGGATGCGGTCATGAGAGTAACCAATAACGGGAGGTCGCGTAGATGAGCCCAGCACGATTGGAATGTTCGCGGCGCTGGCGCCGGTTGAGTCTGGTACTTAGATTTGGATGCATTGCCTGGGTTTTCGCGGCGCCGACAGCCTTGGGCGCGGAGAAGGCCGATATGAATACGACCGAATCCGTCCCCCTCGTCAGTTCGTCACCTAATCTGCAACTGAATCTCGAGGCCGATATTAAGTCGGGCCGGCTGACGAGACTGGGCTGGGATACCGAAGGCAGCGGACGGGCTGGGATCAATCTCCTCAAGAAGCCCGTCGAGTTACGCCTAAGCAAGAAAGACCAGGCACTGTCGCCAGAGGCGCATGTCGGGACGCGCGACACCGCAATGATCGAATATCGCTACTCAGTAGCGGAGGGCAAACAACTGGCATGGGAAGTCTCCGTCCAGCCGGACAAATTGCGCATGCAGGTGTCATGCAATAAGGATATCTCGGAGGACGTGGACGAACTGGAACTGGTCTTCCCGTTTGAACCGGCTACCGCGGTCACCTCTATCATCAGCAGCACGTGGACGGCGGACGGCAAATTCGTGATTCCCGCCATCATCAATGCCCCGGACTTGGGGCAGATTCTGCTCACGTGCCCCAGCCATCCAAAACTCGCGGGGCGTATTGAAGGGAATCGCGCCGAAAAATGGATCACGGTGACACTTGAATTGCCGCTGCCCGCCCAAGGCGCCGCCATCGGCCTGGAGTTCACTCCCGTGGTGTTGCCCATGCCGGATGGGTTCAAGGATGAGAAGCGTTGGAAGGCTGCCCGGCGGGGTTGGTTCAACCTGATTCAGCAAAGCTGCGGCGCTTCGGGCGGAAACCGGGACGTCATCGGCGTGTGGGCCAACAACGCGCTCAGCGATCCCGTGAGCAGTGTCTTGTACATGCTCGGCGATGCGACGCTTCTCGTGCCGGAATTGGCGCCCGGGGTTTCCATGCCGCCCATCTTGCGGCGCGCGGTGGAGTATTGGATTGACGGCAAGACCAACGCGGACGGTCTCATCGCCTACACGGCGCGGGGAACGGCGGGGACTGACGCCCCCGTCGCGAAAGACGCCGATCCGGCCGATAACCAGAATGTGATGGACTCCAATCCGGCTGTTCTGATTGGCGCATGGTGTTACGTCAAGGCGTCCGGCGACACGGACTGGCTCAAGAAGCGTATTGACCGTCTCGAGTTTCTATCGCAGTACATGGAAAAACGCGATGTGGACGGAGACGGATTGATCGAGTCGAAGCAAAGCGGGAACAGCGGGTCGAGACCGCCTCGCGATCCGGACTGCGCGTGGGATTGCTACGTGACCGGTCACAAGAATGCGTATGTGAACACCCTGGCCTATCGAGCCTGGCTGGGGCTGGCGGACCTCGAACTGCGCTTGGGACGCGGTGAACAGGAACGGCGATACCGCCAACTGGCCGCGCGGTTGAAGGCATCGTTCCACGCGGCCTTCTTCAACCCGGAAACCGGCTGGCTGGGTAGGTGGCGGAGCCGCGACGGCGCGCTTCACGATCTCCACTCCGACGTCCCCACGAGTTTTGCCGTCAACTACGGGGTGATTGATCCGGACAAGGGCAAGGCAATTCTACAGCGATACTGGACCGCGCTCGAGAAGAGGCTGTGGTGTAAGCAACACATCCTATCTGCTCAACGCGCTCTACTTCGCAGGGATGAACCAACAGGCCGATACGATTCTCGAAGCCATGCTGAAACGCCAGAATGACGGCGTGTTTCCAAATGGCGGCGGCTTTCAGAACGGGTTCGTGGACCGCATGGGCGCCGGCGCCGAAGTCTTTGACTGGGACGGCAATCCCGCCGGCTACGAAGGTCATTTGGTGTACTGCTGGTCTTTCCTGCATTCCATGCTGCTTCGAGAACCGGTATTCCGTGACCGCGTCTACGGGACGCCAGGCTCGTAGGGTAAGAAGAAAGCGCTGCAAACGGGGACAGGTCCAGCGGCCGATCCCATCTCTCCCATACTTCCCATTCTCAACGCTCAAACATCAGAGCCGAATGGGCGGGAAATGAATACTCGGATGATGCAACACGCCGTTGATCACAAACGCAATGACAGCGATAAACGGTAACGCGATAACAAACGCAAACGGCGCCGCAATGACGTAGTGCCACCACCGGACCGGCCGCGCGCCCCGGTCTTGCGGGACACAATACGCCGGCAGATACATCATGAGACCGTAGATGAACATCCATTGATAGAACTGAACGAGCACGCCCGGATTCCCCGCGAACAGCGCCTCTGAAACCGTTCCCATGACGCCGAACAGCACGAAGATGGAGAACGGCGAGAAATTGTAGCGCCCAAGCAGCACGGCAAAACCGAAAAACATCGGAACGAACACGACGACACTGTGGAGCGTCACCACATCAACGTAGTTCGCCGACGCGGTGATATACGCCTCACCCACTCGTACGCCGAACACCGGCGCCATGTTCGTCATACAAACCGCGATCGCCTCCTCGGCAAGAGCAAGCAGAGTCGCAAAGACGACGAACTTCGTTCTCCAGCCCCCAGGAAGTCCCAGCACGAATACGCGTACGCGTTCCCGGAAACGGTACATCAAGAACCCGCCCACGAACACCCACCAAAAGATAAGCCCGCCCGCCATGCCAAAGATCGCGCGCGCCGCCGGCTTACCGATGTTCGCAAAGAAAAGCGCCGCCGTCATGACCACAAGCACGACCGCGACAACACCAACAAACCACTTCTTCAATCTCGACACCATCGGCCAAATTGTAGCACGCCCCCTCGAAGTTGCCGCGGAGTTCAAGCGAAAACCGGGGACTGACTCGCTTTTCGGCACTTTGATAAGCGTGTCTGTCCCTGCTTTTCGCGGCAATCGCGTCCAAGCACAACACTCCGTCCAAGTACGCCCGCGCTCGACGAACGCGGGCTGTCGGAGCGCTACGAATGCCGCTTACAACGAGTGCCTCGCCTGGCGGCGAACCGCATCGAGTGATGTCACCGAATCGTGCGGCGTGTGAAGTATCACGTCAAGCCATGCATCGGCCGGCTATTTGCCTGTGGTACCCACCGTTTTGGGCGCTCGCCGGACAAGCTTGGCCCCGTGCCTGCCTTGGGTCTCCATGATCCGATCGCCCAATCGCTTCAGATCGTTTCCTGCCTCCCGGAAGAGGTCGCCACGCCATTGGCGCACTTCCTCTACCACGGGGTCAGTCCAGGATTTGGTCTTCATAGAACAATTCCTCCGGTGTACAGATGGTCGGCGTAGGCAGGCCGCAGGCGCCGTTGATGTCAGGTAGGCTGCGCTTGACGGAACCACGAGCAATGTGTCGGCAATTCCACGTCACCAGGTAATCCATCCCATTAAGCGCGGCCACTGCCAAGTGGATGGCGTCGGGGGCAGCAATTTCTGGCAACAGCATCTTCTCAACATATACGGCTGCAAGCTCAAGAGTCTCTGGAGTTACCTCCAAGACGGGAAAAGGCGCTATGAGCGCCAGGCGCGCCGCAGCGGCTTCCGGGTCTCCCCGCCCGGCTTCGTCGTGGACAAAGCTGGAAACGAACGCTTCGTACGCCGGCAAGTGCAACCGCCACCACTCACGGGTAATATGCTGATGTCCCAACAGTACGACGTCGGTTGAGTCCCGTGCAATTAGGTAACTTGGAACCGTCGTTTCGATGTAAAGAGTGGGCTTCTCGGCAGCCACTTCCAGCCTCCCGGCAGACTCCGAAATCCACGGAGCCAGGATTCCGAATGCTCGTGGCGGTCACTACTGTTTCCGCCAATACAATCATACCATTTCCCACCCGCCATGCCGAAAATCGCGCGCGCAGGTGGCTTATCAATGTTCGCGAAGAAAAGCATCGCCGTCATGACCGCAAGCACGACCGCGACAACACCAACAAACCACTTCTTCAACCTCGACACCATCGGCCAAATTGTAGCACGCCCCTCAAGGCGGCTGCGGGGTTCAAGCGAAAACCGGGGACTGACTCGTTTTTCGGCACTTTGAAAAGCGTGTCTGTCCCTGCTTTTCGCGCCATTCGCGTCCAAAACACAAGACTCCGTCAGCATGACTCGCTACACAAGCGGCTGCGCCGAAGGCGCCCCCTTCTTCTGCGCAAAGCCCCTATAGTAGACGCGCCGTCTCGCCGCGTCAGCCGGAGCGTCGGGAACCCAGTCCGCAACGACGGCCGGGCTCGGTGGATTTCGCTACCCCATTGGCTGCGCCGAAGGCGTTTCCTCTTCTGCACGAAGCCCGCCGTCACCAGGCTCACTGTCCCGATTCTCCGCGCGGCCATGGCGTCCCGCGCGTTGAGTTCCACATAATGCCTCTATATGTATAGGTCATCTGTTTCGGCTATTGGGCCAGGCGGACGGGTTCAGGGGTACCGCCAGAGCTGCAAAACGAGGGGGAATCTATTGACTTGCCTTCACAGGGTTTGCCGACTGGGTGTCGGGTCTGGCTTTCATGGCGACGGGGACAACGGGGTGCTGTTTCGCTAAACGAGGGTGATTTGCGTGACTATATGGACAGTTTTAGCATTTATGGACGTTCTTTGACGGTTCTTGGACTAGGGGTCGGCATACACTCGCTGCAAAACGAGGGTAATTCACTTTGCTAATTGGTATTATCAGAAGTAAATATATTTTATATATGTATCGTGTTTTCATCACTACAGTGTCGTTTCGCCGCAACGGCAGGGCTGTTGCTTCGGGACTGATCTTTCTTATCGGAACATCGATCATGGTGTTCTACCCGACACTGGGACGGGGACGGAACCGCGACTTACGCGTCATCCCCTCTTATATATGGAGGAGCGTTTCGGGTGAGTCGGCTGCAGATTTCGGCACGAGCAGGCCAACTAATACGGCGTAGCGCGAGCACTAATTTCGGTTGTGCGCGAGCGGGCAATACGGGGAGCGCAAGCGTTTAATCCGCAGGAAGGCTTCGGGGCGCTCTTGGGGGAAGTGAATGAGGGAAACCGTATGATTCCCGGTTTCCCTCGGAGCGGAGCGACGAAGCGGAAATAGTCGCGTAGACGGGAGGGCGAATGTCCTCATTCGCCGGAAGGACCACGCAAATATCCCTAGAGCGGTGAACGCTTTCTCAACCTCCTAGAACATCTCCCGGGCCGCACGCGTCGCCCCGCAAGGCTGCGCGTCCCTCCAGGCATAAGCCAAGGGAAGAAACGTGGGTAGCGCTTCCTATTTTGAGCTGCCGAACCTAGACCGTTCCGTTTCAGCGGATAGGCGTTCTAGCAGCGGGAAAAAAGACGAGGCACACTGGTACTGCCGAGTAATCGCGTAAGAGATCTCCCGTTTTGGGCGACTCCAGCACAGAACTTGCCCAGCGGAATCGCAGCATCAGGTCATATTGTGGAAGCGTCGCCCCAGGATCATCTGCGGCGTGTCTCAAACTCATCGACTGTGATAGAATTGCCCCCTGTCTACACGTATCAGGGGTCGTGCGACTGTGAAACGTCGAATCTGCTATCTTTGCGGTCTACCCATCCGGAACGGAAAAAGCCGCGATCACGTACCTCCAAGGCAGTTTTTCGGCACGGGATTCACGAGATCCAGGAATCCTATGCTGTTGACGCTACCCACTCATTCCGAATGCAACCGCTCTTACGAACAAGATGAAGAGTATTTCGTTGCAGCGCTTACGCCATCCATTATGGACTCGCCAACGGCATTTGCACGCGTGAACGAAATAATGGGTGCGTATCGTGAACGGAAGAACGAAGGCCTAGTCAGAAAAGTTCTAACCGAGTGGGATTGGAACCCACCCGAGATTCAGCTCAAACCTGGACAAGTGGCAAAACGTTTTGATGGAGAACGCGTCAGAAGAATCGTGTGGAAGATCGTCCGTGGATTGCATTTCCACCATTCCTACCGGGTACTACCTGAAGAAACGCCCCACGTCATCGACCATCGGTGGCCCGAAGCAGAACTCCCCGAACAGTACAGCTACATTCAATCTCAAGAACTCATGGGGCGGTACAAAGAAGTTCTAGCTTATCAGTGCGGTATATTTCCGGAACTAGGTGGCATGCAATACTGGGCGCTGTGTTTCTGGAGTCGATTGAGTTTTTTCGTTGCATTTCACGGAATTGATTGCACCTGCCATGTGTGTGTGGCTTCCCGAATTAGCGCGGAGAATAGCCAAAATGGCTAGTAGACCCTACTTCACGCTAACCGGAGACCAACTTCGCAATATCTATGTTGAGAATACGAAGGACGCAACCGTACTTGCATCACTCTTGGCTGAATTGAGCTATCGCACCACGCCGAAGATGCGAGCACTTAATGATGAGGTCAAGAAGGCCGTCGAGAGGCTTGGCAGCCGCGAGTCGGGGATTCCGAATGGCGCGCCTGAATCTTCCTCGGAGCGAATGCCCACATCAGTAACGCCCTCGTCGCTGCCGACTACCGATCACCGTCGGCACAGAGCAGTCCAGAGGTCGATTCCTTCTACTACGCCAGAATACGAACCCGATCAAGACGCAACCGAACATAGGTTTACCCAACTCCATACGGCTACCATTCGAAAACGTGGCCCGCTAACCGATGTGCCACAGAAACGTGTTTTCCCAAAGAAGGACGACATCCGTCTGGACCTCAAGGAGGATGCCTCTCGGATCACACGTTATGGAGCGGCATTGAAGGCCCTCATAACGGAAATGAAAAAGAAGGGGACAGCGTCAAAGCAAGTGCTTCTCGAAAATGGCAGGCGCATTCAACTAGATGGAAGCGAAAGTGGCTACCAATTCCCGTACGATGGTGACAGTGAGCTGTTCGAGGGCGCGGCGGTAACGGCCACCATAGGAAGTACGCAATCCGAAGGGAAGATTATCGCTATTCTGGGAAACAGCATTCTCGTTTCACTGAACGATGATTTTGGCCCAGGGATCGCCGTCTGTCTATTGCGGGTCGATAACACCGCTATGCTTGAAGCGCTCCGAGTACGTTTGGAGAAGATCGAGAACGGCGAAGTCACAAACTTCAACACCAATCTCGCTGAATCCGTTGTCCTCAATGTTGGGGACGCCGATACTCCGGCCTATGTCGCGCAGAGTACGCTTGGGCGTCTGGATCCATCACAACGGGACGCTGTTCGATTCATGCTCGGTAATTCCGTGTCTTACCTGTGGGGACCGCCCGGAACAGGCAAAACGGAGACCCTGAGTGTACTTTGTTTAGCGCTCGTCGAGGAGAAGCAAAGAATCCTTCTCTGTTCCAATACGAATCAGGCCGTAGACCAGGTCCTGTTGAAACTATGCGAGAAATTCGGAAAAGAACACCCAGCTATTGCCGATGGCAGGGTAATTCGGATTGGCGCAATCGCACACGATGCACTCAAGAAGAATTGGTCTGAATACGTGACGTTGGACGGAGTGGCAGAGAGAAAGTCAGCGTCCCTTGTCACACGTAAGATCGAGCTTGAAGTCGAGTTGAAAAGATTGAACGCCGATTTCGCACGTGCCGCGGAGCTTATGAGGGCCTTCGTCGCACTGGACGGGCTTCTGGCGGACAGCGAAAGGATCGGAACGTATCTCCGCGAACTTGAAGCAACTCTCAAGAAACTCGTTGACGAAAAGCAGACCCTTGAGTCCAGGCGACGGGATTTGATTGCTGAGAAAGCGCGCGTCGAGTCCTCTGGTGTTATCGCCGGACTATTCATGCGTTCACCGGCACTAGTCGAGAAGGACATATCCCATACGAACGAGTCGCTCGCGAAGCTGACGCCGAGGATGTCCGCCACGGAGAATGATCTACGCAAGCAGCATCAGGGTGTCGCGGAAGTCAACAATGCCCTTCAAATGGCGCGGCAATCTCTGGCGAGATTTGATCGCAAAGCAATTCAGAATCAATTGGACGATGTTGACCGGCGCAGAAAGCCACTCCTCGAAGAAATCAGCGCAATAAACAAACAACTCGACGACATCCGAAAAGCGATAGTGGATCAAGCACAGATAGTCGGCGCCACAGTTACAAAGGGATACTTAAGCCCGCAGATGTTTTCAGGTTTTGATGTCGTCATCGTTGATGAAGCATCCATGGTACTTCTCCCTGCCGTTTTCCATGCGGCGGGGCTGGCGCGAAGTAAGGTCGTCATTTCCGGTGATTTTCGGCAGCTCGCCCCTATCGTCCAGACCGATCAATACGCGATCCTTGAGCTGATCGGTAATAGCGTATTCCGTGCGACGGAGATACATACGCAGAAGCCGGAATACTGTACGCGTGTTTCGATGCTCAATCTGCAATATCGGATGACCGAAGAAATCTGCGCCCTGATTAATGATTCCATGTATGATGGACGGCTCAAGACTGCTGACGCGCCCCGGATTCAGCATGCGCCATTCCCCCAGCCGTTTGACCAGAAGCTTCTCATTATCGATACATCAACTATCTGGCCGTTTGTCAACCGGGATCTATTCGGTTCCCGGTATAACCTCATGCACGGCCTGGCGATTCGTAACATCTGTCGACATCTCGATGCGAAGGGGTTATTGCCGGAAATCGCTCGCCTTGGCGTTTGTACACCCTATGCGGCACAAGCCAAATTAGTCAAGAAGATATTGGCTGCTGAGGGTTTGTCCGCTAAAGTCGGGTCGGGAACGGTTCATCGCATTCAGGGCGACGAGAAGACGCCGATGATCCTTGATATCCCGGACAGCTATGGCGAACCCACCGTTGGTGTTTTCTTGGAAGCAGAACAGAACGACGAAGACGGAAGCCTATTGTTTAATGTTGCCATTAGCAGGGCCAGGGAACAGCTTATCGTTTTGGCGAATCTCGCATACCTGGACAAGAAGCTTCCTCGCTACGCATTCCTGAGAGAGATCCTCTCAAGTATTCAGGAACGAGGCGCTGTGATCGACGTGCGCGACGTTTTGGCGCTGTATCCGATTTTCGACGACCTGCGAACGTATGGCAAGACATTTGATCTTTCTGTCGATGCGGCACACTCCGGGCTTTTCAATCAACATGATTTTGAGAAAGTGTTTGAGGCAGACCTTGAGCGCGCAAAGAGGGGAATTGCTATACTTTCCGGTTTCGTCACGCCACAACGCGTGGCAACGTATGAAGCGATATTTCGCCGCAAGCTGGCGCAAGGCGTTAGAGTGCGTTGCGTTACGCGTCCGCCTGCGAAGAATGGCAGCATCCCTATTGAACAGGGCAAGGAGGCGCTTGATGGTCTTGAACGGATGGGATGCGTAGTCGACACTCGGGGAGAAATACACCAGAAACTCGCAATTATTGATGATGAGATTGTGTGGTTCGGGTCACTCAATCCGCTCTCCTACACTACTAACACCGATGAAACTATGGCTCGAATGTCCAACAAAGAGGTCTGCCTTCAAATCTCGGCCTTCTTGGCAATGGACAAGGGGATACGTCCTGATGCCGTGGACGGCTCGGTCTTTCAGGCTGAAAATCCCCGGTGTCCAAACTGTGATTCCCGGGTGTCATTTAACAAGGGACGTTACGGAGCCTATTGGGCCTGTGAGGAATGTGATTGGCGAGAGAATCATGACAAGGCGAAACGGCGAGCAAGAACCCCTGAGCTTCCCCCGGAGAATGCGCCGCTCTGCGACAAATGTGGAGCGCAGATGGTCCCTCGGGTGGGAAGATTCGGGTCGTTCTACGGATGTTCAGAGTATCCAAAGTGCAAGAACATCGTAAACGTGAAAGGATCGCCGAAGCGCCGAAACAACCCTCCAACGAAGACGGACAGAAAAGAGACTTGACATGGAAGTTGGCTCGAATAGGGGCTAGAAGATTTCGCTTGCGACTTTCCCGCGTTCGCCATCCTATCCATCGCAGAAAATGTCTACCTGACACCGAAAATCGTGTTTCACTCAGTTCTTTCCCAGTTTTCCGGCCAAGAGCCGCCCCGAAAGCCGAAACAACTACCCATTCCTCTCGTTCCCAAGTTGTACTTGGGAATGAGCGTGTCTGAAAAGCTGGGCTTTGTATTGTTCAGCCCGTGGACCGAGACCCTGGCGTCCGAAGGAGGGCGAAACGGCTATGCGATAGCGGGAACGGGGGGAGGCGATGGTTGTACGGAGCTCAGCTCCTGGACATGTGCATTCCCAAGTACAACTTGGGAACGAGAGAATAAGTGATAGCGGGAACGGGGGGAGGCGATGGTTGTACGGAGCTCAGCTCCTGGACAGGGTGCATTCCCAAGTACAACTTGGGAACGAGAGAATAGCGGAAACGCGTGGAGGCGATGTTAGTACGGAGCTCAGCTCCTGGACATGTGCATTCCCAAGTACAACTTGGGAACGAGACCACGTGTCAGACTCAGTTCGAAGAGAGGGACAGACCCCGAGTTTTGCGCAAACTGCCGCGCGAACGTCGGGGTCAGTCCCTAGCGCGTCATTGGGGCGACGGCGTGCGGTGACGCGCTGACCTGCGGCGCCAGCCGGAGCGCCGCGCGGCCGTGGCGTCCTGCGCGTTGAGTTCCACACGTGAATTCAACTGTCAAGTTACCCCGCGCGAGCCGTGCCGGACCCGAATCCCACCCAGTGCCGCCATCGCCTCCATAACCACATACATAACAGTGACTTATGCCGTCGGACCCCTTGTTTCGAGAACGCGCCTGTCTCCCGCGCCCAGAATCCCTAATCCCCCATGTCTTTGTTCTTCAATCTGCGCGTATCTGTGCTGCTATCCGTCATCTTCATTCCGTTCGCGCGGGAGGGTCGGCGTCCTCGCCGACCGGCCTTGGCACGGGTAACGCGCGGAGGGGTAGATCCGTCGAGCGCGCGGAGAGGTCCTTGCCGAACGGCGGATGTATGGACGACGATGGTCGGCGGGGACGCCGACCCTCCCGAGGCACACGCGTCGCCACCATTTGTCAGACCCTCAGGGCGCCACCCTGTTTTGATTGAGTTTCTGCCGCCGAAGCCGTTTTGGCTGCGGCTATGCCGCGCTATGCGAATCTGTGGACAGCATTCTTCTGACTATCTCCGGCAGATCGTTCTCGACTCTCTGAGCTCTGTGCGTTCTTTTGCGGCAAGACGTCTTCCGGCGCCGAAAATCGTGTTTCCCCCCAATTTCCCCCGGTTTTCCGGCCAACGACCGCCCAACAAGCCGAAACAACTGCCCATTACATATAGGGAGATATTGGAGGCCGCTACCGTAGCGCAGGTCAAGTTCCGGGAGGCACAATGGTGAAGGACCAGACCTGCGCGGTGTCTTTTGGGAGCGTGAGTGATAGTCCCCCTGCGAGGCCTGCGGCGGGGAGCTTTCGTTCTTCACCGGAGATCAGGTTCTTCAGGACGTACGCGGTATCCGGGCGCAGGCCGCGGATGGGAATCGTTGCGCTGTCGTAGGGCGAGGCGGCGGGACGGTACGCGCACAGGAAGCCTTCCTGCGACTTGGGATCGATGAACTGCCAGCCCACCCAGTTCACGGGCGACGCCGACTGATCGAAGAGGGGGTAGTAGTCTTCGTTGATGAATCGGCGGACGTGTTTGTATGCCGCGATGGCCTGGCGGATGGCGTCTTTCTGCGTTGGGTTCAGCGCGCGGAAATCGAGTCCGAATCCGAGCGGGCCGGCGAACAGCGCGAGCACGTCATCCTGGCTGCGGAATTGGCAGTAGTTGGTATTCAGAAAACCGCCGGGCAGAAAGTGATTGCCGCCGGTTTCGTGGAAACGCATCAGCGGCTGGTCAAGCGTATCGTCGCTCTTCCAGTAGCTATGGCCGCGCCGCATCGTCTCGAGATCGATCCGGCGGCCGCCGCTTGCGCATTGTTCGATGAACAATCCCGGATGCCGGCGCATGAGTTCGTCGAGCAGCGCGTACAGGCCGTTGATATAACGGAGCTGGACCAGGCCCTGTTGCTCCGGCCCTTCGGCGCTGCCCCACGAGTCGAGCGGGTCAATGTTGAAGTCGTAACGAATCCAGTCAACGCCAACCTCCTTGATGATGCCGCTCATCATGTCGAGGATGGCGGTTCGCGCCGCGGGATCGCCGAAGTTGATCAGGTTCTTCCCGAGAAGCCATTCGGGATGTTCACGCTGCCAGCGCGAACCGTTGGCCACGCGCTCCGGTTCAAACCAGAGCCCGAACTTCATGCCTTGTTGATGCACGTGATCGGCCACGGCGCGCAATCCGCGCGGGAACTTCGCCGCGTTCACGGTCCAGTTGCCGACCCCTTCCGGGAAGTCGCCGTCAAACCATCCGGCGTCGAGGCAGAAGTAATCCAGCCCGAGGCCGGCGGAGGCGTCGGCCAACTCGCACAGCATCTTCTCGTTGACGTTGTTCGTGAAAGTGAACCACGAGTTGAACGACACGGGCGGTAACGGAAGCTGCCCCTCCAAAGGGGCAGCGTAATGCGCGCGAATAACCCGGCGGAGAGCGTTGGCCCCTTGCTGCGTGTCGCCAGTGAATGGAACGAACAATGCGCCGGGCATGACCACACGTTCGCCCGCGGGGACGCGGAACTTGCACGGGTCCATTCCGGCCACGAGGCGCGTGGCCTTGCGCTGGTTATCGTAGGCGGCGTTGCACGTCCACTGGCCGGACCACGCGAGACCGGCCGCAAACGCCATGTTGCCCGGAAGGCGGGTTAGCATGAAGAACGGCAAGTCGCCGTTGCTCGATCGCCCGCCGACGCTTGCAAGGCTCTTGCTGCCGAGCTGCGTCGATTCCGTCTTGAATCCCGTTCGCTCGTTGGCGCCGGTTAGACTGCCGGTCATCCCGCCGGAGGAACTGAGCAGCGCCAGTTGGCCGTCGTGAGCGGACGCGGAAAAGTCGATGGAGCGCACGGACGATATAAGGCCGCTGGGCTGGCCCGACGCGGCCTCGAACTCCCAGCGGAGTTCGCACGCGGCCGGGTCGGCGTAAACCGTGGCGCACAGTGTCGCCGCGAAGCCCGTGGTCCCGTCCTTCCACGTGCGGCGATATTCTGTGCCACGGTCGCCTTTGCGGCTCGGGCCGGTCTCGCTCTTCCACGAGGCAAAGACCTTCCAGCAATTCTCCCCGTCGTAGTCAAACGAGGTAGGGACATCCTGGAACAAGCGGCTACCAAAGAGGTCGCCCAGATACAACGTCTTGCCTTTCACTACGACCGACGCCTCGGCCCAGTCCGACTGATCGTACGCGTTGCCGTCGCCCGCGTCGCCGATGGCTAGGACCAACTCGCGGGCGCCAGCGAGATCGACGTTGACTTCACGCGGCTCTTCGCCTCCCCGGCACACGGGCGAGGTGTAGCGCTCCTGGCCATCGACGATCACGCTGAAGATCGCGCTGCCCCGGGTCATCGTGTCGTTGTTGTGGTCAATGCCGACCCACGCGTGGAAGGATTCGGCGGGCTCGTTCAATTGAACGACGATGCGTCCTTTGCTGTGCGCGCCGATGCCCTTCGTAAACTGCCGCGCCCCAATCTGGAGCGGCGTCATGGTGTGGCAACACGCATCGCGCGTCGGCGCGCCGTAATCTTGTGTGGCCGACGTGATCGCCAACGGCGCCGGCCGGTCCGAGACCGCGCCGGTCAGACCGGCTTGCGCCAGCATCCGCTCGATCTCTGCTGACGCAGATGAAGGAACTTCTCCCGCCGCGCCCAATAACGCCATCAATGCGATGATCATGATTGCTCTCCCCGCGTAAGTTCCCACACGACTTGACGATACACCGTTCTCTGCGCTGCGTCTATTCTGCCCATCGCGGCCGCGTTCCGCAAGCTGCCGAATACCTGAACCGGAACATTCTTGACAGGTGGGAGCGATTGGGTTAGTCTGACACCTCGCCAAGGCATAGGTTGAGGTTTGAGAACTAAGGCCTGCACGAACGGGACCGCTCTTTCGTGCGGGCTTTTCGTTTTCACCCGCAATCGGCGTCTGCGGCGGCAAGCAGAGATACTACGAACGGGCACGCGCGAAACGCGGGCGGCTCGCGGCGCGTACGGTGGAGTAAGCACGATGGGCAGATGGCTTACCAGATCAACGAATTCGCTGCTCCCATTCATCGCGATTCTTGTTTCGACTCTTATCCCTGGCGTTTCGCACGCGACGATTTCCCAGGACTGGGCGATTCGGGCGAGCGCGGTGGTTCAGGAGTCCCCGGCGCGGATTACGTTGAACTGGCCCGCCTCGACAGGCACGGGATCGATCTACGTCTACCGTAAGCTGGATACGGATACTACCTGGGCGGCGTTCCTGGCCACGTTGGCGAGCACCGCGACGCAGTATGTGGACACGACGGTGTCGGTGGGGACTGCCTACGAATACCTGCTGTTTCAATCTGACGCGACGATCACCTCGGGGCGTCGAGGCTACGTGTACTCGGGAATGAAGATTCCCTTGGTGGAAAGCCGGGGATAGATAGTTCTGATCGTGGGCAACACCTTCAGTTCGGCTTTGTCCTCGGAATTGGCCCTCCTTCAACAAGATCTCGTAGGTGACGGCTGGACCGTCTTGCGTCACGACGTAAACCGGTCAGACTCGGTTCCAAGCGTCAAGTCGCTGATTCTGGCGGACTACACCGCGGACCCGGCGAACATCAAGGCGGTGTTTTTGTTCGGTCATGTGCCAGTACCGTACTCCGGCAACTTGAATCCCGACGGCCATCCGGATCACCAGGGCGCCTGGCCTGCTGACGTGTTCTACGGCGAGATGAACGGGACCTGGACGGACACGACGGTGAACACAACCACGGCCACGGACCCTCGCAATCGAAATATCCCCGGAGACGGCAAATACGACCAGTCCACAATTCCCACAGCCGTAGAACTTTGGGTGGGTCGTGTAGACTTGGCGAATATGCCGGCGTTTCCGTTGAGCGAACTGCAACTCTTGCGGCAATACCTCAACAAGGACCATGACTTCCGCCAGAAGACAACAACCGTTCAATCCCGGGCGCTGGTTTCAGACAACTTTACAGGTTTGGTGGAAGGCCCCGCGCAAACCGGATGGCGATTCTCGGCTTTGGCCGGGGCGGCCAGCGTGTCGGCGGGCAGTTGGTCCACCTTGACGTCGAACGATTACCTCTTGGCCTACGGTTGCGGAGCGGGAACCTACACCAGCGCAGGCGGAATCGCAAGCACGGCCAATTACGCGTCGAGCACGTATCGCGCGATGTTTCAAATGCTGTTTGGGAGCTACTTCGGTGACTGGGACAACTCGAATAACTTTCTGCGGGCGCCGCTGTGCAACCGAACGTATGGGCTGACCTCGTGTTGGGTGGCGCGTCCGCATTGGTTCATTCATCACATGGGTCTGGGGAAACCCATTGGTCACGGGATGCGTTTGTCCACCACGAGCTCGTTGTATTACATGAGCTACTCGGCAAGCCAAGCGCATATCGCGTTGATGGGCGACCCCACGCTTCGCCTTCAGTATGTGCTGCCGCCAACTGGGGTTTCCGCGATTCCTTCCGGGAGCAATGCAAGCATATCCTGGACGGCGTCGGCGGACACCGGCATTTTGGGATACAACATTTACCGGTCTACGTTGGCCGACGGTCCTTTCACTAGACTCAACGGCGGCCCGCTCGTCGCGGGCACAACGTACTCAGACACCTCCCCGTTGGGAGGCGGCGCCACGTACATGATTCGCGCGGTGCGTCTGGAACAATCGTCGTCGGGGACGTACTACAACGCCAGCCAGGGGGCGTTCGCGTCGTACACGCCTTCCGCAACACCTCCTCCGGCGCCAGTGATCACGACCGACGGAGGCAACGGGGCGGGCGTGGACTACACCACCAACAACGCCTCACTGACGTTGGCGGGAACTTGCGACAGCAGTCTGGTCTCGATTCAAGTAAACGGCTCGACTACCGGAGTGACTTACACCGCGGGCCAGACAACGTGGTCCTATTCGGGCACATTATCCGCGGGGGCGAATCTGTTCAGCGTTACCGGCACGGACGCGCAACCGCTGACCTCCAGCGCGGACACCATAACGATCAACTTGGATACCACGGCGCCGACCGTGAGCATGAGTTCTGTTGCGTCGTCGCCGACGAATGCCAGCCCTATTCCGGTGACGGTCACATTTAGCGAGAGCGTGACCGGCTTCACGGCGGCGGACATCAGCGCAAGCAACGCCACGGTGAGCGGCTTCTCCGGTTCGGGATCGAGCTACAGCTTCAACCTCACTCCAACTGGCCAAGGCCTGGTTACCGCCGATATCGCGGCTGGAATGTGCATGGACGTGGCCGGAAATGGCAATACCGCCGCGGCGCAGTTCTCGCGGACGTACGACTCGCTGGCGCCCACGGTGAGCATGAGTTCAGCGACGGCGTCTACCACGAACTCCAACCCCATTCCCGTGACGGTAACGTTCAGCGAGAGCGTAATGGGGTTTGCGTCGGGGGACATCACCTCAATCAACGCGACGGTGAGTGGCTTCTCCGGCTCAGGTTCGAGCTACAGCTTCAATCTGACTCCGACCGGCCAGGGTGTGGTTACGGCGAACATCGCGGCCGGAGTGTGCGTGGACGCAGCCGGAAACAGTAACACCGCCGCGGCGCAGTTCTCCCGGAGCTATGACTCGGCGGCGCCGACCGTAACCATGGCTTCCGGAACTCCGTCGATTACGAACTCCAACCCGATTCCCGTGACAGTTTCGTTCAGCGAGAGCGTGACCGGCTTCACGTCAGGGGACATCAGCGCGAGCAACGCGACCGTGACCGGTTTCGCCGGCTCAGGTTCGAGCTACAGCTTCAGCCTGACCCCAAGCGGCCAAGGCGCCGTTACGGCCAACATCGCGGGTGGGGTATGTGTGGACCCGGCGGGAAACGGCAACACCGCCGCTGCGCAGTTTTCACGCACCTTCGATTCAGTAGTACCCACGGTGAGTATGAGTTCCGCAACGTCCTCTCCGACGAACACCAGCCCTATCCCGGTAACCGTGACGTTCAGCGAGTCCGTGACGGGCTTTACCTCGGGAGACATCAACACGAGCAACGCGACGGTGACAGGGTTTACGGGCTCGGGCTCAAGTTACAGCTTCAATCTGACTCCGAGCGGCCAGGGTGTAGTTACGGCGGACATCGGCGGGGGGCTTAGTATAGACGCCGCCGGCAATGGCAACGGCGCTGCGCCCCAATTCTCCCGGACGTACGATTCGGTGGCGCCGACGGTAAGCATGGCTTCGGCAATATCGTCTCCGACGAACACCAGCCCTATCCCGGTTACGGTGACGTTCAGCGAAAGCGTGACAGGTTTCACTTCAGCGGACATTATCGCGTCGAATGCCACGGTGAGCGGTTTTGCGGGCTCCGGCGCAGGCTATAGCTTTGACTTGACGTCGAGCGGCCAAGGCGTGGTTACCGCGGACATCCCGGCCGGGGTGT
>JACRLJ010000066.1:112022-133818 GCA_016215105.1 Candidatus Hydrogenedentota bacterium
CAGCGCCGGTCCGGCGGTAACCTTGGCCAGCGGGTCGTCCGGGACGGTAAACTGCGCTGTGACCGTTACGGTGACCTTGAGCGAGGCCAGCTCGAATTTCGTTTCTGGCGACATTGCGCCTGCCAACGCGACGGTAAGTGGATTCAGTGGCAGCGGAGTCTCCTATAGCTTCACGCTCACCCCCGTTAGCCAGGGCGTTTTCAGCGCCGTCGTTGGCGCCAGTGTGTGTACAGACGCGCTGGGTAACCTAAACTCGATTTCAAACACGCTGAGTTTCACGTTCGATTCCGTGCCGCCCACGGTGACGATTGGAGCGCCGTCTTCCACAATCACGGCAACCGGTCCAGTGTCCTACATGGTGACCTATGGCGCCGCCGACACGATTACGTTGGGGACCGGGGATATCACGCTGCTTAGCACGGGTACGGCGACGGCTTCGATCTCTGTTACGGGTTCCGGTACGACCTCGCGAACGGTAACGCTGTCCGGCATCTCGGGTGACGGCACATTGGGGATATCTATCGGCGCAGGCTCGGCAAGCGACGCGGCCGGAAATACCGCTACTTCGGCGGGTCCAAGCGCCAGCTTTACCGTGGGCGCCCTTTCCATTGCGGTGAATATGGGTACGCCCCTCACTGTAACCCGTAGTGGCCCGATCGACTATGTCGTCACGTACAACAATGCGGTTTCGGTGACGTTGAGCACGGGCGATATCACGTTGATGAAGACGGGCACGGCTGACGCGACCGTGCTGGTGACGGGAAGCGGCACGGTGACCCGGACGGTGACTTTGTCGGGGGTGACGGGGGACGGCACATTGGGCATCGCTATCGCCGCGGGCACCGCCACCGGCGGTGACCATGTCGTCTACAGCGCCGACGGCGACGAAGACGGGCCCGATTCCGGTGACGATCGCGTTTAGCGAAAGTGTTACGGGATTTGATTCGGGAGACATTACCCCGTCCAACGCCACGGTAAGCGGGTTTACCGGCTCGGGCGCAAGCTACAGTTTCGACCTGACTCCGAGCGGCCAAGGTCTCGTTACGGCGGACATCGCGGGCGGGGCGTGCTTGGATGCCGCGGGCAACGGCAACGCGGCGGCGGCGCAGTTCTCCCGGACCTACGACTCGGTAGCCCCGACGGTGAGTATGAGTTCGGTGGCGGCGTCTCTGACGAACACGAGTCCCATCCCGGTGACAGTGACGTTCAGCGAGAGCGTGACAGGATTCACTTCGGGAAACATCTCGGCGTCCAATGCCGCGGTAAGCGCATTCGCGGGTTCGGGATCGAGTTACACCTTTGACCTGATTCCGATCGGACAGGGCGTGGTTACGGCGGACATCGCGGGCAGTGTATGCGCGGATGCGGCCGAGAACAGCAACACGGCGGCGGCGCAGTTCTCGCGGACGTACGACTCGGCGCCGCCGACGGTGAGCATGAGTTCGGTGACGCCGTCTTCAACCAACACGAGCCCCATCCCGGTGACGGTGACGTTTAGCGAGAGTGTGACCGGTTTTACCGCAGGGGACATCACCGCGTCCAACGCCACGGTAAACGCGTTCGTGGGTTCGGGCTCGAGCTACAGCTTTGATCTGACTCCGAGCGGACAAGGGGTAGTCACGGCGGACATCACCGGCGGGGTATGCACGGATGCGGCCGGGAACGGCAATACAGCGGCAAGCCAGTTCTCGCGGACGTACGACTCGGCGCCACCGACGGTGACTTTGAGTTCGGCTGTGGCGTCTACGACGAACACGAGCCCTATCCCGGTCACCGTGACGTTTAGCGAGAGCGTGACCGGCTTTACTGTGGGAGACATCGCCGCGTCGAACGCCACAGTGGGCGGGTTCTCGGGTTCGGGCGCAAACTACAGCTTCAACCTTACTCCGAGCGGTCAGGGCGCCGTAACGGCGGACGTCGCGGGCGGGGTGTGCGTGGACGCGGCCGGGAACGGCAATTCGGCGGCTAGCCAGTTCTCCCGGACCTACGATTCTGCGCCGCCGACGGTGAGCATGAGTTCGGTAACGTCGTCTCTGACGAATGCGAGCCCTATCCCACTGACGGTGACGTTCACTGAGAGTGTGACCGGGTTCAGCGCGGGAGACGTTATCGCGAGCAATGCTACCGTGGGTGGTTTCACCGGCTCAGGCTCGAGTTACAACTTCAACCTCACACCGAGCGGCCAAGGCGCCGTTACCGCGGACATCGCCGTCGGCGTATGCGCGGACGCAGCCGGGAACAGCAACACGGCGGCAACGCAGTTGTCCCGGACTTACGATTCCGTCGCGCCAACGGTGAGCATGAGTTCAGTTACCTCGTCGCCGACAAACACCAGTCCGATCCCGGTGACGGTGACGTTCAGCGAAAGCGTGACGGGGTTTACTTCCGGAGATATCGGCGTGAGCAACGCCACGGTGAGCGGTTTCTCCGGTTCGGGCGCAAGCTACAGCTTCGACCTGATTCCGAACGCCCAAGGCACAGTTGCGGCCGACATCGCTAGTGGAGCCTGCACCGACGCCGCCGGGAACGCCAACGCCGCCGCGAGTCAGTTCTCCCGGAACTTCGACTCGGTCGCGCCAACAGTGACTATAACTTCGAACGATCCCGATCCGACGCGCCTCTCCCCCATCGCAGTGATCGTAACGTTTAGCGAGAGTGTGACCGGGTTCACTGTTAGTGATCTCGCTGTAACAAACGGTCTCGCAACCAACTTCGCGGGCAGCGGAGCGTCGTACTCCTTTGATCTGGTCCCGTCCGGTCAGGGCAGTGTTACCGTCAACATCGCCGCCGGGGCCGCGCAGGACGCCGTGGGTAATGGCAACACCGCCGCGATTCAGTTCTCCCGGACCTACGATTCTATACAGCCGGCGATAAGCATCGGCGCCCCCTCGCCTGGAATCGCGACGTCGGGACCCGTCAACTACGCTGTGAACTATACCGGGGCGGACGGCGTAGGGCTCTCTGCGTCAGAAATCACGTTGATTACGACCGGTACCGCGACCGCCAGTATCGCGGTGTCCGGAACGGGAACCACCACTCGGACCGTCACACTGTCCGGCATTACGGGTGACGGCACACTGGGCATCTCCATCGTCGCGGATACGGCTTCGGACAACGCCGGTAATTTGTGCCCTGCGCCCGGGCCCAGCGCAACGGTCACCATCGACAACACGCGTCCGGTGATCACCGTGCTAGGGGACAACCCCATTCAAGTCAGCGAGAACACGTCGTATGCCGATCCAGGCGCGACGGCCTGGGACACTCGTGATGGCGATCTATCTGGCGCTATTACGACCGACGCAAGCGCCGTAAACGTGAGCGCGCCAGGTACGTATACGGTCACGTACAACGTGACGGATGCCGCGGGGAACTCCGCCGTCCAGGTCACGCGCACGGTTGAAGTTGTGGCTACCACAATGCCGCCGTTGCCGTTATCCGGACTGCCCATTGCGGCGGCGCTGCTGCTGGCGGCCTTGGTTGCCCTCCGCCGCAAGGCGCCATTCGTTTGATTGTAAACCGCGATGCCCAGCGTCGGCGCGCCGACGCGTCACGACGCCATCTGGAGGCGTACGACGTGTGTCGCGAACGGTTCATAGGTTAAAACGAACGAGCGCGCGCCATCCGCCAGAGTTTCCGGAGATCGGTTCTCGAATAGCACTTCTACGTTCTTTAGCGCGCGTGGAAACTCGTACGTTACCTTCAACACAGCATCGTCCAAGTTGACGGTCAGAAGTGTGTATCCGCCCTCCGGATTCGGCTTCAACAGCGTCCGGATCGGTGTGGCGGTCGGCGCCTTGCCTTCGATCTTCACGGTGTAACCGGCGTCGGGACCTGCTGTCGGCGCCAGGATCGCCGGAACGAGTTCGTGAAGCTCTTTGTTCACTTGCGCGGCAGTTTCCCAGAGCGCTTTCGCGCTGATCAGTTGCAGCGGCGTGGCCGGAGTCGGATTCGGGAAGCCCTCTTTCTTGGGATTGGGCGCGTAGCTGACCAGGGGATGCGGCGCCATCCCTATCACGGCGCCGTCGCGCCCGACGTACGTGTCCCAGATGAAGTACACGATGCCCGTCGCGCCGTGGATGACGCCGGCATAGACGCACGCGCGCAGTTGCTCCGGCGTCGGATAGCGAAAGGGAAACGACTGGCCGTACGCGCCGGGCTGGTCGAATGCGCCCACAATCAGCCACACCGGCTTCTGTTCCTTGCCGTCGGCCACAGCCAACGCCACAGACTGTGGAATTCCGTTTGGATCGGCGCCGATGGACGGGGCCCGGCCGCTGCGGTTCATGATCGGGTAATTGTCGTGGCATGAAACGTCGCCGGCCGCGTTCCACTTTACCCACCAGCTTGTGGCGGGTGGCATAATCCACGGCGCGTCGTTGACGAACACCGGAAGGTTCGGCGCCGTCTTCCGGGTCCGTTCGCGGTAGGCCACGAACTTCGCGAACAAGCCGTCCATGTCGGCGCTGCCGAGTCCGCCTATGGGTTCATCCTTCCACACGTTGCCAAGCAGATTGGGATGATCCTTGATCGCGGCGACCGCCGCGTCCGGAATTTCGCCCATCAGGACGATTTGCATGCCGGCTTCTTTTCCGGCGTCCAGCGCTTTCTGCGGATCGGCCGCCCATGGCCAAACGGTGTTGAAGCCCGCGTCCTTTAGTTCGCGCCAGTCACACTCGGAATCGTAATACTTACCCGGCAGCGGCGCGCCCCACGCGCCGATCTGGAAAAACGATTGCGTCGGGTCATACTTGGTCATCGGACGCCCGACCCGGTCCGTGTGCGGCGCCCCTTGCCGGTACACGCCCTGCGGCGCGTTTGCGTCCCGCTGCCGGTTCAACACGGCTTCCGGATCGTCGCCCCACGCCGCCGCGATCCAGACGCCGGCAATCACCACGCCGAGGATGTCGCCGATCTATCTTACAGGCGCACTTTGTGCAGCTCTGATTGTGCTTGGAAACGTGGCGCCCGCGGAGAGCCAGCAAATGCCAACGACCATTTTGTCACTCGAGGGAAACGCGTGGGTCATCGCTGCGGACCCGAAGAACGTGGGCCGCGATCAATCCTGGTGGACGGCGCCGCGGTCCGACGCGAAACCCATTCGCGCGCCGGGCATTCTGCAGGAGGCGCTGCCCGGCTACCACGGCGTCGCGTGGTACTGGCGTGAATTCACCCCGCCGCAGAATCCCTATGAGGGCGGCCGCTGCATGATTCGTTTCAACGCGGTGGACTACTTGGCGGATGTCTGGTTGAATGACACGCCCATTGGAAAACATGAAGGCGGTGAAACGCCTTTTACGCTGGATATCACCGGCGCGGTAAAGACCGGTCAGGCCAATCGGCTCGCGGTACGCGTTCTGAATCCGAAGTCCGAACCCATTGACGGGATCGTCCTCGCCGAGACGCCGCACCGAAACAAAGTGCCGGCCGGTATCGGCGTCGGGGGCTCGTACAACAGCGGCGGGATTGTCGCGCCTGTCGAGGTGTTCTGGACGCCCGCTCTGCGCATTGACGATGTTTACGTGCGCGCGGATTGGAAGACTGGCTTGGTGCGCGTTCAGACGACCGTAATCAACGCCGGCGCGGTTCCCGTGGAGGGCCAGTTTCAGTTCACGATCGCGCCGGCGCTTGCCAGCCAGACCGTTGCAGCGCTCACAGTCACGAAGACCGCGCCTCCGGGAAGTAGCCAGTTCGAGTGCGAGCTTAAGGTGGAGAATCACCGCTTGTGGCAGCTCGACGATCCCTATCTTTACCGCCTGTCCACTCGGGTGAGTCCGGCGCGCGCAGCCAACCCCGACGCGCAATCACATGAGAGCTTCACACGTTTTGGATTCCGGGAGTTGCGTGTCGAGAAGGGGTATTTCCGCCTGAACGGCAAGCGCATCTTTCTGAAGAGTTCACACACCGGAAATCATTGTCCCGTGGGCGCGATCCTGCCGCCTGCCAACGCTCCTGACCTGCTTCGAAAAGACCTTCTTTACGCCAAATCTTGCGGGTTCAACACAATCCGCTTCATCGCGGGAATCGCATACCCGTATCAGTTGGATCTTTGTGACGAAATCGGCCTGATGGTCTATGAAGAAAACATGGCGTCGTGGCTCCTCGCCGATTCGCCCAAGATGGCCGAGCGCTTCGACTCGAACTTGCGCGAGATGGTGCTGCGTGACCGCAATCATCCGTGCCTGACCATTTTCGGACTCGTGAACGAAATGGGCGACGGGCCGATGGTCCAACACGCCACTGCCAGCCTCAGTCTCCTTCGGTCGTTGGACGATACCCGCTTAGCGCTCTTGCAGAGCGGACGCTGGGACGGCCGGTACAATACCGGTTCCGTATGCAATCCCGGAAGCGCGCAATGGGAATACGTGTGGGGCGCCGAGAGCGCCGATTACACCGGGAAGGCGAAGGAGGGGCCGTACGGAGGGTATTTCGAGGGCGCCGGCGACGCGCATGTTTATCCCAAGACGCCGCACACGCCCGAGATCGAAGCGGGTATCCGCAACTTGGGCAAGAACACCAAGCCGGTCTTCCTTTCCGAATACGGGATCGGCAGCCTGATGAACGCTGTCCGCGAGCTGCGCTATTACGAACAGCACGGCGCAAACCCGGAGTCGGATGACTTCAAGTTCTTCAAGCAAACCGAAGAGAAACTCACCGCAGAATGGAAGCGGCTTGGTATGGAAGGCGTCTATGCCTTTCCGGAGGAAATGCTGCGGGCCAGCCAGCAATTGCATTGCCGCCAGCGCCTGCTTGGGTTCAACCTGATCCGGTCGAATCCGAAGATCTGCGGCTACAACCTGACTGGGCTTCTCGATCACGGGTACACCGGAGAAGGCCTCTGGACATTCTGGCGCGAGTTCAAGCCCGGCATCATGGACGCGCTCCAGGACGGCTGGGCGCCGCTGCGCTGGTGCCTGTTTGCGGCGCCTATGCATGGGTACGCCGATCGCCCAATCAAACTCGAAGCCATTCTGGCCAACGAAGACGTCCTCGCGCCGGGCACGTACCCGGTCCTGCTGCGCGTGGCTGGACCGAACGGAATTGTTTGGGAAGAAAAACGAGACGTAATCGTTCCCAAGCCGGCCGATGGAGAGGATGGACCACTGGCCATTCCGGTGTTCGCGGGCGATGTCACCATTCCGGGACCAACAGGACAGTACACGTTCGCTGTCACGATGGAACACGGAGGCGCTCCGGCCGGTGGACGCTTGGCGTTCTACGTGACCCAGGCGCCGCGCGCCGCGCAGCCGGTCACGGTGTTAGGCGCGATGCTCGATCCTCGGGTCACGGACATGCTAGAGAAACGGGGAGTCGGCGTGGCGCCGCTGGAGAAGGCGTCGGCGGACGCGCGCCAGATCATCCTCGTCGACGATTGGAACGATGCGAATGTGGATGCCGCGGCGCGAACCGATCTGTTGCGGCGCGTGGCCCGAGGCAGCGTGGCGGTGTTCCTTAAGCCGGAGGCGTTAAAGAAGGGTGACAATACCGTTGGATGGCTGCCGCTGAAGAACAAGGGAAAACTGATCCATTTTTCGGATTGGCTCTACCACAAGGAGTGCGTTGCGAAGAAACACGCGCTGTTCAACGGGTTGGCGCCGCAAGGCACCATGGATTGGGACTACTACGGACCCGTCATTACCAACATGTTCTTTGAGGGCCAGGATACGCCGGACGATGTCGCCGCGGCCGCGTTTGCCATTTGCCACTCGGGCCGGCCCGATGGATTCGCTTCCGGGACCATGCTCGGCGCCTATAATTTCGGCGCGGGCAAAATCGTCCTGAACACGTTCAACGTGCTCGACAACGTCAACAAGCATCCCGCCGCGGACCAACTGCTGCTCAACACGATCGACTACGCCGCCAAGACAACCGAAAAACCGATTGCCCCGCTTCCCGCGGATTTCGATGCTGTTCTAAAAGACATCGGCTACTGAGAATCTCAAGCAAGACCTCGGGGCGGCCGGCGCCAACGTAACGCCGGCTTCGAGCCGGCAAAGCTCACTCGCGACGAAGCCGGCAAGATGCCGGCGCTACGGCCGATGAAGAAGGAGCTTATTGGTAACTCGTTTTCTAAGGTACAACCTGGGAACGAGTGGGACTACCACAGGAGGCAGATCCATGACCAGACGCATCGAACGTACGAAACGGCAGTTGAATGGGATCGCTTTACCTCTATGCTTGCTCCTGATGAGTTCTTTAGCGCTGACGGGATGTCCGAGCGTTACCCAGTCGGTCGATATCCACAGAGTATTTCATTCCAGTACAGAGGAAGAGATGCTTCAGATTGCGGAGTCCACGTATCCGGCGCGAGCCGATGTCGTCGCGGCGGCTGGCCCGGATGCAGCCCGATTACCCAGCCAGTATCTCTGGTGGTACCGGGATATCAGTTTCAATGTTCACGCACCCTACGCGATTACCGCCGAGAGTATCGTCCACTACACCGGAGTGGTTCAGCACCTCGATGAAATCAGGAATACCGCAGGCGGACGGGTCTGGCTTTTCGGGCATTTTCAGTACCACGCGACAGTGGATTACCGCGCGAGTTATGTAGACGCGGGACAGCAATTTGAGAACGTGTACGTTGTTACGATGGACATGGCGTTGGGGCTCTTGACTAGCCGAACGGCGAGCGTGGGATTTACCAAGGAGCGTGTTGTAGTACTGAACGCCGCAGGAGAAGTACTCGCTATTTTCGGTGATGGGCTAGCCGAAATTACAGCGACTTAGGTTTATCGCGCCCAAGACCAACACGTTCGTTGATAGAGACGTGCAATCATGCCTCCGAAAAGTCGGTAGCTGACTGCGGGACTCTGTGTGGAGACTCTATGCCGGTCATTCGCAAATGGTAGCGCGAGAGATTGGTGACGCGGGGTTACCGCAGGTCTGCGGGGTCCAACAGGCGGGCGCCGTGATGGATGGTGAGTATGTCGGCGTAGTCACCGCGCAAGCGGTAGACAATTCGGTAGGCGCCGAGGAGTATTTCTCGGACCATCGGATCGTTGACTTCGGGTACCACACGTCCCGAATTGGGAAACTGGGTGAGGCGTTCGACGGCGTGTACTACGTCAATTGCGAACACGCGCGCATAGTGGCCAGAGTCGCGGGCGATGAATTCTGTGATCGACTCCAGGTCGGCGGTGGCCTGGACCGTCCACCTTATTTGAGCCATTCGGACATTCTCTCTTTAACCTGATCATGAGAGAGTGTCAGACCGGCGTCAGCCTGTTGCAGACCCCGCTCGACTTTTGCCAGGAACAGAAACTGCTCCATTGCGTCTTCGATTGAGGCGTCATCCGGGAGAGACTCGACCGCCTTCAGCATCTTTTCTTTAATGGTCATGGATTCATCCTAGCACGGCGTAGTCCTTTGCGCAACGGCGAAGCGAGGCGCTTCGTTTTGCCTAGGACGGCAATCAGGTATAGACATGAATGGCGCGAAGACAAGCCTTACAGGTCTCGTGGACCGTAGGGAAAAAATGGTCGGGGCGGACAGGTGAAAGCGCCGCGTTGGAAGCGCCGATGCGCAATGGGAAGGCCATCGGAAGCGGCGGGGACGCCCCTTCTACTTTGGGGATTCCCGCGTTTCCCCGCGAGTCGTTCAGCCTGGGAGTTCGGCCAGAACGCCTCTAGAACTTGTGTGTTTCGGGCGATATGAGTACCGTTATGCTCGGGACAACGAGTTTGGGACTATATGGCAGCGGATCAACGCACTACCGAGAAAAAGCGCATTCTACTTCTGGCCGAAAGCCCGTATTTCGGCGGGATCACTTCGCATCTGCTTTCGATACTGGATGCGTTTCGCGATTCGGGGCGGTTTGAGTTTGTGGTGGCGACGTTTCCGGCGCGGCGGGATGACACCACGCTGATCGACGCGGCGCGGGAGCGCGGGGTTGCGGTTCACGTGTTGGCGATGGCTAGCGCGTGGGATTGGCGCGTGCTACGGTCGCTGCGGCGGTTTGCCGCTGAGCAGCGGATCGATCTTATCCATACGCACAACTACCGCGCGACTTTGCTGTGCGCGCTGGCCGCGCCGGGTCCGCGCGTTATCAACACCTTTCACGGGATGATGGTGGACCCGTCGTCGCGGCTGTGGTTTTGGCAGTGGGCCGAACTCATTGCGATGCGGCGTCATCGGCTCACCGTTGCGTGTTCGGAGTTTCTGCGAGACCAGCTTGCAAGCCAAGGACTGAAGCCGGATCACGTGCGGGTGGTCTACAACGCGTATTCGCCGCCGGACGCCTTGACGGGATCGATCACGCGCGAATCGCTGTCGATACCTAATGATCGCCTCATCGCGCTATTTGTCGGTAGGCTGGTTTCAGGAAAAGGCGTGGACACTTTGATTGACGCCACCGCACGGCAGTCCGGCTGGACGCTCGTCGTGGCTGGAGACGGTCCATTGCGAGCGGATTTGGAGCGGCAGGCGCGGGATGCGAAGGCCGACGTTCGATTCGTTGGCTTTACGGCGAACGTCGCGGGCCTGTACGCGCTCGCGGACGTGGTGGCGCTTCCGTCGCGGATGGAAGCGTTGCCGATGACCTTGATCGAAGCGGCGGCGTTTGGCAAGCCGGTGGTCGCGACGCGCGTGGGCGGCATACCCGAGATCGTGCAGGACGACGTGACGGGGATCTTGGTGGACTACGGCGACAGCGCAGCGCTGGGCCGCGCGTTGGAGCGCCTGGGCGCCGTGGAGGAACGGGACCGGATGGGCGCGGCGGCGAAGGCGGTTTGGCACGAGCGGTTCAGCGGCGAGCGTTTGAGGGAAGCCTTGGGGCGGGTCTACGACGAGGCGCTCGAGGGATGACGCAACGCGACGATACCGCGGCGCGCACGCTGGTGAGTGTGGTGATGGCCACGTACCGCAATGACAACGTGGCGCATTTGGGAGAGGCAATCGCGAGCGTGCGGGCCCAAACGTACAGAGCGCTCGAACTCATTATCGTCATTGATGGTCCCATCGAACCGCAGACGCGGATACTTCTGGACACGACCGCGCTGGATGACGCGCGTGTCCGGTTGCTTCCGCTTCCGGAGAACGTCGGGCCGGCCTTGGCGCGTAACGCCGGTATCGCGGAGGCCAAAGGAACGTACATCGCGATTCTCGACGCCGATGATCGCGCGTTGCCCGAGCGCATAGCGCGTCAGGTCGCGCTGCTCGAGGAAACCGGCGCGGACTTGGTGGGGAGTCAATACCGCCTGATCGACGAGACTGGCGCCATCGTAGGCAAGAAGAGCGTGCCGGTTACGCCGGAAGCCATCCGGAAGGTTTTGTATCTGTTCAATCCCATCGCGAATTCGACCGTGCTCGCCAAAGCGGAGGTGTTGAAGCGTCATCCCTACCGGGATGTGGACGCGCTCGGGCCCCGGTGCTTTGGGGAGGACTACGATTTGTGGGTCACGCTTGCGCTCGAGGGATTTGTGTTACGCAACGCGCCGGAGGTCCTGGTGGAGTTTCGCACCGATTCGCGGTTCCTTGGACGGCGCCGCGGGCTGCGTGTGTTCCGCGCGGACCTGCGGACCAAGCTCCGGACCTTGCCGCTGTATCCGGCGCATCGGCGGCCCTGGGTGGCGTTGGTTAGTTTCGGCGTTGCGGTGTCGCGCCTGGCGCCTGCGTGGGCGTTGACGGTGTTGTACCGCTTGCGAAACCGGGCGCGGTTTTAGCACTACAACACTGTTTTTCCAGGGTTAATTGCACTATCGGTTTGTCTGGACATCTCAGACGGGAATACAGGGTTATTGCGCTACCGGGCAGGACGAAACGTCACTGCGTAGCGTTCAATAGACACGGTGATTGAGTCCCAAGGGGACGACAGGATAGTAGCCGGGGGTGACCGAAGGGAACCCCCGGAACATTTATCTCACACGAGGCAGCCCCGAAGGGGCGTAGGACGGCTGCGGCCGACAAAGGAACTGCGGAGCGTGGGGGTATGCTGCGCCCCGTTGGGGCTGTCTAATGGGTTGCGCTTTGATCCGGGGGTTCCCTTCGGTCACCCCCGGCTACTCTCCTGGTGTCCCTCCGGGACTTAGCTTTCGGGATCTTGAGTCCTATTCAGCACTTGAGAAACCGCCGCCACCGGGGAACTGAATTCGAAATCCTCAACATCGGGTAACAAATCTAGCGTTATAGTTTTGGGGCATTCTAAGATATTGCAGATCCTTCTTTCTTTTCACGGGAAAAGAAAGAAGCAAAGAAAAGCGAATTTGGGGCGTTGCCCACCGGCGAATGAGGACATTCGCCCTCCCGGTCACGGCGCATTATCCGCCTATGGTTCCTTTGAACATGCGGCGGTCGAATTCGTCTAGTCCGCCCAGGGCGAGAAGCGCGGCGCCGTACACCGCCGCGCCGATGGGTATGGTGAGGATGATGGACAGGTGGCGCACGTACCAGAGACTCAGGCCCATGATGATTGCAGCGGCTAAGGGCCGCAGGAACACGCCGGAGGCCAACTGGCCCACCCTCAAGGAAGGCAATACGCGCAACGACAGGACGAGGAGGGTTCCGGTCATCGCGACGGAAACCACAAGGTTTAGCTGGAGGAATCCGTCCATGCCGTAGCGCGGGATGACGAAGAGCGAAAGGACGACTTTCGCGGCGAGCCCAGTTACGTACACCGCCGCGGGCAAGCGTTGGAGGGATTTCGCCCTCAAGTAGACCACGAGGGTGTTGTTGATCATCTCACAGGCCAGCACCCACATGAGCACGGCGACCGCGGGAGCGCTCGGCAAATAGCGTTCGCCGCAGAGCGTTTTGACGATGCCCGCGCACAGTACCGTGCCGCCCATCGCGAGGGGCAACGCCGCCATGACCGACGCCTTGAGGCAGCGCGTGAGCGCGAAGCATTGCGCGTCCTCGGGTCCGGCGGCCTTGCGGCTGAGGATGGGGTAGGTGACGCTGGCCAGTAAGTCCGACAGAGTGAGGCATAGCAAGAGGAAGCGCATGGCGTTGGCGTAATAGCCGGCGGTTTCGGGATTGCTGAGCGAGGTCAGCAGCGGGATGTCGAGGCTGTAGTAGCCGGTGGCGGCGATTCCGCCGATGGCAATGGGAAAGCCTTGCCGCAGCAGGTACTTCATGTCGCGAACGCTGGGCAGAAACCGGTAGCCACCGCACACCTTCTGAACGCATCCGTACGAAAGAACAATCTGCGCGACACTGATCGGAATCAGCACGGCCACCAGCGCCAGCGCGCCGTATCCTACATAAAGTAGCGCGAGGGACGCCGTCACGATCGCGGTGCGCAACAGGATGTTGAGCAGACTGATGTACTTGAATTTCTCGTGCGCGGCGATCACGGCATACTGCATGCGGATGTGCGCCCACAGCAGCGCGCTGATGGTTCCCACCACGAGAATGACTTGAAACCGAACGGGATAGCGCAGCAGCCACGCGCCGAGCCACACGGCCAGCGTGACGAGTCCCGAGATCGCGGTCTGCATCAGCAACGACGAGGATATGAGCCCGTGTACCCGGTCGCGGCGCTGCGCGATGTCGCGAACCGCGACGTCGTAAAACCCGCCGTTAATCGTGGTGACCAGCAGCGAGAAGAGCGCGAGGTACGCGCCGTACCAGCCGTTCTCGATCAGGCTGAGCTGGCGTGTGGCGTAGGCGAATAGCGCGAGCGCGAGGACTTTTTGGATGACCTCGGCGATGAGCATCCAGGACAAGTTGCGCCCGTGCCGGCCGAGGTCAGACATTGAAGTCCGCTCGACGCATCAGACTGCCCCTTTGCCCGTGAGCACGATGCGAATCGTCGCGGCCAGGATGCGCAGGTCCGTGGCGAGCGAAACGCTGTTCACGTAGATGAGGTCGTAACGCAGTTTTTGGGCGTAGTCCGTGTCGTAGCGTCCGTGGATTTGCGCCAGGCCCGTCAGGCCCGGCTTCACCAGCAGCCGGCGCTCGTATAGCGGATTCTCAATTACGAACTGGGCCTGAAACTCCGGACGTTCCGGCCTCGGACCGACGAGACTCATCTCGCCTTTCAGCACGTTCCACAACTGCGGAATCTCGTCAACGCGGAATCGCCGCAGTACTCGACCGACGCGGGTGACGCGCGGATCAGAGTCCGACGACAGCACCGGGCCGGTGCCGGCCTCGGCGTTCTCGGTCATGGTGCGGAATTTCAACACGCGGAAGACCCGGCCGCGCAGTCCGACGCGGTCCTGCGAAAAAAAGACCGGCCCCGGGGAGGTCAGCTTTACGCCGATTGCCGCGGCAATGCAGAGGGGCAAGGCCAGCGCAAGCCCGCACAACGAGGCCGCGACATCGAGCGCGCGCTTGCCGGTTTGGTACGGGCCAATCGCGGCTCCCGGACTAAGCGGCGCCAGAGGAAGCCCGGCAATGCTGGTCACGTTCGAACTGGCCAACACGGAGGCCGTGATATCGGGATGGAGGTACAGTTCGACGCCCGCGGTATCGCATTGCGCGAAGACTCGCTGCAACTGGTCCTGGGGCCCCGAGAGACTGGTAAGAATGGCTTGGCCGGGCCGCGCGCGCTCGAGTATGCCGTCCAACTGGTCAACCCCGCCGAGGACATCCGCGCCTTTGCCGCCGTCCGTGGACACGATGCCGTCCAACACGAACAGCTTGGGCGCATGCGCCCGGATCTCCTCAGCAAGCGCGCGGCAAACGGCTGTGGGTCCGATCACGATCGCGCGCACGCGATACCCGGAGCGCGTCAGCGCCACGAGCATGACGGCACGCGAGGCGGCGAACCACAAGGCCATGATTACCGCGTCGAATCCCACGACCGCGCGGGAGACATCAATCCACTGGGTATAGTACAAACGCACGAGGACGAGCAGGGCGTAGCCGGTTCCAACGCCCGCCAAGGCGGCGGCGCAACCGGCGAACGCGTGGTCGGCGGGAGTGAGCTTGTGTTTGAAATCGTAGAGTCCGAAACCGTGCGCCGCGACAAGCCTCAGGCTGATGAGAATGGGCAAGAAGGCCTGATACGGAAGTTGGTGGGGCGTCGGTATGGCGCCGCCAAAACGGAAACGCAGGGCAAGCCACATGGCGATGGCGCATGCGGCGATGTCGGCCGAAAGCAGCAAGACCTCTCTGCGGAGACGCGTTGGTTTGTCCGGATTCACGATGGGCGGCGTATCCTCTTGTTTCACGGAGGATAACAAGCAGCGCAAATCTTCGCAAATCAATTGGTTACGCTGGGAACGCCAAATCGTATGGCGTTGACATGCGAGCGGGTGAAAAGCAAAGATAGCCCAAGAGGCAGAACTACAAGTGAGGCCATGACGGAAGTCTCGAAATTGGAACACGACCGGCTGGAAATCGATGAGGCGGCGCGCTGATGAGGGCGCTCATGCTGACCACGCAGCTATTCGCGACGCCCTTGGACGGCGGCGCGTTGCGGTCGTGGCATATTCTGCGGCAGGCCGCGAAGCGCCACGAGATTACCGTGCTGGGAATGTACTGCCCGGACCGCGCCCCTTCCGCGGAGGAACTAAGACGGATTCAGGACATAGCGGCGTCGGTCATCGCGGTGGAACGCCCGGTGGGGCGTGGATTCCGCGCCATGAACGCACTGAATTCCTTGTGCATCGGCCGGGCATACAACCTCGCGAATTACTCGTTTCCGGCGTTTGCGAAGGCCATCTCGGAAGCGCTGCGTGCGGATCGCTATGATCTCGTACACGCGCACCACATCCACACGGCGCAGTACCGTGCCCTGTTTGCAGAGGTGGCGGCGGTATACGATGCGCAGAATATTTATTCAGAATTGTGGCGGGGGTATGCGGCGGCGCCGGGCAGACGCGCGCTGATGCGCGAAATCGCAACTCGGCAGGCGGCGCTTGTCGCGGCAGCGGAATCGCGCGCGTTCCGTGACTTCGACGTGACCGCGATGTGCTCCGATGCGGACCGGGAGCGCGCTGTTGCGATGGCGCCGGAGGCGCCGATTCACACGCTTCCGAATGGGGTGGATTGCGAGTATTTCGCGCCGGACGAGGAGCCCGAGGAGCCTTTCTCGCTCGTGTTTACGGGCGCGATGGAGGTGCCGGCCAACGTGGACGCGTGCGACTATCTTGTGACGCAGATACTGCCGATTGTGTTGGAGAACTGCCCCGAGACGAAGCTCTATCTGGTAGGCAAAGATCCCGTGCCCGCCGTGCAGCGGCTGGCGCGCTCGAACGTCATTGTGACCGGGTCCGTGCCCGATGTGCGCCCGTATCAGTCGCGGGCGCAAGTGGCCGTGGCGCCAATTCGCATGGGCAGCGGCACCCGTCTGAAGATCCTCGAGGCCATGGCGATGCGCAAGCCCGTCATTGCGACTTCGCTGGGAGCGGAAGGAATTGGGTACACAGCCGGAAAAGACATCTTGATTGCCGACAGTCCCGAGGATTTCGCGGCGCACATCGGCCGATTATTCGCCGATCCCGGAAAGCGTCGCCGCTTGGGCGAAGCTGCCCGGCGGCTAGTGGTCGAGCAGTACGACTGGAATCTCCTCGAATCCAAGCTCGACGATCTCTATCACCTCGCGGTGTCCAGGGCGGCGGCTCGGTCCCGGTAGATGTGTCTGGCGCTCGAAACCGCCTGCACCGACGTGTCGAACCTATCTAACGCGTCCAGGTACGCGCGCGCTCGATGAGCGCGGGCTGCAAGGCGCAAACGGACCACTTTACGGGTAAGTTATTACGCTTGAAAACCTTCTGATGTCGTTTCCGAACCAGTCGGATTGCTCGAAGGGATTGTTTCAGGTTCGATGCGGAGCAGCACCATGTCCTTCCGTCTTTCGGTGGAAATCAAGAACTTCACGCGCTCGTCCCCGGTAATAACCCCGATATCGGCAAAGGCCGGCATTCTGAAATGCGGTATTCCAGTCTTCAACGTTTCCATCGCGGCTCGCCGTATGGTGCAACTCTGGCAATGAATGGTTCGGCCGCATCCACCCGGCTCGGACGCGTGCTTACAACCGATAACGTCGCCGCTAAGTCTGCCTTCGATTTCCGGCATCGAATCGGAAACTAAGGCTCTGGCTGCGACGTTCGCCCCAATGACCCGCATGTCGGCTTCCACCACGAGGATAGGGACCGCACAGGAATCGAGGAATTCACCGAACGACTGGCCCAAATCGCTGACTAGCGTTGGAAGGCATTTGTCGCAGACACCGTGCGAAACAAGGGTACGAGGAGGATCCCCGTCGTCAATGGTACGAATGAACGACCGACAGTACAAGCACTCTACATTAATCATCAACAACTCCGGTCACCGAATTTTAATAGAATATACCATGGATTTACGGAAGAATCAACCTATACGGAGTCCAGCGCGAGACCCCTTTGCAGCAACATCTTGGCTGGGAATATCACCTTAAGTATTGGAATACAATGACTTAGAGAGGTCCTCCGCGCCTCTAGCGGATGTCCAGCCGGACCGCGCCAGAGCTATAGGCCGGGAGCTCGTCCCTTTAACCCCGCGCTCAATTGGCGACCTGGCTCCAGTTTCCGGCACCGCCACACGCTTGTCCGAGCGTACCAGCGGACCTACATACGACACATGATTGGCGCCTCGGATGTCGATTAGGTACTTGTCCCCTCTGGGCAATTCGGAGAACAGCGTGCGCTTACGCTGTACGATCGCCTTCACAACCGGCCCAGGGTCCAGCGAGCCGCTCATAACCATCAGCGGACGATTCAACGTTGCGTACGACTTTTCGTTCAGACCGCACATGGCCAATCTCGGTCCAGACAGACCCAGGACCGCCCGAGGCCGGCGGTCGGCGTAGTCGATTGACTTTCCGTCCTTGTCGAACATTATCGCGCCGCCCATCGCGAGAACCGTGTAGGTTCCCAAGGAGTGCCCGCTGATCCCGATACGGTTCTTGTCCATTCGCCCGCGCAACTCCGGGACGTCGTTCTCCAAGGTGTCCAGATGGTCCATGATTAGTTTCAAGTCGGCGACGCGATCCGCAAAATACGCGGGCCCCTGTTTGCTGATGCCCTTGAATTCGTGGACGAGACGCTTGACCCGGAACGAGCCTTTCGGCTCATCCGGCCGCGCGTGGGACGGGACGACGCACACGTACCCGTGGGTACACCAATGCTGAAACAGCGCGGACGGCGAGTCCTTGGAGTCGCCCGCGCCGTGCGAGTGGACGATCACCGGCGCATGCTCGACGCCCTGTGGAATGAAGATTCGCATGTAGACGTCTTTATTGCGGGCAGCATCGTGCAAAGAGGTCTCCGCAACGACAACCGTGTACTCGCCGATGCCTGGACGATAGGCCTTGCCTTCCTCCGGTACATCCTTTCGAGTCGCGCAAGCGGTTCCCGCGGAGATCAACAGGATCGATAGGGCATAGAAGACAACTGGGCGCCGGAAACGGGATAGAAAGAACCCCGGCGCGCGGCGAATGGTCGAACTTTGGCTTGTCATATCATTTTCCTCGATTGGGCGCCCGGCTATTGTCTCGGGACGCCAGCCATTCCTATAATGCCATGCGACACGCGCCATCACAATGTTCCGTGAACTCCAACGATGCCGAAAACCGCCGCTCCCGGCGTAGTCCAGGAGAATAAGACACCGTGACTTCCACTCCTGCTGCGCCGCAACCTGACGATCCGCAACGCTTCGCCGAGCGGATGGAGCGGGCATGTTACCTGGGCCACCTGGACGGACCCTGTCCCTATTTGCCCGGACGCGCCGCCAATCATTTGTTTCTGGATGGCCGGCCCATCGGCAACGCCTATCGGACCCTGCTCGATGCGGGCTATCGCCGCCACGGCCGTGTGCTGTATCGAACCGATTGCGATTCGTGTCATCTATGCCAGATCATCCGCGTTCCTCTCGCCTCGTTCCGTCCGAACCGGTCGCAACGGCGGACGTGGAGACAGGGGAAACTCACGTTCGATGTTCGTTTGGCGGCCCCCTCGTACGATCCGGAAAAGGCCGCCATGTACCATCGTTACTTGGTGTATCAGCACGGCTATAGCGGCGAACCGATAGACGAGGAACGGTACACGGACTTTTTCGTGAGCACATTTCTTGGCAGCCGCACCGTCGAGTTGCAGTTGCACGCCGAGGGCTGCTTGGCGGGTGTGGGAATCCTCGACCGTGTCGGCGACGTCCTGTCGGCGGTCTACTTCTACTACGAACCCGAGTTCGCTCGCTATGGACCGGGGACCTACGCGATTCTCAAAGAGATTGAACTGGCCCGCGAGTGGGGCCACGCCTATTTCTACCCCGGCTACTACATTGGCGCCTGCGCTGCCATGAGCTACAAGACAAATTTTCGTCCATGCCAAATTAAAAACGCCAATTCCGACGCGTGGACGGAGGTGAGGTAACGGAATGGTCCTAAGGTGGTTAAGCCGCTTCAGAGAATGGGGCGCTGCTTGTCGCGATTGTGGTGGCTCCCCATCAACCATTAGCCTTATGAGGCGGATCGTGAGGCCCTTGGTGAAATAGTATGACAGGGACCGGCACAATGAGGCGTCAGGGAACGCTGCGCAGAAAGGAAGTTTTGTCCAATGCACTTCACGGTCCAAGTCCTATTGGCCATATCAGGCGCCTTTTCGGATCCGGTAGAGCGACCTGGCCTGCCAGAATCCATACTACTGTTTTCATCTGAGAAAACATCCGGCCAAGGGGTGATGGAACTCGTCAATACGGGCCAGACCAAAACAGTTGCCATGGACGGTATCAAGACGATTGTTGTTGAAGAAGAAACTGACCCCCAAGCCGCCTCTGAATGGGCCTTCCGTTTCAAGGAGGACTGCTTTCGGGGTTGGGGAACATTCTTCATCGATATCGAATTCTTCGACGAGGGCGTGGGTGTAATTCGGCCTCGCTTGCTGCGCTACGATGCCTTCTTGGGAGAATGGGCCGACCCGGTCCGTGCGGTTTCGTTTACACGGCTCAACACCCGCCAAGTCCGGCATGCGGTCTTTGAATTTCGCGTACCGGAAATGGACTGGAGGAAAACGGAGCATACGCACTTGAAGATAGCGGGGCTTCAGTACGTTCGCCGCATGCACGCTTTCCGGCTGGTGTCGCCGAAGCGTTGGAAGAAGCTGCAGGACCTCGTGCCAGTAGATGTCGTTCCCGCGGTCCGCCTTCAAAGGCCCATGCGCATAAACTGCACGGTGGGAATCGCAGACACCGGCAATCCGCCGCCGCTCGAACAATCACTGGATAATCTCCGAGAGTATGCGCCCCTTGCCAAGGCGCTGGGATTCACGTCGGTGGAATGCTTCGTCCGTTGGGACATGATCGAGCCGCGACGGAACCGATTTGATTTCTCGCACTACGACCGTATCGTCGAAGCCTTGCGCCGGTACGATCTGAAATGGTTCCCCAACCTGGTAATCACATCCGCTTTCGCTCTACCTTCGTGGTATTTCGAGAGCGGGGAATATGCGCCGTTCCGGTGCCTCGAGCATGGGGAAATGAATCAGTCTCCCAATATCTGGAATCCAGTCAACCGGGAACATGTGTCGCGCGTACTCCATGCCTTCGGCGCACACTATGGGCCAATGGGTGTGTTGGAGGCTGTACGCCTCGGCCCAAGCGGCAACTTTGGCGAGGCCCAATATCCCGCAGGCGCCGGAAGCACACTCGGCTATCGTGGCGAGAGAATGCATGCGCATATCGGCTGGTGGGCCGGGGGTGCACAGGCGCAACGAGACTTCCAGCGATTCATATTCAAGCGCTACGGAAGCATCGCCGCCCTCAATGCGGCATGGGATGAACATTTCTCCTCATTTGACGAGGCAGCGCCCCGGCTGCCGGAGACCTTTCGTACGCGCCGGGCCAGATTGGATATGACGGAGTGGTACACGGCGTCCATGGCAGAGTGGTGTGACTCTTGGACGAAGACCGCCCGGGAGGCCATGCCGGACGTCATGATCTACCAGTCTGCGGGAGGTTGGGGATACCGGGAGTCTGGAACGGATTTTTCGGCCATTGCCGAATCGATGAAATCCGTTGGAGGAGGAATTCGTCTAACCAACGAGACCGACAGCTTCGAACAGAACTTCTATGCAACCCGCTTGGCGGCGAGCGCCGCGCGACTGTACGGAATCGCTCTAGGGTATGAGCCCGCCGGTTCCCACAGCGCACGCGGTGTTACGGGACGGATCTACAGTACGCTCACCACCAACGGCGACAACCTCTACACCCGCCATGGCGTCCTATTCACTGACTCCGTCGCGGTGAACCAGTGGCTTCGGGACTACCCGCTGCTCGACTTGCGCGCCAATCCGCTCGTTGATGTCGCCATTTACTACCCGGAAACCATGAGCCAACTTGACGACGGCGCATTTCGGTACCTATACGGTTGGGGCTTCAACCCCCGCGCTGCGGAGATCCGCCGCCGGATAGACGCCGATTTCCTCGATGAGCGTCTTATTCGCGTCGGCTTCTTGGGACGGTACAAGGTGTTGGTCTTCTGTTGGGGAAACATTGTAGAAACGGATGTTCAGCAAGTCATGGATCGATGGATACGCGCGGGCGGCATTGCCGTATATCCCGCGCGCAACAATCAGGAAACCGTTGACGGCGATACCACGCTATTCCAGGCATGGGAGCGGGGCGACACCGGGAAGGGGAAATTCTGCCGCTTTAGGGGCGATATGGAGCCAATCTCGCTGTACGGCGACTTCATTGGAAATGTGCTCCACCAAGCGCCCGGACTGCATCGTTGGACGAAAGCCGCCCTGGAAACACACCACCCGGAACGGGTCTTCATCAGTATCTTGGAAGACGGGACGCTCGTGGCCCTCAACTACAACGACAAACCCGCGCACATTGAATTGCCCGGACAAATCGCCGCCACCCTCGGCCCGGCGGC
>JACRLJ010000165.1:0-16103 GCA_016215105.1 Candidatus Hydrogenedentota bacterium
CTTCACCCCAGACCCCGAACCCCAGACCCTGCCTTTCCCCCTTGACCCCACACTGTATATATGGTATATACACACTATATGAACCCCAAGCCCAAACCCGGCGCCACCCCCATCCCCGCGCGCCGACTCATCATCCCGCCGATATCGCCGGCGGCGTCCGGACCCCTATACCAGCAGATCGTGGACGGCGTCAAACGCGAGATCAGCGCGGGACGCCTCGAGCCGGGGGATGCGCTGCCGTCGTTTCGCACGCTCGCCGAGGATCTACTGGTCAGCCTCATCACCGTCAAACGCGCCTACGAAGAACTCGAACGCGAAGGCGTCGTCTTCAGCAAACAAGGGCTGGGCACGTTCGTGTCCGACAACGGCCTGGCCCGCAGCCGTGAAATGAAACGCGACCACACCGAGGCCCTATTGCGCGACGCCCTGCGCGAGGGCGAAGAGGCGGGCCTCACACCGAACGAATTAATCGCACTGATGAAACAACTGGCGAAAGAAAAGGAGGGCTAGACCATGGATGCGCAAGCGATAACGATTCGAGGGCTGGAGAAATCGTTCAGCCGATTCAAACTCGGGCCTATCGATCTGAACGTGCCCAAGGGCGCGATCTACGGGCTGATCGGGTCGAACGGGGCCGGCAAGACCACGACGATTGACCTTATCATGGGCATGGGCCGCGAGGACGCCGGGACCATCGAAGTGTTCGGCCTCGACCACACCCAGGACGAGGTCACGGTGAAGTTGCAGGTCGGATTCGTGAGCCCGGAACTGAGTTTCGCGCCGTGGTCCAAGATTAGCCGGCTGGTCACCTTCATCCGCGCGTTCTACCCCGACTGGGACGACGCGTACTGCACGGAACTCATGCAGCGGCTGAAACTCAACTGGGGCGACCGCATCGGCACGCTGTCCTTCGGCGCGAAGACGAAACTGAACCTGTTGCTCGCGCTGTCGCACCGGCCCGCGCTGCTCCTGCTCGACGAACCGCTGGTCGGCCTCGACGCGGTGTCCAAACAAGAGGTCTTCACCGAACTGCTCGACGCCGTCCAGGACGAGAACCGCACCGTACTCATCTCCTCGCACAACCTCGACGACATCGAACGCTTCGCCGACCACATCGGCATCCTCCACGACGGCCAGCTCCTCCTCGAAGGCCCGACATCGGAGTTGGTCGAGCGATTCAAAATGGTTCACTGCGTTTCGACGAACGGGACCACCCCCGGCGGGTTCCCAGGCGTATACGTCCAAAAACAAGACGGCGCCCGCTGGCGCATCCTCATCGACACCAAAGAAAACGCCCTCGACCGCCTCTCCGCCCAAGGCATGACCGACATCACCACCGCCCCGGTGACCTTGGAGGAGTTATTCGTGGCGCTGGTGAAGGGGCGGTGATGGCGATTCTACGACAGATGGTCTGCGCCGAATCAGGTAGTTCTTGGCTTGCTCACAGCGGCAATTGCGCGTATGTCCCTTTTCGCCAGTCGAAGCGCGCGCCGCGCTTTGCACGCAGCATTGCGTTTCCTCGAGAGACGTTTCCCGAACAAAGGCTGTCGGTTATGATATTTACGGGACTCGATCATGACTAGTCGTGTCAAGAGACCAATGCCGGTGTCGTGCGTATTCCTCACCGACTACCTTAGGCGCCACCGAGTCCTTCTGATCATCGCCGGCGTGATTTCCTTCGCACTTTTGTCCATATTCTTTGTCATCAACACTGGCCAGCCGAGGTATGCGTTCAACCTACTGATTATTCAATACTATTCTTGTGTAGCGTTCATTATGCCTGCTTACGCAGAAACAGTTAACTCAGCTTCCGCCGCCAGCCGACTTTGGCGCACCCTACCTATTAGCGAAAACAAGTTGGCAAACCTCCTATGGGCAAATAACGTTGTTGTCCTGTCGTTGACTTCCCTTGTTGCCACCATTGCCGCAATCGCGGTGGCAGTCTGTCTTAAGGGCCTCTACTTCAGATTCTTTTGGTGGGGCTTCGTTATCGTTCTATTCAGCTCCCTCTTTGCCGGTACAAGTACATTTTTCGGCGTCGCTGTACGGGGCCTCTTGGTTCGTAGCGCTCGAGCGCGTACAGCAATGGGCATTCAATGTGCTCTTATTCTACTTCTCTTCGTGTTTGCACTCACAATAACCTGCTATGTTCTGATCATGATGTCTATGAACCAGTTCGTGCCTCTTGTGCCACCGGAAGAACGGAGTTCAATATACGCAGGGATTGTCCTAGCGCTCATATTGACGGCGGTATCGTACCGCATGCGGGTGTGGCTGGTCGGACCAATCCCCCCTATCGCAGATCGGGCTCCTAAGCCAACGAGCCTGGAGGACGTTCCTCGATTCTATGCGAGTCCTACAGCGCTGATGCGGCAAGAGTGGATAGCCCTGGCGCGCTCGGGTGTAACGATAGTCACATTAGGTGGTGTCATTACGTACTCCCTCGCCAATTTCATCAGGACCGCGCTCCGGACTCTACAACCACTATCCGAGGATTTTCCTCCCGGAGTCACATGCGTCGTGCTCGTGACCATCGCGACCCTACTCATCGTGTCGCAACTGCAAAGGTCTCTTGCGCTCAAATTGTACCGGGCGCTACCGTTGTCGAACATGGGCTGCGTGCTGCTCATTATGAGCTATCCAGTCGTTCGCATTAGCGCCGTGACACCTTTCATGGGGGCCATGTTGTGGTTCGCTGGCCTTGAACACATCCTCACCTTCCTTCTGACCTGGACGTTCACTACGCTGGGTTTGGCGCCTCTATTCTTGCTGCTCATGGTGCGTAACCCGGTTGTTGGCACGCTAATGTCGGCGCTGCTGGTGGCTCCCGGCGTGCTTGGCCTGCTCCTTGCGGCCGACAAGGGTCTACTCTCCCCAACTGTGTGTTGGGTAGACGTACTCGTCTGCACGACCCTTGGTTTTGGCGCATTTTGGGGGCTGTACTACACCGTCAAGAACAGTTCCACGGCTTACCGCCAGCCGTTCGTACGATGAATTGGCCGACGACGTTGACGACGTTGGAGGAACTGTTTGTGGCGCTGCTGAAGGGAAGGTGATGGTGATGTGGACGCTTCTGAAAGACTCTCTGCGGCGGAACGGCACGCTACTGGCCAGTGGCTGTGTAATAGCGTTCTTCTTGTTTCCTACCTTCATCGTGACAAACGACTATCGACAAGACCGAGGTGTCTACATTGTACTTCTTTGCGTCTACTGTGTCATTTGCTACGCTGGGTACTATACGTTCAGCATGAGAAGCGATATGTCCGTGCTTCGCGTGTTGCGCAGCCTGCCCTTTAGCGCGTCTGCCCTTGCAAGGCTCGCTTGGCTTCAATCCACACTGACGTTTCCCGTGCTGGCCTTCGTCATGTTCAACGCGGCGTGGCTTGGCAACGCGGGCGCAGGCGGGGCCCACGTTAGTTTTGCGTGGCCATTCCTGTTCTTCATTTTGGGTGTCTTCTTTTCCGGGCTTTCCTGTTTCTTTGGCCTCTCCTATCAGTGGACGTTGGCCTGCATCACGGATGGACGCGGCGTGAAGGCTCAAGGAACCGTTTGGCTAAGGTACCTCGGTCTGAACATCCCTGCCCTCTATGCGCTCATTCGGTTGCTCAGCCCACCGCCATTGGCTTGGTCTGAGCTTCGGGCAGGTTACGTTGCCGGAATCGCAATCGCCTTTGGTCTAACCGTACTGTCCTATCGCATGCGCATTCACTTGATGCGCATTGCGCCGGCCCCGGGGTCAATTATCGCGCCGGCGATCGAAAAAGCGCCGCCGACTCACAACTCGCGCTTGTGGGCGCTTGCGGTCGAGTGGAGGTCCGCGGCCATATTTGGCGCTACGATGGTGACGGCAATTACCGGAGCCGCTCTGTTGGTGGAATACTTCTGGGGCGCACGACCGTGGTCTTCGACAGGCATGTTCCACCAGACTGCTGCGATGAAAACGCCCATTGTCTTCGCCTATGCGACGTTAATGGCGGGGTCTTCGCAACTCAGCCGGCTTAAAGCGCTGAGGGCATTTCGCTCTCTACCTCTGACGGGTGGCAGGTGCGCGTTACTCCTTTTGAGCTACGAAATTGCCGCGTTGTTGGGAGTCGCGACTCTCGTCATATTGATGCTATGGATGATAGGTGATGGTCGTCTACTCCTTGCATTCTTGGCCGGAATCGTGTCTATCCTCTGCGCCCTTCCGCTCCTAATGCTGGTCTTCCTGCGGTACGGAGCGAGTGCGGCTATACTCGCGAGCGGTGTTGGAATGTTTGTAGTCATCTTGTTCTTTTCCCTCCCCACTAGCGGGCTGGAGCAAGCATTCTATCTACCATCTCCAGGCGTGCTCTGGGCTGGCGCCCTGGTTTTCATCCCGCTCGGCTTCGCCGGTTACTACGGTCTGCGCCGCGTCATCGAGACCAACAGCGAGGTCTACCACCGCAAGTCAGCGCCACAGCAATCGGGCCAACGGTGAAGACGAAAGAACAGGCGCGTACCACGCGCGACGAAAATGTGCTCGCCGCAAGAATAGGTGGAATCCCGTCTGGTTGCAGCCACAAACCAAGCTGCTTTCGCAAACGCCACACTCAGCAAAGCTGCGTTATCTTAAAGTAGACGCGCCGTCTCGCCGCGTCAGTCCGAGCGCCGCGATCTCATCCACTCGCCTCGGCTACCCGTGAGAAGATTTCTTTCCAATTCATCTCTGTTGAAACGCCCAGAATAGCGATCCCAGCTTGCCGTGTTACTGCCCCCCCGACGACGCGGCGAGACGGCGCGTCTACCTTGGGCGCAACGTTCTCGTCCACCCACCACCATTATGAATTCGCCGCCGTTGATTACCACGCGGGCGCGGTTGATAATCAGACGAACTCGGCGTTTCGCTCGGTACTTGGGGCTGGAGCCACTACAGGGAGACTGCTGCAATGAGAAATCCAACTCGTGCTCGATACAGCGCCATCGTTTACATACTAGGGATTCTGATCGCGTGTTCGGCCTGGGGCCAGACCTTGCCGCAGAACCGGAGGGCCACGATCGCGCCTTCGCTGGTCAATTTGAAACCCGGCGGCGAACAGAAATTCAAGGTCGTACTCATCGCCACGCGGCTGATGGCGGCGGGCGCGCCGCAGACGGTGAAATGGGCGGTGAATGATGTCCCCGGCGGCAATGCGGAATTGGGGGCGATTACGCCGGAGGGAATCTACCGCGCCCCCGCGGCGGCGCCTTCCCCGCGCGAGGTCCACATCTGCGCGGAGGTCCCGGAATCGGCGAATCCCTACCTGTTGGCCACGGTGATCCTCGGCGAGGGCGAACCGGTGTATAAGCCCTGCGGGTATTGGTCCGAGCCGGTTATCGAAGGCAAGGACAAGACCGAGCGCCTGATTGATCCGCACGGAATCGGCCTCGATATCGACGGCAATATCCTCATCGCGGACCAGAAGGGCAATCAGGTGCTGCGCTACTCGGTCAAGGGCGAGTTCCTCGGCAAGATCGGATCGGGTTCCGGCAGTGAACCGGGCCAGTTCACCGAGCCCCGCATCGTGACGTCCGACAAGGATGGGCGCATATTCGTCAGCGACAGCAAAGGCGACAGGCCGCGCATTCAAGTGTTCAACAACAAAGGAGAGTTCCTTCAGATCTTTGGCGAAAAAGGGATGAGACCCGGCATGCTCTTGCGGTGCCACGGGTTGTCCATCGACCCGCAGGGCCGGCTGTTCACGACCGACGTGGACAACATGCGCGTCAACGTCTACGACAAGAAGGGCGAGTTTCTCTACGACTGGGGCAAGGAGGGCCTGAACCCCGGCGAAATGAACGCGCCGCACGGGATCTTCGTGGACAAGAACAGCGACGTGTTCGTGACGGGCTACTACGGCCCCACACAGAAGTTCAACTCCCGCGGCGATTTCGTGTGCGCGTTCTGCTTCGGCGACCCGCCCGACGGCCCGGTGTACTTCCACAATATGATGGGAGACCGCTGGGGCAACGTCTACACCAGCGTGCGATCCAAAGGCGGGTACCAGGGCGCCATCGCCAAGGACGGCAAGCACCGCAGCTTCGAGAAGTACAACAACAACGGTACCTATGTGACGTCGTTCAGCTTCACCGACCCCGAACACAGCGAAACCACCGCGACCGTAGACGCCCAAGGGCGGGTCTATGCCCTCTTCAAAGGCAAGAAAGAAATGGGCGTCGAAATCTTCCAGGAAGAGTGAACCTGAATTCGACGCTCGTCCGGGATCGGCGCTACGTCAAGCCAAACTGAGGTCCGTGACGCGTGAAGGCATCCTTTTTCCGGGGGTGCGATGGGGCCCTCAGGACCAACTACACATAATGATCCCGCACGACACCGCTGTTCTCGCTGAAAGCGAGATATATCACAGCCCTGGGTTGGCCGCCGAAGGCTTTGCGAAGGCGGCCTACCCAGGGATCAAAGTTCACCCAAATTGGATACTCTGAAAGAGTTACACAAGGAATACCACGTTACGAATGGCGGCAATACGGAAGGACTCTTAACCGTAACTCGATGCCATTCGTTTCTCTCCCTCGCCCAGTTGCCAACTGCCGAAATTGGAATGAATCCACAAGTTATCCCCAGGTTATCCACACGAATATGACGGACGAAAAGGACGTAAATCGAGAATCAGAACGTAAACGGCGAAAAACCCTTGCAAAAGTGCTGGGTTTGTGCTACAAACTGGTCACCGAGAGGCAGGAGCGCAGGGAATATTCCCGAGCCGTATTTGCATAAGCCTATTCGTATGAATTGGTTAGAAAGGGAACGCCATGGAAGGGTTGGATCGAATCATACATGAACCTGCGCGGCTGCGCATCATGATGACGCTGTCAGCGACCGATCTGGTGGACCACGCCCAGCTATGCCTGTCGCTGAGACTTACGAAGGGAAACCTGTCTTCCCACATGAGCAAGCTCGAGCGGGCAGGCTATGTCGAAGTCGTCAAATCCTACAACGGCAAGATTCCGCACACGGACTATCTGTTAACGGATATCGGACGTGAAGCGCTTCGGCTGTATCTGGACGCGTTGGAAGACATTATGACGCTGGCGGTGGCGCGCGGCGGCGGGTCGATTGACCGAAGTCTTCTGGCGGCGTCAGACGAGGTCTGGGAAGACTCGGAGAAGGTCCTCCAAGCGGGGTAGCGGGGCGGCAAGGTGGGGCTGTGGGGGCGCTAAAGTATTCCTCGTGGGCGCCGATATACCGTTTGCTTTCAAACCACGGAGGGTAGAAAGATGAGCATCGGCGCCGTCAGTTCTCTTACCAGCGTTTACGCGTCAAGCGTCAGCCTTCAGCTCAGCGCTACCAGCCTTTCCCAAACAGACCCCTCCAAACTCAGCGACAGACTCGCGAGCCGCTTTCTGAAGAAGAATGACACGAACGGCAGCGGCGGCCTGAGCGGTTCCGAAGTCGTCCTTTCCAAAGACGCGTTTAGCGAGATTGACTCCAATGGCGACGGACAGCTTAGCCCAGACGAGATTAAGGCCGCCGTACAAAAGCAACTGGATGCGCTGAAGAGCGCGTTCGAGAGCGGCGGGGCCGCGGGTGTCCAATCCTTGCTCGAATCGTCCAAGGGTAAACCCCAGGGCGAGATTCTCAACGCGCTGTTCCCCCAGCTTGCCAACGGCCCGGCGGGGCCGACCGGCGTGACGGGGTATCGCGGACATCAGCACAAGTTTGATGCCGAGAGAATCGCCGACAAGGCCGCGGCGAAGTTCATCAAGAAGAACGACGCCGATAGTGACGGCAATCTGAGCAACTCCGAAGTGTCAGGTCTGTCCGAAGACGATTTCACAACGCTGGATACCAATAGCGACGGAAAGCTGAGCCAGGACGAAATCAAGGGGACCGTTCAGAAGTCTCTCGAAGGGCTTCACGAAGCGTTCCAAACGGGCGGCAAGTCCGGCGCGCAAAACTACCTGAATTCGTTGAAGAACACCCCCGAAGGCGCCCTGCTGAAAACCGTGCTGCCGAATCTGTTCGGCCCATCGCCCTCAGGCGCACACGGCGGCAGTTCCGCGTTTTCGCTGCTGATTCAGCAAACGCAAGTGACCATCACTTCGACCACGGTCAGCCTCTCCGGACTGAACGTAAACACGACTGTCTAGGCTCCTCTCAGGAATTCCACTGCGTCGTGCTCCAATACCCTCCGAGCCCTCGCGTCACGACACTTTCACGAGCTGTTTCCCGATGTTCTCCCCCTGCAACATCCCAATGAACGCGCGCGGCGTATTCTCGATCCCTTCGACGATGCTCTCGCGGTATTTCAGCCGGCCTTGTTTGAGCCAACGAGCCATCTCCGCCGTCGCTTCCGCATAGCGGTCCGCAAACTGAAAGACGAGAAATCCCTCCGCCTTCGCCTGGCGCACAATCAACATGAATAGGTTGCGCGGACCCGTCTCGGGCCGAACCGAGTTGTACTGAGAAATCTGGCCGCACACGCTAATCCGCGCGCGCGTGTTGATGAGCTGAAACACCGCGTCCGTCACCGGACCGCCGACGTTGTCGAAATAGACGTCGATACCGTTTGGGCACAATTCTTTGAGCCTTCGCGTGTGGTCTTTGCCATCCCTGTAATTGAACGCGGCGTCAAACCCCAGGTCGCGCGTCACGTAATCCACTTTCTCCCGGCTCCCGGCGACGCCCACGACGCGGCAGCCCTTGATTTTCGCGATCTGGCCAACTGCGGACCCGACGGCCCCCGCCGCCCCGGATACAACCACCGTTTCACCCGGCTGCGGATTGCAGATCGACAGGAGTCCGAAATACGCGGTCATTCCCGGCATGCCCAGAATGCCCAGCGCCGTGGATATGGGCGCGATAGACAGGTCAACCCGATTGACCTCCTCCGCGCTCGGCGTGAGCACAGCGTACTCCTGCCAGCGCCACGCCCCGGCCACCGCATCGCCCACGCGGAAATCCTGGCATTTCGATTCAATGACCATGCCCACCGAGCCCCCGCCAAAAACCTCGCCCAGTTCGATACCGCCGATATAGCTCTTCCCTTCATTCATCCGGCCCCGCATATACGGGTCCACGGACACATAGCTCGTCTTTACAAGGAACTCCCCGTTCTTTAGCGCAGGTATGGGCGACTCGACCAGCAGGAAATCGGTCTCTTTCGGAAAGCCCTTGGGCCGGGCCACAAGTGTAATCTGGCGATTCAGCGACGTCATAGCGTGTACTCCTATCCGGCAACAGTTTCATGATGAAGACAACACCAATCGCCTGTCAATAATTCACCCCTCGTCGCGCCGGGAGAACTCGGTTCCGCCGCAGGAACGCCCATTGACGCCCTGGCGTCTCGACGTGGAATCTCGCGCCGGGATGAGGTGTTACAGGGTAGCGTTGTAACCACGCCGTGGCGCCGTGGGTCAAACTGGCGTGTTCGGTGAGAAACGGCGAAATCTGACGGTTTAACGAAATGGCGTGATACAAACCACTGTACACAGGAGAAACACAATGAAGAAGTGGATGTCTGGTATTGCCGCGATTGTGGCGGCGGTGTTGCTCGCGGGTACTGCGGTACACGCGGCGGGAGACGGTATGAACGTACTCACCTATAAGATGAAGGACATCACCGGCAAAGAAGTGGACCTGTCGAAGTACAAGGGAAAGGTGTTGCTGGTCGTCAATGTGGCGTCGAAATGCGGTCTGACGCCCCAGTACGAAAAACTCGAGGCCTTGCACGAGAAGTACGCGCCGAAGGGTTTGGCGATACTCGGTTTCCCGGCGAACAACTTCGGCGCGCAGGAGCCGGGCACAAATGACGAGATCAAGACGTTTTGTACCACCAAGTACAACGTGAAGTTCGATATGTTCTCCAAGATTTCCGTGAAAGGTGACGACATCGATCCGCTGTACAAGGATTTGACGTCCGCCGAGAAAGACGGCCCCTTCGCGGGCGAGATTAAGTGGAACTTCACCAAGTTCCTGGTCGGGCGCGATGGCAAAGTAGTCAAGCGCATCGAACCAAAGACCACACCGGACGATCCGGAGGTGATCAAGGCCATCGAGGCCGAACTTGCCAAGGCACAATAAGGACGGACGACGAGGAATCTCTAGCAAAGAGCTCGCGCGATAGTGCGATTCCGTAGCGCCGGCGTCCTCGCCGGCAAGGCGGGCGTGTCCCGAGGCCGCCGGGACGGCGGCGCTGCAACGTACATGATGTGGTCTTGTCGGAGGCTCTACGGCAGCCTGCGCGTTCACGCAGGCAGGACATACCAGTGACACGGCTTTCTCCCCGATGTAGGTTACCACGCGCCCTAGCGTTTGTACTGCTGGGCGCGTGGCCGCTTTTTGGCGCCCTTGCCGAATCCGCCGCGCCCGGTCAGGTCCTCGGCGATCGCAAGCCGGCGGAGGTGATGACCTTTCACGGGGCGGAGTGGCTCGAACGGCCCGATCGCGAAAAGGAAGAAAAGCCGGACGATGTCATCAACGCGATGGAACTCAAGCCGGGCGACGTCGCGGTGGATATGGGCTGTGGCACGGGCTATTTCGCGCGGCGTATGGCGAAAAAGGTCGGGCCGTCGGGGAAAGTGTACGGGGTGGATATCCAACCGGAAATGCTCGATTTGATGAAGGGCCTGTGCGCCAAGGAAGGCATCACCAACGTTGTGCCGGTGCTCGGCGCCGAGGACGATCCGAAACTCCCGAAGGGCGCGGTTGACTGGATGATCCTGGTGGACGTCTATCACGAGTTCCAGAATCCAAAGCCAATGCTCGCGAAAATGTTCGAGAGCCTGAAGCCCACCGGTAAGATCGCGCTGGTGGAGTATCGCGGCGAAGGCGACTCCGCCAAGCACATCAAGTCCGAGCATCGCATGAGCGTGAAGCAGGTCTTATCCGAGTGGAACCCGGCCGGATTCGAGTTAGTAGACCTTCAGGAGTTCCTGCCCGCACAGCACCTGTTCATCTTCCAGAAGCGTCCTGACCGAGGCAAATGACCCAGTGTAATCACTCGACCCAGATTCGGTTTCGGTAGACGAGCGATTGTCACTCATCTGACTTGTCCGACTGGTCCAACTGGTCCGAAAAAATGCCTTCCAGTTGCGCTTCCTCCGATGTCACTTTTTCCGATCCGTGGCCGGTGAGCCGTCCAGTTCCAGCCGAAGCGCATCCGCGGCTGGTCCCAGGAGATTCTTGCTCGATAGCGCCTCTTTGAGAAGGCTGCGCAGAAAAATCGCCGTGGCTTCCCCGGCGGTGACCGGCCGGTCTTTGTTTACACCGGATAGGGTGAACGGCGCCAGTTCCAGCGTCACCGCTGACGCAGGCAACAGGTCGGTGCGAGCGGTTACTGAAATCCCTTCGCACCGGAATTCCTGGATTAAGAACTTTCGGTGAACGCCCCGCGGCGCGCCTTTCTCTTCAGGCTTCTCAGCCTTGACCGATTCATCTGTGGGTCTGGAACCGATGAGCAGTTTATCGGTTGAGAATCGAGCAGCGTGGCGCGCCAGCCGCGCCAAGTTGCTGCCTTCGCCCAGATCGTAACGCAGATCTATTTTGCCGTTCTTAACGAGCACCTTACGAATGGTGGGTGTTTCTGAAAACAGCGTCGCGTAGTCGAATTCGACGCTGACCTTCTCGAAAGACATCGCGGGAACGGCCTTGAAGCCTTTGGGATTCGACACCGTAAACCCGCAAAGCTCCATCGTCCCTTTGGCCGGCAAGAACGCGATAGATTGAATCGTAACGGGCGCATTGGACGCGTAGGACAGAACGCGTTCGAGCGCGGTCTTACCGAACGCGTCAAATTGCGTGAACAGCACAAGCGCGGCGACACTCAGCCCGATGAGCGCCAAGCCCGCGAGAATAATGAATACCTTTGCGAATGCTTTCACCGGTTGACCGCGATGGACCTTCCTCAGTCAAACATGTGGGCAAGCCGCCGCACACTGCTCATGAACTGCGTGTAGCCCATGATTACGGCCCGCTTGGCGTCCTCGGCGGCGGGTGACCATTTCTGCGCGACGGGAGAGCCCGGAGCGGCCGGCCACTCGAAATAGAAATGCGAGGCATAGCCCTCGAGCACCAATTTCACGGACGGCGCGGTTGGGTCCAGCGTTGCGCCGCCCGACCACAGGTCATGACGCGGAAAAACGAGCAGATTCGTTCTGCGAAAGACTTTGAGGGCGCCTTTACCTTCTTCTTCCGCCCGCGGACCGATCACGGTCTGCTGCGGATGAACCTTCTTGCCTCCGGGCAGCAACAGATACACGTCGTCCATACCCCGGAAACCGACCACGTCATACGCGATGCTCGAATCCGAAAAGGCAGACTCGATGTGGCATTCGAGCACAAGGAAATCCTGCGCAATTCGCTGCGCGTCCGCGTCCATCTTGGGATCGGCCGTCTCGCCCGCTTCCTTGGCCATCTCTTGTTTGAACTGGAGTACTTCCGGTCCAATCCACAGCGCGAACGAGTTCGGCGAATATAAGTCCGCGTACCGGCCCTGTTCGTGACGTATCGGCGTCAGGAAGGCGCCCGGTTGGAATCCCGCCGCCGTTTCCTCCGGCGTTTCCACGGGCTTGGACTTGCCGGTCTTGCACGACGTAAGGGCCGCCACCACCAGCATGACGCATACGATTCTGACTGCCGTGTTCATTTCTCGTCTCCGATTCCGCTCTTGGTTTCGACACGGATCTTGGGTTGGCTTTCCTGTCCCTGTTGCCCCGCGCCAGAATCCTCTTTGCCCTTTGCGCCGGCCGCGGGGCCATCCGTAATCACGCTCTTCCCGTCCGCGCCGCCAATCCCCTTGCTCCGAAGAATCATCTCGCCTTCAGGCGATACGACGCGGACGATCCCGCAGGGCTTGACGTCCTCGCTCATCCACACCTCGATCGTGCGTTCACCTTTTTGAACCGATACATGCTCGGCGCGGATCGGCCCACTCCTCGTAACGACATTATCCATCCCCAAGGACTTGCGTTTTCCGACACTGGCCGAATCGTCCTTGGCGTCACGCGGGATCTCGACGGTTTGCGGCGGCTCCGGCCCATCCTTGGTGATGACCTTGTGTATGTTCCGCGGATCGCTGGCCGGTCCGGTGAGAAGCATCTTGGAAATGGTCTTATAGCCGGCCACGGGCACGACCTCGATCTCTAGCCAGTATCCCGTCTTGCCGGCAACCTTTTCCTCACCCACCACGGCCTGCCGGATCACATACGTTGTATTGTTGGCCTTGTCCGACAAATCGTACCATGCCCACTGGCCCACCTTCGGATCGACCAGCTTGCCCGCCAACAGGTCGCCCGCAATACTCTGCGCATACGCTCCGCCGCACAGCATTCCGATCACCACGGCCACAACTGCTACCGGCCTCATGCGTTACCTCCATCCTGCACACGCTGTCGCCTGAAATCGTACCACACCCGCGCGCGCATGTCATAGGTTAGCGCGCCATCCGAGTCGGCGTGTGACGCCGGCCCTTCCGGTTGACTGCCTTCAAAGCCAAACCTATAATGGCCGCAGCGGTCAAAACTGGGTGTATCCACATGCGAACAGCGGGTTTAAGGGCGGTGTTTGGCGGCGTCGTACTGCGCGGGTCTGTCCTGGCGTTCCTTCTGGCCGCGCCTCTCGCAAACGCCCTCGACACCGAGACGATCGTCCAGCAGAACCGGCTGGCATCCGTGGTAGTGATCGGCACGGGCGCGCGCGACGACGATGTCGTTCAGGCCAGCGGATGCGTGGTGGACAAAGCGGGTTGGATTCTCGCCACGGCGCACCAAGTCCAGACCAACGGGGTTAAACGCTACATCGGCCGGTTGGACGACAAGTCCGAACATATCCTGACCGTAGTGGAGACATCCCCCGACCTCGACCTGGCCCTGCTCAAGTCGGCCGACCCGTTACCCGCCGCCTCGGTCATCGGCGACGCAGCTCATCTCAGAGGGGGTTCGGCGCTCGTAGCCATTACCACGCCCGAGAACCTCGAATTCACCGCCGCGCGGGGCATGGTCACCAACGAACGGCGGACTTATCAGAATCGGCCTTTCCTCCAATCCGACCTGCCGTTCAGTCAGGGCTCCAGCGGAGGCCCCGTCTTTGACGAATCGGGCGCGCTGGTCGGGGTGGTGTTCGGGCGAATTGATATCGAGGGCTTGCCCGCGACGTTGATCTGTCCGATCAACCGGGCGTATCCCTTGCTGGCCAAGCATGGAATCGCCGTATCGAACACCTCACCGGGGTCGGGCGAAGAGATAAAGGCCATTCCGGCGACGGACGCATCGGGAACGCGCCTCGCGGCGATGCGCGCGTACAACCAAGGCGTCGAGTCCAAGACGCCCCAAGACAAGGAACGCTTATACCTCGCGGCCCTCGAGAGCGACCCCCAGTTTTTCGAGGCGTGGTTCAATTTGGGAGTGACCTACGGCGCCGAAGGGCAAGCGGACAAGGCAATCGCGGCATACCGTAAAGCGGAACTTATCCGGCCCGACGCTGTCGCCGTGCAACGGAATTTGGGGCGCGTGCTGCTGAAGGCCAAGCGCATGGACGATGTCGAAGCGTGCTTTCAGCGCGCCGTTCAGCTTGCGCCCGGCGACCCCAGCGTCCACAATGATCTGGGCGAAGCCTACCGGCAAAGCGGGAAGTACGATCGCGCCGAGGCGTCCTTTCTGAAGGCGCTGAGTATGAACGCGGACTATGCCCCGGCCCGGTACAATCTGGGGTTAGCCTATGTGGCGTTGAATCGGCCCGCGGACGCCGCACAGAACTTCGAGGGCTACCTGAAAGCAAAGCCAAACGCGCCCGACGCGGAACACGTGCGGGCGTGGATCACGCAACTGAAGACAAACGGAAAGTTGGACAAACCGTGACGGAAAATGAAGCGCCGAAATCGCTCGGCCGCTACCAGATCGTCCGTGAGCTTGGCCATGGCGCGATGGGCGTTGTTTACGAAGGGCTCGACCCGAACATCGGGCGGCGCGTCGCGATCAAGACCGCCCGGCGCGATGTCATGGTATCGAGCGGGCGCGGCGACGAGATGATGGAGCGGTTCCTGCGCGAGGCAAGGGCCGCCGGCGCGTTGAACCACCCGAACATCATCACCATCTACGACGCGGGCGAAGAGGAGGAAGGCCTCGCATACATCGCGATGGAATTCCTCGATGGCCCGGACCTGTTCAAACTCTTCCACGAGAAGCGCCGATTCGACGTGAAGGACGCCGTCGAGGTCGACGCCACCGGTCCATCGTGATGTGAAACCATCGAACATTATCATGCTCAACAACGGCCAGATTAAAGTGGCCGATTTTGGTATAGCGCGGGTCAGCGACTCCAATCTCACGCAAGAAGGCGCGATGATCGGCACGCCGCACTACATGAGCCCCGAGCAGTTCATGGGCCACAAAGTGGACGCCCGGTCTGACCTCTTCTCCGTCGGCATCATCCTCTACGAATTGATCACCGGCGAGAAACCCTTCGCCGGTGAGGCGCTCAGCGCTGTCATGCACAACGTCATCAAGACCACCCCGGTCGCGCCGCACGAACTCAATTTTGCCGCAAACGAGTGCCTGAGCAAAGTCATCATGAAGGCGCTCAATAAAGACCCCAACCAGCGCTACCAGAACGGCAGCACGATGGCCGCCGCGTTGCGCGAAAGCCTTAAGGAAGCGCCGGACCCGGCGGTTACTCTGGTCGGCGCCATCGCCCCGCGACAGCCCGTGGCGGAGACGATTGTGGCCAGTGGCGGTGTCGCCGAAACGGTGCTGGGAACCGGGGGACCGGGGGAGACGTTGACGGCGGGGGTGAAACAGAACGCGCCTGCCGTTGGGGCTCCGTCAATTCGTAAAGCGAGTCCCTCAAATGAGTCCGTCTCGGAAAAACCGTCGCGACGGAGGGCTCTGGCGCTGGCAGGCGCGGGTGTACTCGCGGTAGCCGCTATCGCAGTGGCGACCTATGCGATGATGGACCGCAGCTTTTTTTCCGATGCCAATGTAACTCTCATACTCCAAGAAGCCACCGCGAGCCTGGATGACATTGGAGCCGTTGGGGCTGACAGATTAAAGGACAGGCCGCTTACAGACTATCACGCGAAACTAGGAAGTGGAACTGTATTGTTTTCGCGCTCTAATGGAGAACCCAAACAAGTTGAAATTTCCGACGGAGG
>JACRLJ010000165.1:16126-42512 GCA_016215105.1 Candidatus Hydrogenedentota bacterium
CGTGTTGAGCTTGACTCCGGATGGAAGGAGATTGACTTCGAGGCTACGAGGGCCGGGTATTCCCGCCAAACCGGACACTTAGCGGCTACGAAGGCAAACGACACGGCTACCTTAAGAATTGTGTTGCTCGAAGAGGAGAAGAAGTGACGGAAAGTTCAGGAAACACCATCAACGGATGAATGACGAAAGGTGCTATACTGGGCTGACTGCGCTCGTGTTAGGCGTTGCGGTTTAGCGCAACCAAACTCTTGTTTACGCAAGCGAATAGAGGGTATCGCCATGAATCGTAATCGGGTAATTCTCGGTCTAAGTTTGGTGTTTGCCGTGGTTCTGAACATGGTCGGCGCGGAAGCCATGCCAGCACAAGGCGATACTGCGAAATCATTCAAGGCAAAAGATATTCGCGGGCAGGATGTTGATCTCGACCAGATCATGAAGGGAAGTCCCGACATGGTCGTTCTCTTCTTCTTTTCCACCAAAGGGAGTGATGAATTTGCAATCCGCCTGGCAGCGGTTGACAAGATGTACGGACGCAAGAACCTAAAGATCATCGCGTTTGGATATAAGGAGCAGGAGGCTGCACTAAAGATATTCGCCGACAAACTTCATATCGAGTACTACATTTTGCCGAGTGGCCAAGTGGACGCGGATGGCCTTTACGGGCCGATCAGCACCTTGCCCGTAACATTCATATTGAAAAATGACAAGACGATCGTCAGCGTCATTCAGGGCGGTGGAGAGACTTCGGCGCGCTTGCTCACCAAAGTCGCCGAAACGTACCTGATGCAAGGCAAGTCCACCGAGGCGAAGGCCATTGCGGATGAGGGCGCGAAGGCTGGTGAAGACAAGAAGGAAGCGGGCACGGTCAAGGGAACCGCGTTGGTGCTCGAGGGCAAACTCGACGACGCGGAGAAGGAGTTCAAGCAAATCGACTCCAAAGACGGCCTGGCCGCGCTGGCGTTACAGAAGGGCGATACCGAGAAGGCCATCACCATCGCCAACGAAGCTGGTCCGAACAATGGCTACGCGGACACGGTGAAGGCCAAGGCCCTGATGCGCACCGGCAAGCTTGATGAAGCGGCCAAGGTCCTCGAAGGGGCCGCGTCCAAACCTGCGATGGATTTCCAAAAGTCGGAAACCATCGTCGGCCAGGGCCGCGTGCAGCAGGAAAAAGGCAAGACAGACGAGTCCATCGTGACGTACGAAAAAGCGCTCAACCTGAATCCCTATAGCATCACGGCCCTGAGCAACGAGGGCGCAGCGCATCGCCAGAAGGGCGATTTGAAGAAGGCCGCGGAGACCTTGGAGAGGGTCGAGAAATCGGGCGTCGCGCCGGATTCGCTGGTGACCATGATGCTGAGCCAGGTCCAGGACGAAATGAAGAAGGCGAACGACACCAAGCGCGGCGAGTTGATTCGCCAGCAGATCAAGGACTTGGAGAAGCGCTATCAGGAGCTGAAAGCCGCGGGCAAGGACAAGCCGGCCGACGAATGGACTACGCGACCGCTGGTTGTGGCGTTCCTGCCCTCGGACAATAAGTCGCCGGTGTTCTTCGAGCGGGCCGGGACCGACGTGGCCCTGCGCCGCGAAATTGAGTCGAAACTCCAGGCCTCGGGCAAGGCGCAGGTCGTCGAACGCGAGATGCTCGACAAGCTTCTGCAGGAACTGAACTTGGGCTCGTCGGAAGTGGCGAATCCGGATACGCAATTGAAACTGGGCAAGGTTCTCGCCGCAAAGTATCTCGGCTTTGTCGATTACTCGCAGGCCGGTCCGGATACGCTCATGTACTTGCGTATGGTGGACACCGAGACGACACAAATCAGCGCAAATCTCACCGAGAACCTCAAAGGCGCCGACGACCTCGGTAAGTTCGTGACAAAGGTGGTCGACGGGCTGACTCAGAAGATTGCCGGAGATCGCAAACTCCAGGGCCTCGTTGCTAAAGTTGAAGGCGACACGGTCTTGATTAACCTGGGGTCCAAGTATGGCCTCAAGCCGGGCGCTCAATTCGCCGTGCTCAAGGACGGCGAGCCCATCGAGGTCGGCGGCAAGAAGCTGGCCGGCAAACCCACGAAGGTCGCCACCATCGAAATTACCGAAGTTGACGAAGACCTCTCGACCTGCAAGATCGTCGAGAAATCCGAAGGCGCCAAACTCGCCAAGGAAATGAAGATCGTCGAACTCGCAAAGAAGTAAGCGTTTCCGCATACTGTACGGCGTTTCCGCGAATGGGAGACTCGCGGAGACGCCGTTCCCTTCCACACAAAGGAGAGTGAGCCCCATGCCCCGTTACCTCGTTGTTCTACTCACCATGTTCACCACCGCGTCGCTTGCGAGCTATGGAGCGGAGCCAGCCAAACCCGAGACCCCCAACCCAGCGAAAAGCATCAAGGTTACCTCCTTTGAACAGGAAGTAGCGCATTTCTATCGCGCCGCCGACGGATTGCCGGACGATGACGTCACGTCCGTCATCGCCGCGGACGACGGTTCGGTGATCGCCGTAACGCCGAAGGGCGCCGCGAAGTTTTCGGGTGGCAAGTGGACGCCTGCGGGCGGTCCTGTCCCCGCGGCCAAGCCGGGACCAGACAAGGCTGCTATCCTCGCGCTCTCGAATGGCGTTATTCAGGCAAAGGGAAACCCTGAGTTAATGTTGAACGCTGCCCCGCGCACGTGGGGGCTCGACGACTTGCGCGCCGCCGCGTACGACAAGCAAGGCAAAGGCGTATGGTTTGCCAGCCTCCAAGGCGTCGGCCACTTCGACGGCAAAGCCTGGAGCCTGTACACCGGCCAGGACGGACTTCCCTACAACGACTTCACCTGTGTCGCCGCTGGTGAGCGCCCCGAGGTTGTGTGGTTCGGAACCAAGCTCGGCGCGATCCGGTTCGACGGGAAGAGTTGGGAATACCGCCAGGGACTGCGCTGGCTGCCGAATGACGAAGTGCGCGCCATCGCCGTCACCGCCAAAGGCGACGCATGGTTCGCGACGAAAAAAGGTGTGGGCCTTATCGAGCGGCGCACGATGACACTGGCGGAGAAGGCCAAGTTCTACGAAGACGAGATCGACAAGTACAACCGCCGCACGCCGTATGGTTACGTCCTCGAATGCAGCGTCAAGAATCCCGGTGACAAGAGCGAGCACACCAATCACGACAGTGATAACGACGGACTGTGGACCGCGATGTACGGCGCGGGCGAATGCTTCGCCTACGCGGCCACGAAGTCCCCCGAATCCAAGAAGCGTGCGAAAGACGCGTTCGAGGCGCTGCGATTCCTCGGCGTTGTCACTCAAGGCGGCACGCCTCCCGCCGAGCCAGGGTTCTCCGCGCGAACCATTCTCCCCGCCAGCGGTCCCAACCCCAATACAACGCATTACACACCGGAAAAGGACCGCAAGGAGCGCGAAACCGGCGACCACTATTGGAAGGTGATGGACCCGCGCTGGCCCAAGAGCGCCGATGGCCAATGGTATTGGAAAAGCGACACCAGCTCCGATGAACTCGACGGGCACTACTTCTTCTACGCGCTTTACTACGATCTCGTGGCCGATACGCCAGAGGAAAAAGATCGCGCGCGAAAAGTCGTCACTGGCATCACCGATCACCTGCTGCGCCACGGATTCAACTACATTGACTGGGACGGCAAACCGACCCGCTGGGCCATCTACGGTCCCGAATATCTCAATCAGGACACGAACTTCATCCCGGGCCGCGGCCTGAACTCGCTCAGCATCATGTCCTACCTCGTGACGGCGGAACACATGACCGGGGACGCAAAATACCGGGACGCAATCAACAAGCTCAACAAAGACCACGCCTACGCCGGTAACATCTACTTCGCCAAACCGCACCGCGGCGCCGGCTCGGGCAATCAGTCGGACGACGAGATGGCGTTTATGGGGTATTACAACCTGCTTCAATACGAGAAGGATCCGGAACTCGCGAACCTGTACCGCTATTCGTTCTGGAATTACTGGCGCTTGGAAATGCCCGAACTGAACCCGTTCTTCAACTTCACGTACGCGGCGGTGTGCAGCGGAAAGACCTTCAAGAACGCGTTCGGCGAATGGCCCGTGGCGCCCTACGGTTCGTGGTTGACCGACGCCGTGGAAACGCTGGAACGATTCCCGCTCGACCGGTTCAACTGGGCGCACAAGAACAGCCACCGGCTGGACCTTGTGCCGCTGCCGCACTGGACCGCCGAAGTCGATCAAGTCAAGGAGGCCGCCGACGGCTCGCTAAAGATACCCGTGAAGGGTTACCGGGTTAACGGAAAGACGCTTCCCGTGGATGAAACGTTCTTTAACCACTGGAACACCGATCCATGGGACCTCGATTACGGCGGAAGCGGTAATGGCCTTGCCGATGGCGCGGTGTACCTGTTGCCGTACTACATGGGCCTGTATCATGGGTACATCGTCGAGAAATAGTCTCGGTGTTCTTGGGCGTACGCCGGAGCGCCGCCGGAAGGCCGCGCAACCGCGGGGATGGGTGACGATCAATGTCGGATGCGATCAAACGAGCGCGCCGGGCGGTCTCACAAATCGCGATCTGCGCGCTGACTTGCTCGTGCGCCTGGGCGTGGGCAAGTGAAGCCGTGGCCGCGCCCGCGCCGGTAAAGCCGGTCATCACCGTGGGCGATCACGGTGCCGTGCTCAGAGACGGCGCGGCGTATCGCGGGATCGGCATCAATTTCTTTAGCGCATTTTCGCGGTTGCTCGAGAATCCGAAGGACACCACAACCCGGGATGGATTCGCCGACCTGTCGAAGCGGGGAATTCCGTTCGTTCGTTTCATGGCCTGCGGGTTCTGGCCCAAGGACTACGCCCTCTACAAATCGGACAAGGAGACCTATTTCCGGCTGCTGGACAGCGTTGTCAAGGCTGCGGAAGAATACAAGGTTGGCCTGATCCCCAGCCTGTTCTGGTGCTCGTCCACCGTGCCGGATCTCGTGGGTGAGCCGCGTGGTCAATGGGGAAACCCCTCGAGCAAGACCAACGCGTTCATGCGGCAATACGTGCAAGAGGTCGTCACCCGCTACAATGACTCCCCCGCCATTTGGGCATGGGAACACGGCAACGAACTTAGTCTCGACGCCGACCTGCCCAACGCCGCGGACCACCGGCCACCCATCGTACCGGACCTCGGAACGCCCACGTCACGCAGCGCGGGCGATGACGTGACTCACGACGATGTCGTGAACGCGTATCGCGAATTCGCAAAAGCGGTCCGCCAGTACGACTCGGCGCGGCCCATCACCTCCGGAGCCAGTCTCTCGCGTCCCGCCGCGGAGCACCTTCGTTCGGAACGCAAGTGGATTTCCGATTCGCCCGAGCAGTTGGCCAAGAACCTTACGGACATCACGCCGGACCCGCTCAATCTGGCGTGCGTTCATCTCTATCCCATGGATCGAAAGGAACGCTTTAGCCAAAAGGACACGCCCTACGAGCAAACGCTCACGGTCTGCATGGACACCTGCGCGAAGATCGGTAAGCCACTCTTCGTGGGAGAATTCGGCGCGCCCTATGATGAGAAGAGCGGCGGGCCGGATTTGGCCAGGAAGGAGTTCTTCGAGATTCTTGCCGCCATTGAAAAAACTAGAGTTACGCTTGCCGCCCTGTGGGTATACGATCTGCCGCAACAGGAATCCTTCATCAACATCACGCCGTCCAACCCGCGCAAGTACATGCTCGAGGCAATCAGCCAAGCCAATCGGCGTATTCGGCTCGTCGATCAGGCCCAGCACGCGCTCGATATGCGCGGCGGCGATTTCACCGGACGCTTGCTGGACAACGAGGCCAACGAAGGGCGTGAAGGCGCGGGATTCAATCCGCTTGTCTGCGCCAAGTTTCCCGGCCAGAATCTCTTTCACAATGAACGCGTCGGATTGAACTTCGAACACTTGTTCAATGGCCGCGCCGAAGACAAGGCCATTTCGAAGTTCACCCCGCGAAAAGACCCGTCGATACTCACGCAGCATTCCGCCACGTCCGTGCGCCTCGATTTCCCGGCGGAAAAGTCCGCGTGGGGCGTCGAAGCGGAAATGCAATACACCTTCGCGGGCGAATCCGCGGTCGACATGCAGTTCACCGCCACCCTGACCCGGCCCATCAAACACCTGGGGTACTTGGCGGCGATGTGGGCCAGCTACATGAACCATACTCGTGAACGCCGCATCCATTTCTACGGTGTAGAAGACGGTAGGGAAGGGTGGATTACGTTCGGCGATGACCTGGAGACGGGCTTCGAGACCGGAACCGTCTCGTATGCCGGCGTGGCGCCGCTACCCTTCGAGGAAGGCTCGGAAACGCTGAACATCATCGAGCATCCCAAGAAACACTTCCTGCTTCCGTTCTACTACGGCCTGGTGGATGGCGACGGCGATGAAACCACATCCGGGGATACAATGGTCTATATCATGATGTTCGACCAACGCGAGCCGATCCGCTTTGCCGTGTGGAATTTCATTACGAACGCCGCCCGAAAACCCAATCCCCACAGTCCGGCCTGGGACTGGCAGTACGTCCTTCGCGACCCGGAACCGGGCAAACGCTACGGGTACCGCGCGCGGTTGGTCTACAAGCCCTTTGTCGATGAGGAAGACGTGAAGCGGGAATACGAGCGTTGGTCCGCTTCGTTGGCTTCTGTGTGATAGGCTGATCTTCGAAATTCCATTGAAACAGCCGGCGGTCTTTCAGTACGAAGTCCGGCAGAACCTGAGACCGCGAGCGAGTTTCCTTCTTTCACGCCGCCGTTTCAGCGCAGGATAAACTTTGTCACAACTCCAACACTTGGACGAACTGCCTCCGAACTTTCCGGACTTCGCGAACGAGGTCGCGGACGCCATGGAGACCATGTATGGTCCCGAGGCCGCCGCGCACTACCGTGGCGCCGCGGAAGCGCAATTTCGCGGCGCAATCCAGCATCCATCCGTGGATATGTTGGGCTGCTACGAAGGAAAGCGCGCGCTGGCGTTGCTCGTGACCATTCAACGCGGCATGGTGACGCAGTTCTCATTTCTACACGTGCTCGAAGATGCCCTGGGTCGCGGAATCGAACAGCGCCTGGTGGCGGAGGCCGTTCGGATTCATCGCGCTGGTGGAGTCGATGCCATACTCGCGGAGTACGTTCAATTTGCCTCGCTCGACGATCGCGAGGTATACGAGTCGCTGGGATTCGAGACCATCCAGCGGGAATTGATGATCGCCACCCTCCCTAATCCGCAATTGACGCGCGAGGCGCCGCCGGCATCGGTGGAATTCAGCCAAGACGATTGGGGCGACGCCGCCGAAGTAATCGTCGCGGCCTACGACGGACACCCGGGCCGGCGGTTGCACATCGAGGTGAGAGATTTCGAAAACGCGTTGGCCTTCGTGCAGGCCGTTTCCGAGAGCAGCTACGGCCCATCGCGTCCTGAGTACCGCCGGCGCATGCGCCAGAACGGCGTCACGGAAGGGGTTATTGTCGGGTGCGAAGTGGCCCCACGGATCGGGTTCATCTTGCAAGTCGCGGTGCGGCCCGAATATCAAGACCGGGGAATAGGCGGCCGGCTGGTTTCGGAACTCAGTCAGGCGCTCGAGGCGGCGGGATGCGCCCAGGTGGCGTTGGGCGTAACCAGCGACAGCCCGGCCCGCCGATTGTACAGCCGATTGGGATTTCGCACGCTGCGCGATGTGCCGGCGCACGTCTGGTGGCGCCCGTAGCCCTGTTCCACCCCCACGCTGACGGCGCCTCCGTGGCTTGGCCTTTCAGACCGAAGTTCTTGGGCATGCGGTGTTGCGCGGAAGCGCGGTTCCTTGCGTGCCAATCGCCGCCACGCGTCGTGTGTTGGCCCGGCCGCCCGAATCTGCTACGATGATCGGCAGCGACACAGTGAGAAAAGGCTGATCCGAAGCGCTATGGTCTATGGTGTGACTTCTTTGTCAACGATATCTATGCTTCGCGCGCAGAGGACATTGACCAAGGAAGCAGAAGGAGGCGGGAAGTGACAAACGCGCTAATCGTACTCGCATTCATGTGGGCCGCGCCCGCGCCGGACGATGCAACAGTCCCGAAAATGGATGTGCCCAATCTTGAGTCGCTCACGTCCAAGGAAGCGGAACTGGTGCAAACGGTGCGGCGCTTCGATCTACAGCAGAAAGCGCTCGCCGATTGGGACAGACGGCTGGCGGACTACCATGACCGCGCGAATGAGCCGGCGCTCGCCAAAGATAAGCATCGTCAGGCCGAACAACGGTATGCCCAGATCCAGACGATGTACGAACAACTCTTGAAACGCTACCCGAACAACGCGCGCGTACTCAATTACTACGGCGAAATCCTCTATGACTATCGCAAAGATATTCCTAAGGCGATCGAGTCGTGGAAGATGGCAAACGTGTTTGATTCGAAGCTGCCCGAGCCTTTGAACAACTTGGGCATCCATTACTGCCATTACGGGGAATACGTGGACGGCTTCCGGTATTTTGACGAAGCGCTGAAACTCGATCCGGATAACCCCGATTTCCTTTACAATGTCGCGCAGAACTATCTCATCTACCGTCAGCAGGCCGCGGAAATCAAGAAATGGCCGGTGGAGAAGGTCTACCATGAGGCGATGAAACTCTCGAAGCGCGCCGCGGAACTCTCGCCCAACAGCTATGAACTCGTTGAAGATTACGCCGTGAATTTCTTCGCCGCGGAAGAATTTGACGTGAAGGCAAACTGGCGGGAAGCCGCCGGAGCATGGCAGAAGGCCCGCGCGGCCGCTATCGAGCGGGACCAGATCTTTTTCACGTGGCTAAACGAGGCGCGGGCGTGGAAACGCGACCTGAACAAGGACAAAGCGTTGGAGTGCCTCCTGGAAGCGCGGAAACTCCAGCCCGAAAGCGATGTCGTAAAGAGACTATTGGCGGAAGTAAATGACTTTACCGCGGTGCAAGAGCCCCCGGCGAAACCCAATAAGAAGAAATGAGAGCGGCAGGACACCCATGGCGTTTGTATTGACCAGGAATTCCGAGGCGGGCCTTTCGCGGCCGCGCCAGATCGCATATATCATCATTATCATCGTCTTCTCGATCCTGATCTATCTCTTTGCGGGACGAGGAATGCGTTCATTCCTGGTCCCTTCGCGATCCATGGAGCCGACGCTGCTTCCCAACGACTACCTGTTGACGTGTACGGAAAAGACCTATTCCCGCGGCGATGTCGTCGTGCTGATCGATCCGGAAGACCCGAAATCCTACATTGTGAAACGCATTGTGGCGGTCGGCGGCGACACCGTCTCAATCGATTCAAACGCGCTGATTCTGAATGGGCAATTTGCCTCGGAACCTTACGTCTTGGAGCCCATGCAATACTCCATGCCCAACAGCGTAAAGGTGCCCGAGGGCGAGGTCTTTATCCTCGGGGACAACCGGAATGTCAGCGAGGACAGCAGCCGCTGGGATAAGAACAGCAACTGGAAACAACAGACGCTGCCCATTGACACTATCGTGGGCCGGGTACGCTGCATATTCCTTCCACCGTCGCGTATGCAAACGGTACAGCGCTACCCGCTCGTCAACGCGGAAGGCAAATGAAGGCAAGCCCCCTGACCTGCCGCGCGTTTCGCAGAACCGCGCAATTGCCATCGAAATAGGCTAGAATAGCCGCAATAGCGTCTCGGCTGTAGACTGTGACCGTCCGGTTTCTGAGATAACTCCTCTGCGCACAGTTCCTGTGATTCGAGCACGGATCGCGCATGGAAGAATGAATGGCATGGAATCATGAGCAATACCTCTTATCGCCAGTATGAGTGGTCCTCGTCCCCAGGGGACAGCCGCATCACATGGGCGGTGCAGACCCTAATCCTTGCGAACGTCATCACGTTCGCGGCTCAACTGGTGATCGACATTCCCTTCGGGGGACCGCGCCTCGGAATACCGGGGGCGGCCGTGGCCGAGTGGCTCGGCCTTCATTTCCAGGCGTCTGAAGTGGCGCGCGGTTATCTGTGGCAACCGTTCACGTATATGTTTCTGCACGGCGGCTTGATGCACTTGGCGGGCAACATGCTGTGGTTGTACTTCTTCGGGCCCGATGTCGAACGAATACTCGGCTCGCGCCAGTTTTGCTGGTTCTACGTTATCTGCGGCGCCGCCGGCGTCTTGATCAACTTCGCGCCGATAATGACTCTTCAAACCAATACTGTCGTTGGCGCGAGCGGCGCTGTCATGGGCGTCTTAGTGGCGTACGCCATGACCAATCCCGAGCGGCAATTCTTCTTTTTCCCGTTCCCGTTTCCGATCAACGCCCGCGCGATGGTCGCGATCGTAGTCGCCATGAACATTGTCTCGGCGCTATCCGGGACCACCACCTCGGTGGCGACCCACTTCGGCGGCATGGCCGTCGGCGCCGCGTACATGAAATACGTACCGGTGCTCCGCGCATGGCAGGCCAAACGAGAGCGAGCCGCCCGGCCCAAGAGCGAGCCGGACGACAAGATCGGCGAGGCCGTGGATAATATTTTCAAGTTCGACAGCAAGAAATCCCGGCGGAAGTAATGCGGACGTTACGGAACCAGATAAAGCGAGCGTTTTAGCGCCATGTTCGGACTTGGCTTCAGCGAGTTTATGTTGTTGGTAGTGGTTATCTTCGTGTTGAACGCGGCGGGAGTGTGGCCGCGCATCATTCGGGGGCTTCGAGAATTGCGCGGAGCCGCCATTCCGGAACAACAGCCCGCAAACGGCGCGATGATCGAACTGGGCTACAAAATGCTCGGTGTTTCACCCTCGGCGCCGTGGGAAGAGATCGAGCGCGCCTACCGCACAAAGGCCAAGATACACCATCCCGACAAAGGCGGCGACGAAGACACGATGCGCGCCCTCAACGACGCCTATGCGCAGATCAAAAGACAGCGGGGCCGGTAACTCCCAACAACTCGCGTCCCCGTCCAATTCGCGAGAAGTAATTCTCCTGACAACGGCGCCGCTGCACATGTACGCCTGAGTTCGACGAACGCAGGCCGCGCCCCGGCCGGCCAAATCCCTTACTGCGCTTTAGGCGCCTCCGGGGCGGGATTTGCCGGCGTTGACGCCGGCGCAGGATCGGCCGGCTTACTCTCGGCGGCCGGCGCCGGCGCGCTGCCCGTGGCCGCGGGAAGCGTGACTTCCGGGGTCGTAGCTTCCGCCGCGGGTTTTTCCGCGGTGGCTTCTTCGGTCGTCGTGGCGTCGGCTTCTTCCTTGTTCAGCCCGAGAACATCACTGATGACTTGCATATTGGACTGGATGGGCGTCTTGGCGGCGGCGGACTCGCGGAGATCCTTGAGGTAGTCGTCCAGCCGTTGATTTTCCTTCGCCATGAGCAGGCCCTTACGGATGTCCTTCTCGTCCTTCGGATACTGCTCTTTCCAGGCAGTCTCATCGGGCGGGGTCTTTCCGGACAACTCGACGAAGTAGATGCGGCCGATCATATCGCGGATGGGGCCGGCGAAGGCGCCGGGTTGGCCTTTGCCAACCGCCTGATAGATCTCGCGCGGATTCCAGAACAGCCCGCTCGAGTAATCGAATTCCCTCGTGCTGAATTCTTTCGTTTCGTTGATCTCCGCCTTGAGGTCGGGGAACATCGTCTGGATATCCTGCAACGAATGCGCCTTGGCCTGGATATCCTGGGCCAGTTTGGCGACCTTTTCGGCGTGCTCCGGCGAACGTTGGATTTCGGAATTCGTGTCGGCCACGACTTTCTCACGGACCGCCTCTAACGGCTGCGGAACGGCCGGGATGATCTCCGTGATCGTAGCAACGTATAGATTGCGCGGGGCGCGAACGACCTCGGAGATCTCGCCTTTGCCAAGCTTGGCCAAAGCAGTGCGGAAGCTCCGCGCGTCCTCGGCGGGAACATTTTCAATCGTCAGAGTCTCGGTGGAGAACTTACCGGAGGTCTTCGGCTCGAGATTGGCCGCGGCGGCCGCAACGCTAAGATCCTTGGTCTCGCGCGCCTTGGCGGCGAACTGCTCGGCCTGCTGAGTGCGCTTCGTCTGCTCGGCGTCGTCCAGTTTTGGGTGGAGTTGAATTTCGCGCGCCTTCACGTCGCGCAGATTGGTCTGCTCGTTCGTGCGTTCCTGTTCGACTTTATAGATGTAGTATCCACCCGGTCCCTCGATGGCGTCGCTGATTTCATTGACGCCGAGTTTGAAGAGCGGCTCGCGGTACGGCGGTTCGGTGAGGGTTTGCGAAACCCAATCGAGGTCTCCGCCGGAATCCTTGTTGGGGCCTTCGGAATACTTCTTGGCAAGTTCCGCAAAGTCCTCGCCTTTCCTGGCGCGCTCGACAAGTTCGTTCACGATGGCCGGCCGCGGCGGAGTCAGCGGAATCGCGGCAAAAGTGGCGATCCGCTGCTCGGGAATATCGTACTTGGACTTGTTGGCCTCGTAGTGGGCCTTGACTTGATCGTCGGTCGCCTCGACTTTGGGATCGACGTTGATGTACTTCACTTTGAGCTTGGTGTTGTCTTCCTCGAACTGCTTCTTGACGTCCGCATCCAGGATGCGGGCCGAGGCGGTAACCTGCTTCATGAACAGTTGGCGCTGAAGCGTATCGGCGATTTGGGCGTACTGAATGTTCCAGTCGATACCCTGAGTCTTGGCCTCGTCAATCCACTGATTCCATTTGGCGACGTCGAATTTGCCTTTGTCGTCCTTGAACGACTCGTCTTTCCTAAGCTGTTCTTCGAGGAAATGACGGTCAAGTTCGATGGGCTGCTGCGACACCGTCTGACTAAACAGTATGCCGGTGATGAGGTTTTCGAGCACTCGGTCGGCGGCGCCCGTCGCGGCAAGCTCCTTGTAGCCAATTTCGGCGTCACCGCGGCGCATCTGCTTGATTTGCTCATCAAGGGCGTTGCGGTACTGTTGCACCGTAATGGGTATGCCGCCGACGCTGGCGATAACGGTATCGGCGTTATGCGCCCCGGATCCACTCCCGTTTCCGGAACCGCGGTATCCACCCCAAAACACAAATGTAGGAATAATGACTATGGCCAAACCCCACATAATCCACTTCTTGTTCTTGCGCAAGAAATGCGACACGGCGCAACTACCTCCAAAGGATTACGATGAAATTACCCCGGCGGCATGCCGCCAGCCGGGAAAAAACGCGGTCCAGACGCCCCGGACAACCTTTCAAGGCTATCACACTGTCGGGACGGCGTGCAAACGGACATTGCGCGCGAACGGTGGCAGCCGGTCAGTTGCGCGGGCGCTTCGCAAAGTCTCCCTATATAGGAGGGACATCTGTGTCGGCTTTTTGGGCGGAAATTCGGGGCCGGGTTACCGTGAGCGAGCGTTGAAGTGGTCACGCGAAACGAGGGTGCGCGAGGGGCCGATCACGTCAAACAAGGGTAATTTAGTTGACGCAAGGCGAGACATAGTGCAAATTCTAGATACCGAGGGCGGAATACTACTACCCACGATCGGTACCCGAAGCGTGCGCATGGCGGCAAGGGTAAACAGACCCGAAGGCTACGCCCACCGTAGCGGTGGGCAGGGTGGCGGACGAACAACTTCAGGAGGGTAAGCAATGGAGTACTTGCAAAGGCTTGCAGCGTATACCTCGTGGGCGAACCGGTTGTGGCTCGATTTCGCGTACGACACAGCCCAGGAAGAGGGCTACCTGACACGCCTGGTGTCTCATGTCTATCTGGCGGAACGGGTATGGTTCCAGCGAATCCGGGGTGAAGCGACGGACAAAGACGTCTTCAAGACTCAAACCAAAGTCGAGCTGCTTGATCTTGCGGATCAACACCTCCACCGGTATTCAGATGTTCTTTCAAGCGACCTTAGACGTGTCTTGACGTACCGCCGGTTCACGGGTGACGAATACGAATCGGCTCTGAGCGACATACTGCTTCACTTGTTCACACACGGTTCCCACCACCGCGGCCAAATGGCCTCGTATGCGTCGCAGAAGAAGCTTGGACCGCCCAACACGGACTTGATAACGTTTTCGCGAATTCAGGACTAGAGGCGCACTGATTGCCTAGCTCGCCGCCGATCGGATAGTGTCATTACGTTTCCATGGCCCCGGCGTTCCTTCCCGAGAGCTGTACCGGGGGCTTTCGTCCAAAGCACTACACGGACGAGTCTAGCGCTGAGCCAAGCCACTCGTCGAGTAAATGGAAGGACACACACGGCGCGAAACGGATGAGTACTGTCTACTCGAGAGTCAAGACCGTACCCGGGCGTATCGCCCTCTGCACACTCGGTCTGCCCATTCTCCTGAATGACCTGCTCAGACGCCTCTTTCGCGCCTTGGCTGGCCCCGACTGGAGCGACGCAGGGTACCGTCTGGCCACGGCGTTCATCGGCGCCGGAGGCCTTGCGCTTTTCGAAGCGCCAATTGCGGCGCGATGGCTTCGGTGGGTGGCGCGCATTGCCGCGTGGCTCATGTGCTTGATTGGGCTCGCATGGTTTGCGCTTCCACCGTGGACGGGACTCGGTTGCGGATTCCTGGCCCTGTTCCTGATCCCGTATCTACGCCAGGGCGCGCGCCTGCGCGCGGCGCCGCTGCAACAGCCCGAGCCGGCGTCGTGGGTGGGACGCCGGCTCACGTTCCGCCTCGAACCGCTGGACGCCGTTAGTCTTGGCATTGTGTTCCTCATGACGGTCGCGATTGTTGCCTTCCGCAGGAATCTGTACCCTATGATACCGGATGGGTATTACCATGCGACGGTGGCCCGCGAAATCCTGCGCGGCGGCGCAATACCGTTATGGGATTGGTGGGAGTTCGCGCCCTTTGGACGACCGCACCTCTACCCGCCACTGATACATATCCTCGTTGCGGCGTTGAGCCTGCCGTATGGCGGAGACGTCCTCGAAGGTACGCGATTGCTGCCCGTAATCCTCGCGCCTTCGGCGTATCTGACGACGTGGTATCTCGCCCGTTGGTTGTTCGACGCTCGCCGCGGCTTCCTTGCTCTGCTGATCGTCGGGTTCGATTCGACGTTCTTCACGCCCACGTTCCAGGGTCTGCCAAGCATTCTCGCCAACGCGTTCATAGCGCTGTTTGTGGTCTTCTTTCTGTCGAAACGGCTGTGGGCTTCCGCGGTGATGTTGGCCCTGGCGCTGTACACCCACATGGGACTCCCACCTCTGGCCGTGTTGGGAATGTTCTTCTTTTCGGTGTGGCGCCGCGAGTATTTCCGATTCCTTCTGGGCTTAACGGCGCTGGCCGTCATCTTAGCGTTGCCCTGGTACAGTCACGTATGGACGTACCGCGCGTGGTTCGGCCATCCCATGCGCGACGCCACCCCGGCCGGTTGGTTTTCACCGGCAGTCATCCCCGTTCTCAAATTGCTGTGGCTTCTCGATATCAATCTTGTTTTTGCGATGTTGGTGGTTCGGGCGCGAACCCTTATCCCCTGGTCGGAAACCCGATACAAAGTGCTCTTGTGCCAAATCGCCGGCTTCTTACCCATGTTCGCGGAATATGGCGGCCGGTTCTTCATGCACACCGCTCCGATGTGGAGCGTCTTCGCGGCGGTTCCCCTCGCGCGCTTCCTGGAGAGACCTCTTCGCCTCAAAAAGGTCCCGCTGTTTCTTCTCTTGGCGCTGTGTCCGACACTCTTCCTGCATGCCGAGAATGGCCTGCCGAAATACAGGCTCGCGCCGTCCGGATGGATGTTTGCGCCGATCATTCTCGTGGGCGGAAACGACCGGATCTTAGGCCAGGCCACCGGCCCGATTTCTGGCGCTGAAGCCCAGGAACTGGCTCGATTCATCAAGGGCGCGTCCTCGCCTACGCAGACGCTGCACTTCTTTGGCGACGCGGCGCTGGGCGGCGCCATTGGATTTTTCGCGGACCGGCCCATCGATGCCGGGGCCTGGCACGAAGTGCGGCAAGAAGATACGCTCCAACTGATCGAAAGTACCGCTGGCGACGACCCCACCGGCTGTTACATTTCCGTCGACAGGTCCAAGATTCCGGAGGACACCGCAATCACGCAGATTGGACGCTTCTTCGTCGGCGTCCGTGGCGCTGGCGCATCGCCGACGGGCCAAACAGCCCCCGTGCCGCAACCGTAATCGCAGCAGTCGTCGTGAGTGGAACCCGGCGGGGCAACTTAGGACTTTGAGCGAAATTACTTTGCCAAGTTAGTTTGCGAATGTAGTGCGCAATTGTGGTTGCCAATATCGACTTGATACATTCATTTTGGCGCCAAGTCATCGGGGTCGGTATGGCTAACGGGTAGTCCGGCTTTTCCAGAGCCGGATGGGACGCGTGTAGCGAACTCTCCGGAGCATGAAGACTGAAGGGGCTGTTGTTCGGGACGTTCCGGTTTTGGAAAAACCGGACTACTCGTGGCGCACGCCGGCCCATCCGCCGATTTCGACTTGATACGTCTATTCTGGCCCGCGGCCTTAGACGAAGATGATCTTTTCTTTCGTCTTGCCGCAGCCCTTACAATTGCCGCAGGACTTTATCTTCTCCGTCACGAGGTCGAGATTGATTTCGGCGTCTATCGTGAGTTCGCCGTCCTCGTAGGAGATTTCGGCGGCGGCGCAGGGGTCCTCCGGACCGCCGGGCTCCTTGCCGGTGAGGACTTCGAGGGCAGATTGGATCGCGAAGAGATGCTTGAGGCTGAGAAACTCCTCAATCTCGTCTTCGATGGTGTAGTCGGCGAGGAAGTGTTCGGCGTCGTACGCCAGGAGTTCGTCCACGGTACGCCCGCCGAGCTGGTCCATCAACAGCGATGCGGCGCCGATGGCTTGCCCGCACGTGCGCTTGGCGAAATGATACGACGTGAGGCGCTCTTCGGCGTCCAAGGCCACGTGAATCACTTCGGTTACATCGGAACACGGCATACGATTTCCCAGTCTATTTTGATTCGGACGCCACAGCGGCCCGGCTGGCCCGCTCGACTTTGGCGGCGAAAATGAAGTCACTTTCGGTCAACCCGTCTATTTTATGCGTCCAGACGGTTACTTTCACCTTTCCCCACACCAAGAGAATGTCGGGGTGATGATTCACGGCCTCGGCAATGTCCGCCACCGCATTCGCAAACTTCACCGCGTTGCGGTAGGCGGAAAAACGGAACTCCTTCTCGAGATGATGCTCGTCCACCACGGTCCACGAGGAATCGAGTTCATCGCGAAGCGCGGCCAGTTCCGCGCCTCTCAATGGCGGAACCCCGCCGCGGCAAGGAACGCACGCGCGCTCAGACAGTTCAGCAGTGCTCATCATTTACCTCAGGGTGAACTCTGGAATAGGAGAATCTTACAGACTCTTCGTTCATCGATTGTAGCGTCGGCATCTTGCCGGCTCCGTAACGACTGAACTGTGCCGGCTGGAAGGCGGCGTTACGTTGGCGCCAACCGCCCGTTAGTCTTGTCGGAAGCTCTATACATCGAAGACCGGCGCGGGCCGTTCGTACCAAATGTTGAGATCCGATGCGTCATCGAGCGTAACCGCGCCAAGCCGAATGGTATATGCATCCTCGCCGTGGCAGTGGTACGTCACGCTGACCTCGTCGATGTCCCACGCGCCTTCTTTCGGGCCGCACAGCAGCAGCGAATGCGGAAAGCTTCCCGGCTCGCCGGTGGCTTCGTACACCTCGCCAGGTTTGGCCGCCCCGCTGGTCTTGTCGAACTCCACAAGGAAACCGTTGATCACATACGTTGGCGGCGCGGACGGCGCGCGCTGCCCCGTCCGAAGACGGACGGTGAATGATTCGAGCTTAGGCATCGGCCTCCATTCCTACCGGTAAACTGCGATAGAACGGGTTGGCCCCGGCGCTATGATCCGTCTCATCGAGGATGGCGCCAATCTCGGGCACGGCGTCTCGAAACGCGCGGTGAACGCCCTCGCGCAATGTACTCGTGGACGCGGCGCAACCCTGGCATCCGCCGCCCATCTTGATGTAGGCCGTATTGCCTACGACACGTTCAAGCGAGATTACGCCGGAGTGCGCGGCAATACCGGGATTGATCTCGAGGTCAATAACTCGGCTCAGCTTCTGGCGTAGTTCATCTTCGGACGGGATCTTTTCCAGAAACTCTGGCGCAACCGCCGGAACTCCCACCAGAAGGTGATTGCGTATGCGCGCGCCCACCTCTTTGGACAGATCTTCCCAGCTTGTTCCCGATCCGGGCTCGCGCGCCACGGTAACGGTGAAATCGTGCAGCAGTACGCTGGCGACGCCCGGAATCGCAAACAGGTATTCCGCCAACGGCGAATCCTTCGCGGATGCCGCCGACGGATACCACGCGGAAAGACCCTGCAATACCGGTCGATCCACCATGAATACGCACGAGCGGTGGTCTTTCTCCACACGCGCCTTGATCCGGATTTCCGGCGTCCAACTACTCTGCTCCTCTTCCTCAACCAGCACCGGAGCGTAGATGACACGCCGCGATTTGGGAGTGGATTTCACTTCCGACGGAAGTAGAGGCGGCTGGGGCCGAGACTCGGCGACCGGCGCGGGCTGCGCCTTCGGCAAGTCCACTTGCGGGCGGGGCTTAGGCCGTGTCTCCGCACTCTTGAAAGCTTTCGTAAACCAGGTTGGCATAGCGTTTCCTCTACCTTGGAACAATTCCGGACGCCAGTTTCTGCCCCGTTGCGCCAGGAATCCGGCCAGAAAGTCGGCTTCTTGACGCGGCGCGGCCAGAAAGCGTTCGTAAGTTGTTCAATACCGGCGATGGCCTGTGCAGAGCCCTGCTATACGGAGGCTTTCTGGCCGCGCCTCTAGTACACCACAACCTGACCAGATTCTTGGCGCGCGTCCGGCTGCCTAAGGGACAATCGTGCGGCGGGATTCTATTCCCCGGCATCCGCGTTACGGAGTAGCGGCAGGAGCGTACTTGTAGAACGCGACGCGCTCCTTTCCCTTGTCTTCCACGAGCAGCGCGCGGCACGTATAGAGGACTCTGTCCTTGCCAGTAGCGTCGGGATTCGTTTTGAACACAATCGTGACCCAGGCGCGGCATTTGTCTTCCGGCACGCCTCCGGGTATGCCCAGAGGGTCCTTCTTAATCGCCTCGAGGTCGGTCGCGTCGAGCGTCACCTCAAACCGTTCCGGTTTCCCATATTGCGCCGCCGCGTCGCGGTGCGTTTGGTTGAATTCCTGAAACCCTTGGCGCGCCTTGAGCTGACTCGACGCCAAATTGTACGTCGATTGATAGGTGCCATTGATCAGTGACTGAGCGAATTTCGACGCCTGATCCAGGTAGCGTTGACGCACCTCAAAGGGATTGGCGTACGACGGGGAAGGCGGCTCGCCCCAGCATCCCGCAAGGCATACCAGCGCCGCCAGCGCCAGCAAGCGCCGGCGCGCCACATCACCCAAAATGCTACTCATTGCGTCCTCGTATCCGCGATGCGCGTTGTGCGCCGGCCCGCGCGCTATTTGAGCACGTCCGCGATGGCCGTGCAGAGCGCGTCCATGTTGTTCCGTGTCATGCCGGCCACATTGATGCGTCCCGAGCCCACGATATATAGCGCGTACTTCGCGCGGAGCGACTCGACCTGGGCTTTGGTCAGACCCGAGAACGAGAACATGCCCTTCTGGCGGGTCAGGAACGAAAAGTCGCGCGCAACACCTTTCGCTTTGAGCGTATCGACGAACAACTTGCGCATGCCGTTGATCCGGTCACGCATGGCGGTCACTTCCGCATTCCACTCGGCGCGCAACGCCGGGTCACCGAGGATCGTCGAAACGATAGCCGCGCCGTGCGCCGGGGGATTCGAGTAGTTCGCGCGGATGGTGCTCTTGATGTGGCTGAACGCCTTGGCCGCCGCGTCTTCGGTCGCGCCGACAACGGTCAGCGCGCCAACACGTTCGTTGTAGAGACCGAAGTTCTTCGAGAACGAACTGCAAATCAGCAGTTCGCAGCCCGGTACGCAGAACAGGCGCAGACCTGCCGCGTCCGCCTCGAGACCGTCACCCAAGCCCTGGTACGCAAAGTCGAACAGAACGAGGAACCCGCTTTGCGCCGAGACTTCGGCGATTTGTTTCCATTGGTCGTGCGTCGGGTCGATGCCGCAGGGATTGTGGCAGCACGCGTGAAACATGACCACGTCCGTTTTCGGAATGACGCGCAGGGCGGCCAACATCTTGTCAAAAGCCAGGCCTTGCGCGGCCTCATCATAGTAGGGATAGGTCAGCACTTCGAGACCGGCCGCCTTGAACACGTTGGGATGGTTCGCCCAGGTCGGGTCGCTGGTCCAGATTCGCGCGCCCGGAAGCATGCGCTTGATGAAATCCGCCGCAACGCGCAATGCGGCTGTCCCGCCCGGCGTGTGCGCCGTGGCCGCGCGATGCGACGCGATGATCTCGTGGCTCTTGCCGAACACGAGTTCCTGAACTCCCGCGCCGTATTCGGCGGCGCCGGAGATGCCCAGATAGTCCTTGGAGGTCTCCTTCTGGAGAAGCATCTCCTCGGCCTTCTTCACCGTTTGAAAAATGGGTGTGCGCCCTTCTTCATCTTTGTACACACCCACACCCAGGTTTATCTTGCTCGGATTCGCATCCTTCTTGAACGACTCGGTCAATCCAAGAATGGGGTCCGCAGGAGCCATAGTTAGATCGGTAAACATCGTTTTCCTCTTCTCGTGTTGGTTGGAGTTCCCAGTGCGTTACTCGGACGCAGCCGACGGCTACGTCCGTCCCTCGTACAGATCCCGTCCCTGTACAAGCGCGCGAATCTTGCGGTCGGCCACGCTCCGCGGCAACATCCAGAAACCGCAATCCGGATTTACGTACGTGACGCGGCCTTCCCCTAAAACCGTGACCGCCGCTTCGATATTCCGGGCGATGGTCTCGGGGCTTTCAATAACGTTCGTCTTAATGTCCACCACGCCCAAGCCAATCCCAATCTTGGGATTTACCTGCGCGAGGTGCTCCAGTTCCCAATTTCCGCGGTGCGCCAATTCCAGCAACACATGGTCGCAATGCAGCCCGCTCAGAAAGTGAATCAGCTTGTCCCATCCACCCGGCTGGATCGTTTGTCCGCCGTAGTTGCCAAAACAGAGATGCACGGCCGGCTTCGTCGAAATGGCGTCGAGAACGTGATTAATCCCTTCAAGCGCCCAATCGGCTTCGTCGGGATGGCCGGGTATGTTGGCCTCGTCAATCTGCACGACTTCCGCGCCAATCTCCTTCACCTGCGTCGCCAGAATCTCCGCAATCGCCATGCACAGCTTCGGACGAGACCCGTAGTGATGGTCAAGCACCGACTTGCTGAGCATGTGCGGACCAGTCACGGTAAACTTCATCGCCGCGCGCGTCAACGCCCTGGCGCGGCGATAATCGCAGACCAACGCCAGCACGCCCTCATTGATGGGACCTTCGACCACCCCGCTCGGCCGCGCGCGATAGGCCATGTGGGCATCGAGTCGAAACTCCTTCATGTCCGACATCGAGACCTGTGAGCGCACGTTGCCCAACGGGTGAATGAAGTACTCGATCATCCCGTTGGTGTCGGGGTGATTGACGTCGAACCGGTATAACTCGCCGTCCGCGACCACGTCAATACCGGCGTTCTCCTGGATCTTGAACACTACCGACATCGCGTCGACCAGCGACTGCTCGCACGGCATCGCCACCAGCCAGTTTGGCACTGGATAGCTGCCTACCACGGTGGTCTTGATTTGGGGTTCCATGAGACCTGCTCCGTCGCCCGTGCGAAAGGCGCCTTTCCCCAGGTTTCTCTATACTCGCGTTCATTATACGATTAATGCGCGAATTTCTCCATTGACTTCTTTGTCAGCAGTGCTGCTACCGACTCGCCCGACTCGTTCCCAAGTTGTACTCTTGTCATTACCGATAGTTTGCGACTGATAGCAGGGTAATTCCGGAGATCGTCCGGCAAACTTCTTCGGCGCTGTCGTCCTATTCGCTGAAGGCGAAAAACAACACAGCCCATCGCGGCGTAGCCGCAACCAAAATGACGTTTTCACAACGACGGACATTCCAAGGGCTTTACGACAGAATGCGAAACTTTTTGAAGATGTTGACGATTAGGGACCCAGGGTAAGGCGCCGGAGGCTTTGCGCAGGCGCCTTACCCTGGGTTCACAACCCCCCCTGCTGTTTTCCCTGAAGGGGAAACCTAAGGCGCGGCGTTTCGACACCAATGTCTAAACGGTTCTCCGCAAGGTACTGCGCCGGGTTCCTATTCTCTATGCAACGCTTTCAGAGTATACCGAGGTCGAGCGTACCCGGGGTAGGCCGCCTGCGCAAAGCCTCCGGCGGCCAACCCCGGGCTGTGATATACATCGCTTTCAGCGATTCGTCTTGACGCACTCTCGCCGCGATGGCGACACCGCAAGACCGATCCGGTTGCAGACATGTGTGCCCATATACTTCACCTGCTACGCCAAACCTATGGGTAATGACAAGAGTTGTACTTGGGAATGCGACTGTCTGAAAAGCTGTGCTTTGTATTCCCGAGCGCGCAGCCCGAGATCCAAACGTCAATATGACAGGTAATCAGCGAGGACGGCCGGCTAGATCGGCGTTGCTTACTCGCACACGACAACGGGTTCCGGGAGAACGCGCTTGATTTCGGATATCCGATAACCAAACCCGGCGCCGCGAATACTCGACAAATCGAGCGCGCCGTTGCGGCGTTGGTAGAGGCCCGCGTGAACGGCGGCCTCAGCCTTTGACGCCTCGGGATAGAACTGCATGCTGTTCGTCTCGACGCCCATGATCGTGCCCGCGTGCGCCGCCAGGAGCACATGCGGAATCTGCGCGAGCATGGGATTGGTCAAGTCCTGAACCATCAGCGTCATGCCATGGGCCTTGGCCCAGCACAGACTCTGCAGCGCGCCGGTCTGGGTCTTGCAGGTCTTCAGGGCGACCCCGGACCAGCCCAAGGAGCGGCCAAGCCTTATCATGTGCCAATCGTGCGCGCTTTCGTCCATGAACAGCGGCTTGCGCGCGGACACGCTATGCACGTCAATCTGGTGCTTCTCCAAATCGTACGGAAACGGCTGTTCAACATACAGTATCGTTCCGTAAATCGCAGGTTGTTCGAGCATCAGTCGGTCCAGAATCGCGGTAACGTATTCGGGGTCGTGAACGGTGCAATTGAAGTCCACGCTCAGCCATCGGACCTGGCGGGCCTCCGCCGTTTGACCAACTTTGACCGTGCGCGCGTAGTCCCATTCCGAGTCGTTGCCACGGAGCTTAATCTTAAGACACGTAAGCCCATCCCGCGTGATCCAATCGGACAACAGCACGGGATAACCGTCGCGGGGCTCCGAACCATCCAGTTCACTCGCGTCAATGGGGTCTTTGCCGCCGACCAAGTGCCAGGCGGGCAGAACGGCGCGCGCCGGCTGTTGGAGATAATCGCAAGGATACTTCCCCGCGAATGAGACCTCGCTTCCATCGGCAGGACGCAACCAGTGCGCGAGATCGTGATTCATGAATTCCGCCGTATAGGTCTCGTAGGTGGGCCGTTGCAGCAGATTGCCGTACGCGTCGTGCATGGCCAAGTCGAAGGGACTGGAACACACCAGCGCGGCCAGCCACGGCATCGGCTCCCGTCCCGCGCGTTCGTGGTTGAACGTGTCCAGTTGGCTGCGGAGCATGTCTTCTTCGAAGGCGTTGCCGATCTCGATGGGGTGGCCCGATTCCGAATAGTGCGCCCAGGCCTTTGCCAAGTACGTGCAGAAAGTCTTGAGCGCCTCGTGACGTTGGTCGTACGGCAGCGCGCTGGGCCACACCCATCCCACGCTGAGCGGGGTCTCGCCCCAGCCGTCCGCCGTCGCGCCGCTTTGGTCCTCGACAACCACGCGAACCCGCGCGCACGTAATGGACGTCAGCGTCTCCGCGCCGAACTTCAACGGTACACGCATCGTCACGGGAAGAAAGTACAGCGCCGCGCTGCGCACGCGAATGTCCGTGGTCTTCATAGTCTTACCCCGATGTCCCCGCCCGCCGGCTCAGCCGCGGCAGCAGGCCCACAGCCAAGAATACCGACACAACAACAATCAAAATAGCAGCTTTGGACGCGTAGGCGTTAGCGGACAGCCAAGCGCCAACGGCAAACGCCAGCGCCGTAATCCCCGCGCACATCGCCAGCCGCACCCATTCGTACGGAACCGGGTAGATTCGCTGCGAGACAATGCCCAACGCCACCGCCATTGCGATGTAGCTCACCAAAGTCGCCCACGCCGCTGCGGCCATGCCGTAGCGCGGGGTCAGCGTGAAATTCGCCGCCAACGTGATGACGGCGCCTATCAGCGTGATCCACGGCAAGTCCCGCGTCCGGCTGCGAATGAACACGCCCGCCGTAAAATGCGTGTACCAGCCTTGGGCAAGGTACGCGAGCAGAATGATCGGCACGATGAACAAGCCCGGCGCGTACTGGGGGTACTGTTTTCCGAACACGAGCATGGCCAAGGGGTGCGCGTAGAACGATACCCCGAGCACGACCAGAGCGCCGATGGCGGAGAATAGGGTAAACGCGCGCGCAAAAACCTTGTGGGCGCCGGGTTCGTCTTGGAGTTGAAGGAAGAAGGGCTGCCAGGCGGATCGAAACATCTGAACGAACAGTAGCATGAATACGCTGAGCTTGCAGCAGTTCGAATACACTCCGACCACCGCCTGCGCGGTGTATTCCGTTCCGTACAACTGCTGGATCGTGGCTTCGGGCAATCGCGCAAGAAAAAACCTTGATATGCTCTCGGTGACAGCATAGCCAATGCCGGTGGGAACGTATGGCAATCCGAATCGCATCATACTATTCAGAAGGGCCTTGTCGAATCGGCCGCCCCACAACCCGCGGGTGAACGCGAGAGACAAGACTGCTGTGCTGACGCTGGCCACCAAGTTGCTGAAGAACACCGCTTCGACGCGCCAGTGAAATCCAAGGATCAGAACCACGTTGAGCGCAACGTTCAGGCCAACGTTGATCAGGCGGATACAGGCGAACGTCCCGACCCGCCGCGCCAGCCTCAACTCCGCCATGGGCGCCGCCGCCATCGTGTCCAGGAATAGGATGCCCGCCATATACCAAATCGCGTAACGGTATTCAGGAGCCAATGTCATCAGCTGAGCGACCGGTTTCCCGAACATCAGCATGAGAAAAGTAAACGCGGCGGAGGTTAGCAGGAGGCACCAGAACACCGTGCTGTAGGTGTCCGGCGCCTTTTCACGAGCGGCCCCGCTGGCGAATTTCATATAGCTGGATTCAAGGCCGTAGGTGTAGAGGATGTTGAGGAAGACGAACGCGGCGTAGACGAGACCGATGACGCCGTTCTCGGAGGTCAGGAAGAGGCGCCCGTACAACGGCACTAGGAGGTAATTGATGAAACGGCCGGCCATGGTGCTCAGGCCATAGATGGCGGTGTCAGACCCCAGTTGTTTCAGATGCGAACGCATGAGACTCCAGGCGCGGCGGTAAGGCAGTTCATCGAAGCTCCTTGTACCATATCAGCTCGACTTCGTCAGGAAATTCCTCATAGGCAAATCGGTTCAATGCGCCCAGGACACAACCCTGTTTCGCGTAGAAGCGGCACGCCGGAACATTGTTGTTCTGAGTTTCCACTTTGAGATACCGGCAGCCACGGTTTGTGGCCCACGCGGCTGCGGCGCCGAAAAGCCGCTCTCCGATTCCCGTACGGCGGAAGTCCGGATGCACGCGCAAGTCCCACAACACCGCAAGGTCGTTCCGGTCTTCCAGCATCGTGACGCCTTTAGTATCGAACGCGATGGCGCACCCGCCAACACGTCTATCGTCCACAAACGCCGACAGCACCGTCCAATTGCGGATATCCCACCGCTTCGCCCAACGCGCTGGCCCTTCGCCGTTCAATCCGTCGTAATCTTTGACGTACGGTATGGTCAGCGTCTGCTCCGAAAAGATTACGCCTCCGAGACCCCCGTTAAGGACTTGGACATCAAGTTTGGTTTTCACTTCGAACGAGATGGGGATCGCGCCATACTCGGAAAGGACGCCGATTCCTTCTTCCACAATCCTCATCCACATATCCCCTGCTTTGGCGCCGTTCATACATTACCAGGTCGAGTAGGGATGTTGACTCAAGTACGCGTTGGTATAGCGGCGGTCCAGCGAGACCTCGTCCCCAACCCACGCCGGTAGTTCAAATGCCTCGGCGGCGTCAGAAAGTTCCAATTCCGCGATGATGAGGCCCGCATTGGCCCCATCAAACACGTCCACCTCCCAGGTGTGGCCTTGGTGCGGAACGAGGTAGCGCGTCTTCTCGATGATCAGCCCCTCGCAAAGCGTCAGCATGATTTCCGCGTCCGCCAGCGGAATCTCGTACTCGAATTCATCGCGCGAGATGCCCGTAGCCTTCCCCTTTACCGTCAAGTACGCCCGGTCGTCCATCGCGCGCACACGAACCGTCCCCGGGTCCCCGGCGTAGAGATAACCCTGGCGGCACGCATAGCCCGAGATCGGAAGAG
>JACRLJ010000141.1 GCA_016215105.1 Candidatus Hydrogenedentota bacterium
GCCGCTTCTTTTCGGCTTCGAGCATTTGCTCGTACAACCGCACATTGTCTATCGCCAGGGCCGACTGCGAAGCGAGTGAGGCGAACAACTCGAGGTCTTCCTCGCTGAACGTAACGCCGGGCTTGCGCGTATCCACGTAGATTGAACCGAGGATGCGGCTTTCAGCCCGGAGCGGAACGCACATCGCCGAGATAATGCGCTGGCGGATGATGCTTTCCCGTCCGGAGAAACGGGCGTCGCTGTCCGCGCTGGTCATCAATACCGGTTCGCCGTCGATAGCCGCGCGTCCGGCGATTCCCATGCTCGGCGCGCTGGCGTGCAGTTCCTGCCCCATTTCGCGGGCGACTTTGACTTCGAGGTTGCCGGTCTGGTCATCGTGAAGCATCACGAACCCGCGCTCGGCGTCCATCACTTCGATGGCCGTATCAAGCACGTCAGCCAGGCGCCTGGAGAGGTCGAAATTCGACGCGATCAATTTACTCGCCTGGTAGAGCGCGGACAAGCGGCGGTAGGCTTGGCCCATCGAGGCCAACTCCTCCGCCGGAACTACCGGGGTAGGCTCCGCGCTAGCCGGGGCGGGCGTTCGCGAGACGCGGCTGAACAGGGTCAAGTTTTGTCCGGCGCGATCCATTTCCTCGCGGATTTTGTCGAGACCCTTTATTAAGACGGAGCTGTCGCGGTTTTCCTCTTTTGGCGTTCCCGGGCTGGCGCCAAAACTGGTGTCGTCGCGAAACACAATGCGGCACTTGCTGCCGAGGAACACTTCATCCAGATGGGACAGCACCCGTTCGACGATGCGTTGCCGGTTCACATAAGTCCCGTTGAGGCTATTGAGATCGTAGAGCACCGTCTTGTCACCGCGCCGAATCATTTTGGCGTGGTGGCGCGAGACCTCGTCGGCGACCAACACCACGGTGTTGCCCTCGGCGCGTCCCAAGTGAATCTCGGCTCCTGCGAGCGGGATGGTGATGGGCGCTACCCCCGGCTGTTCTATAATGACTTGCGGCATATGAATCCTTTCAGAATAAATGAATGATACCAAGCCGGACCTGAATGGGTAAAGGACCGCCGATTTGCGTCCGCGGCGTCGTGAAAGGACTTCTTCGGTGATGGCGGGGCGCCTTTTTGCAAATCAGGCGCCGCGCTCCTAGAATGCAGGGTGTGCGACAAGCCTTTTTGCGCGGCATGGAAAGAGGGACGGCCCGATGGAGGTATTCAAGCAAGGCGATCTCATCGCCGATCGCTACCAAGTTCAGGGAGTGCTCGGCCAAGGGGGGATGGGCGTAGTCTACCTGGTGATGGATCAACTCGCCCAACAGCGTCTGGCGCTCAAGACCCTTCTTCCTCAGTACGTCTCGAACGAGCGCGCGGTTCAACGGTTCGTTCGTGAGGTCAAGACTGTCCGGCAGTTGGACCACCCCTGCATAGTGAAGATCCACGACGCGCAGAAGATCGGCAATCTGCTGTATTACACCATGGACTATGTCGAAGGGAAGAGCCTGCACACTTGGATACAACAGAGGGGCCGCCTGGGGCTTGGCTCGACGGTGCGTATTCTCAGCTTGCTTAGCCATGCTCTCGAACACGCCCATCAATACACCATACACCGGGACATATCGCCCGATAACGTCATGGTCCTGGCGGACGGCAATGTGAAGCTGCTCGATTTCGGTTTGGCGAAGTTGACGAATACGGACCAGCAATTCACCATGTTTGGCGTGAGCCTGGGCAAGGCGCAGTACAATTCGCCTGAACAACGCGCCAGCGCGGCGGATGTGGATCTACGCGCCGATATCTTTTCGCTTGGGGTCATGTGCTTCGAAATGCTGTCAGGCGAGATTCCCAAGCTGGGCCAAAAGCTGACCGAAACGGTTCCCGGCTTGCCCAAGGAATGCGACGCGTTCTATACGAAAGCTACGGCGAGCGATCGGAACGACCGTTTTCAGAACGCGAATGAATTCCGCGTGGCTCTTGGCGCGTTGTATGAGAAGGTGGCGCCCAAGGGCGCGAAGGCGGCGCCACAAAAAGGCGCCGAAGAGCAGACGGCTGGCGGGTCGGTGATTCGCCGCGCGTGGTCATGGTTGAGGAGCAAGTTACGGTGGTAACAGGCGGACACAATACTCCAGCGAGACGGCGTTGCAGCCTTCGTGCGCGCGCGTGACTATGGACAACGAGAAACCCCTCCCCACCGTTCCCTTTGGCGACATTACGATTAGCCGCTTGATCATCGGTGGAAATCCGTTTCGCGGCAACTCGCACTGGTCGCCCGAGATGAGCAGGGACATGGAAGGGTATTACACCGTGGCGCGGGTCAAGGAGACTTTGCGCCACGCCGAATCGCACGGAATTAACACGGTGCAGGCGCGTGGCGACGCACTGATCCAAGCGTGCCTCCGTGAGTACTGGGCGGAAGGGGGAACGATTCAGTTCATTGTTCAAACCGCCTCGGAATTACGCGATCTGCGCGGGCACGTGCGCCAACTGGCGGCGTTTGGCGCGAAGGGTATCTACATCCACGGTACCTGGACCGACAACCAGTATCTCAGCGGAAATACGAGAGAGATCGAGGAACTGCTCAAGGCAATTCGTGACATGGGTGTTCAGGCCGGTCTCGGAACGCACATCCCCGAGGTCATCGACTTGGCCGAGGAAAAGGACTGGGACGTCGATTTCTACATGACCTGTATGTATAACATCAGCGTGGATAGACGGGAAAGCGCAGTGGTTTCCGGCGTGGCCGCTATCGAGCATTTTGATCACGGCGACAAGTTTGCCATGCTCGAGCGTGTTCGCGCGACCACCAAGACTTGCCTCGCGTTCAAGGTGCTTGGCGCCAGCCGTCTGTGCGCGTCGCCTCAGCAGGTCAAAGACGCTTTTGCGGCGATTCTCAGCGGCATCAAACCCTGTGACGCGATCGTTGTGGGTATGTTTCAAAAATACCGCGACCAAATTGCGGAGAACGCGCAGATCGTCCGCGACTACGTCAGGGAGTCGCGCGAGTTTTGACGTGCATTTGATGAGTCTCCCTCCGGATCCATGCGCGACGAGCGACGCCGCTGCTGCAATGCTTCGGCCTGCGGGTTCTTGTATCATGCCGCCAGTGGTGTCGCAGATGTACCCGTGTGTCCCGGAGCCTTTACCAGAAGAGGAACGTACTCGATGACCAGTGACGCTCCGCGCGAAGCCGGGCCGCCTCAGAATACTCGCGCGGAAAAGGAGTTTTTCGACCAGGCCGCGCGTGAGCAAGAGCATGGGTACTTCTCTGAGCGAGGTTGGCGGCGGTTGGCGCAACTGGCGCTCGATTTTGTCCCCGACAAGGAGAAGGTCCGTATTCTGGATCTCGGTTGCGGAACAGGGCGCCTGATCGCCGAGTTAGCGAAGGCATTACCGGGCGCCGATTTGTTCGGCGTGGATATTTCGGAACATTCAATCGAGTCCGCAAGCAAACGCGGCGTTGGGACGTTTCTGGTGGGGGACATCCTGGAGCTGGACCTCACTCAACACTACGGCACGTTTGACCTTGTGATTCTCTCCTCCGTGCTGCACCATTTTGACGATTCGCGCGTGGTGGTTCGTTGCGCGAAGCGGCACATTGGCGCCAGCGGGCGAATCCTATCCTACGATCCCAATGACGTTAACCCCTTCTTCTTCCTGTACCGCTCTCCCGCCTCCCCGATATCATCCCGAAATGGACTGAGTCCCAACGAGCGTCTCATGTCCAGGCAGGAGCTAGAGCAAGCGTATGCGAGCGAGGGATTCGTGGCGGATTCCTTTGGCGCTTCCGGAATTAGTTTTGATTGGGTGCAGAGCGATACGGCGAAGTTCTTCCTGCCGGTGTTCAACTTCCTCGATCGATGGCTTTTTCAGGACACGCTTCTTGAAGAGCCCTATGGCTGTTTTCGCATCTGCGTGACGCGACCCGCCGAGCAGCAAGCCGCGCCCGCGTGTCTCGCGTGCCGTTCGTCGTCGGTGAAACGCCTATACTTTCTAATGCCTCGAACGTTTTTCCGTTGTCTTGAATGCGGCACGCTATTTGCCCGGCCCCTCGCGAGTCTCAATTCGCGAAGCGCCGACTACCACTCGGCGTGGCACGCCACCTTATATAGTCAGTACTACAGCCTTCTCAGGATCTCGCAGGCGCAAGCCATCTTGGATTGTTTGGACAAGAGCGCCGGGCATCCGCTCGATATCCTCGATGTGGGCTGCGGATACGGCTATTTTGTCTACGAAGCTCTTACGCGGGGCCACCGGGCGCGAGGGATTGATGTTTCTTTGCCGGAAGAAGTGTACCAATCACATCCGGAGGCGCTTAGCCGTCAGCCGTTGTCAGAGCTGATTCGGGATGGTGAACAATTCGATGTAGTCTGCCTGCTGACGGTTCTCGAGCACGTGCAGGAGCCGGAAGAACTCTTGGTGCAAGTCCGTGCTTTGCTTCGCGATGATGGCCAGCTCGTGCTTTCACTACCCTCCATCGAGCCTTGGTCGATCTATTGGCTGTTGCACCTTATCTTTCGTTCGTCGGGCGGCACGATTCGCTGGCCTTGGCGAACCCTGCTGCAATGGGGATCGCCCGCGCCGCACGTATTCATGCCCTCAAGAAAAGGGATGGAGTTGCTGGCAAAGCGCTGTATGGAATCGGAAACAGTCGCTTCATTTGGACAACCTATGACGCAGCCGGGGACCCTTGGGAAACGCGTAAGACTGGAAGCCGAGCGGACCGGTTGCGGAACGCTCAAGCAGAGCTTGATGTACGTGGGCGGCCTGCTCGCGCATTGCTACGACCTGCTGACCATAAAGCTCGGGCGTCCGAACGAGATTGTCACATTCTTTAGGAAATCCGGGTCTCGGCGGCCGGAACGCGAAGAATCGCGATAGGGCGAGACACGGACCGTGATGGAATAGCCGTCATGTGAACATCGTACGCGCGGTCAGTACGCTCGCTATCGCTCAAGTCGACAACCTGGCGGTCCCGCCTTCGACGGTGCGAGACAGGCCCTCAAGATGGGACCTGCCTTACACCGTACGTTCTTTGATTGCGGATGACCCACGCGCTAATGCCGTTTCTTCAATCCGAGGGCTGCGTTGATTGCCAATTGAACGTCTACGGCGTTCACCTGGCCATCGCCGTCAATGTCGCCATTATATGGGCTAATATCGATGCTCAACGCCCCGTTTATCACGAGCTGAATATCCACGGCATTCACGACGCCATCGTAATTTACGTCACCGAGCGTGAGCATATCGCTGACGGCGAAAATGGTGAAGTGTGTCGTGTCAAACGTTACGAAGTCGTTCGGGGAGCCCGCCGTGTGTGTCACATTGGTGATTCCCGTCCGCTCCCATTTGTTGGTATCGGTGTTGTAATACAGCACGGCCAGCGTATCGGGATGCGCTGTCGCGGTGGGGTGCGGGATTGTTACCGTTACGGGTTGGCTGAATACCAGGCCCTTTGGACCGAGGTGAATGATAATCCCAAAGGTCCGCGGCTTGGGCGTAGGCAGGTTGAGCGCGGGGCCGACCGCAATCACCGCCGGACTGGACATTGCCCCCGCCGGTATCGTAACGATGACACCGTTGGTGGCGGCGCCGCCTTCCGTTACCTGAACCACGGCTCCGCTATCCGGTTGCACAAGTTCGGCATGGTCAATTGCTTCCTCGGTCACCGTGAAATACGCGTTCGCGGTTCGCGACTTGCTGGTGTTGGTCGTCACTGTTAGTTTGAACGTGCGGCTGCCCAGGGGGACGCCCGCCGCAAGCGGGTACAGGGGACTTTGCGTCGAGTTGTCGGTAATACCATCGCCGTTGTAGTCCCACGCGAACGTTACCGGACCTCCGTTCGGGTCGGAACCGTCTCCAGAGAGGTGCAACGTCATGGGCGAGGGACCCGCCAGCGGAACGACAGTGGCGGATGCGGTGGGCAGGCCGGTTCCGACCGTAATGGCGACGGTTGTGCTGGCGGAGTTGCCGTTGTTATCCACTACCGTCAATGTGGCCACGTACACGCCGTCAGTGGTGTACGTGTAAGTTGGCGTGGCGCCGCTCAAGTCGAGTTGGATTCCGTTGATGTCGTCCACGTCCCACGAGTAGGATGCGATGCCCCATTCGTCACTCGATCCGTTTGCGTCAAAACCTACCAGAAGCGGCGCGCTTCCTGACACGGGCGTGGTGGCGGTGGCGACCGCGCTGGGCGCCAGGGTGTCGTGGGTTCCAAACGGACCGCCGTCCGCGCCGAGGTCATTTCTCGTGCCGTTTAGGTCGTTGTACGCCGAACTCGGGTCGCCGGCGTTGCGGCACGGCGAGATATCACGCAGGTGGAAATTGTCCACGCTCGCATCCACGAACAGAGGATCGACCGACAGATTCGTGGGATCGGAGGGTGGGCCGGAAAGATCCGTCGCATTGTTGTCGAAATCGTTGTAGGATCCATCTGTCAGAGCGCCCGCATCAGCGAACACCGCGGCCGTGTTCGACGAGAAGATACAGTTCTTCAGTTCTGGGAATGTCGCTCCGGCAAGGCCACTTACGCCGGTCAGGTTAAAATACACGGTGTTGTTGGTGAACGTCACTTGGCTGCCGGCGTTGGCCGTCAATCCGATACCGTTCCCACGCAGGACGCAGTTGGTGATATCAAGCTGTGTCGAGGCCGGCACAGACACGGCGCTGGACGTGCCCGCGGACCCGATCGTGAAGCCGCGAACGATACACTTCGTGGCTGATGTCAGGACGATCTGGTTTAGGCCGCCGCCACTGATGATGGTGCGGAAAGCGCCGCTTTCGCCGATTAGCGCCGTATTCCGCTTGAGCGTAACGTGTTCGGTGTACGTTCCCGGTTTAACGAAAATCGTGTCGTTGCGTCCGGCGGCCGTCGCGGCGATGCCGGCCGTGAGCGTAACGAATGGATTGCCCGCCGACCCGTCGCCGGGCCCAGCCGCTGCTCCATCCACATAAATCGTGTTTCCATCGCCGTCACGCGCGCCGGTAAACGCCGCGGAGTTTGCGGCAGTGTCGACAGGGTTGCCCATCAGATCGGCCGGCGCAGCGCTTACCAGGGCGGTGTACGCGGCGCCGTCGAGCATGCCGGATACAGTGACGTTGACATTCGTCGAGTCAACCCGCGCTACGGCGGATGCGGCAAGCGTGACACCGTCCGAGCCGCCCGTGAAGGTGTAGTTGGCGGCGTTGATCAGCGCCGCGTCGTTCTTCATGGCCTCATTGAACGTAACGCGCACCAGCGTGTCGCTGAGCACGGACGCGCTGAATACTTGCGGTTTCTGCCCTATGCCGGTGAATGCGGCCGAGTTCGAGGAGCCGCTGATAGTGTTTCCGGCCAGGTCCGTGGGACCTGCCGCCGACACTGTCACGGTATACGAAGCGCCTTGGAGCATTTCGCTGGTGGTCAAGTCCAAGGACGTGTCGTCTATGCGCGTGGCGCCGAGCACGGACACGGAGCCGCCGCCTATCGCGTAATTGCCCAGCGTGACCAGCGCCAGGTCGTTCGTCATCGGTTCGCTGAACTCGACGCGCACGGTCGTCGGATCCTGTGCCGAGGCGGAGGCCACCTGCGGCGCCACACCAATGCCGCTGAAGGTAGCGGTATTGCCACCCACCGCCACGAAGTTGTCGGACAAATCGACTGGACCGGAAGTTGACACGGTCACGATATAGGACTGGCCCTGTTTCATCTCCTGGGTGGTGGTGACGTCGTAGGTCGTCGTGTTGACCGCGCTCACGGAAGAGGCCGTCAATCCGTTGTTGAATGTGTAACTCGCCGGATCCGCTACGGCGTTGTTGGTAATATCGTTTCGCATCGCCACGCTATACACCACGCGGACCGTCGTCGAATTGGCCGCGGTTGCAGACGAAACCTGTGGCAGCGATCCGCCGAACCCTACAAAGCTTGCCGTGCGCGCCGTGGAATCCACTGTATTGCCAACGGCGTCGGTTATGCCGCTGGTGGCCACGGTCACCGTATACACCGTGCCCGCGCTCATCGAATTTGTCAGCACATCTACGGTGGTGGAATTCACGACCGACACCGACGACGCGCTCAATCCATTGTCAAAGGTGTAATTGGACGCTGTCGACAGCGCCGCGTTGTTGGCCATTGCCTCATTAAATGCGACCCGAACGTGCGTCGAAGACGTTACGGTCGCCGAAATGACCTGGGGCTTCTGGCCCATTCCCGAGAACACCGCCGTATTGTTGATCGGCGACACCGTATTTGACGCCAAATCGGTAGGTCCGGACGTGGACACGGTTGCAGTATAAGTCTGGCCTTGCAGCATTTCGCTTACCGTTACGTCAATGTTGGTAGCGTCGGCGCGCGTCACGGAGGTCACCGTCAAGCCGCCGGTGAAATTGTAGTTCGCGGGTGTCGTCAATGCCGGGCTGTTGAGCATGGCTTCGTCAAATGTAATACGGACGGTCGTGGAATTCTGAGCCGCCGCGGAAGCCACGTTTGGAGCTCGGCCCGCGCCGGTGAAGGCGGCGCTGTTTGCGGAGGTGGACACGGTGTTTCCGGCCAGGTCCGCCGGGCCCGAGGTCGAGACTGTTACGGTATAGCTCACGCCATTGGTCATCTCATTCACGGTGACTTCGACGGTCGTCGAGTTCACAACACTTACCGACGTGGCGGTCAGTCCACCCGTGAAGGTGTAATTGCCGGCGACCGTTAGTGCAGCGTTATTCAGCATCGACTCACTGAATACGACGTTTACCTTGGTCGAATCGGTCGCCGATGCGAAGGCGACCTGGGGACGAACGCCAATACCTGTGAAGACACCGGTATTGGCGCTGACGGACATAAGATTGCCTGCAAGGTCCGCGGGACCTGCGGTTGAAACCGTCACCGTATAGCTTTGGTCCTGCTTCATTTCGCCCGTGGTAACATCCACGGTCGTGGCGTTGACACGAGTCACCGAAGATGCGCTCAGGCCGTTATTGAAGACGTAGTTGCCCGCGGCCGTCAATGCGGCGTTGTTCAGCATTCCCTCGTTGAAAACGACGCGAACCGAGGTCGACGACGTTGCTGTCGCCGACGCGACCTGGGGTGCTGTGGCGTCCGTAGCGATCGTGTCGGAGGACGCTACGTCCGCGGCGTACTGTAACTCGATTGGGATTGAGGCGCTACGATCTTGCGCCGCGCTTCCGGATTCCGATGTGTGAGTGACGATGAAATGGTTAGGCGTCTGCAGCGAGGCGCTGGTCGTTAGTTTGGTCACCACAAAGTACACACGGGGCGTCCCCTGGGCGACTTGGACATTCGCATCCAAGTGCGCGAAGGAGACCGTCTCGACACCGCCGGTCAGCGAAAGGGGGCTGGCTGTCGTGACGAGCGTATCGCTGACACCGTTGAACACGCCGTCGCCGTTGTCGCGGTAGACATACAGCTTGTCAATAAGGGCGTTTGCCTCTACTGAAGAAAGGGGAGTTCCCGGCGCTGATTCAAAGAGAAGCGCCAATGTGGCGAGTTCGAGGTCGCTGTCACCGGACCTCCCATCGTGCGTCGCGAGGATCTTCAGCACGCTCTCAGCGCTGCCCTCCGGAATGCTGCCGTCGGAGACGTTAGCTGTCGTTAACCTGAATTGGCCGCCTTGATTCTGCCACCAGGTGATTGTGTGGGCGCCGTGCGCGACGCCTAGGATATCGACCTTGCCGTTCAGGTCAATGTCACCAGCGAAGACACCGGTGGGGCCAGTGAAGGAAGCCGCGACGCTGTGGCGGGTCCAACTGGTTCCGGCTCCGGTCAGATTCTCGTACCACGAGACCTCATTGCCGGTTTCCGCGGTTCCGGTGACGTCCAAGTCGCCATCGTTGTCCATGTCTATCACGAAAACGGCGCATGCGCCGAGCGAGGAGGCGTCGATGACGTTCTTGGTCCATGTCGCTCCAATACCGTCGGCGTTGCGCCACCATGCGAGCTGATTAGCGGTCGACGCCGACCCCACGATGTCGAGTTCCCCATCGTGATCGATGTCGGCCGCTCGAACGGCGTTGGCGCCGGAGAACGCGGCGTCTACCGTACGAGTAGTCCAGGAATTCCCATCGCCTCCGCCAGCGTTGTCTCGCGGCGATCCGTCATTTTGCCACCAGGCAATCTTGTTGGCCGTCGCGCCCGCGGCGATGATGTCGATAGATCCATCTTGGTTGACGTCCGCCGCGACCACGCTGCTCGCGCCGCCAAACGATCCGTTTACGGTGTGCGCGGTCCAAGCGGAGCCGTTCCCCGCAGTGTTTTCAAACCATAGCACGGCGCCGGAGCCCGATGCGGCGCAAACGACGTCCGCGTCTCCATCCCTGTCAATATCCGCGATGAACACCGACGATGCCCCGGCGGCCGACGACGAAATCGTGTGCGATGTCCAGGTCGCGCCGGTACCGGCCGTATTCTCAAACCAGAGCACGGAATTGCCGCTACTGGCGGCGGCCACGATATCGGGATCGCCGTCACTGTCCACGTCGGACACAGCCGCCGAAGCGGCGCCGCTCGCCGCGCCGACAATGCGTTTCGTCCAGGAATTGCCGTCGCCCCCGAGGTCATCACTGGGAGTTCCGTCGTTTTGCCACCACGCGACGGCATTGCCTTCCGCCGCGACTCCGACGATATCCTGGAAGCCATCCCGGTTCACGTCCGCCAGTACGGCCGCGCGGGCGCCTGTGAATGAGGCGTCCACGGTGTGCGCTGTCGGATGCGTCGCGGCTCCGTGGATGGTGTTGTTGCGGAACCAACTGACACGGTTGCCGCCGGCCGCAAAGCCTACCGCGGTCACGTCCGGGTCACCGTCACCGTCGACATCACCTACATAGGAAGTATAGGCGTCGTTGAAACTGGATGAGATGACATGTTTGGTCAGTGAACTGCCGTCGCCCGTGGTGTTTTCCCACCAAGCCACGGTATTGGCGGTGCGCGCCGTCGCCACGATATCCATCGTGCCGTCTCTATTCAGGTCAACGGCGCGAATCGACGCGGCGCCGGTAAACGATGTGTCAATGGTGTGCTCGGTCCAGGCCAACCCGTCGCCGGACGCATTGGTGTTCTCGAACCACGAGATCGTGTTTGTGCCTTTGGATGCGCCCAGGACGTCGAGATGTCCGTCACCATCGATGTCCGCCGCAAACACGCCTTCGGCGCTTGTGAAGCCGGTCTTGATCGAATGCTTGGTCCAGGAGGCGCCGTGGTTGACGTTTTGCCACCAGGCAATCTCGTTCGCGGTGTCCCCTGCGCCGACGATATCCAATTGCCCATCACCATTCACGTCGGCGAGGTGAAGCGCGAAGGGATTTCCGAATGTGTTGTCCACAGTATGGCGGGTCCACGTGCTACCGTCGCCTGAAGTGCTTTCCCACCAGTAGATGGTATTGGCGAGGAACGCAGTCCCCGCGATATCGACACGGCCATCTCCATTGATGTCTCCTGCCACGACGACGTTGGGAAGAGAAACCGTTGCATCAACATCGTGCAGGGTCCAGGAATTACCGTCGCCACCCAAGTTGTCGCGAGGCGTGCCGTCGTTCTGGAACCACACCACACGGTGAGACGCTCCGTTGAGTGACGTCGCAATAACGTCGGGGTACCCATCGCCGTTTACATCCGCGACAAAAACACTGCTGGCGTTGGAGAACGATGTCGCGATGGTATGACTAACCCAGGTAGACCCGTCGCCGTTGGTATTCTCCCACCATTTGATCGAGCCCGAGAGCCCCGTACCCACGGCGTCGAGATCTCCGTCACCGTCGATATCCGCCAAGACGGCGGAATTGGCGCTGCTGAAAGACGGTTCGATATCGCTGGCGGCGCCGAACGGTATTTCAACCGCATAGGCGGACGATGCGGCGAAAAGCGCCGCGATTGCGACTATACCTCTGGCCGCGAATCCACAGATTTGGCCGTACCGAGTGTGCTTGTTCAAGGACGTTCTCCCTCTTTCGTCTGCCGGGCGCCACCGGACCCGCGTCTTGCGGGCCAGATGACAATCGCTAACGCTTGGCGCTCCTAGTATAACCCAAGGTATAGTTTGACTTAGTATACCGCAAAGCACTGTAGAAAGCACACAAACTGTGTATTGTGGACCTCTAGTCAATAAATTACCGAGATGCCGTTTTCGCGCTCGTCGTCTACTTCATGGTACCATCTGCCACGGTAAATTGTGTCAGACGGCGGGAAAATAGGGTAAGGGCGCAATTCCAGTGACTCGGCTTTCCGGAGAAGATATTGCTCACTTGCTCCTCCAGTTGGGGGCCATGCTGGCCCTGGCGCGGGCGCTCGGAGAAGCAGCGAAACGCTTGGGGCAGCCGTCGCTTTTGGGCGAAATGCTGGCGGGCGTGCTGCTCGGGCCATCCGTGCTGGGGCACCTGAGTCCGGACTTCGCCGCGTTTCTGGTTCCGTCCGAAGGGGGCGCCGCGTGGTTTACCAACGGTTTCTCGTCCCTCGCCGCGGTACTATTCATGTTGGTTGCAGGGATGGACGTGGACTTGTCGAGCGCGTGCCGGCAAGGCCGCTCCGTCGTCATTGTCAGCGCTTTGGGCATCGCGGTTCCATTCGGGCTTGGATTCATATGCGTCTGGGCGCTGCCGTCGTGGTTCGGAAAAGCCCCCGATGCCGATACCTTGATTTATGCTCTGTTCTTTGCGACCGCGCTATCCATTTCCGCGTTACCCGTCATCGCCAAGACCCTGATCGACCTGGGTATGTACCGCAGTGATTTTGGAATGCTCATCGTGGCGGCCGCCGTCGTGGACGATTTGGTTGGCTGGATAGTCTTCGCGATGGTCTTGGGGATGATGGGCGCCCAACACGTAAGCGGGTTCTCTGTGCCGGTGACGATTGCTCTGACGCTTGCGTTTGCCGGTGGAATGCTTACGGCTGGCCGCTGGCTGATTCATCGTGTGTTGAGGTGGACTCAAGCGCATACCACGTGGCCCGCGGGGGTGTTGAGTCTTTCGGTCTCGCTGGCGCTGTTTGGCGCCGCATTCACGGAGTGGATTGGCATCCATGCCGTGTTTGGCTCGTTCATGGCCGGGGTGGCCCTGGGTGACTCGACCCACCTGCGGAAACGCTCCCGCGAGACCCTGGATCAGTTTATATCGTTCATCTTTGCGCCCTTGTTTTTCGCGAGCATCGGGTTGCGCGTCGACTTTGCGGAGAATTTTGATCCCGCGCTTACGGCAATGGTCGTGGCGCTGGGTTGTTTCACCAAGGTGATCGGATGCGGGGCGGGCGCGCGCTTGTGCGGTATGTCTCTGCGCGAATCGGCGGCAGTCGGATTCGGCATGAACGCGCGCGGCGCGATGCAGATTATTCTGGGGCTCCTGGCCCTGCAATACGGCGTGATCGGGGATCGTATGTTCGTGACCATTGTCATCATGGCCTTGGTCACTACTGTCATGGCCGGACCAGCCATCCAGCTTCTACTCCAGCGGCGAAAACGCCGTCCCATGACGGATTACCTCTCGGCGGATACGTTTATCGAGGCGCTTGGCGGGCATACGCGTCACGAGGTGGTACGGGAACTGGCTGAAGCCGTCGCCCGATCCGCCAAGCTCGATCCGGCGTCTGTCGAGGGGGCGGCGTGGGAACGGGAGAAACTGATGCCGGCCGGAATCGGCATGGGGGTAGCAGTTCCGCAAGGGCGAGTCGCCGGCCTTGACGCGCCACTCATCGGTGTCGGGCTCTCACGGAGCGGTGTCGATTTCGACGCGCCAGATGGCCAGCCGGCCGATCTCATTTTCCTGGTGGTCACGCCCGAAGACGACGATGGAACGCAGCCCGCGATACTGGCGGACATCTCGAAGTTGGCGGGTGACCCGGAGATTCGTGAAAGCATCCACTCGGGGCCAGGCTTTGGCGAATTCCGCGGCCTGCTGCGGTCACACGGCTATTGAGTAGATAGGACTATAGGTCATATACGATCCATAAGTCCCATGGTGTTTCTGCTACCGGAATGACTTGAGCATGTCCGTTGCTACGCCGGAGCCCGTGGTCTTCTTTTCGAATTTTGATGCGGCAATGACGGACTTTAGCTTGGCCTCGTACGCTGCGCCGTCGAGGGGAATCTCGACCGTCTGGCCCAGCATCGACGAGTAGATCATCGCGTTCGCGAACTCGACCGACCGAATACCTTCCTCCGCTGGAGCAATCAAGGGGACGCCATCGAGGATCGCGTCCACAAAGTTCTGCGTAATCACGGCGTGCCCGGTTCGTTCGCTACGTACGGGAATCTCGACGTTCCACACATCGGGGCGGTCAAACCCGCCGGAAGCAGTCCGGTTAAAGACTTTCGCGCCGACCTCGTTGCGGGTAAACAAGATCTTCCCGTTTTCGTACACCAGCCGGCCCTTGTCCCCCGCGATTTCCAGGCGGTCGGTCCCCGGCGCTTCGCCGGTGCTGGCGACGAATACGCCGGTCGCGCCGTTTTCGTACTCGAAATAGGCGGTTACCTCGTCCTCGACCTCGATGTCGTGATATTTCCCATTGTGACAGAACGCCCGGACCTTCGTGGGCAACCCGCAGTACCACTGGAACAGGTCGAGGTTATGAGGGCACTGATTCAAGAGGACGCCGCCGCCTTCGCCTTTCCACGTCGCCCGCCAACCGCCGGAAGCGTAGTAGGCTTCGGTCCGGAACCACGCGGATACGATCCAATTGGTGCGCTGGATCTCGCCCAGTTCGCCGCTGTCAATCAGACTCTTGATCTTCTTGTAGACGGGTTCCGTGCGCATTTGGAACATGGCGCCAAACACCAGTTTCGGATTCCGTTTGTGCGCGGCGATGAGGCGCTCGCAATCCGCCTTATGCACCGAGATCGGCTTCTCGACCAAGACGTGGATACCACGGTCCATCGCGTCGGCGCCGACGGTAGTGTGATCGTAGTGGGGCGTGGCCACGATGACCGCGTCCACTTCGCCCGAGCGGATCAGCGCCGCGCTGTCGGTGCAGGTCTTCAGATCGTCGAAACGGGTCAGCTTGGCCGGATCCACATCGCACACCGCGGTAAGTTCGCAGCGTTGCACTTCCCGATTTTGAAGGTAACGGCTGTGAGAAGTTCCCATATTGCCAACGCCGATAATTCCGAGACGAACGGATTTCATCTTCGTACCCTTTCTATAACGTGGGGCGCGTGGACTGCAGATTAGCGTCACGGCTGTGCGACGTGCATAGCCGAGGTGGTTTCGAGCCACTTACGATAGCGAAATTGCCCGGAAAAGGAAAGCGCCTGAATTGCCTCGAGTAGGATGTAATTCTGAGCGCCAGCCAAGAATCTGACCCGTGCGCGCCCGGCGCTCGCGCTGTTACGCGCAGCCCTCGCACTGCGGCCGCAGATTCTTCGCTGGCGCTCAGAATGACACGTTAATTGGCGTGTGCTCGATTGGGAAATGCCGGAGCTTCTTGGGACACGGTGTCGTCCCAGACGGGATTTGCGGGACGGTACGCGTCGCACTACACTGGGATTCCGTTGTTTGTTCTCCAGCGGCCAAAGGGAGTTGGGATGCGATGAAATACGTGACACGGCGCTGTGCCATTGCGTTTCCGTCGTTCGTTTGCGTGGTTCTGGTGGCGGCGGTTTACGCCCGGGCGGCGGAATCGCCCGGCAAGACCACCGTCATGGTTCCGATGAGTGACGGAGTCCGCTTGGCCACCGACATATATTTGCCTGAAGACGGGGCGAAAACGTGGCCGGCCATCGTGACGCGAACACCGTACAACAAGGACAAGGATCTGGTCGCGACTCTGAAGTTCCCGGAGCGGGGCTACGCGGTGGTCGTTCAGAATGTGCGAGGGACGCGCGAGTCCGAAGGCGCATGGACGGTATACGGCGCCGATGGATGGGGCGGGCCAGGCGAGCGCGATGGCGTCGATACGGTCGCGTGGATGCGGTCGCAGCCGTGGAGCAACGGAAAGGTTGGCGCGATAGGGTTTTCGGGCTCTGGAATTCCGGCGTTGATGTTGGTGGCGGCGGCGCCGGAGGGACTCGAGTGCGCCTTTGTCAACGCGGCGTCCGATAACCTGTACGAAACGTTCTACTACAACGGCTGTTACCGGACGAATACCGCGGACACGTGGCCGCCGGCAGAGCGAATGCGTCCGGAATTGCGCAAGCATCCCGCGTACGACGATTTCTGGAAAGCGCGAGACGCCAGCGCGCGCTGGGGGCAGGCCAACGTCCCGGTATTCATGTCGGGTGGCTGGTTCGATCTCTTCGAACGCAGCGCCGTGCGGACGTTTCAGTTGCTGCACAATAACGGTCTTATGCGTTCGAACGGAAAGTGCAAACTTGCGATGGGCCCTGTACCACACGCGGCGCCACCCGGACAACTTAAGTTCCCCGACAAATCGAACACCAACGTGGACGCGGCCGTGGGTTCGATGCCGGAATGGTTCGACCACTGGTTGAAAGGCGTCGACAACGAGATCGAAAAGAAGCCGGCGGCGGCGCTATTCGTCATGGGAGACTCAAAACAATCGAATGCGCCAGGCAATGTGTACAAGTTGTTTTCGAATTGGCCACCACCGTCGACGCCGCGCACACTGTATTTCCAAAAAGGCAAGGGGCTGAGCGACGTGGCGCCAGGCGTAGACACGCCGCACATGGCATACACGTATGATCCCAACGACCCGGTTCCGACCGTTGGCGGCGCCAACCTCTTTCCGCCGAGCGGGCCGCATGACCAGCGGGACATCGAGGCGCGGAAGGATGTGCTTGCTTTCACGAGCGAACCAATCATGGAGCCGCTCACGGTGATTGGCAATGTGCGCGTGAAGCTGTTCGCGTCGTCGGACGCGGTGGACACGGACTTTTCAGCGCGGATGTGCGACGTGTATCCGGATGGCCGCTCGATGCTGATGTGCGAGGGCATCGTGCGCGCCCGGTTCCGGGAGTCGCTGTCCGAAGAGAAGCTCATGCAACCGGGCACAGTCTACGGGTTCGACATCGATCTATGGGACACGGCCTTGGCGTTTGCGCCGGGACACCGCATCCGCGTGGATATCACGTCGAGCAGTGTTCCGCGCTACGATCCCAATCCGAACACCGGGGAGCCGATCTTGCGGCACACGCACACGGTCGCCGCGAAGAATACAATCTACCTCGACGCGGCGCATCCGAGTTGTTTGACGCTGTCGGTTGTCGAGCCGATCAAAGAAGCGCCATCTTCGGCGCCGTGATGGTTTTGCGGTATGCATGATATGGAGTGCGTGAAACTGGGCCGCCGTCTCGGAGGAAGTCATGGAAATTGTCGGGAAACTGTGCGTCTTGCGTCCGCTACGTGTGGACGACGATGTTTCCATTGCGTCGCTCGGCAACAACCGAAACATCTGGCTAAACGTAACGAATCATTTTCCGCATCCGTACACGATTGAGGATGCCCGAGCATTCATTGCCCGCCGTTTGGAGACACCAGGACCGCCACGTACACTGGCGATTACACTGCAGGATACAGCCGTAGGCGTCATTGACGTAGATCTGAAGAGTGACGTGTACTGTCGGACAGCGGTGGCCGGGTACTGGTTGGGCGAGCCGTATTGGGGACGCGGGATAGTCACCGAGGCGCTGCGTCTCATTACGAACTATGCGTTTCAAACGTTCGAGATTGATCGAATCGAAGCAAGTGTATTCGCGTGGAACGCGGCGTCCGCGCGCGTACTGGAAAAAGCCGGATACACGCTCGAGGGCCGGCACAGGAAGGCGAGCTTCAAAGACGGCAAAGTCACCGACGATCTGGTGTATGCCGTTGTCCGTTGAAACGAAGCGAGATTGTTGTACCGGCTTTAGCCGGAGCGTTCGTTTTGCGTTGTACGGATTTCTACCCGGCCTCTCCGCCCACAGGGGGTACAACAAATTGTAACGTTGTGTGGTTCTGGGCGCTTGTCGTGACCGATTCCTGTTTGTTGTCTGAAACGGACCTCTCAAGGTAGGCTGTCAATGCTGACGCACTATACAAGGAGGGAGAACACCAATGACATATACACCTCGGGCGCATTTCATCCATGCGCTCACGGCAATTCTTTTCGCTGCCGTTTCTATCCCGGCGCGGGCGGGGCTGGATTGGCAAGTGACAGCCTATGCGGATGGGAAACACAACGCCTTTACAGATCTCGCTTTCTGGAAAGGCGCGTACTACTTGTGTTTTCGGCATGCGACTGCGCACATGTCCATGGACGGTGAGATTCGAGTGATGAAGAGCGCCGATCTGAAGACGTGGACACTGTGCGGGACGCTCGACACGTTCGGCGACGATCGTGATCCACACTTTGCAACTACGGACGACTCGCTGTTTGTGTATTTCGGCGTGTGGGACCTCGCCCACGATTCCGGGACCGGTTTACCCGACCGCGGGCGGGTCCGGTCGTACGTGGCGTCGAGTACGGACGGCGAGCGTTGGTCGAAGATACAGGGTGTGTACGAACCGGGATTCTGGCTGTGGCGGGTGCGCCGTCATGACGGCGTATTCTATAGCGCGGCATACACCGCCGTCCGTCCCAAGCCGGAGGTACGCGAAACGCGCCTGCTGCGTTCGGAGGATGGGCTGAATTGGACTCAGATGGCGTTGGTGACGAACGAGCGCATGACGGGCGAGGCGGATTTTTGCTGGCGCCCTGACGGGCAAGTTTGGCTCATTTCGCGCGCCAACGACAGGAACGGTAAAGCGGAGTGGTTTCGAAGCGACGCGACAATGCGGACTTGGTCCGGAACCACCACGACCGCCTTAGTGCATTCCCCGGCGATTGAATCGTGGAAGGATCGCGTGTTTATGGCCGGACGCGGCAGTGGCGAAGGCTTCGAGACTATGCTATGGGAAATCACCGACGGAAAGCTGACAGAATTAATGGTACTCCCCAGCGGCGGTGACAACGCCTACCCTGGCCTCGTGGCGGACCCGGCCTCGCTCGAGGCCGGTCCGCCGGCGTTCTTCATCAGTTGGTATTCTCAACACGAGACCGATCGAAATAACCCGGAGCAAAAGGACACCGCAAATATCTACGTTGGACGTGTCGTCCTTTCGAAGTAGAGCAAAGTGTCCGACCTCGCGTCGTGCGGAGGAACGTTTACTTTGTGGTCTCGTCGGTCTTCTTGGCGCCCGCGTCCGCGGGTTTCTGTAGACCGGGGTCCGATCGGTGCTTCGTCTTGAGGGTCCCCTGACCGGTATCGGCGCTCGGCTTTGTGTTGTCGGCGCTCTCCTTGGCGCCGCATCCCGCGCTTACCAGCACAAACACCAGAGCGACGACGGTGACAAGTAACTTCTTCATTGCATAATTCTCCTTTATCGGGGTCGTGATCCGCATGCGCAATCCCCTACTCCGGGGACTAGGCATGTCACCACTGCGTCGTTATCGGATTCACCATCGTTACACAGCGAGCGGAGCGCGTTCCTGAAAAACTGCCCCGCGAATTGCCACTAACTCTACTCCTTTTTCTTCTCAACAAATAGGCCTTGCATGGTGTCCACAAACGAGGACACATCGAATACTATCTGTAAGTCCGACTCATGGTCCCAGGCGAATGTTTCGGCGTCCTTCCATGCCGCGGCGGCGGCGTCCTTCTTACCATCCTCTCGCGCCAACACCGCATTGACATAGCGCCGGCTCAATTCCGTGTGGCTCCGAAGAATCTGCCAGGAGCGCGCCTGGCACGGGTTTGATAGGCTCGAGTTGCGCGTGATTGTGGGCTCGAATTTGCCGAGGTGTTCGAGAACACCTTTCATATCCGCGGCCAGTTTGACGGGCTCCGCGTCCCTGTCGTGCACAACGGGGGCGTGGTACAGCGACGTGAGCTGATCTACGTACTGGCGGCACGCCGAACCGTCGGCCCCGAAGGCGCTCTTGAAGTAGTCGTCCACGATCTCGTCAAAGTTCGCCTCGCGGTTCCACAAGGTCCGGCCCATGATCGTCATAAGGACGCCGGTCGGAAAGAACACGCGCTGCGGCTGGCAGCTCACATTCCCGTTTAGCCCGAGGTCCTTGAGATTCTTCATGTCGTCGTACAGCACTCGGGCGAGTTGCATCTGCCCGAGGTTCTCGTGCTGCGCGAAAATGTGATAGTCGTAATCGAAACTATCGCCCTTGAACATCTTTTTCCATGCTTGCAGAAACGCGACATTGCCATCAGCGGTTTCCGGCATCTTCAGCTTGTTCAGCGTAAACGGCGGCAAGTCCGACGACACCTTCTCCGCCCTATAGGCTTGGTCGTACGTGCGGGTATACGGCGCGAACATGAGCACAAAACGGTCGGGATGGGTGATTCGCCCGTGTTCCGGCGGCCACAGCAGGTCCACGTAGATCAGGAACACGATGCGCGTCTTCAATCCACGTTCGGACAGCGCCGCGTCCAGTTCATTCAGAAGGGTTACGTACCAATCCGACGGGCGCATCTTCCGGCACGCGTCGCACTCGCAGTGATTATCCCATCCGTCCGCCAGCCACACGTGCAGGTAGTCCACGGCAGAGTGTTTCTGGGCGTAATCTACGATATAGTCGCGCATTCGGCGGCGCGCTTCGGGATTCGAGTAGCACAAATTCGTGCAGAGGGGCTCGCCACCGTCGTACCCCCGAACGCCGCCCATCTGTCTCAATAGGGGGACAATCTCGGGCGCGGGCGGCTCCTTGGCCTTTTGCCACCCCAGCGCCTGAACGCCAAATGGCATGCACGTCCATCCGTGACCGACTTTGTGGTAGAGCATGCCCCGCTTCTTAATCTCGGGTTCAATCTTCGCCACGTATCCGTTGGCTTGTTCTACGGTAGGGTGGAAACCTTTCTGATTCGGACGATCACGCGAATACCATTGGTCAAAGAAGAAGTAGCCTTGGTCGAACTGGATGAAATAGCTGTTGAATCCGAGCTTCGGCATCCAGTCAATCAGCGTTTGGATGTGTTCGGCGCTGTTGGCCCCCTCGATGCAAATGCCACGGTGGCGGTAGGACGCCGCTTCGTGAATCGAAACCGGTCGAAGGGTGGGTGACGATGGAATGAACTCGCCATCCGGACCGGGCCGGACCCAACGGCATCCTAGCGCGGTCAAGTACCGGTACACGCCCAGAAGCGCCGCGCGCGGATTTGTCCCGGCGATTACGCCCGAACCGTCTTGCACATCAACGTGAATAGCATCGTCAAGTTCCGGATCGGCCACTTTCGGGAGAGTGATGGTGGGGAAGTCGGCGGCCACTCCAATGCGGATGCCTTGCGCGCGCGGAGCGTCCGAGTCCAGCTTCGCGGAAGAAGCCAAGGCCGGTAACACCTGGACCGCCTTGCCGGTCATCACCCGAAGGTATTTCGCCAATTCCTCCGCGGCAAGAGAGATTGGCGCCGCCGGCGACGCCGGTATAATTGTGATTGTAGCCGCGGCGGAGGCGGCATTGCGCCCATCCTCCGCATGCGCGCAATGCGCGCAAATCAATGCCGCGCTGAATGCGGCAATAGTCCGTTTAGTCATCGTAAGCCCTTTCTCCGTGTTTGAGATGCGGGCGGAGCGGGGCGGGATGACGAGGGATCATAGACGAAGCGGCGGCGCTAGAACAAGTTCTCTCGGAACCCGCTCGCGACGTGCGTCCGAAAGGCCGCTATAGGAAATCTCGAAACTTGCTCGGCGTGACGCCCGCAAAGCGCTTGAAGGCGACGGTGAATGCGAACTCGTTGTGATACCCCACCTTCGAGGCAATGTCGGCAATCTTTGCGCTGCGCATGACCAGCATCTCTTGTGCGCGTTCCATGCGCAGACGAGTCACCAAACCCATGGGGGAGCCGCCGAGATGACGTTTCGTCAGCCGATACAGATACGGCGCCGAAACCCTGACCTCGCGCGCGAGCGCTTCCACCGTCCACGGCCGCTTCAGATCGGCGGTGACAATGGCGCAAAGCTGGTCAAGCCGGTTGGCCATACCCGGCTGCACGGAACTCGGATGCGCCAAGAGTTCCCGCTCGACGTACGCCACGAATAGCTGCGCATACAGGCGCACCACGCCGCGGTGCGATTCGGACTGTCCCCTGGACTCGACGATAAGTGCGTCGGCGATCGCCTCGATTCTCTCAGTCAACAGCGTTTTTCGAAGCAGTACGCCGCCACTTTTTAGCGTGTTCCATAGCTCGGACTCGGGTAGATGAAACCATACGAAACGCCAAAACTTTTCCGCCGGGACGTAGCCAAAATTCAAGCGGGCCGGCAAGAGCAGCACTTGGCCGCGGCGCACGGCGAAGGTGTCGCGTTCGGTGTACACCTCGCCGGAACCGTGAGTGGTGTACAGCAGCAGGTGCGATCGAGGATAGATTCGTCCTAGTTCATAGCCGCGGCAGGCCTCGGTTACGCCGCCTTCCGATATGCAATCGGTCGCGTTCGTGCCCGCCGTCACCGAACGCCACGGAAAATAGTGTTCGCGGCAGTGGGGCGACCATTTCAGAACTTCGTGGATTGTGCGCTTTGCTTTGGCGCGCATATCACGACTCCTTCAGTACGGCGCTTCCTTAGCGTCATTGATTCTATCCGGCACGGCCAAAAAGTTCAAGAAAGTATAGTCTCACAAATGCTTTTGTCACCTCCGCATATTGCGTAATTCCAGTTTTCATTGTTAAATACCAGTGTAGATGCGGTCGGAGATACGGGAGGATCGGGCTCGTGGCAGAATCGAGCCGGCTCGAACCGTAACGGTATTCAGAGAGTTTCTGTGGCAATGGGTGTCGATGGGAATCCGGAGGGTCAGCCGCCTGTGAGCTTGGGTAGGCGCCAAGGCGTGTTCGGGTGTGTTGCGCGCATTTATCTAGAGGTATATCAACAAAGGAGTTATACAAGATGAAGAAGAGAGGTTTTACGTTAATTGAGTTGCTGGTCGTCATCGCTATCATCGGTATTCTGGCGGCGATCCTTCTTCCCGCGCTGGCGCGCGCTCGCGAAGCCGCACACCGCGCAAGCTGTCAGAACAATCTCAAGCAATTGGGCTTGGCGCTAAAGATGTTTGCCAACGCGAGTAGAGGACAGAGGTTCCCGCACGGCTGGTTCGATATGGCCAGCGATTACGACCCGACCCTTCCAGCGACGAACGGAATCGAACTGGACGAGATTGTTCCCGAATACATGGCTGATCTGAAGGTAATTCTGTGCCCGTCAGACGCGGAAAGCGAAAAGGAAACAATTGGAAGTGGTTGGAATCACTGGGGTTATGGAGCGGGATGGAACAAGCCCGTGTACGTAGATACACCAGGTGGATGGGGTCCCTGGTGGGCGGAAGGATGCAATGATCCCTACACACCCCAGGCGTCCTGCTGGAATATTCAGGGTTGGGCGGTGTCCTACTCCTATTGGGAAAACATGATTCCCACGGCCAATATCAAGAATCAGGCGGACATGGATGCGGTCTCCCGCGCTTTCTTGGGCAGTCAGGCGGTTCCGGACGCCACTGCTCAGCAGAAGACTACCGCCGGCAACCGGGAAAAGGATTTCTCGGTAACGCTGTCTGGTGGCAGCGTCAGTTGTCCCGCCTTGAGGGAAGGCATCGAACGGTTTATGATCACCGACATCAACAACCCGGCGGGATCGGCGAAAGCGCAATCTGATGTCCCGTTAATGTGGGACAACTGGATCACGGTACAGGGCGTCGTCGACGCCACGGCTGTCAGTCACATCCCCGGCGGTTCCAACGTCTTGTTCTTGGATGGCCACGTCGAGTTCGGCAAGTACTCGCAGCCGCTCGGATCGAAGTTCGTCATGCTGACCAAAGAGTCGCAGATGGACAACGTGCGGTCGTTCCCGTAGGCCACTGAAGTACGTGGCCGTGATCGATGTTTCGCGCCACGTTGCAGCTGAGTAAATTGGAGACCCTGGGCGGCCCCGGCATGTTTTTGGGGCCGCCCTCATTGTCAGCAGAAATTGGGGGCGACTGGCACGGCCGGCGCTCGAGGCGCAACGCCTCGGGGTTGATTCCGTTCTGAGTTTGGACTGGGCGGCGCCGGGATCAGACTAGTTTGTACTATAATGGGATCGGACCCACCGCATTTCTTGCGTGTGGGGGTCGACGGATCAGGAGGAGAACACCGTGAAAAGATCATTTGCTGTTGCCATCATCTGTGCGATCGGCTTCTTGGGCGGGGCTTGCGGTTCCAAAGAAGCTCCTGTGGATGCTCAGAAGAACGAGACGGTTGCCACGCCCAGGGAAAAGGCGATGGAAAAGCTCAAGGAGATTAAGCGTAACGCGAAAGACGCTCCGGCCAGTGCGGACAAGCAGGGAGCAGCCCAGACCGAGGACGCGAAATAGCACGTCCATCCTCAACCGGATTGTCCCCGATCTTGCTTCAGACGAAGGTGGGCTCTGCATGTGCGACAATCCGCGCGCGTCATCGTCACTGAGCCGAAACTCCGCACAACTTCGCTCTAAATTCGTGGCGGCCTGAACCGACCGAAAACACGGTATAACCGTCTTCGTCACGACTTGGTTCAGTATTCGTTGTGAGCGTTGAAGGGGTGGAACTGCCGGACACGAGTTCCGCATTTCCTCCGCGCACGTACACCTTTGCAATCGTATTGGGTGGAATCGTCACCTTGATCGTAACCACACCTCTGGACTTGCGCCACTCGGAGCGGACGGGGCCGCGCACGGAATTGTAGCTGGCGCGGACCCAGCTTAGCCCCTCCACGACGTGGGGCTTAATGGTGATGCGGTCGAAGCCCTTGGCGTCCGGCGCGGGGGCGATGCCGGCAAGGGCCTTGTAGAACCACTCGCTCACCGAGCCGAACATGGGGTGGTTGTGCGAGAAGGTGTTGTCGCTGAATTCCCAGTGCTCCCATAACGTGGTTGCGCCGTTGGCGAGCATGTGTCCCCAGCCTGGGAACTCGCGCTGCTTGACGATGCCCGCGGCGACATCGGCGCGGACGGAGCCGCTCAGGGCCATCAGCATGAATTTCGTTCCGAAGATGCCGGTCGTCAGATGACCGCTGTGTGTCGTCTGAATGTCCTCCACCAACCGGTCCAGTACGCGTCCGCGGCTCTCAGACGGCGCCAGGTCGAGGTATAGGGCTGCGGCTTGGGAAACTTGGGTTCCGGCGTCCACGAGGCCGGTGTCGGCATGCAGGAACTTCGCGTTGAATGCCGCCTTGACGGACTCGGCGAGCTTCTCATAGTGTTCCGCATCGGCGGTATGGCCGAGAATGCGGGCGATTCGCGCCCCCAACACGGCGTTCCAATAGAAGAACGCCGTGCCCGTCACAGCGTTATTCTTGGGGACCAAGCTTTCGTGGTCGCCGATGCCGTTTGCGAGGATGAAGTCTTTCGCCTGGGACTCGAGCAGACTTAACCAGCGCCTGGTCTCCTCGTAGTGTTGCTCGAGAATGCGCGTGTTCCCGTAGTACTGGTAGAGTTGCCATTGGAGCAGGGGGTGAGCCGTGCCCCATTCGACGGGCCCTGATTTTTCTCCAAGCCCCTGGTCCGAGATGCCGACAAATGGCGCGGTCTCGGTGAAGCCGCCGTTGGCCCGCGCGGCGTCGGCGAGATCCTGAACGGCCTTCGCATAGAAGCGCTCCATATCGAAATTGAGGATCGCCATCTCGCTCGTTGCGACGATATCCCCGCCATATCCGAAGCGTTCGCGGTGCGGGCAATCGGACTGCACCGAGAACAGGTTGCTCAGTTCGGTCCACAGCACCGCGTCCTGAATCTGATTGAACATACTGTTCGAGCAACGGAACGCGCCCGCGGGTTCGACATCGGTGTTGAGCCGGTGGCCCTCGATGGCCTCCAACGGCGGCGCGCCCTGGTACCCGGTGACCTCGACATAGCGGAAGCCATGCCAGGTGAAACGCGGCGTATAACTCTCGATGCCGTGTCCACGGCAGATATAGGTGTCGCTTTGCCACGCGGTAGGCGGCAGTTCGCTGTCTGGCGAAACCGGCTTGTTCTTGATCTGTCCCGCGACCGAGGTCATAGGATTCAGCGAGCCGTCCGGGTGAAGCAATTCGCCGTATCGGAGTTGGATGTGCGCGCCTTCCGCGCCTTTGCAGCGCATCGTCACCCATCCGGCGAAGTTCTGGCCCAAGTCGAAGATGTATACGCCCGGGGCCGGTTCGGTGCGCGTGACGGGCTTCACAGTACGCGTGATACGCACCGGCGGCAGGGGCTGCGCCGTGAGCCGTCCACCGGGGGCCGCAGCCGCGGTCACACCGCGCCACGCCGAATCGTCGAACCCCGCGCGCGCCCAGCCCGGCAGTTCGCGCCGCGCGTCGTATACTTCACCGAGGTAGATATTATTCTTGCGGATGGGCCCGTCGGCGGCGCGCCACGACGTGTCCGTGACGACGCGGTCGCGCGAGCCGTCGGCGTATTCGATGTCGAGTTGCAGGATCGCCTTGGGAGCGCCGATGGGAAGATTCTCCCGGATGTTGATGTGTCCCCACATATTCAACGGCAGCGGATTGTACCAGCCATTTCCGAGCATGATGCCGAGGGCGTTGCGCCCTTCGCGAATTTCGCGCGTCACGTCGAAAGCCGAGTAATAGACCCGCTTCGAGAAATCCGTCCAGCCGGGGTCCAGGACGTGATCGCCAACCTTGTTGCCGTTGAGATACAGTTCGTAATAGCCCAAGCCGGTAACGTACGCGCGTGCGCTGCGGACGGTTTTTTGCGCGGAGAATTCTTTGCGCAACAGCGGCGCCGGGTGTTCTGCGAAGGGGTCCGGACTCTCGTTTACGCCGGACTTGCCGGGTTCAATCCACTGCGCGGTCCAGTCGGCCGGACTCAGTATTCCCGTCTCCCACGACGCCGGGCGGCTGTAGCGGGAGGGCCGGTCGTGTCCGTCCCAAACGCGCACTTTCCAATATGCGCGGGCGCCAGAGCGAAGCGCCGCGCCCGCATACGGGATCTGTAGCGATTCCTTCGATGTGACTTTTCCGCTGTCCCACAAATCGGCGCGATTCGCTCTTAATGCATCTTCACTCGAAGCGGCAAGGACTTGATACGCGGTCTGTGTCAAGTTATGCAGACCGCTGCGGGCAGGTTCCAGTGTCCAACTCAGCACGGGGTGCTCGATGTCAATTCCGAACGGGTTTACCGCTGATTCGCATCGCAGATTCGAGGGCTTGATCCCGGCCACGGCAGATTCCTTCGTTGGAGAGGCGGCGGGCATTTCCCGGGTGAGCGAAATGGGCGCTGGCCGTGTGCCTGCGCATGCGGCCACAGTGACGAGCGCGAGCGGGGTGAGAACGAGCTTCAGATATCGAGAGGGCATGGGTGTTCTCCTGATACCCGCCAATTCTACGCAAGCAAGGCGCGCGATACCAGACTCGAGGAGTCAGCCCAACTAGGAGAGGCGCTAATCGGTGGGGAGGTTTCGTCCGCGTTCGAGAACTGCTTTTCGGGCGGCCTCTTTTCGAATGATTTCGGATTCCAGGGCGTCAACGATATTCTGGAATCGGAGTTGATTATCGTCATTGAGTTCGCACAGCGTCTTGTGCGCTTTCAGTATCATGCGCGCGACATTCATCTCGGAGTCCGGGACGGGCGGCAGCTCGAGCATGGGAGCATCGAAATCCGCCGGACGATCCACGATGGTAAACAGGGCGTTGAAGCCAACCGTCTTGAGCGTGCGGGTCACTGTCCGGTTAGTCGAGATGATGGTCGCTTTGCTGTCGAACTTGCGGATCATCATCTTGGCGATTTCGGCCAGCAGCCCGAGGTTCGTGCTGTCGATGCCGGTCGCCTCCGACAAGTCGATCAGGACGTATTCATAGTCCTTCTCGCGGGCCATCTGGTCAATAAAGAGTTGGAGTGACTTGCTAAGCGGAAAAGCCCAGTTGGAGGTGTACCCGATTCGGCCAACGAACTTCAGCGTATAGAGTCCTTCGTGTTTCGCGTAGAGAATCTTTCCTGCGTCCATCCCATTGCCTTCCCAGCGCAATCCCTAGGGTGGCTGAGTCGTAATTCCAGTTACTACTTTGCCGGCGTTCTCGGTTCTTCGCAGGCAAACTATGCCGACGAAGAAGCTAACCTATTGTACCCACAAATCCGCTAGACGTTTCCAGAAACGCTCAAATGCAAGAGCCGCCGCAAGGCTCTGCTCGAAACTTGCGACGGCTTCACTATACCAAATCACCGGGAAAGGTTCCCGTTACTTCGCCGGATACTCCTGAATCCCGATATTCTTGAACGAGAGATCCGTGGTCGGGTCATGACCCTGCAAGTTAATCGTACCCGGGCCGGGAACGTATCCCGCCTTGCCCTGGGACTCCGGGGACACGGGCCGGGTATCGGTAAAGTCGCTCACCAGATACCCATCTACCCAGCACGCGGCGTGATTACCGTCAACGACGATGGTCTGCTGCCACCACTTGCGGTCGCTGGACACCACTTTACGGGCAGGCTGGTTGCCATAGTTGCCGCCGGTCCCAAAGTCATTTGGCTTCGTCCGGTCCTCTCCCTGCCAGTCATTGCGAACCTGAGACTCGTACCCTTTCCAGAAGACATTGGGGGGCGAGTGGAAAAAAATACCGCTGTTCAGCTTGTCGCGGCTGCCGGCGGCTACTTCAACGGGTTTGCCATCGAGGGTCACGGTAACCTTCGGGCCGTCGGCGAGGACGTGAATCTCGCGAAATGGCGGTTCGGTCTTTTCCGGTTCACTCAGCGGAATCACAGTGGTCCCGTTCTCGGAGGGATGCCCTTCGAGGCCGGCGCGTACGACAAGACCGGCGGAAGTTCCCGCCTTGATCCGAACTTTCGCCGTGAGTTCGAAATTCATGAACTGAGTGGTGGTGGCCAGCCATCCGCCCGCGCCGCTCTCTCCTACAATGGCCTTGTCCGCCACTCTCCACGGCACGTCGCCGAACTGCGTCCAGCCGTAGAGGGTCTCTCCATCAAAAAGATTGATCCAGCCGCCCGCGGCGCTTGCGCTGGTTGCCGCCTCTGCCGCCGCTGCATGCGCTTTGCTAGAAGCGTAACTCAACGCAAGGATAGGCAAGAGCGCCAATCCGCATACGGACACAAATCTACGGTACGCGATCATGGTGAGTTTCCTTTCTGTTTCCGGAGTATGTGAAGACGATTCTATTTGCGGAGTTTTCCAAATGATAGCAGAATCGAACCAAGAAAGTATGCACTCGGCGCGGAAGAATCGAATTAGGACTCCGAATGCGCTACTCTATCTGCCGCTACCGTCAAGAGGAGAACTAGAAGCGCGTGTGGGCGTTTGATGAGTTGAGTCCGTTACCCGTCATCCGGGTAAGTGAGGATGGGGAGATTCTGGCCGCCAATCCGGCTGCGGTCAGGGCGTTCGGCCCCGGGGCCGCCCCTGGATCACCGATTCGCGAGGTCTTGGGCGTATTTCAGGAAATCGACCTGCAGGAATGTGTTCGCGACCGATCTCCGATTGCCTTCTGCGCGTCGGTTGCCAAGGAATCGTTTAAGTTCTGGGGCATTCCCGACCCGGACGGTGGATTTGTCCAAGTCTATGCGGTGGACATCCCGCAGTCCGACCGGCGGGAAGAGCATCATCTCGTCGCCGATTTGCAGCAACGGATGAAGGAGCTTTCTTGCTACCACGGCCTTGCCGAGGCGGTCCGGACGCGGCTCACCGTCGTGGAGATTTGCCAAGATCTTGCTGCGCTGATCCCACCCGCGTGGCGCTATCCCGCGCTGGGTCGGGGCCGCGTGATGCTGGACGGCGTTGCGTATGTCAGCGAGCCATTCCAAATTACTCCCTGGGGCCAATCGGCGGCCATCATCGCCAGCGGCGTGGCGCGGGGCATGGTCCAGGTTTTCTACACCGAAGATCCCCGTATCGACCCCGGCGACGATATATTCCTCTCGGCGGAGCGCCGTCTCCTCGATACGCTGGCCCGCACTCTGGGCGAAGCCATCCAGCGCCGTGAGGCCGAAACGGAAATCCGCGTCAAGACCGTTACCCTCGCCCAGGAGCGGAACCGCTTCGAAACGATACTGCGCAGCATTGGCGAGGGAGTCGTCGTGACGGACGCGACGGACCACGTCTTGCTCATGAATCCGGCCGCGATCCAACTGTTGGGCATCGAAGACCGGGAACCCATAGGCGAGGATTTTCTGTTGTTGCTCAGGGACGACGCGTTTGTCCAAGTCTGGCGCAAGACCGCGCAGCGCGGCATTGATTTCGCCAAACAGGATCTGAAAGCGGGCGGAAGCGCAGAACGGACGCTCTGGGTGACGCGTTCCCGTATCCCCGATCTTCATCGTGGACAGGTTGGGCACGTCTCTATCCTTCACGACGTTACCCGTGAGCGCGAAATCAGCCGCATGAAAAGCGATTTCGTGTCTTCCGTTTCCCACGAATTGCGGACCCCTATGACCTCGATCAAGGGATTCGCGCGAACCCTGCTCGACCGGCCCGGTCTGGACGAAGCGCAGCGAGGCAAGTTCCTCGCAATCATTGACGACCAGGCGGATCGCATGATCGCGCTCATCGAGGAGTTGCTGGTGATTGCGCGGATCGAGTCCGGACACATTGTGGCGGAGCGCATTCCGGTGGATATCCCAAAACTTCTGGCCCGCGTCGTCCTCGCGCTTGAAGTCGAGGCGCTCAAGAAGAACATCCTGCTTCGCTACACCGTCACCGGTGAATTGGCCAAGCCCTTGGGCGACCCGGAGAAGATCCACATTGTGCTGTTCAATCTCGCGGAGAATGCAGTGAAGTTTTGTCCGCCCGGAGGGCAGGTAACGATGCGCGCCCACAGCACGGTGGACTGGGCGGTCATCCGTGTTGAAGACACTGGCATTGGCATTCCGCAGCAGGAGCACGGGAAAATCTTTGATCGGTTCTATCGAGTACACCGGCCCGGCGCCCAAGACCCCGGCACCGGCCTTGGTTTGTACATTGTGAAAGAAATGCTTAGACTTCATGGCGGACAGATCGACGTGGAAAGCGAGGTGGGGTCGGGCACGACCTTTACCGTGAGGCTTCCCCTCGGAACGGTCCAGGGGGCAACAACGGCGGCAGCAGAAAGCGTGTTAGAGGAGGACAGCAATGGCTGAGGCGGAACGGCAATACTCGGCGCTGGTGGTCGAAGATGACCCGAGCGCTCGGGAACTGCTGCAATTCAACCTCACCGAGGCGGGATTTACAACGTTCGCGGTCGATTCCGCGCCCCATGGGTTTGATATCTTGCGGAAAGAGATCGTGGATATCATCGTGTGCGACGTCATGATTCCCGGTACGGACGGATTCGAATTTCGCGAGGAGATCCTAAAAGATCCTTCGTTGCGGGAGATCGCCTTTGTGTTTCTCACGGCGAAGACGATGGCGGAGGACCAAATTCGCGGACTCAGTTCCGGCGTGGACGAATACATCACGAAGCCCTTCGATCCTCAAGTGCTGATTGCGCGCATCCACGCCGTGCTTGCGCGCCGGGAGAGCTTTGCCCGGCTGGCGCGGCTCGATCCCTTGACGCAGCTCGCCAACCGTTCCACGCTCGAACGCGAAATCACGCGCGAACTTGATCGGCTCAAGCGATACCCTGATGTCGCGACACTCGTCTTTCTCGACGTTGACGGTTTCAAGAGCATCAACGATAGTCTCGGCCACGCCGAAGGCGACCGTGTGCTCGTGCATCTGGCGTCCGTTCTCAAAGCCAACAGTCGCGCTACGGATATCGTTGGCCGCTACGGCGGGGAGGAATTTGTAGTTTTTTTCCCGGCGACCTCGGAGGATCACGCGCGCGGCGTAGTCGAACGGATGCACGACGGCTTTCAACTCGCTTACGAGGGGTACGTCGGTAAACAACGGCTTACCTTCAGCGCGGGTCTTGTGGAAGCGCCACGCGATGGCGCCGACTTTCCCGCCTTGTGTGACCGCGCCGATACCGCTATGTATACCGCCAAACGTAACGGAAAAGCGCGTCTCGTCGTCTGGACCCATGAACTGGATCCGATGGGCCAGTCCCTCTTTGGCTAAGAGTCGCGCAGGTCAAGCTCAAATACCCCCATGACCCTCGGGACCGCCGATCTCAGGTGTCTACTGGCATGCCTGCCGCGAATTAGGGTATCCTTATGGCCTCCTTGACTGTGTCTTCTCCGCAGGAAACGCGGCTGTCGCCGGCGAGGAGCGCAGTTGTTACTTGTGGAATCGTGGCTCAGCCGCCCCGGATCAGTCCGGGGCAAAGTTCAATGCGTTCGCGTTCGGCCAAACCGGGACGCCGGCGGGAATGGATCTCCCATTCATCGGCGCGCCAAATCCGGTTCGTGCCGCTTTCCGGGCGACCGTGCATAGTGTGAACGGAACACCGTGATTATTGCGACCGGCCTGTCCCGCCGCCTCAGTGTTGGCGGCGCACTTCTGTTGGCGCTCGTATTTGCGTTGCGCTGGGTCCACTGGGGACGGCTTCCCCTAACCACGCTCATGGACGTCCTCGACCTCATCGTCGTGCTGTCCACCATTGTAATGTTGGCCGTCTATCGGGACGAGTCCGCTCAGGCGCTGCAGTGTTTTTTTGCGCCGCCGCTTGCGTTGCTGGCCGCCATCAGCGGGTGTGTCGCTCCGGGGTATCTCTATGCCGAGCCCCGAAGTCTGCAAGGTGTATATCTCGCGGTGCATGTCGGCTTGGCCTTTCTGGCGTATTCGATGTTCCTTGCCGCCAGCCTTACCAGCGCGGGGTACATCTTCAAGGCGCAGCAGCTTAAGAGCCGGCGTCCCACGCGCCTGTTCAGCCAGCTTCCCGCCCTCGAACAACTCGATCAGAAACTGTTCTTCCTGATCCGCACCGGATATCCCATGTTCGCGATTACGCTGTTCATCGGCCTGTTGTGGGCGTGGCACGAACGCGACCTGCTGGGACCGCGGTGGTGGTTGTCCCCGAAAATCTTTCTTTCGTTTATAATGGCTGGGTTCTATTCGGTGTCGTTCCATACGCGGCGATTCGGATTGCTTCGCGGCAGGCAATTGGCCTACTTGGTGTTCGTTGGGTTTAGCGTGCTACTCGCTGCATTTCTGGCGCTCGGATTGTTCGATGTGATCAACTACAATTTCTGGGGCAGTGCGCAATGACTCTCGCGGCCGTCGGCCTTAGCCATCATTCCTGCCCTATCGAGATCCGCGAGAAGCTGCTCTTCGCCGAGAAGTCCCTGCCTCAGGCGCTGACCCGGTTTCAGAAGCGCGTGCCGGACTCCGGCGTCGTGATTCTCAGCACCTGCAACCGAGTCGAAGTCTATGCGAATGCCGCGCTGGGGCCCGATGAATTGCAGGCCGAGATTCGGTCCTTTCTTGCCGAGTGGCACAACACTCCGGAAGCGGTCTTTACGCCTCACCTCTATCAGCACGCCGACAAGCAGGCCATTGGGCATCTCTTCCGCGTTGCGTCAAGTTTGGACAGCCTCGTGGTGGGTGAGGGGCAGATATTGGGCCAGGTTCACGATGCGTTCCTGCTGTCTCAGACGGAACAAGCTACCGACAAGATCATCAGCGCCCTGTTTCAGAAGGCGTTTACCGTCGCCAAGAATGTGCGCACGAAGACGAACATCAGCGCCGGCAAAGTGTCCATCAGCTCGGTTGCCGTCGATTTGGCGGTGTCCATTTTCACCGATCTTGCTGACAAGACGGTGATGGTGATCGGCTCCGGCGAAATGGGGGAGCTGACCCTGAAGAGCCTGGTGTCGCACGGTGTTGGCCAGGTCCTGGTCGTCAACCGCAGTCCGGAGCGCGCCAAGGAAGTGGCCGCGGAGTACCGCGGCGAGCCGGTGCTCTTCGAGGGGCTGAAGGCCAACCTCCATCGCGCCGATATCGTCATCAGTTCCACGGCCGCGCCGGATTTCATCCTCGACGCGAGCGACTTTCAACACGCGCTCAAGTCGCGCGCGAAACGGCCCATGTTCGCGATCGACATCGCGATGCCGCGCGACATCGATCCGGCGGCCAACGAATTGGATAACGTGTATCTCTACGACGTTGATGGTCTCCAGGAAGTCGCCAACGCCAACCTTGAGGCGCGCCGGGCCGAGGTCGCGCGGTGCATGGAGATCGTCGAAGATGGCGTCGAGCAATTTCATCACTGGATGCAGGGCCTGGTGGCCGAGCCGACCATCGTCTCGATGTCGCAGGAACTCAACAGTATCCGCGAACGGGAACTGCAAAAGACTCTCTCCGCACTGCCCGACCTGACGGAAAAGCAAGCGGAGGAAGTTGCCTATCTGTCCAGACGTATCGTGAACGCAATCCTGCAGCGACCGATGTCTCAACTGAAGCATGAGGTTACCCACCACGATCCGCATGCCGTCCTGCATCTGGTCAAACGCCTATTCGGCTTGAAAGAATCTCCGTGAAATCTTCGCTCATCATCGGATCGCGAGGCAGCCGCCTCGCATTGACCCAATCCAACCATATCGCGGACCGGCTTCGGGCCTTGCTTCCCGGCTTCGACATCCGCATCGAGATCATCACGACCACTGGCGATCGCATTCTTGACGCGCCGCTGGCCAAGATTGGCGGCAAGGGGCTCTTCACCAAGGAGCTTGAGACCGCGCTCTTGGAGAAGCGCGTTGACCTCGCCGTTCACAGCCTCAAGGACTTGCCTACGGAAGTGCCCGAGGGCTTGGCCATCGCCGCCATCCCAGTCCGCGAGAATCCCGCCGACGTGTTTGTCAGCGCGCGGTACGCGTCGCTCGACGCGCTGCCTGATACCGCCACCATCGGCACATCGAGTCTCCGGCGCTCGGCGCAACTGCTGGCGTACCGTCCGTCGCTCAAGGTAGTGGACTTGCGCGGCAACGTCGATACGCGCCTCCGCAAAGTCGCCGAAGGCGAGCTTGACGCCGCGGTGCTCGCTTGCGCCGGGATCACGCGGATCGGCCGCGCCGACGCGATTACCCAAGTCTTGCCCGCCGAAATCATGATTTCTGCGCCCGGCCAAGGCGCGCTCGGCATCGAAATGCGGGCTGACGACGCGGAAGGACGGGCGCTCATCGCGCCACTCATCCACACCGATACCACCATTGAAGTCACCGCGGAGCGCACGGTTCTCGCCGCGCTCGAAGGCGGATGCCAGGTGCCCATCGGCGCGTTGGCCCGCGTGCGCGGACAGGAAATGACGCTCAGCGCGTGCGTGTGCAGCTTGGACGGAAAACGCGTACTCAAGACCCGCGTCACCGGCTCCATCACGTCTCCCGTGGACCTGGGCATGCAGGCCACCGACGACCTCATCGCTCAAGGCGCCAGGGAGATCATGGCGGCCATTCGATGAACGCTAAGCAAAACGGGGACTGTCCTCGCGAGTCTTCGAGCAGGGACTGTCCCTGTTTTGCGGACATGAGCGCCAAACTCTATGCGGTCTTCAGCCCTGTTGGCGGTTACCAATGAGCGTCGCATACGGCAAAGTCTTCCTCGTCGGCGCGGGCCCCGGCGATCCGGGGCTTATCACCGTGCGCGGACGCGCCTGCCTCGAGCGCGCCGACGTCGTTATCTACGATAACCTCGCCAACGACGCCCTGCTCGAATACGCGCCCAACGCCGAGCGCATTTTCGCTGGCAAGTCCACCGATCATCACACGCTGTTGCAGGACGAGATCAACGAACTTCTGCTCGAACAGGCCCGTAAGGTGGCGCGCGTGGTCCGGCTCAAAGGCGGCGATCCCTTTGTGTTTGGGCGCGGGGGAGAAGAGGCCCTTTTCCTCGCCGAACACGGTATCCCCTTCGAAATTGTGCCGGGAGTCACGTCGGGCATTGGCGCGCTTGCCTACGCTGGAATCCCCGTCACCCACCGCGGACTCGCCGGCAGCGTTACGCTCATCACCGGGCACGAAGACACTCAGCGCCACAAGCCCGCCGTCGATTTGGCGCAACTGGCCGTGCAAGGCACGTTGGTCTTCTATATGGGCGTCAAGAGCCTATCCCACATCGCCGCCGAACTCATCCGGCTTGGCCGCGCTCCTGAAACGCCTGCCGCGGCCATCGAGTGGGGGACCTTTCCTCGCCAACGCACCATTCACGGCCGGCTCGATACAATCCACGAGCTATGCGAGCGCGAGCGCGTTTCGCCCCCGGCGCTGTTCGTCGTCGGCGCGGTCACGGCCCTAAGCGAGACGCTGAGCTGGTTCGAGAACCGGCCGCTCTACGGCAAACGCATTGCCGTCACCCGCGCGCGCGGACAGGCCAGCGAACTGGTGATCGCGCTACGCGAACTCGGAGCCGACGTGTTCGAGTTTCCCACGATCGAAATCGAGCGTGTCGAGGCGCCGCCGGACTTCGGCCCCATCGGCGCCTACCACTGGGTTATCCTGACCAGCGTCAATGGGGTCGACATGCTGTTCGAGCGCCTCGAAACCCTGGGCCTGGACGCTCGCGGCCTCGCCGGCGTCAAACTCTGCGTCATCGGCTCCGCCACGCGCGAGGCCGTCCAGAAGCGTTTTCTGCGCTGCGATCTCATGCCCGACAAATACGTCGCGGAGTCGTTGCTCGAGGCGCTGGTCGAACGCGAAGGCGCGCTCGAGGGAAAGCGTTTCCTGCTGCCCCGCGCCGACATCGCCCGCAGCTTCCTCCCGAAAGAACTGCGCGCGCGCGGCGCCGAGGTCACCGAACTCATCGCGTACCGCACGGTCAAACCCCAGTCCTCCGAACAACTCGCCGACGCCCTGGTTGCCTACGCGCCCGACTTCGTCACGTTCACCAGTTCCTCGACCGCACGGAATTTCTGCGAAATCCTCGGTCCCGCGCGCCTCGCCGCCCTCCAACCCAAAGCCGCTTTCGCCTCCATCGGCCCCATCACCACTCAGACCGCCCAAGACCTCGGACTAGCCGTCCGCGCCGAAGCCCAGGAACACGACATTCCCGGCTTGGTGCAGGCCATCGTCCGCGCCCTCAGCGCCTAAGGACGTGGGCGCGCCTCCATTTCCATCCTCGCCATATGTCCTATAGGACCTATAGGTTCCGTAG
>JACRLJ010000067.1 GCA_016215105.1 Candidatus Hydrogenedentota bacterium
ACTTGCAAGATTCGCGTCATCAACCTGTTACGCATCGGCTACCACTTCATAAGAAACAAGGGATACCAGCTTGACTACGCAATCCAGGCTATGCGCGAACTCGTCACGCGTCAACATGCGCCAAACTGGGGATAAGTCAGGTGGCATGCGCGCCTAGAAATCGTTTTTCGTATAAAGTATTCTATGAATAGAAGTCAAAGAGGGTGTACTCCTGTGCGCGAAGTTCGACGCGCGACCGCCGGCGAAAACGAGGATAAACGAGAACATGCTTCCCTTTTCAGTCATCGATACGCACGTTCATCTATGGGACCCTGCGCTGATGCGCTATCCGTGGCTGGACTCCATTCCGCTGTTGAACCGCGCTCACCTTCCGTCGGATTACGCGGCCGCGTGCGGCCCGATCCAAGTCGACAAGATCGTCTTCATACAATGTGAGTGCGAACCGGTCCAATTTCTCGACGAGTTTGCCTGGGTGGCCGGGTTGGCCAAGACTGAGCCGCGGATTCAGGCCATCGTACCCTGGGCCCCTCTAGAAAAGGGAGACAAAGCAAGGGAAGCGCTCGACCGTCTCGTTGGCAACCCGCTGACCAAAGGCGTGCGGCGGATCATCCAGTTCGAAGAGGATATCGAGTTCTGTCTGAGACCGGAGTTCGTCAGGGGAGTCCAACTGTTGGAAAACTATGATCTCCACTTCGAAATCTGCATCGCCCACCGTCAACTGGCAAACACGATCAAGCTCGTCAGGCAGTGCCCGAATGTGCGGTTTATACTGGACCACATTGGCAAGCCGGACATTGCGAACCACGTGTTTGAGCCGTGGGGCAGTGAGATCAAGGCACTGGCGGAAATGCCCAATGTCTGGTGCAAGGTGTCGGGACTGGTAACGGAAGCAGACCACCGGAACTGGACGATCGAAGATCTGAAACCGTTCGTGAGCCACGTGCTGGAATGTTTTGGCGTTGCCCGATGCATGTACGGAAGTGACTGGCCGGTGGCCCGTTTAGCAGCCGAGTACCCGCGCTGGACGGAAACCCTTTGGGCGGCTACAGATGCGCCTACACAAGACGAGCGGAGAGGCCTCTTTCGCGGCAATGCCGAGGAGTTCTACCGGCTGCGCTGATGTGCGCCGCTACATCGGAGGGAAACCGCTAAATGGCGGACGCATCGTTTGTTGTGTAATGGTCGGGGTGAGAGGATTCCAAAAACCGCGCCGCCCTGATCAGCGGGTAAGCGAGACGTTTTGACAAAACTTCCCTGTAAGATCTCCGTCCGCGCAGGCCGTGCAGCACGTGAAGGATACGCTCTTGACCTGGCAGGAGCCTGCACTGCGCCGTGGTTCCTTGCAATGGCGAGGTCGGTCCTGTAGCGTGTACTCGATTGAAACTAAGGGAATTCGGAGGTTACTGGTTTATGGCGATGCAACGACCCGAGGTAATTCACCCTGCCGGTGATGGACACCAGCGCGTGAATGTGCGGCTCATTGCGGTGGCGATCCTGGCGCTGGTACTTCTCATTTGGTTGGTGAAGGGCGGACCGGCCTACCAGATCGAGGCCAACGAGGAAGGCGTGGTGCTCACTTTCGGAAAGTTCACTGCGACCGCCCAGCCCGGCCTCCATTTCAAGCTGCCCTGGCCGATACAGACGGTGGAGAAAGTGCCGGTGGGCAAAGTAAACCGCATCGAAATAGGTTTTCGCTCCATTATGACCGGCGACACGATCACCTATGACACGTTCATGAACAAGCCCGACTTGATCCACGTTGCGCAAATGCTCACCGGGGACAAGAACGTCGTGAACTGTTCCATGTCCGTGCAGTACCGCATCAAGAATTCCCAGGACTTCCTGTTCAATTACCATGAGGGCGACGTCCATAGCACGTTGGAGGATATCAGTGAGGCCGCCCTCCGTCAGGCTGTCGGGGATCATCCCATTGACGACGTATTGACCACCGGCAAGCTCGAGGTTCAGAAGGCCGTGTTCGAGAAGATGCAGCAACTCGCCGACCGCTATCGGATGGGAGTAACGATCACGAACGTGCAACTTCAAGATGTCCAGCCGCCGAACGAGGTGGCTGCCGCCTTCCGGGATGTCGCAACGGCCCACGAAGAGCGCGAGAAAATCATTAATGAAGCGAAAGCCTATCAGAATGGCCAGATACCCACGGCCGAGGGCAAGGCCGAGAAGGTGCGGCAGGAAGCGCAAGGGTACAAGGAGGCGCGCATCGCCGAGGCCACGGGCGAAACGGCCCGGTTCAAGGCCATTGCGGAACAATACGCCTTGGCGCCCGAAGTAACCCGTACACGGCTTTACCTCGAGGCCATGTCGACACTCCTTCCCAAGGTGCGTGTCACCGTGGTGGACAAGGAGGCGGGCATTGTCAACCTGAAAAACATCGAGTCGAGGGCTCCCGCTCCCCCAGAACCGGCTGAACCCTCATCCGCTCCGACCGCGCGGCTGGACGTGGAAGGAGGGAAACGCTAATGCCAAAAGGAAACCTCGCCGCGATTGCAGCGGGAGCGCTAGTTGCCGCTGTGGTCCTTGTTTGGTCTACCTGTACCTTCATGGTGGACGAACGCTATCAGGCCGTGGTCACGCGCTTGGGCAAGCCCGTTCACGTGATCGTGGGAAGCGTCGCGTCCGAAGAGTTTCAGAGAGTGAAGCAAGAGATCCTGGATACGGCATATGGAAGCGCCGATGACGCCGAGAAGTCTAGCGCCTTAAAGCTCAGGGTCGATATGGGGTCCGGCCTGTATTTCAAAGTACCTTTCCTAGACACCGTTACGATGTACGATGACGTGGTCTTGGCGTACGATGCCGAGCCCGAGGAAATCGTTACCGCCGACAAACAGAAGCTGACCGTGGACACGTTTGCGCGCTGGCATATCGACAATCCCTTGCGGTATCGCATCCGTGTGAGGTCGACCGAGGGGGCTCACCGCGTTCTGGACGACACGATATACTCGATAGTGCGGGAAGAATTGGCCAAGACGGATATGATCGAGGTTATTCGAACCAGCAACGAGTTTACGGAAAACGCGAGTCAACCGAAGAAAGAAGAAGCAACACCCGAAGCGCAACTCATTAAACCGATGCGGGAAACCATTCGCGTGGGGCGCGAGGAAATCATGAAATCCGTGGCCGCGCGCGCCGACAAAATTGCCCGCGAGGACTACGGCATTCAAGTGATAGATGTCCGCTTCAAGCGGGCGGACTTGCTCAAGGAGAACCTGGAAAGCGTCTACGGGCGAATGCGCGCGGAACGCGAAGCGATTTCCAAAGCGTACCGTAGCGAAGGACAAAAACAAGCGGAAATCATCGAAGGGACCACCAATAGAAAGGTTCAGGTGATCAGCGCGGAAGCGGAACGCGACGCCAAGAAGCTCAAGGGCGAAGGGGACGCGGAAGCGATTCGTGTCTTCGCGGGCGCCTTTGGCTCGAACGCGAAGCTTTACGAATACATGCGGTCGTTGGACGTCATCGCCAAGGATACTCCCGAAGGCGCCGAGATGGTCATTGGGCTTGATTCGAGTATCTACAGCCTCCTGAAGAAGCCCCAATTGCAGCCTCCGCTCGATGCGCCGCATCCCGCTGCAACTCCGTAGCGGATGCGATAACTACAGGAAGAGCCGGCTAAAGCCGGCACAACGAACAGACGCGGCCTACTCGGGCGCGAGGCGGGCCATTTTTCGGCGGATGCGCTCGAGTCGGCGCTGGAATGATTCGAGCTGGGACGCATCCGGGGCGTCGAAGACTTCCCGTGCGCCTCGGGTTTCCAGCAGCGCAATGGTTTCGGCGCATAGGCGTTCCGCATCCGCCAGGTCTCGCGTGCGGTGCTCGTAGAGTTTCACGAGTTCAAGCCGGGCCTGCACGCTGCTCGGGAACTCCTGGAGCATGAGTTCCCAGTTCTGCCGTACCCCCTCCCAGTTTTGCAGGCGTCTACAGGCGTAACCTGCAAGTTCCAAGCATTCGTGACGCAGCGTCTCGCTTGTTTCCTTTTCGAGCAGCGTGTTCGCCGAGCTAACCACGTCCTCGAATCGTTTCTGGCGGAAATGCACCAGCGCGACAGCCATCCCGTCAGCGCCGCTAACGACAGGATATCGTGTTTGTGGTGATAGAAGACCCGTTCGAGTTTGCGCGCGTCGCGCGTGCGCAAGTAATCGAACCAGATCTCCGGAATCTCGGCGCTATTCACGTCACCAAGGCGCTGCACGCCCAAAACGACGCGTTCGACATTACCCAGACTGCAATCGCGCAGACGCTGCTTCCAGAATCGACGCGAGGCGTGGAGCAAGTCAAAGTGTACCGCGCTGTCCAATCGAAACGGAATGCGATTCGAGATAAAGCGCGTGCGCAGTAGAGGAAGATCGAAGGACTTTCCGTTGTACGTTACGACTGCCTCTGCGCGGGCGAACAGGCCGTCCAGATAGCGCAGCATGGGCTCTTCTTCGTCGAAGTCGCGCATGAAGCACTGTTCGAGCCGAAAACAATCGCCGGTGAAATACCCCACTCCCACCAGAAACGCCATGGTCCCCGTGCCGCCGGACAGGCCGGTGGTTTCTGTATCCACGAAGACGGCCGTGCTGGGGTCAAAGCCATCCAGATCGGGGTCGCACGCGGCCAACGCGATGTGTTCGGGTATGGCCTCGAGCGCGGAACCGAGGTGTATGTCTCCTTGCAGGTAGTCCAGAGGAAAATCTTGCTGCGTATGGTAGAAGTGGTCGTCACCCTCCCCGCGCAACTCGCCCGGAACGACTTTGTCGATTTCGAATTCACCCGCCTCGCGCTGACGCGACAACTCCTCGAGGCGGACTCGCCAATCGGAGCCAGCCATCAGCCCCTGGTGGTTCCGCAAGAGGCTTTGGATTCTATCCTTAATGTCCGACATGGGGTTTCGCTTCGGCGGGGGCCGTTCTTAGATCGAGGGCCATCGCCGCGAGTTTGAGCGCGCCCGCTTTGCCGTGATTTCCGACTTCGAGGGCGGGACCAACGCAACTGGGACAACCTTCCCGGCACGAACACGCGCTCAGAAGAGAAATGGACGCCTCTAACATCTGAGTGTGGTGTGTGTACAGTTTCTCGCTCAGCCCCACACCGCCAGGATAGTTTTCATAGAGATATACCGTCGGCCGTTCCGTGAAGGGCGCGCGAAGCATGGCGGAGGTGCGGATGTCGGTCGGGTCGCAGAGCACCTGAACAGGGGCCACCTGCCGCAAGGTGTTCGCCAAGCCGGTTAGGGCCTCACCGAGTTCAGTCTGTTTGATCCCGAAGCGTTCCGCCGCGTCTTCGGGAAACTCGATCCAGTAGGCCGTGGTGTGCATGGTGGATTCAGGCAACGCGATTTCCCCCCATCCCACGTTTTCGTGTGTCCCGAATTTGATCTTCTTATAGATGCTGGGCAGCCACGTTACGCTGACTTCGCCGTAATTCTTCTCGACCGCGCCAATGCGTTCCTGCTCGAACCGGTCCAGAGTCTTGAGGTCCACCTTGATTTGCGCGTCCGTGTAGTAGTCTGTGTCCACCGGACGGGCATAGGCCTTTCGGTCATCCAGGTCGAGCTGGTCGATGGTGTATTGAACGCTTTGATGCAGGTAGATCGCGTTTTGGTAAACCTCGACCGGCGCCGAGAATAGGTCCACCTCGCCGATTACACGGCCATTGTCCGAGGTGTCCAGGATCACCACATTTCCGGGCGCGGCGGTTCGCAAGCTGATATCTTCCGCGGGATACGCGTCCGCGCTCCAGTGCCACTTGTTCTTGACGCGCCGCAGCACACGGCTCTCCGCCAAGTAGTCGAGCAACTCGGTGGTGGACGCCGTATCGAGTCCGAACGACTCGCCTTCGGTGAAAGGGATCTCGAACGCGGCGCACTTAAGGTGGCTGCTAACGATTATCAAATTGTTGGAATCCACCGTGGCCGCTTCCGGAGCTTGCTCGAAGAAGTAGTCGGGGTGGCTGATAATGTATTGGTCCAGCGGTGCGCTCGACGCGACCAGGACGACCAGTGAAACCCCGGATCGGCGCCCGGCGCGGCCCGC
>JACRLJ010000043.1:0-9061 GCA_016215105.1 Candidatus Hydrogenedentota bacterium
ATCCTTTCGACTTCATATCAACCCCCAACTTATTATTGCCCCTACAGCGCTCGCGGACGTCCGCGATGTGCGCTGTCAGCGACTCCACAATCACTATACCCAACCGGGACCGTATGGCGCCTAAAGTAGACGCGCCGTCTCGCCGCGTCAGTCTGAGCGCACAAATCTCCCGCCTACAATGTTACTTTCCCAGGACGCGATAACCCTCTTGTTCGTCTCTGTCAATACGCCCACGGCAGGCATCGCTACATACCGCATCATTCGCGCCCCGGCTGACGCGGCGAGACGGCGCGTCTACATTGGCAACTGAGACACTCGATACACTCATTCTTTGCGGCCCATCTTCGGGTTGTTTCTGATGTAGCTCTCTATACGTTGGCGCTGCCGTGCGCTTCGCACGATATGGTCGAACGACTCTTTCTGCCAATTGGTTCCAGCGCGTCCGAGCTTCCGATTCATTTCATGCGACGTGAATGACTTCCACGACCGCAAGACTCCGGAAACGTCATATTCCGCCATCGGCGCAACCAATACGTGTACGTGATTCGGCATCACGATGCTTTCCCCCAATGTGTACCGCGCGCCATCGAAGAAGCGCAGCGCGCCTTCCACCATCGCTTTAATTCCCGGCTGCGCCAATACGCACGAGCCATATCCCGCATCCAACCATTTTTGGAAACGCTCGGTAAAAAGCACGTAGAACTCCTCCCGAAGTCTCGCGTTATGCGGCTCAGAATGTGCGGCCAGCCATTCCTCGCGTTCCCGCTCCCATTGCTCAAGTTTGGCCTGCGGGATGGAGTCGCCAAGGCGGAACGTGACGAAGTACGTGGTTCCAGTCTGACGCCAATGAGGCAGATTCCCCGACATATTGCCGACCGGCTCGTCGGGGTCGAAGTAGCGAAACTGACTGTCGTCACTATTCAAGAGAACACCCCTGTCGGTCTGTCACAAAGCCCATCGTAGACGCGTCCGTCTCGGCGCGTCCGATAGCCTACTCGCGCCGGCTCACGCCTTGCCATGCCACGCGACATCGTCGCCCGCGGTCACTTCCTTCCTGTTGCGGGAGTCGACCCCGCCGTTGTCGATGCCGTTTTCGCCGACACTGTACAGGAGAAAGGAATCTCCAGATGGGCGAAAGACGTAATCTTTACTCGAGTAGGGGTCCACAGGCACATGTCCGCCCAAGTTCTCAACGATCCCCTGCAGTGATTCGGGATAGGCGCCATGCTGTTGGTGGTACACTTGCAGGAAGAGACCCATCCGAAGAATGTCCAGACGGGCCTCGTGGTCAGCCTGAATCCCCAGAAATCTGGTCGGATCGTCAAGTGGACTTCTGACTCTTTCGAACGGCAGCCATCGCGACGGTCTTGGGTACGCGCGCTCCAGCGCGTCAAGCCGTGGTTTGGCTTCGTAATAGGGAAGCACAGCCATGTCGGCGAGACCCGCCATCGTTTCCGCATAATACGTCTCATCCTGGTTTGACCAAGGCGTCCCAAATGGGCCAAAGTACAACCACTCAGGAAGGTCGGCCATCGCGGATCGCTTCTTGCGCGCGTTATCGAAGAATTCCAAAGTTACAGAGGCATGGCCTATTAACGCCCGCCTAAACGACTCTCGCTCGGCATCACGAGGAACCTGCGCTTCCAGCGAATTCAACTGATCCGTCGTAACCGACGAGGCCGTAATGACACCTTCTGCGGCTTGAAGCACGAAACGGTATAGAATGTAGTGGTACTGGCCGGTATGTGCGTCGGGTTCACGTGGAATCCCGTAGGCCAGGCGCATGACCGCAACAAGGTCCTCGACCGGCGCGAAAGGGCTGTTTTTCCGCGATTCAACCCAAGCGTCGGCGCAGAGCAATTCACTCACTGAGTAAAGCGTCTGCAGCGCCGGATAGTGCATGTACGGGGCTGTTGGATACTCCAGGTCGAAGTACGGTCCAGTCATAGACGCCAGTCGTCGTGTCTCTCGAATAACCTCGTCCGCTTGGACAAGATACAGTTCGAGATTCGGGAGGTCTTCCGGAGTCGCGTCGTGGCCCCGCTGCTCCATCCCGTTACACGCTCTATAGCCCCTGGGATTGGATTCCCGCAGCGCCTTTTCCATCGCCGCGATCCGGAGAAAAAGCACACGCGCATCGTCATTGTTTCCGGTCTTCGGAACAGTCGCCTCTTGTTGACGCACAGAGGAAGACTTCGTGGCCGCCGGCGCAACGTTGTACGTGTCCGCCAACTCGTGAATGCGAGTCACGGCGGCCTCGCGTTTCGACCCCGTCAACTCCTGCCCCAGGAACAAACAGGCAACGCCCACCACCACGACCGCGATCGCTGCTGCCCCAAACCATCCCTTCGACTTCATATCAACCCCCAACTTATTATTGCCCCTACAGCGCTCGCGGACGTCCGCGATGTGCGCTGTCAGCGACTCCACAATCACTATACCCAACCGGGACCGTATGGCGCCTAAAGTAGACGCGCCGTCCCGCCGCGTCAGTCTGAGCGCACAAATCTCCCGCCTACAATGTTACTTTCCCAGGACGCGATAACCCTCCAGTTCGTTCTAGTCAATGCGCCCACGGCAGCTATCGCTGCATACTGCATCATTTGCGCCCCGACGACGCGGCGGGCCGCCGCGTCTACTATAGGCGCCTAGACTATTCGCCTGCCTGTTCGATCTGGCCCATCTTCGGGTTATTCCGAATGTACTCGACAATGCGCTTCAACTGTCGACCATTGCGCACAATATGATCGAACGACTCCTTCTGCCAGTTGCCCCCTCGACGGCCGAGCGCATGGTTAATCTGATGCGAAGAGTACGACTTCCAGGTTTGGAGGATCGTGGAGAGATCGTATCCCGGGAGCGGCGTGACCAACGCATGGACGTGGTTTGGCATCACGATATGCTCTCCAAGCGCGTACCTCTCGCCATCGGAAAAGCGCAGGGCCTCTTCCACTATCGACCCGACGTGCGGCTTCGATAAGACACATGAGCCATATCCTGCGTCCAGCCATTTCTGGAACCGCTCTATGAAGAGCACGTAGAACTCTTCACGAAGTCTCGCGTCGTGCGGCTCCGAATGCGCGGCCAGCCATTCCTCGCGCTCCCGCTCCCACTGCTCAAGTTTGGCCCGCGGAATCGAGTCGCCGAGACGGAACGTGACGAAGTAGGTGGTTCCTGTCTGACGCCAATGGGGCAGATTCCCCGACATGTTGCCGACCGACTCGTCCGGGGTCGAAGTAGCGAAATTGAGTGTCGTCACTATTCAAGAGAACACCCCCGCCGCGAATGTCCGCATTACCCACATGGATCTACGGCATCACCTAAGGTAGACGCGGCGGCTCGCCGCGTCAGCCGGAGGGCTTAGAGCTTTTGACTTTACTGTTACTTCTCCCGGACGCGATAACCCTCTTGTTCGTCTCTGTCAATGCGCCCACGGTAGCTTTCTCAACTTAGCGTGTCACCATCGCCCAGGTGACGCGGCGAGCCGCCGCGTCTACTTTGAGAGCCCAGGACGGCGCTTCTCAGATCTGTCAGACTTGTCTGACGGGTCCGCCCTGTCTGACCGGCCAGTCCCGTTCACTTCTCTTCGTAGTACGGCTGGACCTGGATGTAGTTGGTCATCAACTCCTGGCCTGCGGGACCACCGGGCTCCGTGGGCGTTGCCCAGTCGCTGATGGTCAGCTTCGCGGACGGGGATGTCGCGCGGAACATCACGCGGTAGTGATTGAACCACGCGGGACCGTTCTTGAACGGCAACTGATCGTGCGTCCAGGGGCTCGACACCGTTTTCGCGCTATAGCCGCCCTTGGGCAGCGTTTCGGCGCCGTCGACGGTCAGCGACGCGGCGATCTTCTTCTCATCGGATTTGCCCGCGACGATGTCCTGATAATCTGCGGCGATCATTTGCGCGGTGTAGACTTTTCCGGGAACGAGCCCTTTGATGTCTTGCGTCACCTTGTTGGGCTTGTCCGCGCTGCGCTTGGTCAACGCGTAGGCGTTTCCGGACGGATAGTCCGGCTCGACACCGCGATTCCAGTAGCGGTTCTCGGCACGCGCGTAACGCTCGAGGTAACCCGCCTTCACACTGTCCGTTGACGCGGGCGCGACGGTCCAGCTATCCAAACCATCGAGGAAGTCGGGGTTCTTCACGTGGTCGAGCATGTAGTTCCAGCCGTACTGTTTCGACAGCAGGTCTGTTGCGCCGTCGATGCAATAGTGCCGGTAGAGCGCGCTCTCCCACCGCACCAGCTCTTCACTCGACCAGTTCGAACACCACCAATGGACCCCGAACAGTCCGTCGAATTCCGGACGCGTGGCCAGATACTGCATCTGCATATCCATCCAGACCTTGTAGTTCACGTCCGGCTGGACATCGAGGTCCGGACCCGCCGCGAACAGGCCGAGCACCATCACCATCTGCTTCTGGCATTCGGGGAACACCGCCTGCCACCGCCGCATCTCTTTGCCGAGCAGCGAATCCATCAACTCATTCGCTTCGGCGAGGCTCGGCATCTCGTGATGGTAGCGCTCCCACGCCATGTAGAATCCGGAATCGAACACGGTCTTCACCAGCGCGCGCGCCTCCGGCCGGCTGAACATCCCCGGCCCGCCGCAGTAGCCGTAGAACGCTTTGCCCGTGCCCTTCATCTTTTCGCCCAGCATTCGCATGCCTTCGATCCACGCCGGATAGAGCGGGTTCTGCCGGCCATTGAATTCATCCGCAATCAATCCCGATACCCGCGCATCCTGGAATCCGGGATTCTTATACCAATAGTCGAACGCGGCTTGACCCGTCAGATCCTTGTCGTGCGGCAGACTGCCGTATGAGATGTATTTGCGGCCCGACTTCGTCCACTCATCCACGACCGGCGAGGTCTTGTCGTCCACCGTTCCCACCACCGTGTTCACACTGGACAACACGTGCTCCTTCAGCCACGGCCAGTCGTAGGACCCGAGCTCGGGAAAGCGCGGTTCCGACGGATAGCGAACGAAATGCGTCTCGGGCATGGTCCGAACGGTCAAGTCCTTCACCGACGCCACGCCCGTGCCGCTCAGGCGCAGGCGATGCTCGCCTTTTGGAAGCAGCCGCATCGTCTCAACCCGCTTGGGGTCCGAAGCGCCTTTGTGGAGTATCGGCGTTTCGCCCTTGGCGTCCACCAGCGCCAACGCCACCGACTGATCGCCGGTAAGCTCCGCCGAAAACGCGATGTAAATCCACCGTTCCCGAGGGAGTGTCGCCGTCACCTCCGCAGGACCCGACACCGGCACCGCATCGAAATGCGCCAGCTCTGTGACCAGGTTGTTCAAGTGCTTACCCGGGACGTCCCCCGCGGCAAACGCCACTCCGCTAAGAACAACGACAAGCCCCAGCGCAAGCATCGCGGCCCGGTATAACAAACGCGCAAACGATTCTGACGATCTCATGAGATTCTCCCAATGCGTTGAACGAAGACCGGTAGAATGCCGTCCGCGCACCCCGCAAGGCAAATCATCGACCGCTAACGCCGAAGCGCCGTCACTTCCCGATGCGCCAGACGATATCGTCCTCGCCGTCGGAAGCACGCGCAACCCCAGCGTCATCCTTTTGGTTAGGCCCGACGCTGTACAGAACAAATCCGTTTTCGGTCAATTGATATCGAAGCGGTTTGCCGGAGAACGGGTCGGTGGCAGCGGCGCCTCCATTGTCGGCAACGATTGCGTCCAGCGAGAGCGGATACTGGCCATGTTCCGAGCGATAGAGCTCCAACGAAATCGCGATATGCGCGATGCGGGCTTGAGCTGCGTACTGTGCTAATTCTCGCACGACCTGGCCGTACGGAACGGATAATCCGCGGCGGCTAAAATAATCGCTGTAGGAATCGGGTCCCAGGATTACTTCGTAGTACGGGCGCGCGATTGCTTCGATAGCGGCGGCCGCACGCTGTGCCTCGACACCCTGTTCGTGGCTTCGCCACGGCTCGCCCAGCGGGCTTACGTAGACGCGGTTCAGCAGCCTCCAAGCAAATTGTGGTATCGCTGCTTCATCCGGGCTGCGTCGGTTTTCGTCCGCAACTTCGAGGTATTCCGCCGTCAGTTTGCCGCTACGCAGGCCATCGTAGAAGTACTCCGTTCCTACGCTTTCATTTGCGGCAGCCCTAAGCGCGACGTCACGCACATCGGCGGACGGCAAGGTCTCAGCAAGATCGCGTATCGCCTGCGGCGTCAACTGCGCCGCATTGATGCTATCTTCCATCAGGTCAAACGCAAGACCAAACGTGTCGAAGGCGCCAAGAAGTGAGTGCATGTACGGGGCAGAGGCTGTGGCGGCTAACAGACGGTTGGCGGACTTGATGTCTTCTATGGCGTCAAGTGGCCTATGCGCGCGCAGATTCTTTCCGGCGTCCGCAACGAGCACCACCGACAGTTCGTGGTAGGTCTGCTGGTGCGACGCAAATGCCTTAATGTCGTGCGAATACTCAGACTCAAGAAGCGATCCCGCCAATAGCGCAAAGCGCCGCACTTCTTTCAGAAGCTCCTGCGAGCGCTCAAGGTAAGCGTCCGCATCTGCATAGACGGTCGACGCCGCTAGTTCTTCGGGAGTGCTTAGCTCAAAGTAGACGCGCCACACGGAGGTCCGGCACGAAATATAGCCATCGTTATCAGCGTTACGGAGCGCCGTATGAACGTCGGCAAGGTGATCGATAAGCGCCCGCGCTTCGCCCGCGTTGTCCATCGAGACCGGCGTAGTTGCTGATTTGTCCGAGTCTGAAGCGCACGGCGCGCGCGCCACGATCCCATGTTTCGCAATGAGCGCCTGCACCTCGGCAATCGCAACATTCCGCCGCTGTCCCGTAACCCACCGCAGGAGAATGAACGCCGCGACGCACACGACAAGCAGAACCACCGCTATTCCGCCCAGCCATCCTTTCGCCGAACTCATGGCTCGACTCCGTCGCTAGAGCGAAGCGCACGCCCACCGCGCCAGACGATATCGCCGTCGTAGTGGAGTCCTTCCGTCCCGCCATCGTCTTGCCGGTTGTATCCAACACTGTACAAGAGAAAGGAATCGCCAGATGGGCGATAGATGTAGCTGGCGCCTGAAAATGGATCGAGGGGGAGCGCGCCGCCCATATCGGTAGCGATGGCGTCCAGCGATATGGGGTACGCGCCATACTGAACGCGATAGCGCTGCAACATTAGACCCATCCGGGTCAGGTCGAGTTTGGCTTCATAGGTAGCTTGCACCGCCAGTGTCCTGCTGGCTCGCACATTCGAGAACCCGCCTAGGCCGCCGCCGTTGTCCTGGTCGAATGCGGCCGGATCGGGGACAGCCTGGTAGAAGGGAAGAGCCGCCGCTTCGATGACGTGGCCCATGCTGTCCGCATAGGCCTGTTCGTCCAGATTCTGCCAAGGCCGGCCCAGGGGACTCGCGTAGAGTCGATACTCCACCGACTGCAAGAAGAACTCGAATTCGCCGGGCATAGGACGGCCCGACGCATACGACCCTGCAAACGCGCCCAAACGCGCCCCCTGAATCATACCCTCGGCGCCTTCGCCGGTTTCACGCATTCTATCTAACTCTTCCAGTACCTCGGATGTTTCGTTGGAAAGCGAGTGGGCAAACGCTTCGCGGGCGTAACTCCGCGGAAGCTGCGCGGCAATTTCGTTGATCTGCGCTTCCGTGACGGTATCGGCGCCGAAGACGACCGGGGTGGTGTTGAAGACCCGTTCTTCTATGGCGTTGCGGACGAATCGATCAAAGGGCTTTGTCCCTGCGGCGTATGCATCGGAGAATTCCATAATTGCGGCAAGGTCCGAGATCGACTCGTCAAGCGCCCCTCGCGCCGCGTTCATACGCGCGTCGGCGCCAAGCAGACGAGCAAACGCGCGAATTGTAGAATCGGGAGACTTTGACTTGTGGGAGTCGTCAGATTGATACCTTTCAATAAGTGTTCGCGAAGGCCGCGGCTCGCTCTTCCGGAGTAAGGGCTTCGCGCCCCCCGGCGAATTTGTCGCTGGACTCTTCTCCGCCGCGATCGGATTCCTGTATCGTTTTGAGTTGTTCGGCGAGGCCGTCGTACATTGCGCGCGGCGCGGAATCATCGCCGTCTTTCTGCGCGGTGTCCTGAGCGGACAAACCCTTAGACTCGTCCGATTTCTTCGGTTCGATAGCGTAACGCGCCAATGTCGCCCGTATTCGCTCCACCGCCGCATCCCGCCGTTGCGCGGTGTACCTTTGAAACGGACCGAATACCCCAAACGCCACGACGACCAGCACAATAATGAGACCCAACAGCCACCGGAATGCTGATTTCATAGATCGCCCCTATCCGCGAGTTACGCTCCCTTCCGTCAACGGTGAAATTAAGTATACACACAGATGCTGCTGAACCCGTAGTCGCGGCGCCTGCCCGTTCACGACCGCCGGGCGCCGCCGTTCGCGATATGCCCCTATTTATGATGGGCGGCTGTTTCGGCTTGCGGGACGGATTCAGGCCGGGGAGAGGCGAATTGGCCGAATGCTCGCAGTGGAGCGCGCGGAATGGGCGCGTTCTCCAAACAAGGGGTTTTGGGGGATAAGTTACTGTGCGTACGGTATTTACGAGATGCGGGCGGGAAGGGGGCGGATTCGGGCCGACCCTATTCGAGGGAGGGGATTCGTTGCGAAACGAGGGTAATTTAATTGCCAATACGTGTGTGATTACTACTAATAGCATAAAAGCCTGGAACTTCGTGCTGCTTGTTCTCGCACGCGCCAGAAGAGTCAAAGCCCGGCTCTTCAGGGACGTGTATTATCGGGTACGGCTTTGTGAACGAGGTGGAGGCGCGCGCAGAAGACCGCGTTTGAGCAGCGCCAGTCCCGGCAGGGACGACCGGAGAGTAGCCGGGGGTGAAGAATGTCAGCGCTGGAAGGGCGCAGCCGCATTGCAGTGACGTTGACAAACAACGCCGCTACGCCCCTGCGGGGATTGACAAATCGGGAGGGTCGGCGTCCGCGCCGACCGTCGTCGCACATACATCCGCTGTTCAGCAAGAACTTTGCCGCGCGATCGATGGCGCTGCCCGTTGCGAATTATCCGCA
>JACRLJ010000043.1:9079-52330 GCA_016215105.1 Candidatus Hydrogenedentota bacterium
CGTTGCGAATTATCCGCAACATGACCGGTCGGCGCGGACGCCGACCCTCCCGCGCGCCCTTCCGTGGAAATTTGAACGAAGTTACCGGCTGGCGGCGCGGAAACAACGAAGCTCCCACGTTCACCAGCGCAGGACACGCGAACCACTTTTCATCGCCGCTCGAAACGGGTACCATAGCGCGAACCTTCGCCGGCGGCACGCATACTAAGGATGGCACATGCGCACGATTCGTGTAGCACTGATACAATTCGACGCGGTACCGGAACAGGCCGAGCGTAACGTCGCGAAGATGGAAATGCTCGTCCGCGACGCCGTGAGGTCCGGCGCGCAGTGGGTTCTGTTTCACGAGGGGACCGTCTGCGACTACACGCCGAATCTTAAACAACTCGCGGAACCCGTGCCGGACGGCCCGTCCACCTCGGCGATGCTTCGGCTTGCCGCGGAACTGAACTGCCACATTGTATTCGGTTTGTCGGAATGCGATCACGGCCGTTTCTACATCACGCAGGTGTTCGTTGGGCCGCGGGGTCTGGTCTATCGCTATCGAAAGACGTGGTTGTGGCGGCAAGGCGACGATACGGGCTATCGCAACGAGTGGGCGCGCTACGATCCCGGGAACGGTCCGGAACTCTTCGAGTTTGACGGCGTTCGGGCGACCTGCTTCATCTGCGCGGATGGCGAGGCCCCGCGCTGCGTCGAGCGCGCGGCGCAGTTGCGGCCAGAACTCGTTTTCTACCCTAACAACCGCGAACAGTTGCCGTCGTTCGAGGATTTCGGCAAGCGCGCCAAAGAGATCGGCGCGCCCATGCTCGTCACCAACCGTGTCGGGCTCTCGTGGGAACACGACTGCAAAGGCGGCAATGTGGTCTACGGCAAAGACGGCGGAGTCCTCGCGAAATCCAACCGCGAAGGCCGCGAAGAAATTCTTGTCTACGATTTGCCGGTGTGATACGAGATCATGGCGCGGCGCGACTGCAACCGCAACCGCAACCGAAGCCGTTTAGCCGCAAGAGAACGCATAGATCGCAAAGACGTGAAGAAGAGACTGGCATCCACAGATTCGAACAGCGCGGCATAGCCGTGACCAAAACAAAGACGATCAACCACGGAACACACTGAACACACTGAAAACATCGAGGACAAGATAAGGCAAAGAGAGAAGAGAACGATCCACAGATTTCGCAGATGGACACAGATTTAGGAAAAGAAAATCACGACAGGAATTCACGATTCCTGGCGTGAGCAGTACAGATAGACATAGCGCGGCGCGGCCGCAACCAAAACGGAGAACCGCGATTGGCGCGAATGAACGCGAATTAAGAAAGGGAAAAGATAGAGAGCGATCCACAGATGCCATAGACTTTCATGGCGCGGCGCCGCCGCAACCGAACCAAAGACAGTTAACCGCGGAACACACAGAACACACTGAAAAAATTGAAGAGAAAAAAGGCAAAGAGAGAAGAGAACGATCCACAGATTTCACAGATGGACACAGACTCAGGAAAAGAAAATCGCGACAGGAATTCACGATTCCTAGCGTGAGTAGTACAGATGGAAGAATGAGGGAGCCGCGGCAAGATTTTGCGGTCTAAGAATCCGGCCAGAGAGTCGGCTTCTTGACCGCGCCTCTCGAGTAGTGAGTCATGCTGAAGGCATCTTATCCCTTGACGCGAAGGCCGCGAAAAGCGGGGACAGACACGCTTTTCAAACTGCCGAAAAGCGAGTCAGTCCCCGGTTTTCGCTCGATTGCGGCGTTCAGTTGAGTTGTTTCAATTCTGAATCACTACACTAGACTATTGCGACGTTTGGAGGAAATGCGCGCATGATGTCCGCGACCAAATTCGTCACCGCCCAGTTCATGAGCGGCACGATGTTCTTCGCGGGGTTGTTGCTCGCGTGCGGGGGGCTGCTACTGTTGTTCGGGACAGGCCACCCAATCCGGCGCTCCATCGCGCTAATCGGCGCCACAACGGGCGTGCTGGTCACAATCCTTTCCGGAACGCCGCTGCCATCTTGGGCGTACGCGCTGTGGTCTGCATCGTTCGTAGCCGCTGGTCTTGGCATTTCGCGCCGCTGGAGCCGCAATCTCTGGCTAGCCTTCGCCGTGACCGCCGCGTCGTTGTTGATGGCAGCGTGGGAAGCGCAATACCACAAGGCCGTCAAGATTCCCGTGGCGGGATGCGACACGCTCTTCGTTGTTGGCGATTCCTTGAGCATGGGCGCCGACCCACCCGGTAAGAATTGGCCGGAGCTACTTGCGGAAAAGGCGGGAATGACCGCCAAGAACTATTCGTTTGGCGGGGCAAAAGTCGCATCGGCCCAGCACAACGCGGAACGTATCGATAAGGAGACGGCGCTCGTCATTCTGGAAATTGGAGGCAACGATCTGTTGAGTGGCACAAGCGCGTTCGAAGCCGACCTCGAGCGCATGCTCCAGACTGTGTGCAACGGAAAGCGCCGCGTTGCCATGCTCGAGTTACCGCTGCCTCCGCTGTTCAACCGCTACGGCGCAGCGCAACGGAGATTGGCCAGGATTCACGGCGTTACCTTGATTCCCAAAAAGTACTTGACCATGGTCTTGACGGCCCCAAACGCCACCGTGGATGGGCTTCATCTGTCAAACGCGGGTCACACGCTTCTGGCGGAAACGCTCTTCAGCATGTTTGAGTAGGCTCATCGAATCACCGGATCCACGCGGGCAACTGGAGAAAACACCGATGACAGACTTGGACGAGAAGACGCTCGGCGTACTGGAGGCGCTGTGCCGCAAGACGCTTCGGGCGCACGGCCTTGGCGCGGGGGCGCACGACGCGCTGTACGACCGCATGCGCGAGACGCTGCTGATCTACCTCAACGGCAAGGTTCCCGTTACGCCGGAAGAGGCGCTTCTGCTCGTTCAAGAGGCGTATTCAGACGCGGCGTCTGTCGAGGATTTGCGGGCGTTCGCGGCGGCGCGTCCCAGGGACACGATCTCTCTGGGCCGCCGGCTCGCGGTGGCGTTTGCGGCGGCGCTGGCGGTCAATACCGCCGGCAAGCTCGTCCTAGCGCTCCTTCTGGCGCTCTTGGCCGGGTCGATGCCGCCAGACTCGCATGCCCCAGGCCGCGTTTCCGCTCCGTTTGACTTCGCATCGTTCGCAATTCACGTGGCCGTGTGGCCCGCGCTCGCGGTGGTTTTCGGCCTCGTCATGTTCCGTTGGCAACGGCGCCTGGCTGCCGGCGCCCGGGTATACCTCGTCCATTGTCCGGCGGAACATCTGGCAGTTATCGCGGTCGTATTGGTGGCCGCGTACGCGCTGACGCCGCTGGCACCGCTGACTGGAGCAATTGCCGGCGCCCGAGTCACCACGTTGAGTCTACAATCGATGGTGACCGGTGTGATTTGGTACGTGGTGTGGCTGTGGTGGTGCGATCAGCTGGCAGGAAATCCGAAGGCTATAATTTCGGCGCTCGGTGTCCAGATTGGGTGGGCGACAGTCCTGTCGGTGAGCGGTATTGGGGGACTCGTCTTGCTTAATCTTTCGGGCGGCCTGGAATCGGCGTCGCTTTGGCATCTATCGTTTAGCCCGCTCCGTGTCTCTCACATCAATCCTGTTCTCGTTGCAGTCTTGACGCACCAGTTGACGGCCGCGGTCATTGCCGGCGTTCTGTACGTCGTCGCCGTCATCGCCTCTCCCAAACGGACACCGTAGCCGCGTTGGAAGACAACGTCCGAGCGACTCCCCACCGGCTTCGCCGGTGAGACTTTCCGAACGCGAGGTCCTGGAAACCGTTTGCGACCGACCGCCAACGGGTCATTCTGAATCAAATAAAGAATCTACTTCTCACGAACGGATAACTCCGACCTGAATGCGTATCGATGACACGTTAGACGCAGATTCTTCACTTCGTTGAGAATGACACGTTGCGGGGCGTATATCGCAGATCAAGCTGCACGACCACGTTTCGGGGCCTTGCTCATTCCATCGGTTCATTTGGTGGGGTTACAAAACGCCACAAGAGGCGCCAACTCGCAGTGCGAGTCGACGCCTCTTGTGACTGTGCTCGATTCAGTTACCTGGGCGCATCGGAGTCGTCCAGCGTGACCTCGCCCGGTTTTCCTGTCTTCTTCTTTTTGTTCTTGTCGGCGCCGGTGGCCTTGCCGCGCGCGCCGGTGTCGGGCGCTATCTTTGATGGCGCGGTCTTACCCTTGGCCGGGTCTATCGTAGTGCGTTGATCGGGCGGAGGACCTGTCTTCACTGGGGTGCGCGTTCCCTCCGGACGGACCGTCGTCCGCCGCCCCACGTTCGCGGGCGATTCAGTTTTGACGGGACCCTGGGTCTGATCCGCCGGAGTCTTTTCTACGGTCACCGGCTTGTTTACATTTTGCTCCACGGATCTGCGCGCTTCGGGCGGACCGCCCGTTGCCGGAGTCTTTGTTTTGCCGGTCCTGGAGTCGATGGTCTGATCCGTCGTGCGACCGGTAGTTCCGCGCGGGGTCTTGGTCTTGTCAATCCCGACGTCACCCGCCGGCTTCGGCGTACGGTCGATAGTCGCGCGCGGACCCTTCGCCTTGTCGGGCACGGTTTCTGTAACCGGCTTGGGCGTTCTATCGGTAGCCGCGCCCGGACCCTTTGTCTTGCCGGGACCGGAATCGACCAAGGGCTTGGGTGTGCGGTCCGTAGACGTACGCGGGCCTTTCAACTTATCGGCGCCGGTTGGTGTCTCTTTCGGTGTGTCGGTGACGACTGGCGCGGTGGTTGGCCCGGTCTTCACTGGCGGCTCGCCTTGCTTTCCCGCGGCGCCGCGATTTCGTGTGGCTTGGCCGGCGCCAGTTCTACGCGGGTCGATTTTCTCGTCCGGCTTCCTGCCCTTGTCGGGCGCAGCCGTAGTGACCGGCGCGGCGTCCGGTTTCAGAGGCGCTTGTTCTCCGGCGGGCTTTGCGAGCGGTTTGGCCTGGATCGCGGCTCCTTGCGCTGTGCGCGCTACCCGCTGCTCAGGTTGGATGCGCACGCTGCGCAACGGGGCGGCCTGCTGGGCAGGTTTGATCCGCGTCCGAACCGCGGCAGCGTCCACCTTCGCAGGCGGGACAAATTGCCGCAGTGGCGCTTTCTCCTCGAGCGTCTGCGCGCGTTCGCTTGCCTTCATTGCTAACCGCCCAAAGGTGACCGGTCCGCGAGCCATGGCGCGGGGGCTGAACTGGCGTAGCGGCATGTCTTTGGCGATGTACGGCACACGCACCGGGTTATTGTAGTTGTTGACCGTGATATTCCAGATGTTGATCTGCGTGGTGGGAACGTTGTGAATCACCGCCGGCACAACCGGACGAATCACGGGACCACCGTAGTACACGGCGTCGGCCGGCACGAAACTGCTCGCGCCGATGCTAAACAAGACACCGCCGACATTGAATGTCGCCGAGGTGGTCATCACGACCGGACGGTTATCAAATCCAATCGGGGACCACAGCAGATTATTTCCGTAGTGTACCGTGGCGCACCATGCGGGGCTCCACACCGGGTCATAGCCCCAAACCCAACCGTAGTGCGGATTGTAGACCCAGCGGCCATAGTGCGTCGTCACGTACGAGAACGGGTATTCTTCAACCCAGACGTAGCCAACGGCAGGAACATAGCTCCAGTGGCCCGTGCGATACGGAACGTACTCCCTTACGACAGTCGGACGCCAATACGAGCGGCTTTCGATGTGAACCCATTCGCCGTACGGCGCCAGGTCGCCCACGCCCACCGTGGTATCCCTCACTTGCACGTCCGGCGGGACCGTCTTGTAGCTTTGCACCAGGGCCGCGGTGCGCTCGCGGTTCCATTGGTCAAAATCGTCCTCGGCGCTCACGCTGAACGGCTCAGGGTCGGAAGGCAGCATTCCGGGGTCGACGTAAATCCGCTGGTTATCCGACGCAGTTTCGGCGCCGGCTCCCTCGACGCGCACGGTGGCCCGGCCCCAACGCACCGAGACGCACGTAGCGCCTCTTCCGGTAATATCAATTCGCACTTCGGAGGCTTTTCCAACGGCGACGGTGCATGCCGGCGTCATCACAGCGAACTCGCCGCTGCTGCGCTCGAGCCGATGAACGTAGAACGAGCCCGTGTGCGCGCGGAACGTGGCGCCCGGAGGCAGCGCGGTCACTTCCGCTTTGCTTCCATCCGCCATCCGCAGGAACGCGCCCCCGGCCATTTCCAATTCGCTCGTCCCGCCTTGGTCGACCCATAACGTATCGCCGCCCAGGACCAGGGTATTCGTGGTTGCGTGACTCCAATCGTCTGAGGGGTCGCTCCCCTTGATGAGGGTGCCACCCGCGTCGAAGGAGACGCGCGCGTGGAAGTCATCCTGCGCCGATGCGGACAGGGCAAACAGCAGCGCACTGGCGACGGCTAACCCGCGTAATCGCAAAGCCGTTCGTATCTTCATGGTATGCAACTCCTTACGTCGTGCCGCACTCGTGGCCGCTTCGGTGGCCGCGCGGCTCCATGTGAAAGTATACCAGAAGGCGCCCGCCCTCGTTTCTTACCGGACGCAGATCGACTGGTTGTTCCGCCTACGGGGTAACTGACGCAAATGCTGTCGTTTTCTTCATTTACGGTCTATGCAGCGCCGGTTTGACAGCACACGGTTCAACCTCGCACACTACCCGCGACAGTACCATCGAAAAGCGTTCGTCTTACAAAGCCGATTCCCAGCCACTTTGACGAAAGGTGAAATCCGAATTCCATGAAGCATTCTGTCTGTCTTGGCGTTTCTTTTGTATTTCTCTTGGCTTCTATCGCGTCCGCGCAAACTTCGCCGGCCAGTTGGGCGGTGGCTGAGCCAGGCCACGGCTTGAACCTTATTTCAGACCCAGCGGCGCCGTATGCGGCGAAAACCGTAGACGGCGTCGAGGCGCTGAGCCCACCCGAAAACCCGGACTACTTCTCCCGAACGGGTATCTCGTTTCGTGTAGACGATGGACTCTTCTCCGGCGCGCAGGCTGTCCATGTGATTGTGGAGCACGGCGACCAGAATATCGGCGAGATGCGTGTCAGCTTCGACGGAGAACGCGCCTTGGTTGCGAACGATCCGCAGGGCGATCCTGTCTATTCCGCGGCGCAGTCCGTTGTTGGATACACGTGTCTGGGAACGGGCAAGACGCGCCACGCGATATTCACCTTAGACAAGCCGGCGTTCCGTCATCGCCAGAAAGGGGGCGCAGACATTCGTATCGAAGGCTGCGGTTCCCTGCGCCGTGTTACCGTGAAGACGACGCTCGATGAGGCCGAGCGCGCTCAGGCGGTTGCGGAAATCCCTGCGACCGTAACGCCGAAGGTCACGCTCAAGCGGCCCATGCAGTGGGTCCTCCAAGTCGGCGCCGATGGACGAAAACCGATTGAGCTGTCCGCGGCGCGCGCGTCGATGCGCGAGCTGTGTCCGGTGGCCCGCGCCTTGGGCTTCAACGGAGTCGAAAGCTATGTCAAATGGAATTTCGTCGAGCCGGAGAAGGGGCGATTCGATTGGAGCTTCTACGACGGCGTCATCGCGGAAGCGCAACGATACGACCTCAAGTGGTTCCCCTTGCTCATCGTCGGTTCAGCGTATACCTTGCCAAAATGGTATCACGATTCGCCGCTTAACACGGGATTCGTATGTTTGGAGCATCGCAAGGGAAATCGTATTCAAACCATCTTCAACGAAAACCAGTCGCCCTATGTGCAAGGTTTCTTGAACGCTTTTGGGGCGCACTACGAGCCTACCGGGGCCTTGTTGGGCGTCCGGCTCGGACCCAGCGGCAATTTCGGCGAATCGCAATACCCCGCGGGCGGCAATTGGGGGTATGAAGGCGCGAAAGAGCATATCCACATTGGATGGTGGGCCGCGGACCCCGACGCCGCGCCGCACTTCCGCGCCTACCTGAAGCGCAAGTACCCCGACATCGGCGCGCTGAATAAGGCGTGGGGAGAAAGCTACGCCTCGTTCGACGCAGTGGACACCTTCGTGCCGGAGTTCGCCGAAACACCGCGCAAACGCAAGGACATGGTCGACTGGTATATGGACACCATGTCGGACTGGTGCGAGCGCTGGGCCGTGTGGGCGCGCGCGGCCATGCCCAAGACACCGATCTACCAGTCCAGTGGCGGCTGGGGTTTTGTCGAGTCGGGCACGGACTTCACGGACCAGACCAAGAGCATGGTGAAGGTCAAAGGGGGGATCCGCGCTACAAACGAAACCGATAGCTACGCACAGAATTTCTACGTGACGCGCATGATGTCTTCCGCCGCGCGATTCTACGGCGTAGATTTCGGGTCCGAGCCAGCGGGATTCGGATCGGGACGTGGCGTGGCGGCGCGCATCTTCAACCTGCTCGTCAACAACGGGCAGCATTTGTTCTTCTACAACGGCAACATCCTCGACAACGATCAGGTCGTCGCCACGTGGCTCGATCTGGCGCCGCTGCTCGATCAGCGGGATGAACCGATCATCGACGTGGCTGTGCTGTATCCCGACACGCAGTCCAAACTCGACGACGGTGTATTTCGCAATCTGTACGCCTCGAGTTTCTATCAGCGCGTCGTGGCGCTCCGCTCGGCTCTCGACTTCGACTTTTGCGGCGAACGCATGATCGCCGACGGCGCATTGCCGCGCTACAAGGCGCTGGTCATGCTTTGGAATCCCATGGTTGAGGCGGAAACGCTGAACGCTATAGACCGTTGGGTACATGACGGAGGCACGGTCATCTATCCCCGCTGGTTTCGTACGCCGGTATGCGCCGTCGAGGAAGATTACACGGTCTTCAATCGCTGGCAGCGCGGTGATACCGGCAAAGGCAAGGTCCTCACGGCCAGTCTCGACAGCGAGCCGCCACAGCTCTACGCGGACTTCGTAGAGAGGTCGCTGGGCGCCGTGACGGATCTGAATCCGCTAACCCAGCGCATGCTGGCGCTGGATAAGCCCGCGCAAGTGTACGTAAGCGCCCTGCGGAGTGGGAAACTGGCGATTCTGAACTATAGCGATGCCCCCGCAACAATCGGCGCCGCCTCCGCGTTTCAACAGACAATTCAACCCTACCGGATCGCACTAGTCCCGTAGCGGACGAATTGGCACAGTTGACCAGGAACCGGGACTCTGCAATACTTGCCGCAGGCATGTACGCGCAGATAAACGACTCGCTTTACCAGAAGGAGAACTGCTATGACCACATCGCAACCGAATTTTGATTTGGGTGGGTTGTTCGGCCGGGCCTGGAAGCTCTACACCGAGAACGTCGCAGTGCTACTGGGCGGGATGCTAATCATCATCGCGATCAATTTTGCTTTGGGGATGATCCCCGTTCTCGGCGCATTTGCGGGCGTTGTCATTACGGGACCGCTTCTGCTGGGATACTACTTCGCAGTTCTCAAAGTTCTCCGCGGTCAAGGCGCGGCGGTGGGCGACGTTTTCTCCGGATTCCAGAATTTTCTGCCAGGCTTCCTCGCGTACTTGATCATTACTATCTTCACCGTAATCGGCACAATGCTGTGCGTTCTGCCCGGTCTGTTTGTGCAGATGATTTATTGTCTCACGTATATCTTTATCGTGGACCGCAAGCAGGACTTCTGGCCCGCCATGGAAAGCAGCCGGCAAACGGTGATGGCTGCGATGGGTTCGTGGATCGTTCTGTACTTGGTTATCATCGGAATTAACATCGCTGGCGCTCTGGCTTGCGGCGTAGGTCTCCTCGTCAGCGGCCCGATCAGTGCGCTCATTCTGGCCATGGCCTACGAGCAAGTGTCAGGGCCGACAATTCAGGCGTCCGCCACGTAAGGCGAGTTTACAGTACCATCGGTTGAATCACGTGGCCCGGAGCGATCCGGGCCGCGTGTGTCTTACTGGACGGAGATGGTGTAAATCCCTTCCCGGTATTCTCCACTGGACTTGATCATGAGGCGCTTGTTTTGCGCGTCGTACCGCCAGTCGGCGTTTTCGGCCAAAGTCCGGCTGTCCACCGTCACCGCGCTGGGTTTCAATTCGGCCAGAATTCGCAGGACGTGCGGTTTCTTCACGCCAGTAACGCTCACCCTCAACGGGGCGCCGCCGGACACCGCGACCGTCGTATCGCCAGTCTGGTCCGTGTTGTGTACCGTGAACCGGTGCTCCGCGCCGTCGGGGTAAATGGCCCACGTCATAAACCCTTCCGACTCCTTGTCGCAGAAGCCCGTATACGGCCGGCTCACGTTTAGCGGCACGATGGCGCCGTCGCGAATGTAGACGGGCGCCTCGTTCAACGGAAAGTCCCGCGTGATTTTCGTCGGCCCTTTCACCACGTCCTTGTCGTTGAACAGGTACCGCCAATTCCCCGCCGGCAATTCCACGGTCCGGGTCAGCGAGTCTTCGTAGATTGGGGCGACTAGAAAATCGTCACCAAACAGGTATTCGTACTTCCCTTTTACTACTTGCATCAACGGCCGCGCGCCGAAATGGCAATTGACGACGTAGGTGTACATGTACGGAACCAGTTCGGTGTGCAGCCAGGAGAACCTGCGCACGATCTCGAGTTCCTCGGGGGTGCGCTTCCACATCGCGCGCTCGCCGTGGCCCCCGTTGAGGAACAATCCGCAGAACGCCGAGAACTGTGACCAGCGAATATACACGTTCGGCGGTATGAGTTTGTCTCCGTGGTACCCCGCCACGTCGGAACCAATCACGCAATAGCCCAAGTCAGCCGCGCCGAGGATCATCTGCAGCGCCCGTTCGATGCCCTCGTCCTTTGCTTGCCACGTGTGGTCCTGGTCGCCGACCCACGTCACTGGCGCGGCGTCCAGCGGCGCATAGCCTTCCGGATGACTCCAGCCTGCCAGGTTGGGGCCGTCCAAGGAGCGCGCCAACGTGATGAACTCCGGGTTCTGGGTTAGACCATGCTGATATTCGTCGCGGTAGTAGTGATCGGTATATTGACGCGTGGTCATCCATCCGGAATGCGTGCGCTGATACGGCTGCCATATTTTCCGTCCGAAGTACACATCCGTGCCATCCAGTTTCCAGCCGTCGATTCCCCAGTCGAACACCTGCTGCTGCATGCCGCGCCACCATTTCATGGCCTCGGGATTGGTGTAATCAACCATCCCGCCTCGGCCTTTCCACCACTTGTACTCGTGGCCGCCGCCCACCAGATACCCATGCTTGCTTGCCTCGTCGAACCAATCCCGCGAGTTCTTGATGGCCGTGTCCGGACTTTCCGCATTCGCCATGGACGTCATCCACAACACGACACGGTATCCGCGCTTCTGCAAATCGCCGAAGAATTGCGCTGGATTCGGATACCGCTTTTCGTCCACGGTGAAATCGTTGTAGCGCGTGCTCCAGGGACTGTCGATCAACAGCGTCCGCACCGGGAAGTCATGTTCTTCATACCCCTTGGCCAGCGAGAGTAGGTATTCTTCCGTATTGACATCGTCCTCCCACAACCAGCACTCGAGCGCCCACGGCGGCGTAATCGGCACACGTGTATGCCGCGATGCATTGAATGGCACGCCCCAAAATGGCAACAAGATACCCAGCCACACGACCAGCGCGACCAGTACCACAAAGCATGCGCCCGCCCGCACCAACCGAAACAGGCAACCGCGTTTCTTTTGTTGTGTCGTCATTCCAGGGGACCTCGCAGTAGATAGGACGCTAGCGCTACGTTAAGACCGCCACAATAGAACTCCGGTTCCAGAGAGTCAATTGCAGATCGCGCGCCCAAGGACGGTGGTAGCGAAAACGCGTTTGGCGACTCGCCCTCGTTCACTCCCATTTCGAGACGAAGTTCCGTGGGATTCATGACTTCGCCGTAGCATCTTTGGCGTGGAACGCATGGGCGTTGCCGGCACGAGAGTCATACCGTATACTGTGCGTTCATGGTCAAGCCGCGTTGGAGAAGCTATGACGCAGTACCTTTGGCTCGTCCCGCTGGGATTTGTTGTAGGCGCCTATGGCACGTTGATCGGAGCGGGTGGCGGATTTGTGCTGGTACCGGTCCTGCTCATTCTTTACCCCCGCGAATCGCCCGAAATCATCACGAGCATTTCCTTGGCGGTAGTGTTCTTTAACGCGTTGTCTGGTTCGGTGGCCTACGCTCGCATGCGGCGCATTGACTACCGGTCCGGGATCTTGTTTTCCGCCGCCTCGGTTCCCGGCGCCGTGCTTGGCGCGCTGCTGACGTCGCACATCCCGCGGCAGGCGTTTGACCTGGTGTTTGGCGCCCTGATGACGCTGGCGGCAATTTACCTCTTAATCCGACCTGTCGCCGGAAATCCCGTGCTTGACGCGGGTGGCGAACCCCGATTCGCCCGGCGCGTCGTCGAGGCCAATGGCGTCACCCATTCCTTCTCGTACAACCCCGTTACCGGCGTAGTCATCAGCTTCGGCGTAGGGTTCATCTCCAGTTTGCTCGGCATTGGGGGCGGAATCATTCACGTGCCCGCCCTCGTGGGTCTTCTCAACTTTCCGGTACATGTGGCCACCGCCACATCGCATTTCATTTTGGCGGCCATGGCGTTGACCGGCACGGCCGTACACATCGGCGCCGGCACGTTCACAACCGGATTTCGGCGGACACTACTTCTCTCGATCGGCGTCCTGCTCGGAGCGCAACTCGGCGCAATGCTCTCCAGCCGCATGCGGGGAACCTGGATCATCCGAAGCCTGGCCATAGTCCTCGGCCTTGTCGGAGTCCGGATTCTGTGGCTGGCCCTTTAGGGGGCTGGGGGCGGGCCGGGATCAATCGGCCTTGAGGATGTCGCCGATAGGTTTCGGATCGTAAATGAGTACTCCGCAATCGTTGGCGGCATTGAGGAGGGCGGTGTCTTGGGTTGCGAGGGGTAGTCCGAAGCGCATGGCGAGATCGAGGTAGGAGGCGTCGTAGGTGGACAAGCGCCGGTCTCGCGCGAGGGCGAGGATTTCCTTGAGCATCCGTTCCGGGGTTTCCTGCTCGACAGTGATGGGCAGACTGTCCAGCAGCGCGAGCGAACGGGTAAGGCTGGCCTCGTCCAAGCGATTCCTTCGTTCCGCCACCAGCAGCGCATTCCCCACTTCGAGCGGCCACACGGCCGGGACTAGGGCCTCTCCTTGAGCCAAACTGTCGAGTACGGCGTCGGCGTAGTCCATCTCTTCATCTTCCAAGCACCACGCCATGACCACCGAGTTGTCTAGTACAAAGCGCGGCATTCTTCTAGTCGCGTCCTTCGTCGATCAACTCACGGATAGTAAGGCCATCGAGACGGTGGCCTTTACGGAGTTCCTTGAGTTCGGCGATGGCTTTGCGCACATCCTTTTTCTTTGCCGAATCAGCGGGTTGCAGGACTGCAACGGGGACACCGTGTTTGAGGATGGTGATGCGCTCTCCTTTGGCGACCCGTTCGAGGAGTTGGGAGAAGTGGGTCTTGGCCTCGTATGCGCCTACGGTGTTCATGACGGAGTCTCCTTTAGACCAGTCTAAGACCAGTCTATCATGTGTGCGATTTACGGTCAATAGGCATGGAACGCTTCCGATGGTCTTGCGGCGCCGCCGGTTTGGCGGGATTATCTTCGTATCTGTAGCGTGGCTGGCGCTGTCGCCATACCGGGAAATGTGTGTGAGCCGTGTTCTTGACGCCCCGGCGGCCCGCGCTCACCGCGCGCGGGCGTACTTGGGCCAGATCGGCGCACACTTGGCACTCGTCGGTGTTGATGGCTAATTGTGTGCCATTTTGGCAGTTGCTGTGAACGTAGCGCACAAAGGTTATGGGGTTTGGAATGCCATTTGGGCAAAATGGGGGTGTGGGCGGTGTTGGGATCGAATCTTGGTAGTGTCATGTAAAGCCAATTGGTGATGTGAGTTATAGAAGCAGAAGGAGTCATTGGATGTTTGGCATTGGGATTGCTCTGGTATTGGGTGAACCTTGAGGGATTGTGCCGCCTATTGGGTACTCTTGGTCTCTTGGGGTTGCGCCAAATTGGCGAAGAGCCGTCGGGTGACCGGCGATTGGTTGTAACTGTGGGTAAGTAACAGCAAACGTAAGGGAGATAGGTAGACATGAAAGTACGTCCGCTTGCAGACCGCATTTTGGTGAAGCGCGAAGAGCCGAGTGAGACCGTTCGTGGCGGGATCATCATTCCGGACAGCGCGAAAGAGAAGCCGCAGGAAGGCAAAGTCATTGCCGTGGGTCCGGGCCGGTTGGATGACGAGGGGAAGCGCATTCCTCTGGAAGTCAAGAAAGGCGACCGTATCCTGATGGGCAAGTACTCGGGTACGGAAGTGAAGATTGACGGCGAAGAGCACATGATTCTTCGTGAAGATGACGTGTTGGCGGTGATTGAGTAAGCCGGCGTGTCGTTCCCGATCGACTGAACTGAACTATTCACGAAGTGAAATGGAGGATATGAGCGAATGAGTGCAAAGCAATTGGAATTCGGTGAAGACGCGCGGCGCGCGATCCTTTCCGGTGTGGTGAAGTTGAGCCGCGCCGTAAAGTCCACCTTGGGCCCAAAGGGCCGTAATGTTGTGTTGGACAAGAAATGGGGCGCCCCGACGGTAACCAAGGACGGAGCTCGAGGACAAGTACGAGAACATGGGCGCGCAGACGGTGCAGGAAGTCGCGTCCAAGACGTCCGACGTGGCCGGTGACGGCACGACGACGGCGACGGTGTTGGCGGAAGCCATCTTCCGTGAAGGCCTTCGCAACGTGACGGCGGGCGCGAACCCGATGGGCGTGAAGCGCGGTATCGAGAAGGCCGTGGAGTCGGTGGTTGCGGCGTTGGCCAAGATGAGCAAGAAGGTGAAGGACGACAATGACGTCATTCGCCAAGTGGCCACGATTTCGGCGAACAACGATCACGAGATCGGCAAGATCATCGCGGAAGCGATGGAAAAAGTCGGCAACGACGGCACGATCACGGTCGAGGAAGCCAAGGGCATCGAGACCACGCTTGAGGTGGTCGAAGGCATGCAGTTCGACAAGGGTTACCTGTCGCCGTATTTCGTGACGGACTCCGAAGCGATGGAGACGATCCTCGAGAACGCGTACATCCTGATCCACGAGAAGAAGATTTCCAACCTCAAAGACCTGCTGCCGTTGCTCGAGCAAATCGCGAAGGCCGGCAAGCCGCTGATGATCATCGCGGAAGACGTTGAAGGCGAAGCGTTGGCGACGTTGGTGGTGAACAAGATTCGCGGCACGTTCCAGGCGTGCGCCGTGAAGGCGCCGGGCTTTGGCGACCGCCGCAAGTCCATGATGGAAGATATCGCAACGCTGACCGGCGGCCAGGCCATTACCGAAGATCTTGGCCGTACGCTGGACAGCTTGACCCTGGCCGACCTTGGCCGGGCAAAGCGCATCGTGGTGGACAAGGATAACACGACGATCGTCGAGGGCGCGGGTTCGAGCGAGGCCATCAAGGGCCGCATCAACCTGATCCGCCGTCAGATCGAAGAGACGACTTCCGATTACGATCGCGAGAAGCTCCAAGAACGTCTTGCGAAGCTGGCGGGCGGCGTGGCCGTCATCAACGTCGGCGCGGCGACCGAAATCGAAATGAAAGAGAAGAAGGCGCGCGTGGAAGACGCGTTGCACGCGACCCGCGCGGCTGTCGAAGAAGGTATCGTTCCCGGCGGTGGTGTGGCGCTGCTGCGTTGTCAGGAAGGCGTGGATAATCTGAAGCTCGAGGGCGACGAAGCCGTCGGCGCGAAGATCATCTCGCGTTCGCTCGAAGAACCCCTTCGCCAGTTGGCGGCCAACGCCGGCGACGAAGGCGCGATGGTCGTGCAGAACGTCAAGGCCAAGAAGGGCGCCGTCGGCTACAACGCCGACAGCGGCGAGTACGAAGACCTGCTCAAGGCCGGCGTAATCGACCCGACGAAGGTTACGCGCGCGGCGCTGCAGAACGCGTCGAGCGTGGCAAGCCTGCTGCTGACGACCGAAGTGCTGATCGCCGATATGCCCGAGAAGGACAAGGCTCCCGCGGGCGGCGGCAACGGCATGGGCGGCGGAGACATGTACTAATCCAGCGCCGCATCAGTCGATGCGGTTGAGAGATCTGGAAGCCAATACGAGCCACGGGAGTGTTAGCCGCTCCCGTGGCTTTCTTGTAATACGTCGAATGCTTGGGGTCTGGGGTCTGGGTGCGGGGCGTCTCGTTTGAAGACAAAACGCTGAGTCTCTCGAAACGGTGACTGATGGAGCAAACAACCGAGCCCCGGGAGGTGTTACGACATATCCCGGGGCTCGTTATCGTGTGCGTTTCAACTGTGCGCGGCTTGCGCAGCCGGAACAGTTAGGCGTGCATGGCGTGGGCGCGGACGAGTTTTCGAGCGGCGGCGATTTGCTCGATTTCAGCGAACGCGGCGGCGGCGCAGGTGGGGCAGTAGCCGTGGCTGGCGTGAGCCGCGACGACTTCGGGGTTAGGTACACCGGCCCACGAGCTACCGGTCTTCACTTTCTTGCACACACAGCATTGAATCATCATACCTCGACCTCGCTTTTTCCCTCTGGCGCCCCGGCACGTTTGGGAACTTCTGCCTTCAATTGAGCATAACCTATGCCAAGAAACGGAAAATCGCGATCCAACTCATAACCGTAAGTCCGGTAATGCAGTATACCGTTCAGGCGCCCAAACGTGTCAGTGATTCTGACGGCAATAATTCCCGTTTTGCGGAAGAAAGTTCCAGTCGTAACCGAGGTGAGGCGCCCCCGGTTGAATGAGCTGCGCCGAACCCGTATAGTTTGCCTGTGGTAATGCCGCAGCGGCGCCAGTTCGTAGCCACTTGGCCAACAACACTTGCGCGGAATGCGCAGTTGTTGCGGAATCAGAAGTTGGACCGCGGCTCATCCGGTTGTGGGTTGGCGCCCTGGATTGGAATCAAGGTAGACACGTCTGCATTGCCAACTTCCGAGTACAAACGAGTCAGCTTTCGCACATCACGCGCGGACAAGCGTGCGAGAGTGCGAAAGGCGCCAACTTCTGGTTCGACAATCTTGGGCTATAAGCGTCAACTTTGGTCACGCATCTTGGCATTATGATAGAACACTGGCGCCCCATACTAGGAGTATGCCGAAGCGGCAAGGTTTCTAGCATTTTTGTCAGCGAAACGTGTCTCGTACACGTAGATGTTGCGGGTAGTGTCATCATAGCGTCAGTCAAGTTCTTGCTTCTCATTTGTATTGGGGCGGAAACACCATGTTTCGTATTTCAACGCCATGCGGACGCCGTGGCCGCGGGTAATGTGGCCGGAAAGTATCTGCACGGTCTTATCGAAGGCGCTTGCTCGCACAGAGTCTTGGTAATCGGAGGCTTTCCGGCCGCGCCTCCAGGAGGAATGATGAATGATTGAGGTCGCGGGATTGACCAAGTATTACGGTACGGTTCCCGCCATCGAGGACTTGACGTTCACCGTCAATTCGGGCGAGATCATGGGCTTTCTCGGGCCGAACGGCGCGGGCAAGACGACGACGATGCGGATACTCACCGGCTTCTCGCCGGCGTCGTGGGGGACGGCCAAGGTAGCAGGATTCGACGTGAAGGAAAATCCGCTCGAAGTGAAACGGCGAGTGGGCTACTTGCCCGAGTCCGTTCCTCTATATACGGAGATGCTGGTTACGAGTTTTCTGCGCTACGCCGCGGAGGTGAAGGGCGTTGACGCGGCGAAACGGTCGGTCGAGGTGGGCCGCGTGGTCGAGCGCTGCGGCCTTACCGGGATGGAAAAGCGGGTGATCGGGAACTTGTCGAAAGGCTACCGGCAGCGCGTGGGGTTGGCGCAGGCGCTTATCGGCAATCCCGAGGTGCTAATACTGGACGAACCTACGGTGGGTTTGGACCCGGCGCAGATCATCGAGATCCGAGCCGTTATTAAGGAATTGGCGCGGGAGCACACGGTGTTGTTGAGCACGCACATACTTCCCGAGGTGGCAATGCTGTGTGAGCGCGTCATCATACTTCACCAAGGTCACATCGTGGCGCAGGATTCAATGCGCAACCTCGCGGGCAGCGATACGATGTCGTTGACGGTGGAAGTTCACGGCGCCAAAGACGCGATCATCTGGAAACTGCAAACGGTGGAAGGCGTGCGCCGCGTCGTGCCGGAAGGACCGGAGGTCTACCTGGTGGAGTCCAAGCCAAAGATGGATATCCGCGAGGGCGTTGCGAAAGCGATTGCGGCGGAAGGCTTTGGGTTACGGCGTCTCGAAGAACGGACGAGGACGCTGGAAGATGTATTCATTGAGGCGCTGTCCACCGAGCAAGGAGGCATGGTATGAGAAACACGTGGGCAGTGTGCAAGCGCGAGTTCATTGGTTATTTCATTACGCCGATTGGCTACGTTTTTACGGGGATGTTCGCGTTGGTGTCGGGGCTGGCGTTCGCTTCGAGTTTTCTGTTCTTCGCGGTAGTAACGCAAGGCCCGACGAAATACGGGTATACCGGAATTCCAAAGTTCGAGGAAACGCTGCTTAGTCCGTTCCTGGTGTTTTGCGGCATGTTGATTATGTTTATTGGCCCGCTGCTGACGATGCGCTTGCTGGCGGAAGAGCGCAATCGGGGCACGATGGAACTGTTGTTGACCTATCCGTTGCGGACCTCGGAGATTCTTTTTGGAAAGTATCTAGCCGCGCTCGGATTGCTCCTGCCGGTGATCGCGGTGATAAGCGTACACCTTTCAATCATGGCGTATTTTGTGCCGGTCGAGCCGGTGATATTGATTTTCGGGTTGTTCGCGGTGGTGTTGATGGGCATGGCGTTCATCAGCATGGGGCTGTTTGTGTCGGCTATAGCGCGCAATCAGATTACGGCCGGCACGATGACCTTTGGAATCTGGTTCGTGTCCTACGTGTTGGGATCGCTCGGCAAAGATCTTCCGCAGAAGATTCCCGCGCCGGAAACCTGGAGCGCCCCGGTCAAAGCGACGCTGGGCTTTGTGTATTCGATATTCCGGCAATTCATCCAGGAGTTGCCGATCGACGCCCACGCGGCGGAGATGGCCAAGGGCGTTGTCGACCCTCGGGACGTCGTTTACTACGTCCTATTCACCGCATTCTTCCTGTTCTTGACATTTCAGGCGCTCGAAACGCGCAAGTGGAGGGCCTAGGACGTGAAGCATCTCCGCGCCATAGTTGGAATTCTGGCCCTGTTGAGCCTCGCTGCGGCAGGGAACGCGCTGGTGCTGCGCGAAGTTTTTTTTATTGCTCCGGTGCTCGTGCCGCTTGCTTTGTTTGGCGCCTTTGGTTTGGTGTGGCTGGGACTGACTTTTACCCGGCTGGTCAACGCGTACGGCCGCGGCCGGACCTTTCACGGGCTCAACATGGTGGTGTCGTCGCTGTTGTTTCTTGGAATCTGCGTGGTGGGATACGCGTTTACGAAGCACTGGGGTACACCTCATGATTTAACGAAAGAAGGCCGGCGCGCCTTGGCGCAGCAAACGGTGCAGGTGCTGCAAGCGCTCGATAAGGACGTGTCGGTGCTGTGCCTTTTTGACAAGTCGACCAGCGCGATGGGCGACATCACCAAAGAGAAGACGATCCGGTTCCTCGAGCAGTGCGGCCGTTACACGCCACATCTTCAGGTCGAGGTCATGGACCCGCAACAGGAATTGGCGAAAGTGAAAGGGCTGGGGATCGAGCAGCGTTTGTCTCCCCAGGGGACGGTGGTACTGCGCTGCGGCGCGCGTCAGCGGGTAATCCCGTTGTCGGGGGTGACGGCGCGATTGGAAGAGCGCGACTTCACCAATTGCCTGATTAACGTCGTGCGCAAGTCGGAACCTCATATCTACTTTCTTACGGGCCACGGAGAGCGCGAGATAACGAATACGGGGGCCAAAGACGGCGGCTCCATACTGGCGGCGTCGTTGGCGCAGGAATCGAACAAAGTCGATCAACTGCTGATCAGTCCTACCGAGCCGAAGGTTCCGGCGGATTGCGATCTACTGATCCTCGCGGGACTACAGAAGAGCGACTTGCAGCCCCGGGAAATTCAGGCGTTGCAGGAATACATGGACCGCGGCGGGCGCATGCTGATCATGCTCGATCCCTGGACAGTGGTTGTAAAGGGCGTCCAACAGCTTGTTCCCTGGCTTGCGCAACGCTTTGGCGTGATCGTGGGTGAAGACTTAGTGTGGACCCCAAAAGACAAAGCCGGCCCGATGCTGTACCTGGTCAAGGATATCGGCCTTCTTGGATATGACGTGCCGGAAAGCGAGGAAGTTCGCGGCAGCTTTGACGTCACTCACCCCGTGACGCGCGGTTTCGACATGGCGATGTCATTCGCCGGAGCGCGATCGATAACGCTGTCCACGAATTCCAAGGACAATGTGAGCGGAACGGTTCTGCTGCGGGCTCTGCCGGACTCGTGGGCCGAAACTGACCTCGCCAATTGGAAGACGCCCAACCAGGATCCGGGCGAGTTGTCCGGACGATTTGGCGTGGCGGTCGCGGTGATCGCCAAGACCGATACACCGTCGGGCGACTCGGGCCAGACGCGTGAGGCGCGGCTCATCGTGGTTGGCAACAGCAGTTTCGCGAACAATGAACAGATCGCCGTTTCGGGAAACCGCAACTTCATCCTGAACTCCGTGGCGTGGCTGACGGAGAACGAGGAATTGATTGCCATTCGTCCCGTGGGTTCGGAGCCGCAACCGCTCCTTCTGACTGAACGTCAGCAGAAGTTCGTCGCTTGGCTGGCGGCGCTGGGTCCTGTTCAACTGATAGCGGCGGCCGGTTTGGTCGTATTCATACTTCGGAGAAAGTACCAATGAGCGCGAGGGTGACAGCGATTCTGTTTGCGGTATTCGTGGCGCTCTGCGCCGCGTATTGGTGGGCGATCTCGCGCGAGAACACGAACAAGGTCCGCGAATTCGAAGCGAAGAAGGTGTTTTCCGTCAAGGCGGCGGACCTGCGCCAAATCAGCGTGCAGCGCACGGACGAGGTGGCTACCGTAGCGGAACGCAGCGACGAGAAATCGCCGTGGGCGATTACGAAGCCCTATCCGATTCAGGCGTATCAGCACGCGTGGGCGCGCGTCGCGGAGGCCTTCGCCAACCTGTCCAACGAACGTCCCATTGACCCATCCGGAAAGGATCTCGCCCAGTACGGCCTGGATAAGCCCCGCGTTACCGTCAGCGCCACCACGGCCGGCGGGCAAGAGAACAAAATCTCGCTGGGCGCCGCCGACCCGACGCAGACGCGCGTGTACGCGCTGGTGGAAGGGCAAGGAGTCTTTCTCGTTCCGAAGGAGACCGTGACGGACTTGGACCGCGCCCTTCTGGATCTCCGCAATCGTTTCATGGTGACCGTTGGCGAAGCCGGTATCACGCATTTGGAATTTGCGTTCATCGCCGGCAAGGAGAAGACTCCGGCAGGTTATCAGCCGGGAGATGAATCCCTTGCGGTGGTGCTGGATAAAGGCGCCGACGGATCGTGGGCGCTGGTCAAGCCGGTCACAGGTATCGCCAACAAGACGCTGGCGGAAAAACTTGCGAGTGAGATGCAAAACCTCACGGGGCGTGGCTACGTGGATAAGCCGGAGAGCCTCGATGACTACGGGTTGAATCCGCCTAGGGCGCGCGTGACGGTGCGTTCGGGCGCGGATGGCGAGCCGCAGACCGTGTACTTCGGTTCGGTGTACAAAGGCGACGAGAAGGGCGGTCTCTACGCGAAGCAGGCCGCGTCTCCGGCGGTTTTTGTCATCGACAGCGGCATCATCGAGCGCCTGCCCAAGACGCCGGACGGTTTCAGGGACAAACGGCTCTTCACGAAGCTCGACGGCGAAATTCAGTCGTTGCACTACGTGGCGGGACTGACCGACTTCACGCTCGAACTCGATCCGGCGAAGGGATGGCGGGTGACGCAACCGGCTGTTCCGGACTCGGACCAAATGGTGATCTCCAATTTCATCGGTCTTCTGAAAGTGATGACCTGCGTGGGCTTTGTCGAAGACGTCAAACCCGAAGCCGGGCTCGACCGACCCGCCATCGAGTTGACGATTGGAATGAAGGACCGCCCGGAACCGGCGCGCATTAGAGTGGGCGCGCAGATTCCCGGCAAGGAGACCTTCTATGCGGCGCAGGATAGCGGGACGGTTGTCGAACTCAATCGGACCGACGTGAACGCGCTGACCCGGAATCTCGCCGACTTCCGTCCCAAGGAATTCCTCCGTTTCGATAAAGTGGCGGCCACCGCCGTGAATCTTCGGTTTGACGGGACCGACTACGTGTTTGAGAAATCCGCCACGACGGGCGTGTGGACGATTAAGGCGCCCGCCGGAAAAGTGTGGGAGAGTCAGAACGACATGACCTCGCTGGTGACCACGTTGAGCACGGCGCACATGACGGGAGTCGAAGCGTCCACCGCGCCGACGGACCTGACGCCCTACGGCCTCAACGCTCCGCTGGCGACCGTCACGGTGACTGTCCAGAGCGGCCAAGGAGGCGCTACGGGCGCCACGCTTGGGCCATTGAACATCGGCAAGAGCGTCGAGAACAATTCACAGCAGCGGTATGCGTCGGTGCAAGGACGCTCCGAGGTGTTTCGCGCCGAACAGGCGCTGGTGGATACGTTACGCGATATCCTCAAGGGTGTACGCGATCAGTAGGCGCCTCTGGAGCGCTCAACGCTGACGACGGATGACAGGCACGATGACTACGACGAACAGTTGGTTCTACTGGGCGGTGATGTCCGCGGTGTTCGCCGCGTTGACGGCGATCTTCGCCAAGATTGGCGTCAAGGACGTGGATTCGGATTTCGCCACTTTGATACGGACCGTGGTAATCATCGTGGTGCTCACGGGATTTGTCTACGCCGCTGGAAAATGGAGCAATCCCTTTGCGCTCAGCCGGAAGACATTGGTGTTCCTTGCGCTGTCCGGCCTGGCCACGGGCGCGTCGTGGATCTGCTACTTTCGCGCGCTGAAACTCGGGGAGGCGTCGAAGGTGGCGCCGGTAGACAAGCTGAGTCTGGTTCTGGTGGCGATCTTTGCATTTCTGTTTCTCCATGAGCGTCCGAGCTTTCGAGAATGGTTTGGTATTCTCATGGTCGCGGCGGGGGTGGTGGTCTTGGCGCTGAAGCGGTAGGCACGTTGTACTTCCTCCCAAGTGCTTCTGGCAAGTCCCCAAGACGATTGGCGAGAACGTAGCGCCGGCTTCCAGCCGGCAAAGGTCAGTCGCTTCGATGCCGCCAGGATGCCGGCGCTATGTCCGATGAATAAGCGGCTCAGGAATTCTTGGCCTGGAAGGCCAAGCTACACGGGAAAACACGATGAAGACGGTCATCAGTGCGCTGCATTTCGATTGGCGGGATATGGGCGAGTGTCTGAGGGTGGCCACGGGCGAGCTTGGACTCGATGGCGTCGAGTTGTCGTGGCATGAATCGTCTTGCCGTCCGCATTGTACGCAGGAAGACTTGGCCGCACTCACTACTTCTTCAGGGCGCAGTGGTGTTGCGCTATCAGCGCACATCTGGGACAACATTGCGGAGGCGGACCACGCGGCCGTGACGGGCAGCCTTCTGGGCTGGCTCAAGTTATGCCGGAAGACGGGCACGACGGACCTGATCATCCACGGGGGCTCCTACGGAAATCAGAAGGAAGGTATCGATCGCGCGCGGCGCGTCTTCGAGAGTGTACTTCCCGCGTTTGAACGTGCGCATGTGACGCTGAACCTCGAGAACCACTACGCCTATGACTATCACGGCTGCAGGGAACTGTTCAGCGAGCCATGGGAGTTTCTCGAGGTCCTCGCGCTGGACAGTCCGTCACTGAAATTTTGTTTCGACACCGGCCACGGAAACATGACGCGCAATACGGGGGAGTTGCTGGAGTCGCTCGCGCCGTGGCTAAACTACGTTCACATGGCGGACAACCGCGGCGTGGACGACGATCATTTGGCGTACGGTCAGGGAACGGTCGCGTGGGAGGACGTCTTTGCGCGATTACGCAGCATGAAATTTGATGGCGTGATGTGTGTCGAGTTTCCCGTGCATGAGGACAGGGAACCATTCAAGGCGTGCGTGGCGGAGATTCGACGTCTGACGTCACCCTTTGACGTTCCAGGAATCAAGACGCAAGCCACCACGCCGGATATTCTCGAGGCCGTTAGGGAATCCCGAGAGCGCGGACCGCGCAGTCAAGAGGACTGACGTTGCGCTCTCCGGAACTCGAACGAATACCGCGTGATTTCACTTCTGGACGATCTGGATGAGATTCCCGCAGGTATCATCAAACACCGCGACGGTGACCGGCCCGGTCACGGTGGGCGTCATGGTGAACCGCACGCCGANCGGCTTCGGCCTGGATGTCTTCGACCAAGAATGAGGCGCTCGGAATTCCCTGCGCGTACAGCGCCGATTGAAAGGTCTTGCCCGCCGGATTCTCGTTCGGTTCAAGCAGCAACTCGACATCGTCTGGCCCGTTCGGTGATACGACCGTTAGCCACTTGAACTTCCCCACCGGAACGTCGTACTTCTTAACAAAACCCAACACCTCCGTGTAGAACTTCAGCGCCTTGTCCTGGTCATCGACCAGTACGCTCATCAAATAGATCTTCATTGGGGCGTGGTCCTCTTCGCAACTGGGTTTTGATATCCGGCGCCGCGATGCTTTCAGGCAGGCCGTCCGTTCCAACGGTCTTGGCGCTTCGGCCTGCCGGTCATCGGTGAAAGCACTAGTTTTCACCGATGACCGGGTAGCGCAAACGTCCTACTCAGTTCGCGGCGAGCCGCGTAGCGTATTCGCCTTTCAAGCGCATAAACGTCGACCAGAACGGGCGTGGCTCCTCGCCGTGAAGAGTGTCCGTAAGGATACCTAGGTGAGTGTGCCAGCCGGCCGACACCATCAGCATCGTCGGGCGGTCGAGCTTCCGGTGCGTTACCGTCAGTTGGACGTCGTCTCCGTGCGGCGCCAACTCAAACGTGACCTCCGACGGCGCGTCCGAATCTTCCGACCAGGTGTAGCTCAACAGGCGCGGCGCGTCAAGACGCGTGATGTGGCTAAGGCGCCGCGAATCGCACTGGCTTTGTTTGAATTCGTCCGGCGGCGTCTTTTCGCACGACAGGTCGGCGTGATTAAAACGCAATTCGACTTCACCGCCTACTCGCTGGTCCATGGCGCCGGACGCGAGCCATTTCCCGCGTTTGTCCGATTCGACCAGGTACGCCCACACCCGCGTAATCGGGCCCGGAAGCACGCGTTCGATACGAACGGTTCCCGGTTCAGTGACCACACCATACGGTTCCTGTTTTGACGCGCCTTTCCGTTCAATTGTTTGAGTCTTCATCGTTTTCGTCCTTTACGTTGCTTTTTCGTTGGGGTTTTTCCCGATTCGAGGTCCTCTGACCGTAGCGCCGCTTCCAATGCGTCAAGCCGCATTGTCCAGAAACGTTCGTAGAACTGCAGCCATTCCTCCGCCGCCGCCAGCGGAGACGCCTCGATCGCGCACACATGTTCGCGGCCCTCCACCGTGCGCTTCACCAGGCCCGCCGACTCCAGCACCCTCACGTGCTTGGAAGCCGCCGCAAACGACATCCGGAACGGCGCGGCCAACTCGCTGATATTCCGCTTTCCGTCCGTGAGACGCCGCAACATCGCCCGCCGCGTTGGGTCGGCCAACGCGTGAAACACACTGTCGAGTACCGCTGAACTTTGTGCAACCATATGGTTGAATATAGCACAGGGCGCGGCAATTGTCAACCACATGGTTTAATAATGAAGAGGGGCGGTAAGCCGGGCGTTCGTGGCGGGACTACGAACGTGTGTCTATCGCGCTGCTATCTTGACCGGGCCAAACACGGGCGCGGCGAAGAGTTTGTCATGAAGATTGGTGAGGGGGTTCGTGTTGCGGCCGTACCAGAGGGTGGCCTCGGGAACGGACCGTTCGAGGGCTAGAAGCACGCGGTTGCCTTTGGCCACAGCCGCAGTGACCAAGACGCGTTCCTTGTTGGCATCCTCGACCCAGAATCCCTGAACGCCGCTTGCGGGGGCGAGCTTGCCTCGGACATTGGCGTAGGTGATTTCGATCTGGGTTCGGGCCTTGTTCGCAAAGCGCACCTTGTCCGGAATGAGCGCGAGCGGGGCCTTCTTGCCGTACTTGAGGACTAGCGCGAGTTCGGCGAGGCGGGCCCCGGTGCGGCGGCACGACGCGGCGTCGATGTGGATGGCGTCGGAGAGCGTTCCATCCATCGGGGAGATCGTACCGATACCTTTGACTTCGCGTTGGACGTCGAGTTGGGCCTGCTGGACCATATTCCACCACACGGGCGGAAATTGGGTTTCGTCGATGAAGAAGCGGCCGATCTGGACTTGCAGAAAGGGCAGGCGCGCGTCTTTGAAATCCTTGCGCACCGCGGCGATGAACGCTTTCATGCGATCTTTGTACGTTGGCGCCAACTGCTCGTTCGCGTCGGACTCGCCCTGATACCACGCCATTCCAGCGACCGCGCCCCCGCAGGCCAGCACGCGCCGCATCATCGAACCGTAGAGCGATTGGCCGCCAAGTTCTTTCTTCGCCGGGTCCCATTGTTCGAGGCTGGTGCCGCCGTGCGAGCACATGATGAGGCCGATGGGCACGCCGGTGGCCTTGGCAAGGTCTTTGCCGAAACGCACGCCGAGCCCCGCGCCGTACTCACGCCAGCGGCGTTCCCATGCGCGCGCCTTGGCGACTTCTTCGGCGTTGGGTAGGTGTGACGTGTGAACCGGGTCGATGGATTCGAGTACGTAGCACAACGGGTCCTGGGCGATGTTCCAGGTGTCGTCGTGATAGAAGCAATGAACCATAGGCGAAGGCGGTTCGAGGTCGAGCAGCTTGCCGCAACCGTCCATGTTCGACTGACCCGCCAGTACCCACAGGTCGCCAACGAGAATGTCGCGCACGACTGCGGTCGAGCCGTTCGGCAGTTGGAACTCAAGCGTGTAGGGTCCGCCTGTGGGCACGCCATCGATGCGCCCTTTGCTCTCACGCCACGCCAGAACCACCTTCGCGCCCTTGCGAACCCGTACCCGCACCTTCTCGTGCGTCTCGAAAGTGATGGTTGCGACGCCTTTGGAATTCCGTTGGTATACGCGGTGGTCGGCGGGTAACGCGAGGCCGGCGCTGTCCATGGTGATGCTCTCCCGAATCGTTGACTGTTATCTGTTGCTTGCGCGCAACGTACGGCGTGATTCTAGGAATTCATCATGGTCATTGCAACACGTTCGGGGCGCGTTGGCGAATGCTTACGCGTCAAGGAGCGCCACAACTTGCATAAGTCCCGGAAGGGACGCCCGGCTACTCTCCCAGCGTCCCTATCGGGACTTATGCTACGACGCGGCGACGGATTCCGTAGCAGGCGGACGAGGGCGCTGCTTCGCGAGGGATTGGTGGAGCTTCACGAGTTCCTCCAGGGCCGCGAGAAACTTCGGCGTGGCTGGGAAACTCCCCGGGTTGTCACTCAGCTTTCTGAATTCGACGTGCCCGTCCATATACAGCACGTTAGTTCCCTGAGGCTGGTGGTTGGCCGTCCGTTCGATCAACATCGGGACCTGCGACTGAGCTCTGGCCGACCCGGCGGGACAGTTGATATCGGTTATCAGGAATCGTTCGACACCGATCTTCAACGCCCGGATGACGTTCGACTCACCCGTCCCGAAGCCGGGAGATACGGGAAAAGAGTCTGGAGGCGGCGTCCCGGCCACCACAATTCGTTTTAGTTCGTCGATTAACGCCAGCCCTTGCTTTTCCGTGGTCACAGCGTAGCCCAAGTAAAAGTAACTATCGTTGTTGAAGTACGCCGCCGCGTCGCGTGAATTCTTGGGAATAGCCTTCAGCGCGTTGTGCGCGGCCTCGTCGCTTGGGCACGTGAAAACAGAAGCGTCGCTCAGGTAGTCGGGAACGAGCGAATCGAGGGGAAAGAGTGGCGTCCCCGTCTTCAGGTCGAACGGCGGAAATACGTCATGATTCGCGTTGGCATAGTGAATGAGCGCCTGGCCCAATTGCTTCAGGTTATTCTGACAATTGCTTCGATTTGCCGCCTCGCCAGCGCGCACCACGGCGGGAGTCAGCAAGGCTGCCAGGACTGCCCCAGGTATCAGGACCGCCAACGCAAGCTTGAGCCGCCGGAACTTCTTGCTCTTCTCATACGTCATTGTTTCATACGTAATCGTTTCGGCCTCGGGCGCGTAGTCCATTTTCATGGCATTTTCCCCATCGTCTCTCTAGCGCGCCCCCATGGCGCGCTATTCGTATGTAACTTGGGGATCGACATCGGGGACATTGAATCCGCCCAGGCACTCCATGACTTTGCGCACGCAAACCCACACCGGTTGCGCGGTTTCAAGAGTAATGGTTGTACTGCGCCCCTTCGGGGCTGCTTGTGTTTTTCGCCGGTTTCCGGGGGTTCCCGTTGGTCACCCCCGGCTACTCTCCCAGCGTCCCTACCGGGACTTATGCGGCGGCATTCAATACTGGGCCCTGCGACCATCACCCTGGCCGGTGACGGCGAGTAGGCTGAAATAACAAGGGCCGCCGCGTCGTTCGACCTGCGTTGCGCGATAGGTCTGCATCGCCATGGCGGCCGCCATTTTCGTCATTTGTGTCGCAGCGGTGACAAGGTTTTCGCCATTTCGGATGCCCGGCCTTCCCTGATTCCGGGTGGATCTGCGCTGGTAACTCGCTGTGCGCGAAGGGGATATGGCGAAGGGGATACGCCGGTACGTGTGTCTGGCCCGGATATTGCGTTGAGGCGATATAGGAATTTTGCGCGTTTCGCCGACACGAAAGGAACGTACGTGAGCAAGCATCTCGTTTACGTCTTGGGTAAAGCAGAGTCCGATTTGTGGCATGGGGGGCACAAGGCGGCTATGGGGTGGATCCTGCGGAATGCGACCAACACGGTGCAGGCCAATGGGGCTTCCCGCTTTAGCTTGTTTGACGCGGATGAGAACCTGCTGATGCGGATTCCGGTCGATGGCGCGGCGTGGGCGGACGCGTCAAACCCCTAAGGAGCGCTCGCGCATGGCGAGCGCGGGTTTGCTCGCAGGGTCTTAGTAGGTCTTCCCCGAAATGTAGTTGTTCAATTGCTCGATCAGGTATTCTTTCTCCGTAACAAGCGCCTTGACGGCGTCCCCAATCGAGATGAACCCGACGAAACGGGTGTCGTCGAACACCGGCAGATGGCGCACGTGCCGGGCGGTCATCAACACCATGCATTCCTCGACGGTCGTCTGCGGTGAAACGTGGACCATTTTTCCTCGAGGCGTCATGATTTCTTCGACGGCGGTCACGTCGGAGTGTTTTCCCAGCAGCGCGATTTTCCGGGCGTAGTCACGCTCCGAGATAACCCCGCGGACGGCGTTCGTGTCGTCCATTACAACCAGCGCGCCAATTTCCTTTTCACTCATCAGCCTCAACGCGTCAATGACCTTGGCTTTGGGTGAAATCGTCCAGACTTCTCCTGGCTTGGATTCGAGGATTTCTTTTACCGTTTTCATCGTCTCTGTCCTCTGGCACGATGCCTCGTACATCCCAAGGTGGCTTAACCGCGACTGCATACCCAATGGTATGACTTCCTAATCAGCAAAATCTATACGATTTCCGCAGAAGATGCTGACAAAGAAGTCACTAGCGCAGCTCGATTGTCTTTCGAGAGTCTATGCTGATATTCACGCGATTGCAAGGCGCTCGCGCGTCTGACACATCCGCGCGGAATAATCGAAATTCTGGGCGAGACGACACGCGCCGCGTAACACGGCGCGCGCCTGGTGTAGTGAGTCATCCTGTTGGAATCTTGTGCTTGAACGCGATTGCCGCGAAAAGCAGGGACAGACACGCTTTTCAAACTGCCGAAAAGCGTGTCTGTCCCCGTTTTTCGCTTGAGTTTCGTGTTCACTTAAGGCGCTTCAGTTTTGATTCACTGCACTGGGATTCCGGCCAGAAAGCGTCTGTGCGTTGTTTGGCAAAAGCGCTGGCTCTTGCGAAGTTCCGCGATACGGAGGCCTGCTGGCCGTGCCGCTAGCTCGCGGCCGTCTGCGCTTTTGCCACGTTGCTCTTTGCCGCGGGCTGTTTGGCTGGGGCCGAGGTCTTGCTGCTGGAGGTCTTGACGCCCGCCGCGGCCGGCTTCTTCGGCTTGGCGGCGCTGGACTTTGTTGAGGCGGACTTAACGGCTTCGGTCTTCGCCTTGTCCGCCGGCTTTGCCGATGCAGCAGACGTGCCGGCTTCGGCGGCCTTTGCCGGGGTCCCGCTCTTGGTGGAAGACTTCGCGGTAGACTTCGTTGCGGACGCGCCCGTGGCGCCGGACCCGGAGACCGCTTTCTTTCCCGTCGGCTTCGCGCCGGTCTTGGCGCCCCGAGCGGAGGATCGACCCGTGACGCTGGCCTTGGTCCCAGTTTTCGCGGCCGGGGATTTCGCCTTTTCGGCCGACTCGGCGGCCTTGCTGGGCGTGGGTGCGCCGTCCGGGGGCAACTTCGCGAGTTGTTCGATTCGCACGCCGTCCATGGGGAGATAATCCACCGGGTTTATCGCTTCCCCGTTCTTTCTGACCTCGTAGTGAAGGTGAGGACAGGTGGCGTAGCCGGTTCGTCCGGATAATGCGATGATTTCCCCTTTTTCGACGCGCTGACCCTTCTCTACCTCGAACTGAGTGAGGTGGGCGTAGGCGGTTTCAAAGCCGTTTCCGTGATCGACGACGACCATGTTTCCATAACCGCCACCGTTGGAGGTCTCTTTCACCAAGCCGTTGGCGGAGGCCAGGATCGGAGTGTTCATGGCGGCTCGGATATCCACCGCGCGATGGAACGAGCCGGGTCCGCCTCGGCGGCCGCCGCGGTATCCGAAGGATGAGAGAATAACGCGTTCCCCGTTATCTTTGACGGGCCAGAGGTTGGGCGGCTCGACGGCGAGTTGCGCGGTCTTCACGGAACCCTCGACAGGCTTGGCCGTTTCCGGCGGGCCGGCGGGTCTGGGCGGCGCTGTAGCGGGCCGAGGAAACGGAAGGAGGCCGACAAGAAACGCGGCGCTCTTCGACGGTAGCTTCGCGGCGTCGTGGGCGCAGCCAACGGTAAGGCTCACGAGAATCGTTATCGCTAAGGCGCCCCTAAAAAGCGAAACAGCGGTTCGCTTGCTATCCATGGTACATTCCCTCCGCAGGACCGCAATATATTGGCAGAATCTACCCCAAAAGGTCAACTCCAAAAAGCGGGGTCCCGGCTAAGCTTGGGGCAAGGTGTTCCCGGGCCTTCCGCCGGCGAAGTAGGGCGGCCGAGGGCAGGTCCGCCGGGTCCGCCGGGTCGGACAGGTCAGACAGGTCAGACAGGTCAGACAGGTCAGACAGGTCAGACTGGTCAGATTGGTCAGACTGGTCAGACTGGTCAGACTGGTCAGACTGGTCAGACTGGCGGGGTGGCCCGCTCCGAGGGCCGGCGAAGCTACCTTCAGATACATTCGCGTTACCGAGAGGCAACGCGCTACCATGGAGGCGTCTTGGAACCCTTGGTGTCCGGGAAAGGGAGGATTGAGCCGTGGATGTTTTTGAGGCGATTGCGAAACGACACAGTTACCGGGGGGCGTTCAAGGATACGCCGATACTTGCCGAGGACCTCGAGCGCATTGTTCAGGCGGGGATTCAGGCGCCCTCGGGCAAGAATCTGCAGACCACGACCTTTGTGATCGTGAATAATCCGGAATTGGTGAAGAAGATCAACGCGATGCACACCTCGAACGTCGCCATGCAACAGGCGAAGGCGTAGATCGCGGGCGTGGTTGATGTTCCGCTCGCCGGAGTCGACGAGGAGCCCACCTTCGAGGTGGAGGACTGCGCGGCGGCGGTCGAGAACATGCTCCTGGCGACTACGGCGCTCGGTTACGCGACGGTGTGGGTGGACGGGTGGCTGCGCTATGAGAACCACGCCCTGACCGTGTGTCTTATGCTGGGGGTGCCGGCGCAGAAGACTATCCGCGTCATTTTGCCCATCGGAGTACCGCTGGAAATACACCAGCAGAAGCAAAAACTCCCATTTGAGGCGCGCGCCTGGTTTAACCGCTACGGGGGGTAGGGCGCGATCCGAGTTTGACAGGCTGGTCGGACGCGGTCGAGACTACTCCGTGTCTACTATTTCCCCTTGGCGCGAAGCGCGGCCTCAAGAAGATCGACATCGTCCTGGATCATGCTGGGATTGTCTCTTGTGAAGATGCCCACGCAAACCGCGTCACCGGGGCGGTAGTTCTCGGCGACGTGGGCGAACGCTTCCTGGGGATCGTTACGGGCTGCGGCGAGGACTTTGTAATGGATGGCCGGAGCCGGTAATTCCTGGATGAGGGCACACATGGCGTCCCTATCTTCTTCGAGATACTGCTCCTCGTCGGCATAATTGCGCGCAGCTTGGCGGGTGCGATCGCTTGGGTTGTAGTAGCAGGCCATGAAGAAATCCAATTCGAGGTTATCCGCGGCCCATTTTATGGTGTCCGTGCGATGTCCCGCGACCCCGGCCGCGAGCCCCGCGTCTTTTATCGCCTGGATGGCAGTGAAGATTTCGGCCGTTTCACGACTGGCGACGCGATGGTCCATCTCGCCGCCGTGCAGGAAACAGCACTTGGCGTGACCGTGAATCCCATTCCTGACACCGTGCAAGAGGCTACCGACTCCCGGACAGGTCTGGGCAATCCAGGTTAGTGTGCCGGCTTCGTTCCAATGCTCGCGCAAAGCGCGTATGATGAATTCGTCGGCGCGACCGACATGCGCGGTAATGCCCGCCCGTTCGGCCAGCCGGTACGCTTCTTTGACACGCTCCATGGTGTACCAATCAACCATTTCGTTGTCGCGTTCCGCCGTCCAATGCGAGTAGCCACCAAATGGGTTGCCACCGATGATGAACCGTGAGATGGTCACATTACCGAGTTTCACGGTTAGGGGCTTGGCATGCGAGGCCGGTTTGTGCGCGGCCGTTGCTTCGCTCATTTTCCGTCTCCCAATCGAGTTTCGGATATTGCGCCCCCTGTTGCGTATGCCAGCGCGCCGGCGCCTTACGCGGGGGCTCCGCATATCCCTCGAAGCGAAATGACCCTATATCGGCGAAACTTCGATTGTCAATTGGTCGAAAATCCGTAGAGCGAGGCGGGGCATGGAGTTTTCAGGTCCGGTCACTTGGGGGCGGTGAAGTACCGTTTCGTGTACAGCAGATACCCCAGAAAGACGCCGAGCCAGACCAACATCCAGGTGACGACCCAACCTTGCGGCAATTCCATCTGGCGCATCATGTCCATCTGTTGCTCGGGGAACCCCATCTTCTCGTAGAATTCCAGGATAGTTACTTGGGAGAACGTGATGCCCGCGGAGGCGGTATAGGCAAGAATCAAACCAACCGTTCCCCACCATGCGTTCATGTTTAGTCTATAGACGCCCCATGCCAGGCTGAGCGACACGGCCATGATAACCAGCACTATGGCGAATGCCGGAGGTCCGGTCAGGATGCGCCCGAAGCAAGGAATTGCCCAGTGGTACGCGCCTATCATGGGCATCGCTCCGGCCCAGGATACGAGCATTAGACTGACAGCCAGGACCGGAAGAGGACACTTGTCAGTCCAACGAAGGTGGGTATCCCTCGATTCACAGGTGGCCTTTACGTTCCCGCTTTGATAGAAAAGGACCAGAGTTCCCGGAATGAGCAGGAAGAATACGAATACGAATCCGGCCATGACGTACTTTGCAGCGATGGCGGCTTCGCGGGGGAGTTGCCCGGTCTCGGCCATCTGCTCGTAAATGCGGGGCATAAAGGTGATCATTGCGATGGAGGCGGAAACCCCGCTGACGAGCCAGATCCACGAGGAGACGAGGAGAAGCGCTCTCGCCCAGCGCCGGGCCAACATCGAGCCCACTCCCATGGTGATGAACCACGCGCCAATAAGGGCGTGCAGCAGAATACCTGGCGCCATCATCGTCGCGTCCATGCCGTTGGCGGCGCCGGTGTCCAGTTTGGTTGCCGCGGTAGCGACAACCACTAGCAGCAGCGCCATAAGCAGCGCGAGTCCGCCGAACGCGATCTCTAGGATTCCGAAGACGATAAGTCCCGTCCGCCGATCCTTGTACGTTGGCGGGATGGAAGGTTCTTGTCGTTCGGTCATGGTTAGCCCTCCCCTCGTGTTACCGTACCCTGAACCGGAGCGCCGCGCCGCGTCAAAAAGCCAACTTTCTGGCCGAATTCCTAGTGATGTTTTTCCATTTCACCCGTAAGAAACCGGGTGCGCATTTCCTTTAGCCGGATCTTTTCTCGACGGCCCAAGTGACTTACGTACATCCAAAACGCGAGCGCGAGCAGAACGGCGGCGCCCACGCCAATCAACGCGCCCATCAACACGGTACTCATCGCATCTCCCGTTTCAGGTTAGTCTGTTTACTCGAACACACGCCGACGGCCTCCCGCGATCTCTGGCGCGACCGCAAGCGTGCGAATCGCAAGGGCATAGTCACCGGTACGAGATCCGTGCCGGCGGCCCCCTACGCAAATGACATCAACGCTCCGGCTACGGCGCTACTTGAGCTTCTTTTCCAGGTCTTTGACGCGCCTGGTGAGGTCGTCTATCGCCAGTTCCGCTTTCACAAGCTGGTTTGCTGTGATGCGGTCCCAGAGCGCCCAGTGCTGTCTCGGCATGATTTCTTCGGCGAGAATGGTGAAGGCCAGTTTAATGCGCTCACTCGGATCGGTAATACGCGAGTCTTTGCCGTTCGCCTTGGCTTTGACCTTGACCTTGACCTCGGACTTCTGCTTCGTTTCTTTGGTCTTCTGTTTGCTTCCCATCACGAACCTGCTTTCTGTGTGTAACGTTCATTCTCTGCCGCCTTTGTGCGGAGAGACTCCCCTCGTGTACGGACATCTTCCGTACCTCGCAGCCGAAATCCAGATTCGTCTTGGCGAGTGACCTCGGTCCTTGGAGGAAATGAACCCTCCACGAACTCCGAGGCCGGGCGCCGTTTGCGGCGCCAACATCCTATTGTACACTTTTCGTGGTCCCATGTGGGGAAAACCTTCACGCATTCGATCCTGGACGCCGGTGACGCGCGGAATCGCATCCAACTCAGAAGCGACTCGGCGGGTTGAAAACAGGCGGGTTGATTGCTATGATACCGCCTTGGATAACTGGAGAGTGACGCGTTGCGTTCGTACGCGATGTGTCCGGAATCTCTTCATACACTTTCGATTTCAATTGCCGGATAGCCAAATGGTAAGGCGCCTGCCTCTGGAGCAGGAGACTCTAGGTTCGACTCCTAGTCCGGCAACCAGACAGTTTCGGTTCCTAGAGGCGCGGCCAGAAAGCCTCCGCTTACCAAGACTCTACAAGAGTAGGAACTGGTGTTAAAGAATTTGCAGACGCTTTCTGGCCGCGCCGCGTTATATAGTTGACTTTCTGACCGGATTCCTAGCCGTTTTTATGCGGCCCGTTCATCTAGGGGTCTAGGATGCGGGATTCTCAGTCCCGTCACAGGGGTTCGAATCCCCTACGGGCTGCCAATAAAATAGAGGACTCACGAGAATCTCGTGAGTCCTTTTTTTTATGGCGCGCCCGTGGCGCGATGATTCACAGCATGGTGGCGCCAGACCCCTTCTCGCGCGAACTTGGAGGTCAAATCTGGTCCAGATTCGCCATGACCTTTCCAAATGCGTGCCCTATCTGGAGGAGGTACTGCTCCTCGACATCCACGAAGGCGAACGTGCCGAGCATACGCCGGCACACGTCTTCGGTAACGGGCAAGGTGACCTCAGGCGCTGGGGCGCTATAGGACACTGGATCGTAGAAACAGCCGCCAATTGTCTTGCGATCAAAGGTCGTAAAGAGCGGCGCCTTATGAAGCAGACCGTAGGTGAAGTTCAAATTGGAATAGCGGTCCTTCGCTACCGGAGCGCCTTCGGCCTGGAGGGCCTTCTCAACGGCATCCAGACTAACCCGTTCGGCGATATCTCGCGCGATCTTAAATTTGAACTCGAGGTAGCCCCCGCGCTGGCATCCGGGACGCGGCTCGACGATTTCAACGCCGGGAACATCTCGTAAACGTTCGTTCAAGATGGCGTAGTTTCGGGTGCGCATGCGGTTGAGATCCGGAAGCCGGTCGAGTTGACACTGCGCCAGCGCAACGGCAAAGGGGTGTGGACGGTATTTGGCGCCCAGACTCATGTCGCCCAAGTGGTCGAATGTGCGATTACCCTGGCCGCGCCCCATGCGGCCGAAATGCCCCAGCAACACCATACGGTCCAGGAGTTCGGGATCATTGGTGGTGGCGACACCGGCCTCTCCCCCACTCACCGCTTTGGCTCCCTGCAAGCTGAAACAACCGATATGACCGATACCTCCCACGGGCCGTCCCTTGTACAGGGCGCCGTGCGCGTGCGAGGCGTCTTCGATCACGAACAGACCGTGTTGCTTCGCGAGGTCCATGATCGGGTCCATATCGGCGACATTTCCCCAGGTATGGACGACGCAGATGGCCCGTGTCTTGGGCGTGATCTTTCTGGCGATATCCGCGGGATCGGCCACGAGGGTATCGGGCTCGATATCGCAGAAGACCGGCGTAGCCGCACAGTGCAAAATGGGCGTGATCGACGCGTGCCAGGTATAACTCGGAACGATGACTTCCGTGCCAGGCCCGGCGCCCACAGCGAAATAGGCGCTGTGCAGCGTTGCGGTTCCGTTATTCATGGTGAGGGCGAAACGCGACTGCGTCATCGCGCGGAACGCCTCCTCGAAGTCCGCGATGATGCCGGAGCCATCGGCAATGGAAATGGTCCCCTGTTCCAGGAGTTCGCGGATACGTTGCGCGGCCGCCTCGACGGGGACGTGCGGCCAGCGGTCCTGAGACGACGCGGTGACGGCGCGCGGGCCGCCATGCAGGGCGAGGATTTCCTTAGCCATCGTTGTGAGTTCTCCTGATCGCAGAGCAATTCGGATTGTCGAGACGCTTCGGGAAAGAGTCTACACAAAGGCCGCCAGCCGGCGCATCTCCCGGATTCGCACAGGGTTGACTCCGCCGTTGGACGTGCCGATACTTGCCTCACGGACTTGGTCATCGGGAGAATCGAGACATGGCATTGTTTGACGCCAACGTGGCAATCGGGCGAATGACCTCCTGTCGCGGCGGTTTTGATGGGGCCGAGCCGCTGAAGGCTGAGATGCGGCGCCTGGGAGTCGCCGAAGCGCTCGTTTATCACTTGACGGCGGCGGAAGCGGACGTGGTGCTCGGAAACCGCATGCTGATAGAGGCCCTGCGCGGGCAGGAGAATCTATACCCTTGCTGGGTGATGACGCCGCCGGCCTTGGAGGATCTGCCCGAACCCGAAACGTGGGTGCGCGAAGCGACGGCGCAGGGCGTGCGCGCGGTACGGATGTTTCCGGCGCACAGCCTGTACACATTCCGGGACTGGTGTGTCGAGCCGTTGCTGGCGGCCTGTGAAGGCGCCTCGTTGCCGGTCTTCGTTGATTTTGGGCGGCATCATTGGTCCAACCGGGCGATTCCCTGGAACGAGATTAAGACGGTCTGTGAAGCGCATCCCAAACTGAACGTGGTGGTCGTGGGCGCCACGACCGGAGAAACGCGCGACGCCTGGGCCATGGCGCAGTGTAGACCGAACCTTTATCTGGACTATTCAGAGTTCACGACGCCGGATATCTTGGCGCTTGCGGCCGGACAAGCATATTGGGAGTATCTTCTGTACGGATCGGGCTTGCCGTTTCGCGCCGCGGAATGCGGAGTCGCACAGACGCGGCGCAGCGGTCTATCCGGAGAATGCCTGGCGGCGCTCGAGGGTAACAACGCCCGCCGCATCCTGGGCCTGCCGTTGACGCGAACTTCGGCGGCGGCCGAGCTCGAGGAGTACGAGGGTCCCGTTATTGACGTACACGCGCACTCCGGGGCATGGGAACGGACGATCACGCCGCATCGAAGCGCGGCCGCCACGCTCGATTCCATGGACCGATGCGGGATTGACAAGATTGTGATGAGCAGCTTTGCCGCTATCCACGGGGAAACCCGCCGGGGAAATCGGCAGACGGCCGAACTCATCGATCAATGCATTGGGCGTGTATACGGGTACGCGGTGATCAACCCGCACTATCCGGAGGAAGTTCCAGCGGAGTTGGAGTTCTGTTTTCGCGAGGCGCGAGGGTTTGTGGGTCTGAAACTCCATTGCGGTCTGCACGGAGTACGAGTTGAACACCCTGGATACGAGGAAGCGTTGGCCTTCGCCAGCGAGTCCCACCTTCCGGTGCTGGTTCACGGTGGCGGGCAGGACAAGTGGGAGTCCGTGGCGCAGAAGTATCCCGGGGCCTCGTTCATCATTGCCCACGCATGCGCATGGGACGGCCACGATGTGGCTGGCCGGACGCTATTTGGTCTCGCGCGTGACGTCGAGAATCTGTACGTGGACGTGGCCGGTTCCGCGGCGCATAGGGACGCCATGGCGGCGTTGGTGGCGCTGACGGGGGCCGGCAAGATTCTGTTTGGTTCCGATTATCCCATGTTCGATTTGGCGTTCGAGCTGGGGCGGGTAACGTTGAGCGCTCTAGCGATGGAAGACAAGGCGGCCATTTGCGCGGGCAACGCCCAACGCATCTTCCATCGTCTGGCGGCTACATGATCACGAGGAGTCATGCCCATGGAACATAATTACGATTTCGGATGGAGCAAACACGAGCACATCCGCCGGAGCGCCCGATCGCTTGGCGCCGCCCACTCGCTCTATTTCTCGATGACGCCGTGGACGCCGCCGACCGTCGACATGGAAGGACTGGTCAGCTACTACGACCCCGGACGGATCGCCGCCATGCGCAAGCGGTTGAGGGGCGTCGACAAGAAACGGTATCTGCGAACCATCATCGAACGTATCGAGAAACCCGGAATGAGCGGCAAGGAACGCGTGGCCGCAATTTGTGGTTTCATATCGGACGCCATCTACTACAATCCAATTCAGCAGCCGCAGGAGAATCATGTGGGCGAGATGCTCACCGATCCGGTGGAATTGCTCGAGTTGCATGACGGACGCTGCGGGCAGGGCGTGCTGATAACGTTGGCGCTGCTGGAGGCGGCGGGAATTGAGCATCGAAGCCGAAACGTGTTTCATCACGTGACGTGCGAGGCCAAGTATGACGGGAAATGGCATTTGGCGGACGCGCTCATGTTTGGGGCGAACCAGCCCGAGCGCGACGGCGTAGTGGTCAACGTCGCGCAACTTCAGCGCGATCCCTACTTTGCCGACGCGTTCCCGTTGCGGTGTTTCGAGTACACGCCCGAGGAGTTGTTGGCGTCCGACGGATACCGGTTGCTTGGCTACTGTTTCGGCGATTGGGGCAGTTTGGCGTACTACAGTTGGTACATGGGTGGCGATGAAGACTATCCGCCAATGATGCCCGTGTGCCTTCCGCCGTTACGGCTGGCCGGCGACCGGGTGCGGCTGCGCTGGGCCGCCAGCGCCAAGCGAAATGGAGGGGCCATCCGCTATCGAGTCGGTGTGTATGCCGACCGGGCGCGCGCGCAGAAGGTGTTCGAGCGTGTCACACACACCACTTCGACGGTCTTTCGCGTTCCGGAACCGAATCGCATGTACTTCGTGAGCGTGGCGGCGACGGACGACCATGTCCAGAAGAACCCCAACACGTGGTACCCGGAAGCCGTTGGCAATTTCGTGTTGGCGCCCAGAGATCAGTACGGATGGTACGGCCTGCTCTAGAGGCGCGGCCAGAAAGCCTCCGCATAGCAAAACTCCGCACGAGCCAGCGCTGGTATTGAACAACTTACAGACGCTTTCTGGCCGCGCCGCGTCAAAAAGCCGAGTTTCTGGCCGGATTCCTAGCCGCCCGCGTGCTTTCGCCGCGCCAGGGCCTCGGAGACTTCGCGCATGCGTTGGCGACCGAGGTCGTAGCGAGAGAGAATAACGAGCGCGCCGAACGCCGCGAAGAACGCGGGCGCCGCGTACAAGACGCGCATGCGCCACAGGCTTTCCGCGGTCTGCACGGCATGCGCCCCTTCCTGATAGCCGACGATATACTTCAAAGCAAAGCCGGTCCAAAAGACGGAGGCCGCGTTGTAGAGCTTCATGAGAAAAGAGCTTGCGCCGTAGAACATGCCTTCATTGGCCACGCCCCGGCGCCATTCGCTGTGCGTAGCGACATCGGCCAGCATCGAAGCGGGAAACACGTAGGCCGCGCAATAGAAGAACGCCTGAAGCAGGCAATAGGCGATGAGCAATGGAAACGACTTCGGGGCGAACAAGAAGTAGCTGGAACCATAGGTAAGCCCTATTCCCAGAATGCCGATGGCGAGGCACGTCCTCTTTTCCATCCATTTTCCCAACCAGTTCCAGAAAGGCAGAAAGAGCACGCCGCATCCGATTGCAAAGAAGATATAGAGAAAGAAGGCGTCCCGGAACAGGCTCAAGGGACCGATCAGATAGCGTTCGGCGAATGGCGTGCTCCAAGTCTTTCCGAACCAGTCGTCGAGCAGGAAGGTGTACATCCAAATTCCCGCAAGCACGCCGGCCTGATAGACGAACTGAGCCAGGAACAGGATAAGGAAGCGCCGGTCGCCCAGGGCGAATCCGAGGGACCGGCCCAGAGCCGACAGATGACGGGCGAAATAGTCTCGCAAGCCGCCTTGCGAAGCGTGCGTTCTCTCCGGCGCGGCGGACAGCGGTTCTTTCACAAAGACCGCGAAGATCCAGTAGCACACGATCATGAGCGCGGAAGAATAGAGGGCGAATTCCTGGAAACCGTGGATTTCGTCGCCGCGCCACGTACTGTAGCGGCGTATGCATCCGCCCCAGATGTTCCCCAGATACGCGCCAGCCTGTATCCATGACGCCAAGGTCGTGCGCACGGAGTACTCGCTGGCAATCTCCGGAATCAGCGCCGTGAACGGCACGCCGACCATTGTAATTCCTATCGAGAACACAACCTGTGCGGCGATGAGGTAAACGTAGAACTCGACCGTGCTCAGCCCGGCGGGGGCAAACCACATGCCAATGACTCCGGCGGCGTAAGCGAATGATCCCAGCGCGATGTAGGGCATGCGGCGGCCGTAGCGAGAACGCGTGTTATCGGAGATGTAGCCCATCAAGGGGTCGATGAGCGCGTCGAAAAAGATGGCGAATCCACGCACATTGCCGACAATAACGGGATCGTAGTTGAGGAACTTGGTGAAGTAGAGCTGAAGCTGGGCCAGCGCCGTGGAAGGTCCGGCGCCGCCGAAATTGGCGAGCGCGAAGAGCGACTTTCGAAGCGGGGTGAGGCCGTTGGCGGTTCGAGATGCGTTCACAAAGCGTTCTCGCGGTTCGTATGTCTCGTGGTGGAAAGTGAAACGATGATAGCTAAGCCGGCCCCCATTATCCAGGCGCACGCTTTTCTTCTCCGTGACCCTCACCGAAGCCGAAGCAGATCACGGGGCCGAATGCGCCAATGCCCAAGAAGCGAGGACGACGATGAGCTCTGACCTCTTCGTTCAGGATGTCCGTTCTCGACCGCTGCCCAGTTGGTGGGTACCGTCCTATTGGAAGAGGAAGTATCTGGACTAACCGCAGGCGGACGACCTCTACCGGACTTTTCAGCCTTCGCGACGAGCCTCTTGACATGCTTGACAGGAATTGCGAAGTTGAATGATTGACCTCTGCGGACAAGGGACGCTGCGACGCCGATGACCTTCCCTTGAGCGTCAAGCACGGGCGCCCCTATCGAACTCGGAGAAACAGCCGCTGAGATTTGCACTACCCGTGTCGCGCCACCGGGAAGGCCGCGGACTGCGTTGACCGTACCTTCAGAGAGCGCGCCCTCAGGCCCCAGCGAGCTTCCGATGACGGCGACGGACGTGCCTGCCTCAGCACTGGCGCTCTTCCCCAGAGGGAGCCAAGGCAACCCCTGTGCGTCGATCTTCAGGACTACCAGATCAGCCTTCTCGTCTTCGGCGAGCGCTCTGCTCACAGGGAACAGGCCACCGCTTTCTGTCCTGGCTTTGATACGTTGGGTGGTTTGAATGACGTGGTGGTCGGTAACGACTAGCCCGTTTGAGCTTACGAGGAATCCTGTGCCGGCGGGGACTTCCTTGCCGCGCGCGTCAACTTTCACCAAGAGCGTCACGGCGGGGCGCGCCTTCTCGATGAGCGCGGGCAGATCCAGTGTGGCCTGCTCTCCCAAGGCCAATCGACTTCCGCCAATAACTAGACACGCAAGCGCGCCGTCGAAGCAACCACGGAAGGGTTTCATGACTATACCCTCGGGGTATCCGCAGCGTAGACGTCAAACCCGGACTTCACCCCGCACCGTTATGCGACTCGTCCTCGCCGGCGGAAGAGCCCTCGATACTACTTCCGGAATCCCGTGAAGAGCTCCCGCAGCGGGACTACTCACCCCCCCGAACGCATTGTTAAATCTCACTTTCCCTAGTTTCCCAAATCCTGAAGCGCGCGTTCTTGTTGCTGATTGTGTTGTTCTTGCGAGGACTGGAGTTTTCCACGGGCGTAGCTGCCCGCGGAGGCCGAACCTGCGTTGGACATGCTATCGAGCTGGTTCGAGATGCCGATGCCGGTCATGACTTCGCCCATAGGTCCGCCGCCACCGCCAACGCCGCCGGCTGCGGCGGGTCTGCGCGCCACCGTCGGTGGCTGGCCTGCGGGTTGCTGCATAGGTTGTGCGGGGTTCGTCAGCGTACCGTTCTGAGGATTGTAGATGAAATCCATGCCGTTGGACGCCTTTGGCAAAGACGGAAGATAGGTGGGAACCAGGGCCTGCAATGAGCCGGGGTAGTAGCGGACCGTCTTGCCGAATTTGTCGATGGCCTCGCGGATTTGGGCCATCTTCTGGTCATCCGTCGGACCTAACATCGTCGCCGCGGCCGCCGTAGCGGTATCCAGCAGTCTGCCGGAAGAAGGGTCATAGCCATACGGAGTACCATCCGCTTGGGTGGGCACGCTGGCGATGAAGTCCGGCGCCAATTCCTGAAGCGAACGCGGATAGGCCCCTTTTTCCGCGTGATAGGTGTCAAGGGCGCGTTGCAGGTTGATCTTTCCGGTGGTCTCCGTGGCCCGGCCGACCTGTCCCTTGACGGCTTTGAGTTGCTCGGCCTGGAGTTCGCCTTGGATTGCGGTGGTGGTGAGCAATTCGACCCCGCAGCCAGTGAGGGCTGCTATCATCAGCAAAACGAGTGCGCTGCGCATGGTACGCTCCTCCGGATGTTCTCACACCCCAGTATAACATGAAACGACGAGAGGCGCGGACGGCATTCCGCGATGCATGGTCGCGCAGAGAAAGGGACAGGCGCCAATGGCGATACGATAAAAACTGGAGGTCTCCGGCCCACGAGATCCCGTGTAACG
>JACRLJ010000146.1 GCA_016215105.1 Candidatus Hydrogenedentota bacterium
CCTCGTTACCCAAAAAGGACGAGAATTAACAGCTACTCTCAACGCCCTCTTAGCCGCTTCAACCAAACAACTTATGGAAATCGCCGCATGATACTTCTTCTTGTCCTTTATAGATGCCCGGAAGTAAGGTACTAACTCGGCAGTTGGCCCGCCGCGGAAACTCATCGAACTCGCGTGAGACTGACGTGTAGCGGTATACGAGCGAGGCGCATTCGAGGCGAGGGCCAGACTCCGCGTTTCGCGCAGAATCGCCGTGCGAAAGGCGGGGTTGGTCCCGGCCAACTGCCGAATTCAGGTTCGTTGGTCTCAGCCGGATTCGGTGTGACCGGTCTGCGCTCGGCAGGGACGCAGTTCCGGGAGGGCCGGCGCTAGAAACTGCCCTCTATATGTAAGGGGCGTTTGTTTCGGCTTTTCGGGGCGGAAACTGGGATGGGAAGGGCGGGAAGGGAGGACGAAAAGGCGAACTGCGGGAGAGGTAAGTGGCGTCGAAGCAGGAAGATGATGGATGGTAGTACTACGTTACGGCTACGAGTGTCATGGTTGGTATGGCCAAAATGGACGGAACGGCCAGGTGGGAACACGGCGTTGGGGCAGCCAATGCGCGATGGGAAGGCCATCGGAAGCGGCGGGACGCCGCTTCTACTTTGGGGCCTCCGGCGCTTAACGTAGCGTCGTTCGGGACAGACGCGCTTTTCAAACCGCCCAAGCCGCGACAGACGGTTTTCGCTTGGACGAGGTGTTCATTTGAGCGCTTCGGTTTTGATTCTGCACAGTCGCGGGGTCGAGGATGGGCGCGTTCGGAACGGGGCAAGGTCCGTGCGTGAAACGAGGGCACCCGGCGGAAATGGCCGGTCTTTCTAAACAAGGGGTAAAGCGCATTAAGTCACTGTGACTCAAGGAGTTGCAGGTGCGAGCCGGGAACGGTGTAGGAGCCAGGTCCGGCGGAGGGTCACTTGGCGGACCCTTGTTTCGAAAACCCGTTCATGGCGCCGCCTTTCTGTCGGCGACTCCCGTTGGGACCCTCGTTTCACCGTCGTTCGGTGGGCTGTTATTCCGCGCTACCGTGTCTATTTCCCTTGCTCACAGGCGGATTCCCGACTCAAAAGCCGAAACAGATGCCCTAGGTATATAGGGGCCGATTTGCAGGGAAGAGGGCGATTGTGTTCGGCGGCGGTGGCGTTGGTAAAGGTTGGGTTGTTGCCGGGCGCTAGTGTAGTGAGTCATGCTGATGGCATCTTATCCTTGGACGTGAAAGCCGCGAAAAGCGGGGACAGACACGCTTTTCAAACTGCCGAAAAGCGAGTCAGTCCCCGGTTTTCGCTCGATTGCGGTGTTTAGCTGAGTTGCTTCGATGTTGAATCACTACACTAAGATGCCGCTCTTGGCAAGTGCGGCAGTAGTCGGCGGCGGGTTAGCCTTTGAGGATGAGCACGCCGTTGGCGGAGAGGGTGATCTTGGGGCCTACTTTTTCTTCGGTGAGCAGGTCGAGGATTTGGCCGGGGAGGGTGATGGTTTGGCGTTCGCCGCTGTGGTTCAGGATGAAGATGAAGCGGCCGGCGGCGCTCTTGCGCCGCACGACTTCGACGCCTTCGGGAATGTCCTTGATGGGCAGGACCGGAACCAGGCCGGACAGGAAGCGCTCCAGGATCTCGCGGGGCAGGTAGACGCCAAGGTAGTAGACTTGGCCGCTGCCGACGGCGTTGCGGGCGATGGCGGTCTTCGCGGCGCTGGGGCCGTCGCGGTATTCGGCGACGGACTCGGCGGCGCCGCAGTTGAGCGCTTCGACCCAGCCGCCGACCGCGCAGACCTCGGCGATGAGCGATCCGCGCGCGAACGAGATTTCGTGGGTTTGGCCGTGGTGGTACGCGCGGATCTCTTCGACGGTCACGCCGGCCAATTCGGCGAGGGGGCCGGGGCGGGGCGTGTCGAACATCCTGTTGTGGACGTTCCGGGCGCCGGACTGCGGCGTGAGCACGAGCGTGCCGCCGCCTTTGACGAAGGCGGTGAGCGACTGCGCCGTCGCGTCGTCCACGATGGTCAGACAGGGCGCGAGGACGACTTTGTAGCGATTAAGATCCGTGTCCACATTCACGATGTCGCAGGGATGCCCCGTGCGTTTCACAGCGCGGTACAACTCGAAACAGTGGTCGTCGTAGCGGAATCCGGGAGCGCCGGGCTGGCGCTCGATGCTCCACAGGCAGTCGAAGGAACGTATCAGCGCGATCTTGGTCTCGACGCGGGTGCGTTCGAGTTGGGGGCCGATCTTCGCGAACTCTTTTCCGGTGAGCGCGACCTCGGAATAGCGTTTGCGCGGCGTTCCGTCGTGGTCAAGGATGCCGTGGCAGTATTGCTCGGCGCCGGCCAGCGCGGCGCGCCAGCGGAAGAAGCACAGGCCGTCGGCGCCGTTCGCGACGGCCTGCCACGCCCAGCGGCGGATGGCGCCCGCGTCCGGCGGCTCGCCCCACAGGCCGTCCTTGGCGCTGCCGCCGGGACCGCTCTTTTGTTCCATGACCCAGAAGCTGCCTTTGTGCGAGCGGGTCATCTCGTGTTCGTAGGAGGACATCATCGGGTCGCCGTGGGCGTCCGGATAGTTGTCCCAGGAAAGGAAATCGGTGTGTTTCGCGAGCTTGTAGTAGTCGATCTCGTCGAAGCGGCCCATCGAGTTGTGGGTCACGAACTGCTTCGGCGCGAGCAATCGCAACACGTCGGTCTGCATCTTATGGAATTTGATCTGCGTGTCGGAGGCGAAGCGGACGTAGTCGAGCCAATGGCTGGGATTGTTTCCCGTAGGCATAACGCGCGGCAGCGGAATTTCGTTCCATTGGCGCGCCTCGAATCCCCAGAACGCCGAACCCCACGCCTCGTTGAGCGCGTCGGTCGATCCGTATTTCGCGATGAGCCAGTCGCGAAACGCTTTCTCGCAGTTGTCGCAGTAGCACCGGGTGGTGTTGCTTCCGCCCAGCTCGTTGTCCGTCTGCCAGCCGATCACGGAGTCCATGGCGCCATAGTGCTTGGCCAGTTCGCGCGTGATCTTTTCCGCAAGCGTTTGGAATTCGGCGGTGTTTTTGCACGCGTGGTGGCGCGAGCCCGGATGGCGGCGCCGGCCGTCGCGGTCCATGCCCAGAATTTGGGGATACTTGACAACGGCCCATTGCGGCGGAACGGCGGTGGGCGTACAGAGGACCGTGGCGATGCCGGCCTTCTGCATGTCTTGAATAACGCGGTCCATCCAATCGAAGTGATAGCGGCCCAGCTCCGGCTCGAACCGGGACCATGCGAACTCGCCCATCCGCACCACCGTGACGCCCGCCTTGCGCATCAAGGGGATGTGGTCCTTGGCCTGCTCCGCCGTCCACTGCTCGGGGTAGTAACACGCGCCGTAATGCAGCATCGTCACTCTCCTGTGTGCCTGTGGGAGCATACCACCGCCGCGACGGCGGGACAAAACGGCGCGCGGCGGAAATTACCGTTTCGCACGAAACTACCGTGCGAAAGACGGGGTCAGTCCCAACCGATCGCCGGAGCTATATCAACGTGTTCTATGACGGGACCTCGATGGAGGGATCTTGACCATGACGATTACGGCGACCAAGCCCCGCGCCTCGATTTGGACGTGGCCCATCCGGGCCTTGTGGAAACTTGTCACCTTCCTATCGAACCGCATCGGGATCGCGGCCTCGCTGGGCGCGGGGGCGATTCTGATACTGATTGGCTTCGTGTTGGTGAGTTCCGTCATCGGCGCGCTGATCGGCGTTCCGATCTTGGTTCTTGGAATTCTGCTGTTCGCTCGAGGGATCTACTAGGAATCCCGCCAGAAAGTTGGCTTTTGACGCGGCGCTCGACGTGAACGCGCTCATGCCGTGACTCAGGTGAACCGCAAGAAATGGCGGAGTAGAACTCGCGGCACGCCGCAACATCGAACCAGTCACGCTACGATTCCCTGTGACAGATACAGGGCTATTCGGTTTCCTTGGGGGCGGTCGCCTCGACGATCTCGCGCGCGGAGCGGCCGATCTCGGACAGCTTCTCGATCTTTGGCGCAAGACGCCCGACAATCTCGTCTTGAATGCGCACCAACTCCGCTTCTTCATTGCTGATAACCGAAATTTCGTGTTGAAGCTTGGTGTTGGCGGCGTCGAAGGCCTGTTGAAGTGTCTGCGCAAAGGTTTCGCGCCGTTTTTCGAGTTGTTCGAGAAGCTGTGCCCGGACGTCGCGCTGAAGGATCTGCTCGACCTTCTCGGCGATGCGCGCGTTGAGCTTCTCGCGGCGCGCGTCGTCGCTCTTGAACGACCGGAGTATCATGCCGAGCAGGGCGCCAACGGCGAGCCCGGCAACCGCGGTACCAAGTATGGTCTCGGCCTGAGGCGTTAGGTGCAGATTCAGCCTATCCACGAGCTCTTGGACTCGGCTTGCGGCGCCCCACAGCCCGGGAACACCCGCGGCCAGACCGGCGCCCGCAGCGGCGCCGACGACGGCGCCAACAAAACCGAAGGTCAGGTACGAGCCGCCCATGCTCGCGTCGATCGAGACGATGTTGGCGCGGACCGATCCGGAAGGCTCGACAAACAAGGCGTCCGCGCCGCCCAAGGACTTGCTGGCGCGCGCGCGAATCTGGCTTTCGACGGCCTCGACCGCTTGGTTGATTTCGGTTTGCGTGCGCTGGATAAACGCATCCAGATTCTTTTCGAGTTCGAGCGTCAGCGGACGGTAGTCCTCGGCCTTGGCCCGCTGGAGGTTTTCGTCATTCGCGACCCACGCCTTCAGGGGTTTCATCACGTCTTCGTCGATGAGCGTCTTGCTGAGACGATCGGCCACCTGAGTCTCGTAGCCTTGGTAGTCGAATCCGTTCAACGATCCGCCGTTGGCCATGGTCTGGAACTCGACCAATAGACGCTGCGACTCTTCCTGGTTGCGCGCGATGGTGTCGGTCAGGTCCGCGCGCTGGCGCCGCAGCTCGGTCAGACGCGGCACGTTGCGCGCCAGTTCCACTTTCGTTTCCATGGGACGCGCGTAGCGCCACGCGGTGTCGTTGATGAACCGGCAGACCGTCTCGACGATGGCGCCTTCGCGATTCTCGGTGTAGAGGTAGTCGAGCAAGCGGCTTTGGAGGGCCGGGAAGTTGCTCTTTTCGAGGAGGTACGCCGCCGCCTCGCGCGCGGGTTCCTTGCTCTCGAAAATGCGCTGCTGCACATTGAACGGGACTTTGATCTTGTTGTTGTCGCCAACCTCGTCCAAGGTAACGCGCCGGCCGGCCAACTGCGCCGCGACCACGCCATACAGGCTCGATACGAAGAACAGTTCCGGATGCGGCACGATACCGTTCAGCCAGCGGAACAGATCTTTGGCCGGGCCTCGGCGTCCAGCGGGATCGATTTCGTGCGGGTTGAGCTGGTCGGATTTGTTGATGACGAAGAATACTTTGCGGTGACGGTGCTTGACGATGCTTTCAATGAATCCCTTGTTGTGCTCGTTGCCTGCGCTTTGACTATCGAGCAGGCAAATGACCAAATGGCAGCTCGGGATGATGTCCTGAACTATCTTGGTATTGGTTTCCGAGATGCTGTGCACGCCTGGGGAATCCACCAGCGCGATGTCTTCTTCGATGCGGTCGTTTGGGAGATAGACGACCAATTCGTCGAACTTCTTCCGGAATTCCTTCAGCAGCGGGAAATCTTCGTCGGCGTTGAAGGTAATGAGGGCGTTGAGGCTGTTCTGGAGGTCCTTAGCGACCGCATTCTTGTAACTGATTATGATTTCCGGCGCGTCTTCTGACTTCTCGACGGTGGCGTCGATATGGCAGGCTTGCATCAGGCCGGTGAGCGCCCGCACGTCGTCATCGTTCACGGCGCCGGACAGACGCAGCACGGATCGCATGGCGTCACCACGGAGAATGTGGGTGATCTTGGTGGTACACTCCTCGAGGATGGACGGGAGGTATTCGTCGCCGAGAAACGCGTTCAAGAGCGTCGATTTACCGACGTTGAACGCTCCCAGGAACACGACGCGGTACTTGCCGTCGCGCAGGTCGATCCGCGTTCGGTCCAACAGGGCGGCTTCATCCGGCTGCGAGCCCTCGAAATCGCTATCTTCCAGGAACGATTGCAGCCGGTCCAACCCCTCGAACGCCCATGCGCGATGGGCGGCGTGTTTCTCACTACTCATGGTCAGTTCTCCTTGGAATTCATCCGCACATCAGAAGGCATATCCGTTACCACAGATGTCACACGTCAGATCACGAGCCGTTGGACTGGGCGCTCCGTGAAACGGATTCACCGCGAGATCGGGCTGAACTCACCTGTGACATGGCGCGCGACGCGCCCAAATGGAATACAAACGAAAGACAAACTGCGCAGCCTGTTAACTTCTGTGTCCGCAACTTCGATGACTTTCGCGTGGCTGTTGCGGACAAAGAAGCCACACTACCAAGAGCGTCTAACAAGAGCCTCGGCGACGGTCCACGGACGGCGGGGACGCCGTCCCTCCCGTTCGCTCCAGCGGAGGTCTTGTTAAGAGCTTTAACTATGCGCCATTGCGGCTCAGCCGCCTTGGAGTTTATTCGTCCACTTCCAGAAGCTTGTCATAGAACTCGCTGAACGATTTGCCGTGGCTTCCTTTCATGAAGGCCATGGCGGCGCGGGGATGCTTGTTCAGCATGCCGCAGATGGCGTAGGGGATTTCGTAGCCCCAGCGCAATTCCGCTTTCAGATCGACGAAGTACTTCTGGATTAGCTCCAGAATTGGCCGGACATCGAACTTGGGATTCTTGAGAAAATCGACCAGGAGTTCGAGCGGGCAATTCCCCGCGGCGCGTCCGATGCCGTAGATTGTGGCGTCAAGCCAGTTGATTCCTTCGATGATGCCTTCAATCGTATTGGCATAGGCCAACTGTTGATTGTTGTGGCAGTGGATACCCACGGGTTTGCCCTTGAGCCGGTGCAGGTATTTTTTCGCCAGATAAT
>JACRLJ010000147.1 GCA_016215105.1 Candidatus Hydrogenedentota bacterium
ATGAAGGCCGCGCGTACGAAGACTGCCACGAATTCATCGTCACGCGCGACATGCGCGAACGCAAGGCGCTCATGGAGGCCCGAGCGGACGCGTTCATCGCGCTCCCGGGTGGATTCGGCACGCTGGAAGAACTGCTCGAAGTCGTCACCCTCAAACTATTACGTGTTCATGCCAAACCCATCGTGATCGTAAACACTAACAGTTTTTATGATCCCCTTGTGGCGCTGTTTGATCATTTCGCCAACCAACGTTTCGCATCGTCCGATCATCGCCAGTTCTATTACCTCGCAAAGAACGCGAGGGACGCTATCGAACACGTGTCGCGGAGCTTTGCGCCATGCGAGCGCGCCGCCCGGCGTGCTAATTGAGGCTTACGCCACCGGCCATTGAGAATTGTCATTTCATCAATTCCTGAGGTACTGTAGGAACCGCACTCAGAGCCGTCCGTACGGAAAGAACGGATATGCCATACGAACCCGCCAATCGAAAGGGTCATACATGAACGCTAAAGGCGCGGCCAGAAAGTCTCCGCATAGCAAAACCCTGCATGAGCCGAAATTGATAATAAATAACTTACAGATGCTTTCTGGACGCGCCGCGTCAAATAGCCGGCTTTCTGGCCGGATTCCTAAACTCGCCCCTGCTTTCGCCGGAATGGTCGCGATCGTCGTAGTCTCCTGGACTCAGGCGGCCACCGCGAAAGAGTTCTTCGTCTCGCCACAAGGAAATGACGCGTGGTCGGGCGCCTTGGCCGATCCCAATCCGGGAAAAACGGATGGCCCGTTCGCAACGCTGGAAAAGGCCCGAGATACAATTCGCGCTGACAAGAAGACCGGCGGCATATCCTCGGGAGGTGTGACCGTTCTGGTGCGCGGAGGCACGTATGAACGCAGCGCACCGTTTGAATTGGACGGTGAGGACGCGGGTACGGCCGAGAGTCCTATTGTTTACAGGCCATACAAAAATGAACCTGTTCGTCTTATCGGCGGGAAGGCAATAGCCAAATTCGGGCCCGTGACGGATGCCGCTATCCTCAGTCGTTTTGACGAATCCGCGCGCGCGCACATCCTTCAGTCTGACCTGAAAGCGCAGGGCATTACCGAATATGGGACCCTGAAGCCGCGGGGTTTTGGCCGGCCAAGCCAACCCGCCGCGCTGGAACTGTTCTTCCAGGGAAAGCCTATGACACTGTCCCGCTGGCCAAACGAGGGTTGGACAAATATCGCTTCCGTGCCGTCGGGAGCGGAATCCGGCAAGTTCACGTACGATGGCGACCGCCCCGCGCGCTGGGCCAACCCGACGGATGTGTGGCTTCATGGCTATTGGACCTGGGACTGGGCCGAGTCGTTCGAGAAGGTCGCGTCCATCAATAAGGACACCAAGGAAATTGCGACGGTCGCGCCTCATGGGGTCTACGGCTACAAGGCCAAAGCCCGATACTATGCTCTCAATGTGCTCGAGGAACTCGATCAGCCTGGCGAGTATTTTGTGGATCGCTCTTCCGGCATGCTCTACTTCTGGTCCCCTGCGCCAATGGAAAACGCCGGAGTGCTGGTGTCCATGCTCGAGGCGCCGTTGGTCACAATCAAAGACGCGTCCTACATCACCATTCAAGGGTTCATGTTCGAGTGCTCTCGAGGTCCTGGCCTCGCGCTCACCGGCGGCGAAAACAATCTTATCGCCGGGTGTACGTTCGCCAATCTTGGCAACTATGGCGTCAGTATCGGTGGGGGTAAGGCGAACGGCGTAACCGGCTGCGATCTGTACAACCTCGGCGACGGCGGAATCTCAGTGGTCGGCGGCGACCGCAAGACCTTAACCGCGGCAGGCAACTTTGCCGACAACAATCACATTCACGACTTCAGTCTCACCGTTCGCACCTATACGTCCGCGGTGCAGGTTGACGGAGTGGGGAACCGCGTCACGCACAACCTCATTCACAATGCCCCCCACATGGCCATCGGCCTCGGCGGCAACGATCATCTCATTGAATTCAATGAGGTCCACCACGTGTGCATGGAGACCCACGACGCGGGCGCATTCTACATGGGCCGCGACTGGTCCCAGCGCGGCAATGTCGTCCGCTACAACTTCTTTCACGAAATGGGCAATGGTGACGTGCAAGCCATTTATCTCGATGACTGGACCAGCGGCGTCACGGTGTACGGCAACATCTGCCAAGGCGCGTTGCGCGGAATCCTGGTCGGCGGAGGACGCGACAACATCATGGAGAACAATATCTTCGTCAACTGCGGCCAAGCCATTCACATCGATCAGCGCGGCCTCGGCTGGGCGAAGAATTATTTCGATGGAAGGGAGAAGACGTTGTTCAACCGCCTCGACGCCGTCAACGCTACAAAGCCGCCGTATACGGACAAGTACCCAGAGCTGGCCAAATTGCTCGACGACGAACCGGTACTCGCGAAGGGCAACAAGATCATCCGCAACATCCGAGTGGGAGGGAAGTGGCTCGACCTGACCGACGGACTGAGCGAAACCACCCCGTACCTCACATTCCAGGATAACTTCACTGAAGGCGATCCCGGTTTCGTCAACGCGGACAAGCTCGATTTCCGTCTAAAGCCGGATTCCCCCGCGTTGAGTCTGGGCTTCAAGCCTATTCCGGTAGATAAAATCGGGTTGCAGGTTGACGCATTTCGCACAACCTTACCCGGGGGCTCGCGGTAGATGTGTGGCTCGATGCGGCCGTGAGATGGGCGAGCGCATTGACTTCGTCGCGTGTAATCAACAAAAATGGGGCGTGAAAGGGAGAATAGACTATGAGTCTGTTGGGACTAGACGTCGGCACCACGGGGACTAAGGGTGTCGCATTCGATCTGGATGGCAAAGTCATCGCATCGGCCTACCGTGAATACCCCTTGCTTTCGCCCAAACCAGGGTGGCAGGAACTCGACCCAAATCAAGTATGGGCCGCGGTCAGGGAAGTCCTGGGAGAAGTCGCCCGGAAGACCGCCGCAGATCCCATTAAGGCCATGGCGATATCGGCTCAAGGCGAAGCCGCACACGGGGTTAGTAAAGACGGCGTGTGCCTGACCAACAGCGTCGTCACGTTTGACGCGCGCACGGCCGATTTCCCAAAGTGGTGGCTCGAGCGGAAATCCCGTATGGATTTGGCGCAAATTTCCGGAATGCCGCTCCACGGCATGTATACGCTCAACAAAATCCTATGGTTCAAACAGAACCAGCCGGACGTGTACGCCAAGGTGTGGAAATTCCTGTGCTATGAAGACTTTGTGCATCTCCGCCTGGGGCTCGAGCCGGTCATGAGCCACAGCCTCGCTGCCCGGACCATGGCGCTGGATGTCCGCAAAGGGGACTGGTCGGACGAGCTTCTTCAGATTGCGGGGGTGGATCGCTCCTATCTACCGAAAACGGCCCCATCAGGACAGGTCGTTGGAACGGTTCCGGACAAGATCGCCGCCGATATTGGTTTACCCAAGGGCATTGTGGTCGTGACTGGCGGTCACGATCAGCCCGCAGGCGCCTTGGGCGCGGGAATATTGTCGAGCGGCGAGGCGATGTACGCCACCGGAACGGTCGAGTGCATATGCCCCATCTTCGACACCTACGCCGTCACCGAAAAGACCGTCGAGAGCAATCTTTGCTGCTACCCGAGCTGTGTACCCGGTCTGTACGCTTCAATCGCCTTCAATTTCACCGGCGGCTCGCTGCTCAAATGGTATCGTGATACCTTCGGCGGACTCGAACAACAAGAGGCGGCAAAGACTGGCCGCGACGTGTACGATCTGCTGTGCGCGGGCGTCCGGCCCGAGCCGGAGAATCTCCTGATCCTTCCGCACTTCACTGTTACGGGAACACCTCACTTTGATACCGCGAGCCGCGGGGCAATCCTCGGACTAACCCTGCGCACGACGCGCGAGGATATTGTAGGCGCGATACTCTCGGGTGTAACCTATGAAATGAAATTGAACCTCGAGTTGTTACAAAGTGCGGGCGTACGCGTAAACCGCCTGCGGGCGGTGGGTGGCGGCGCCAAGAGCTCTGTATGGGTCCAGCGTAAGGCGGACATCATGGGAGTGCCGGTGTCGGTTTTGGAGACAACCGAGGCCGCGTCGTTGGGCGTGGCCATGTTGGCCGGCCATGGAGCGGGCATTGTATCCGACCTGAAGGAAATGGCAAAGACTGTGGTGAAAGTTCGAGCGGTATATGATCCCGAGCCCAAGCGGGCTGCGGCGTTCAGTGAACTATTTGCGGCCTACCGCGAGGTATATCCCGCTATTCACCGGATCAACCATGCGTTAGCAAGCCGGGATAGCGCAGGAAGTAATTGATGGGTACCAAGCCGACGAAAGCGCGTCCCCAAGTAGCGCCCTTTCATCTGCCCAAGGCGATTGCCGGCAGCTTGCGGCGTCACACCAAAGCCGCGGCCGAGGGCAAGGAAGAAGTCTCCACACCCCTTAAGTATGTCTGGATTTATCTATGTGAGACCCACTGCGCCCGAGGAGGAGGCGAACCCGCTCCCGCCCGCATGACGCTCGAGGATTGGCTGAACGTCGTGGACGAATCGGCCGCGTTGGGCGCTGAGTCGATCTTCATCAGTGTGGAGACGAGACTTTCCGAGTGGCCCGAGTTGTGGAAGATAGCTCATTGGGCGCAGGAAACCCACGACATGCTGGTGGCCATTTGTGTGAACGAGTCGTGTCTTTCGGACGACCAATTACACGAACTGACACAGCTTGACCACGACAAGACGCGCATCTACGTGACCAGGGATAACCTCGAGTCAATGCGGTATATCGAACGTTTCGGCTACAAGGTGTACGTTGGTGAGGTCTTGGAAGTAGGCGCGGTGCAGAAGGCGTGCTCGATGCCCGAGTCCATGTTGTGTATCGGACCAGAAGGCGCCATGTACACCTGCGGCCTCGTCCTGAACGACGACCACTACCTGCTCGGTCACGCCTGCAGCCAGCAATTCGAGAGCGTTATGGGCGACCACTCGCTTCCGCACATCATCCCCGAAGGCATTGCCGTCACTGAACGCCGGTGCCATGCCTGCCCCCCGCTGATGGAAAAGCGCCTCGAAGAACAATCCGGCGCCTAGTTGCCGCATCATCATCTTCAACCGCCGCGCCTCTAGAGGCGCGGCCAATAGTCGGCTTTCTGGCCGAACTCCTGGCGCCTAATTCAGCTTTCGGAATATCCGGTACGCCTGCCCCGTCTCGTCCAATTCCTGCGCCCAAACGTCGATGCGCTCCATGCAGTCGTTCACAACAGCTCGCCAGTGGAGCGTTTCTCCGGACTCGACAGTGACGTCTCCTTCCCAAAACGACGATTTGGCCTGTTCGGATGGCAATTCAGAGAGCCGCGGCACAAACGCCAGATACGCGCACTCCGTGGCCGCCTTCGTGAGCATGCCGGGCAGCGACGCGGCCGCAGTAATATGCGCCAAGTCGTCCTTGAGCTTCTGACCGTGGAAACCGGCATAGGTCCACGTCCAGCCACCCGTCTCATCAGGAAAGTTGCTGACTGCGCGATACGTCAACTTGTCCCCAACCGTGATGGACAGCATTGCGCGATCCTTGTTGGTCGGATTGATCGTTACCCACTGATACAAGTACATGAAGTAATCACCCGCATCCAAATGTATCCCGCCATCCAGCTCGCCCGAAGCGCTACCGTTCTTGCGCACCTCGGCGGTCATCGTAGGAAGCGGCCAAGACTCGGGAAAACGAGTCCCATTCGACATCGCGGACATACGCCAAACGGACGACGACGATTCGCGCGCGATCATGCCCGTCATATCAACGAGCCGCACCGTGGCAGCCACGCGCAGACGCGCCTTCACGGGTTCCCGCGCGTCGTTGGTGATCGAGAAACCTTGTTCCCGCGTTGCCGCGCCGTGAACCAGCGGGACAACGCGATCACCGATGGGCGCGGCGTCGAACTGCAGACGCAATCGGCCGCGTCGCTCGTCAGGCGATGTCGCTAGAGGCCCCGCATCTTCGCGCACTTGGGTATAGGCGCCGGTCTCGCCAAACCAATAAGTCAAGTTCGCTGAAACTCCATTGTCAGCATCGCGGCCTTCGAGACGGGTCCAATGCCCGTTGATCTTCCGCTCGTACAGAAACACCTCGACGCCAGGAAACTCGCGGTGGTCCCGTTCGAACAGATGGGAATCAAGCCACGCCTTTACACTTCGCGGCCGATCGTCCAAGCGCTTCCGGTCAGCGGCCGAGAATATCAGCCACACGCGCGGGTGCGGCCGCGCAGTGGACTCGATTTCCACCGGCCGGCGAGGTCCAAGGTATGTTGGGCCGAGTCCATTCAACCTATCGAGCGCGGGATCGCGCAACGGGGTCCACGCGCACGTAACGAGGGCGTTGGACAACGACTCCGACTCCGCGCTGTAGTTCAACAGGGGCGCGATCGACGAAGCGTCCGCATGCGCAATCAAATCGCCATTCGCGAAGTGATCGGTAATGTATCGCGCCACTGAACGGTAGTCGTAGCGGGGTTCCGCATCCACCGCCCTCTGAGACCACAGCGCCATGACTTGCGCCTGAAAAAAAATGGCCCCGTAACCCGCCACAACCAGCGCAAGCGCACTCCTGCGCATCCAACCGGTCCGCATTACAGCACACCCGGCGCCGGCGCACACGATGAGCGGGAGCGCGAGCGGGAGCAGCGTCGATGCGTTCACCGGTACCCGCATTGAAATCATCCACAGCGCGACCGCAAGCGGAATGCCGCCGACCATCAGCGGGGCCAACGATACACGCCACTGCCGAGGCTTCGTAAACGTCACGCCCGCGAGAATGAGGAGCAGAAGCGCTACGGCCAACACCTGGGCAATCCACGGCGCCACATCGAATCCCCCTGCCGCATAGTTGACCAGTCTGGCCAGAACAGTGAGCGCCGCCTCATCGGCCGCCTCCAAGCCCTTCCATGGTTTCTCGTGGACCAAAATTCGCGCGTAAGGCACATAAGCCGCGATAGCCAGCGCATTCGACGCCAGCCACGGAATTGCGCGTTTCGCGTCAACGTACGCTACGAAATACCAAAGATTAAGCGCGGCCACAACGACGACGGCGAGTGGCGACACGTACAAGGCCGCCGTCACGCTCACCGAATAGAGAATCCAGTCGATCCAACCCGCCTCCTGCCGGGTGCGGGCCAGGCACAGGACC
>JACRLJ010000148.1 GCA_016215105.1 Candidatus Hydrogenedentota bacterium
CTCGGCCGTGCAAGAAAATGCCGGGAATTGTCCCGGCGCTGGCCCAAGCGCCAAGGCCCCGCCGGATTGCCGCAGGCATAACTTTCGAGGTAGAGAGGCGGGGACCTACAGGATTTCCGTATCCACGGGCGCCGCCCGCGCTACCGGGTTATCAGAATCGTATCCCCGTGATCAGATGCAGTTTCCCGCTATGTCCCTGGTCCGAATCCGGATTCAATGGGTATCCATAGTCGATACGAATGGGCCCAATCTTGGGCACGTCCACGCCGAAACCGACCCCGGCGCTGGTCTTGATGTCGCCGAAATCGAAGTCGCTGGTATCGTCCCAAACGCCGCCCGCGTCAATGAACGTGTACAGACGGAACGTGTCGGTAAGCTTGTATTTGGCTTCCAGGTTGTCCACAATCCGCAGTTCGCCGCCCACTGCGCTCTCCTTGCCCCAGAACAGGTACTCACGCTTCTTGGGGCCAATCGAATAGGTCCTGTACCCGCGTACTGTGTTGGTGCCGCCGGCGAAGAAGCGATCGGAAAGCGGTACGAATTCAGAATCACCGTACGGACTGGCCCATCCCTCGCGCATGCGCAGCGAAAGGACCCACTTCCTCTCCTTGCCCACCGACTTGTACCAGATTGAATCGTGTTCGATCTTTACAAATTCGTTGTCACCACCCAGCCCTGCGATCTGAATCTGCAAGTCATGCTTCGAGCCGGTGGACGGATCTCTATTGCTGTCCGTGGTGTTGCGGTCAATACCCCAAATGTTGCTGACCGTCGTGCTCCCGCCCCGCTCCGAATAGAAGGCGTTGTACACGTACCAGGGCAGATGGCTGGTGGTGTTGTCCTCATAGCGCAACGCCATCCGAACCGAGACATAGGGGGACAAAATCTTGCCAAAGCGCAGTTGGCCGCCTTTGGTCTCCTCGGTATAGTTGACATCGCCCCGGTCCTTCACCTGCTCATTGAACAGGTCGGCGCCAACGGCAATCGGATTGCCCATAAACTCCGGATCGGTGAAGCTCACGTTGTACTGATTGCGCTTCTCGCCGAGGCTCACTCGAGCGCTAAACTGCTGGCCTCCACCCGAAAACGAAGGCCAACTCGTGATGTCAAAGTTGTTGAGCTTCAGCTCGGCAAATCCGCTCATCTTTTCTTCGGTGCTGTACCCGGCGCCGAAATTGAAGTTGCCCGTCTTGCCCTCTTCGACGTTCACGAGCAAATTCGCGAAACGCTCGTCATCTTCGATGTTTTCCAGGGTCAGCCGAGTCTTCTCGTCATCGAAGAAGCGTGTGTTCTTCAATTGCCGTTCCGTTGCCTTGAGCTCGTTCCCGTCAAATCGATCGCCGGGAATCTGAGTCACCTGACGGCGCACTACATCGTCGCGGGTAACGGAATTGCCCGTAATCTTGACTTCCTTGACATACTTGAGTTGCCCTTCGGTAACCTGATGGACAATATGCGTCGTCTTGGCGTCGCGGTCCAGCGTCACCTGGGGGGTGTCAACAGCGTTGATATAGCCGCTGTCGCGGTAGCCTTTCGTGACCAGATTCGCGTCTTCGGTCACTTGGCCCGCATTGTGGACATCGCCCGCGTGGACCTTGATGATGCGCTCGACCTCGTCCTTGTCGTATACCTCGTTCCCCGCCGCAACGACTTCCTGAACTGTGTACTCAGGACCTTCGGCGACGTGGATGACGATGTCCAGCCCCTTGCCGGACGGGGTATAGTTGAAATCGGTTCCGGTCACCGTGGCTTCGAGGCGTCCGTAATTTCCATACGTCTCGACAACTTTTTGCAGATCGGCTTCGAGTTTGGCCTCGTCATAGGCGCCCCCCAGGAACCACCAAGCCTGCTTAGTCTTCAGAACTTTCTTCAGTTTGCGCTCGGACAGGACCGAGTTGCCTTCAAAGGTGATATTATGGATACGCGCCTTCCGTCCTTCCACGATCGAGTAGGTGATTCGAACGCGCGATGGACCGACATCCTCGACAATGATCTCGACGGACGCGTTGGGGAACCCCTTCGACTGGTACAACTTCAACACCGCCTGGCGCTCGGTGTCATACCCCTCAGTGGTAAATGAATCGCCTTCCTTCCACTGAATGGCGGACTTGATGGCGCGGGGCTTTAACTTCTTCGCGCCAATGATTTTGACTTCGTCGATAACCTTCTTCTCTTCGAAGATGTAAGTGATGTTGACCGCGCCGGCGGATTCCGCAGCGTCTACCTTGATGGTGGAGAAGAAACCCAGGTCATACAGGCGATGGATGTCGCGGGCAACCGCGCGCGCGTTATACGGTTGGCCGGTCTGGACCTCGAGCTTGGCGCGAATCATCTGCTCGCTGGCGCGGCTAAGCCCTTGCAGTTGAATCGTTCCAACCGATTTTCCGGTAAAGTCCTCACCGTAGGCGGGACGAAGCGCCCCCCCTAGGAGGATGATAAGCAGGCAGACCCCGAGTGGTTTCAAGTGCTAACGCCTTCCGCAGCATGTACGGCTGGTTCAAAGACCAGCTTCTCTTCCTCGTCCGAGGGACGTACCTCGATCACCGTATCCGGGTCGAAACTCCCTCGCAGCAGCAACTCCGACAACGGATCTTCGATATACTGCTGAACCGCCCGCCGCAAGGGCCGCGCGCCGTACTGCTCGTCGCTGCCAACGCGGATGATGAACTCTTTGGCTTCATCGGACAGAACCAGATGAATACCCTTCTCGGCAACACGTTCTATCACTTCCCTGACTTGAATGTCAACCACCTGAACCAGCCGTTCGTGGTTTAACCGCTGAAATACAATCACCTCGTCTACCCGGTTCATGAACTCCGGATTGAAGACCTTCTTGCATTCCTCCATCACCCGGCTTTTCATGTCCTTGTAGGACTGTTCCTCGGAATCCCGCTGGAACCCAACCTGCGTATTGCGGCCGATGCGGCGCGCGCCTATATTGCTGGTCATGACAATGACCGTATTGCGAAAATCGACTTTGCGCCCGGTCGAGTCCGTCATGTGACCGTCCTCGAGCACCTGCAACAACACATTGAAGACATCCGGGTGGGCCTTCTCGATTTCATCGAAAAGCACGACTGAATAGGGGCGGCGGCGTACCTGTTCCGTGAGCTGTCCACCTTCGTTATACCCCACGTACCCCGGAGGCGCCCCGGCAAGCCTCGAAACCGCGAACTTCTCCATGTATTCGGACATGTCGATGGTAATCAGGGACTCTTCGTTTCCGAACAGGAACGTGGCTAAACTCCTGGCGAGCAAGGTCTTCCCTACGCCTGTCGGTCCCAGAAACAGGAACGAGCCGACCGGACGCTTCGTGTTGCGAAGCCCCGAGCGGGATCGCTGAATGGCGCGGGTGATGGCGTCCAATGCGTCATCCTGCCCGACGACCGAATCGCGCAGCTCGTCGCGCATACGAAGCAGCCGCGCCGACTCCTTCTCTTCAAGCTTCGTGAGCGGAACACCGGTCCACTTGGACACAATGTGGGCAATGTCTTCCTCGGACACGATGGTCTCCGCGGAATCGCGTTTCTTCTCCCAGTCTCGCTTGCGTTCGTCCAATTTCGCGATCAGCGTCCGCTCTTTGTCACGAAGACTCGCCGCGCGTTCGTATTCCTGACGGCGAATCGCCGCTTCCTTCTGCTGCGTGACGGTCTCGATCTCTTGTTCAATCTCCTTGAGTTCCGCCGGCCGCGTCGTGATCTGCAGACGCGCGCGGCTGCCCGCTTCATCAATGACGTCGACCGCTTTATCCGGGAGATACCGGTCGCTGATGTATTGATTGCTGAGCTTGGCCGCCGCGACGATGGCCTCATCCGAGAACTTCACTCGATGGTGCGCCTCGTACTTGTCGCGCAGGCCCTTGATGATCTCGATGGTCTGCTCGACCGAAGGCGCCTCGACCATGATGGTCTGGAACCGGCGCGCCAAGGCGGCGTCCTTCTCGATATGTTTGCGGTACTCATCCAGCGTCGTAGCGCCGATGCACTGCAGTTCGCCCCGGGCCAGCGAAGGCTTCAGCATATTTGCCGCGTCCACGGCCCCTTCGGCGGCGCCCGCGCCCACAATCGTGTGCAACTCGTCGATAAACAGGATGATATTGTCGGCGCGGCGAATCTCCTTCATGACCGACTTGAGCCGCTCTTCAAATTGGCCGCGGTACTTCGTGCCCGCGACCACGCCCGCAAGGTCAAGCGTCAGAACGCGGCGGTGCAGGAGCAGGTCCGGAACGTCCCCGTTGACGATCGCCTGCGCGAGACCCTCGACGATAGCCGTCTTGCCCACGCCAGCTTCCCCAAGAAGCACCGGGTTGTTCCTCGTCCGGCGGCTGAGAATCTGGATTACACGTTCGATCTCGCTCTCGCGCCCGCTTACCGGATCGAGCTTGCCCTCCTGGGCTAGCGCGGTAAGGTCGCGGCCAAAGGTGTCAAGCGCGGGCGTTTGCGTCTTCTTGCTCGTGGCGGCTTGCGCCCCGGTCTTGCTCTGGTCTCCCAGCAGCCGGATCACCTCGGCCTGAATCCGGCCTAAGTCGACTTTCTGGTCCTGCAGCACCTTGGCGGCGATTCCTTCGCCTTCCTTAATCAACCCCAGCAGGATGTGCTCCGTGCCGATGTAATTGTGATTGAATCGGCGCGCCTCCTCGACGGCCAGTTCGAGCACCTTCTTCGCGCGCGGCGTGAAGGCAATTTCGTCGCCGGAAACGACCGCGGTTCCGCGCTGAACCTGCTGCTCGATGTCGAGCGCCAGTTCCTCGATGTTTACCCCGAGGTTTTCCAGGGCGCGCGCCGCGATGCCGTCCGGCTCGCGGCACAACCCAAGCAGAATATGCTCCGTGCGCACATATTCGCTGCCCAGCCGCGTGGCCTCTTCGCGCGCCGCGCTGACAACATGCTTCGCACGCTCGGTAAATCGATCCCACATAGATGAACTACCTTTCCGTACATCAGTTTCGCGCGTACGCGCGGCGCCTGTTTCTTACCCGTGCGCTCAACGCCTCTCAGCGTGTCATAGCCGCATTTTGCTGACGAGGGATTATACCACTAGAGCTAGTCCTGATTCCCCCTCATTGATCATAGCGGGAGAATCGTCGAGCGCCGTCCGGTTTCCCGCCGCAGGGACTCCGCCGCGCTTCGCTACGAGAAACGCGCCCGAAACAGATCAGCCCGTTCCATGCTAAGCGTGAGATCGTCGCACGCGTGGCCGGCCTTCATTTCCAAATGTCCGTTCTGAGAGGCCAACAGCAACTCGTTGACGCTCTGAATCGAGCACCCCTCGGCGTTCCCGGTGGCGACTCCCAGCCGGATGGACGACAAAAGCGTCAGCGCCTCGCCAAACTCGAGTAGCCGCGCCCCGCGGGCAATACCCAACGCGCGGCCAACGCGATCCTGTATGCCCCGGGGCAACTGTTGCAGCGTCGTCTCGCGCGCCGCCCGCTCGTCGGTCACCAGCTTATGCGCCAAGTGCTTTAAGTGAAATATCGTCTCATCTTCGGAACGCCCCAGCGTGGCTTGATTGGACAACACGTACAAATCACCCAGGGTCGTCCCGTTGGCCTTGAACAGCCCGTCAAACGTGTGGCGCTCGCGATTCATCCGGGATTCGATACCGCCGGCCGCATTGTTCATCGCCAACCCTGGGAAATGTCCAATCACGGCGGCCATCAAACCCGTTCCGACCTGACTGATGCTCGAGGTCAAATATCCCAACCGCTTGTCAAACGCATAGTCCAAAATCGCGGCCAGCGCATCATCAATCGCGTTCAAACGCAACCAGACTTCCGACGGCTGCATGCCCGAAGCCATGACCTGAATCACAATATGATCACCGCCATTGATCATCACGCAGGCGCATTGATCTTCCGCGACGTACACACCCCGGGCGCCCCGCGACGCCGCAAGATCCGGCGCGGCCAGGCAGCGTTCCGACAGAAAACGCGCCTCTTTGCGCTCCAGACGCTGCATGGACAGATACTGCCCGCCGGAAAGGGTCGGCGCGCTATCCAACGCGCCAAGAACCCGCTCTTCGATAGTGCGCCGCTCGTCCTCACTGCACCGGGCCGGGAACGGAAAATCCGCGAGGTTTCGCGCCAAAACCCCGTAGGTGTTGACGACGATTTCCGCGTCCGGGCCATCGCCCGTCAGCCACAGCGCGGATTTATCAAGCAAGGTCTCTACCATGAACTATTCCTGAGCTGTTCCGGCCAAACCAAGGGACTCCTCGAGCGTCTTGATCTCGTCCCGCAATGACGCCGCCTCTTCGTAGTTCTCAAGTTTGAGCGAGCTGCGAAGGAGCGCGCGCTTCTTCTGCAAATCCGCCCGCGCCCGCGCCCGCGAATCCGTCTGCCGGGGAATTTTGCCCCGGTGAACGAGCGCGAAATGGAGACCGCGCAAGACGGGATCCAACTGCTCTCCAAACGATTCGTAGCAGACCGAACATCCGGCCCGGCCTCTATTCAGCACCTCAGTCATGTCGGTCCCGCAGCTCGGACACGCGCGTGATGGAATCACCGTGTCGAACGACGGCGGCGAACTCATCGGCGACGGAATCGTTCCCGCCGCCAGCCCGAAGCCGGTGGACTCGTTTTGCTGATACCGAGCCAGACAGTCCGCGCACAGATGAACATCGGTGACTTTGCCGCTAACGACCTCGGCGTACCGCACCGTGGAAAGATTCTTATGACACATCTGGCACAACATAGCAGCTTCCTTACTCTACAGTCAGTATACCATTCCGACCGGCGCGGAGTACATTTTGCCCAAATAAACCCCGCCTGTTTGGTTCGCGGCCCTGCGTCACCCGCAACAATTCAGTTCGGGCCGCTTCAAGGCCCGATGTTGCATGCGTCCGCGGCGAAAGATACCATCTGCCTCGTCGGCGCCGGCCTCACAAGGTCGGTCGGACAAACGAGCTTCCTTGTCAACGTCTTCCATCCAGGGCGCCCGGAGGTTCACTGACAGAGCAATCAACCGTCAACAATGCAACCGCGGCCAAGCCGCCTTGGAATTATGCACAACAAGAAGAATCGAGCGGATGTCTCCTCGGACACTGCGCCACTCACGGATAATCCGTTCGGAGGGTTGGAGTCCCTCGTGGGCTCAGATCCCAAGCCGCCTGTGCCGCAAGGACCCGCGCGGCCGGCGCCACAGAAGGAACCTTCGCAGCCCAAGCCCCTATTCCGCGTGGCGCGTACCCGGAAAGGGGGATTTCCGGTGTTTTTGGAGAAACGGGCTGCTGGAAAGACGGTTACCGTCATCCGAAACGTGACAGGAGACGCGGACGCTCTGCTGAGTTTGTTGCGGAAGAAGTGTGGGGCAGGCGGGGTCATCCGCGACGGAGAGGTCGAATTACAGGGGGATCACCGCGCCAAAGTCGAGGCCTACTTGAAGGAACAGTTGGCCCGGAGCGGTTAGGCCGGCTAGAGGCGCGGCCAGAAAGCCTCCTTATACCAAGACCCGATGCAAGCGAGCGATGGTGCTAGACAACTTGCAGACGCTTTCTGGCCGCGCCGCGTCAATTGACCGGATTTCTGGCCGAACTCCTAAAGTTGACCGGTTTCGCCGATTTGGAGGATAATACCCTCCTTGGTTTGTAATTTGCCTACTGGAGACCGTTTATGCCGCTCTTTACATTCTTGTGCAAGTCGTGCGAAGCCGACAATGAAATTCTCGTCCGGGGCAGCGAAAAACCGAAATGTCCCGCGTGTGGCTCAACTCAATTGGTCAAGCAGGCGAGCGCGGTTGCCGTGAAATCATCCGGTAAGCGCCGCGAAGTCGCCCCCGTGGGCGGTTCTGGCGGCGGCCACTGCTGCCGCGGCGGCGGTTGCGGCTGCCACTAGTGTCGTGATTCTCGCTCTAGCCGGCCTGCTTCAAGTTGTCGAATGCGCGTCCAGTCCCGGTTAGGGGCGTAAGAGCGTAGCCCACGGTGCGAACCGTGGGATTAGCAAATGACGCGGTGGTCGCGGTGAAACCATCTCAATTGAGGGGTTTGGCATAGATGAATGAAGAGCCCGGCAGTGATTCCGTCCCGCCTGCGACCTTGCGAGAACATTTCGCCGCCGCATGGCGCCGCGCCAATCGCCGGCGTCCGATCAGCTTCTATCTGCTGCTCGCCATGATCGCCGCCCTGCTGATGGGCGCGCCCATGATTTGGGCCAAGAATGACCCCAAGAAGTTCGCGCTGTGCCTCTCGTTGAGCTTCCTGTTCTTCTTTGTAATCATCTATCGCGCCATCATTGACTTCCTCGAGCTGGTACGGCGTTTCTTCGCAGAACGCGAACAAGTCTACAAGAACACGCTCGGCGCTCAGGACTTTGCCGAGCGGCTCGGCCAACGCGTCAACGATCACGATACCCGCTAGTGGCGCCTCTTACCCACAGGTTGACCCAGTGAAAATGCCGCCTGCAATTTTGGTTATGATACCCAACTGGATCGGTGACGCCGCAATGTGTACTCCGGCGTTGCGCGCGCTCCACCAAGGCTTTCCCGGCGGCGAGATTACCGTCGCCGGACGCGCCGCCCCCTGCGCCTTGCTTCATGGATTGCCCTGTGTCGCTCGCCAATTCGTTCTACCGTCGCGCCCCGGCTGGTTGGAGATGCGCGAACTGGGACACCAACTCAAGCCCCACGCGCGGGATTTGGCGGTCGTTCTTCCCCACTCCTTCCGTTCCGCGGTCCTCGCCGCGTTTACCCGCGCGAATCAGCGCCTCGGCTACAACCGCGACGGACGTTCCTTTCTCCTGACGGACGCAGTCCCGCCCCACCGCGTTAATGGCCGCATCGAACCCATCTACATGGCCAAAGAATACCTCGACCTTGTCGCTACAATCGGGTGCAAGGACGATGGCCACGGTCTTGAACTGGCCACGGACCCTGCGGTCTCAGCGCAAGTGCGCACGAGCCTGTCCGGTAACGGCCCTCTCATCGGCATTGCCCCCGGCGCCGCCTTTGGCCCCAGCAAACTGTGGCCTTCCGGCCGGTACGCGCAGGTGGCCGATATGCTCGCCAAACAACTCGGCGCCCGCTGTGTACTGTTGACCGGACCGGGCGAGGAGCAGACGCGTGACGCCGTGCGCGCCGCCGCGAAGACGCCATTGCTATGCGCTGACGACGGCGCCCCCACGCTCGAAACGCTCAAAGCCGCCGTCTCGCAACTCGACCTCCTAATCTGCAACGACTCCGGTACGCGCCATGTCGCCGTCGCCTTTGGCGTTCCCACCGTATGCATTATGGGTCCGACTTCTCCACGCTATTCCGAGGGCCCTTACGAGCGCGGGAAGGTGCTGCGCGTCGACGTCGATTGCGGCCCCTGCCAAAAGCCCGTCTGCGCAACCGACCACCGCTGTATGACCCGGATCAGCGCCGATTGGGTCGCCGAAACGGCATCGAAGATCCTTCGTCAAGAAACTTGACGCCTTGCGCCATGGGGCGCGTCCGTCGTATGCTCCGCTCGGTTCAGAAGCGCTCTCGCTCTGCCCGCGAGTCCGCATCTAGCGTAATGGTTCAAGATTCAAGCGACTTAACTGAACGCCGAGGTCGAGCGAAAACCGGGGACTGACTCGCTTTTCGGCAGTTTTAAAAGCGTGTCTGTCCCCGCTTTTCGCGGCTTTCGCGTCCAAACATTAAGATGTCATCAACGAGAATCAACACACCGGCCACAGAAAGAAGGAATAGCCATGCTTACCTTGTTAGTCGCTGCGGCGGCGTTTTCCGCCTTGAACACCCCGCTCTACAACTCGGAACTCATCTTTCCCATGGACCCCAAGCACAACCACGGCTCCAGTATCGTCGAGTGCCCCAACGGTGAGCTGCTCGCGTGTTGGTTCCATGGGTCCGGCGAACGCAAGGAAGACGATGTGCTCGTGCAGGGTGCTCGCCTGGGCAAAAAGAGCAAAGAATGGAGCCCGGTGTTCGTCATGGCCGACACGCCCGGCCTGCCCGACTGCAACCCGGTGCTCTTCATCGATCCGCGGAAGACCTTGTGGTTGTTTTGGATCGCCGTCCAAGATAACGAGTGGGGCGGCTCCCTATTGAAGTACCGGACCTCCACGCACTACGCGAAGAAAGGCGCGCCCAAATGGGATTGGCAAGACGACATCCATTGCCGCCCCGTGGATCTCGAACCAGCCATGCTCGACGCCATCACGAAGGCCCAGGGAAAATATGCGGCCGTACTCGACGCGGACCCAAAACTGAAAGCGGAGTTGGAGGACCTCAAGAAGGCCTCTCACGTGAAACTCACTCAACGCCTCGGATGGATGACGCGCCTGCACCCCATAATGACCTCGGACAAACGTATGATGCTCGGCCTCTACTCCGATGTGTTCAATACCTCGCTGGCCGCCTTCACCGAGGACTGGGGCAAGACCTGGCAATTCAGTAAACCGATCATCACACCGGATTTGGGCAACATCCAGCCCAGCTTCGTGCCCAAGAAGGATGGCGGTATCGTGGCTTTCATGCGCGATAACGGTATTCCGCAACAGATTCGCCGCGCGGAGTCCAAGGACAAGGGAATCTCATGGTCGGAAGTGACGACACTCGACATCCCGAATCCGGGATCGAGCGTCGATTGCATCGCGTTGAAGAACGGCCGCTGGGTGCTCGTCTGCAACGACCTAAAGGACGGACGCCATCGTCTCACGGCGTACCTGTCCGAAGACGAGGGAACCACATGGCCCGTCAAGCGCCCGCTCGAGGATTTTCAGCCGGACAAAGGTTCCGGGTCCTATCCGTCGCTAATTCAAGCGAAGGACGGTTCGCTCCACTGTACGTATTCCTATAGCAACAAGGAAACTCCCGGCGAAAGCATCAAGCACGTCCGCTTCAACGAAGCGTGGCTCCGCGCCAGCGAAAAATAGCCGGGGTACCCGATTAGGCGGACCGCGAACACCGGCGCTTCCTCATCGACATGCAGGATTATGCGTGAAAGGCGAGTCTCTTCCCCAACGCCCGCGCTCTTCGCCTCGTCCGATCCGTAAGCCCTTGGTTCTGCTCCAAGGCGGCGAGACCGATGAAAAGCACCCCGATTGTTCTCGCTCCAAGACAATCCACTGCGGACTTCATGAGCCCAACCATCCTGCTGTGGAGCCGAGCCAGGAGCGCCGGCGCCGCAGACGAAGCAACGATGATCGCGCGTTTGTTCTTGCGCTTGCTCCGCATCTCTGGAGCGCCCGCGCCCCACGGCCAATACGCGTAACAGACGAAGCGCTCGATGAATCGCTTCGTGACCGCCGTAACGCTCCAAAAGTTCATCGGTGATGCGAGCACAATGGCGTCGGACCGTTCAATCTCATCAAGTAGACCGGCCATATCGTCTTCCTTCGGACAGTGGCCCCGTTTCTCGCCTTCCTGCTGCGTACACGTTCGGCAATTGCTACAGAACTCGACGTGCTGATCGATCAGGTAGACCTTCGTGGCCTCGGCCCCCTCTTCCTTCGCCGCTGCCAGGATCTCATCCACCGCCGAATCTATGACTCCCCCTTTGCAATACGTGCCCACGATTGCTGTAACTTTCACTGGGGTACCCACGATAGCGCGCTCCTACGGTCCTGAAGAGGAACGTACATAGTGCTCTCACAGGACTACTCCAAGATAAACTTCAGAATCGCTTCTCTAGTATTCCGTGTGCTCTTCCTCGATCGCCCTCGTGAACGCGCTCTCATACGCGGTATCCGCGTTCGCGTCGTTGGCCAGGACCACCAGACGGCACACCGGCACGTCACCCAACGACACTTGCGCCCGCCCCTCGCGCACTTCACACGACAGCAGCTTTACGCCATCCGGTTCGATCGCCAGAGCCGACGCAGGCTTGAGCCACGATGGCAACACGATGGAAATCGAGACATTTTTCGCCGGGGTGAACCGATACGCCTTGGGATCGATTTCGTAGTTGAGATTGGTGACACACAGCAGCAGCTTGTCAACGGTGGCCAGCGCCGCGACATTCACCTTAGCCGGCGCCACTACCTCGGCCGCGATGGGGTCGGACTCGAGAAAGTCTTCCCGCGTCAGGCTCAGCACACGCCCCCAGCGCTGCATCGCGTCGCGCACATCCGGGAATTTCTCCGCGACCTTGGCTTCGTAGTTGAACCACAGCACACCCTTCGCGCCACCACCCAGATTCAGCATGAGCTGCGCCGCGAGTTCGTCCGGTGTCGGGACCGGCCGCAGCGGACGTTTATCCCAACTCGCGATGGCCTGCGTCCAAACCCAAATCTGTTTGGGTTCGGAAGCCGCCTTCAAGTCGCGCGTGTAATATGCCGTCTCCTCCAGACGCGTGCCGTAGGACTTCGGCCATTTACTGCTGCTGGGCGCGGCAACACAGTAATGGTCCATGCACGGGATGTCCGAGATTGAGGCGTATTCAAAGAACTTCGCGTTGCGGCATAGCGTCATGAACGTGGGTTTGGTCTTGTTTACCTGCTTGACCGACGCGTCAATGTGCTCCATGACCGCCGGTACGGTGCTCCAGTCGGGCTCGTCCGATAACAGCCAGCTCGCCACGCTGGGGTTGTCGCCCAGCCCTCGCAGCGTGTCCACGCGCGCCGCGCCCTCGGCGGGAACGATCACGCGGAAGCCGTACTTGGCCGCGTCGGTCGTGAACAACGCGTCCTCCGCCGTGCCGCCTTTGATGATCGTGTCGATATGCAGTTTGCGCAATTGCGCATAAGTTTCCGGCGCGTTCGACCACGTGCCGATGGGGAAATAATCTTCAAAGGCCCGGCGATGCGCGTAGACTGTGCGCGCGCCCGAAGCGTCTTTCACGCCGAGCTTCACAATGATCGTCTGGGACGCGGCCAACGGAGCCGAAAGCTCAACGCGCGCGATCGCGTGGCCCGAGCCGGACAGCGTCTGTCCCACCCACTTCACACTTTGCGCGGGAACGCCAACGAGATCCAGCGAGGCCAAATCCGCTTGACCATTCCCCGCGTGACGCACGTGGACCTCAAGCTGCCGCAGGCCCGGAAGCACGCGGACATTCGTAATCTGGATAGGGTCTTCGGCCAGCGTTGTTTCGATCGAACCGGCAGTAACTCCGTCGTTGTCCACCAGCGAAAACGCGAATGGCCGCCCAGCCTTGAAGTCTTTCGATACCGCGTTCAACTCTGCAATCCCCGTGGCGCCGGGCGCCAAGTCGGACTCGTTGAACATGCGGTCCCACGCCATGGCCCCGCCCAGCCGCCAGTACGATGTGTCGTGACCGTTAATCTGGTAAAACTTCACGTGAACCGGCTTGTCACTGATGTTGGTAAAGTAAACCTGAATCAGCCCGCCTTCATTGGGCCGATCATTCTCGACTTCGGTCACCTTGCCGGTTTCCCAGCGCGCGGCGCGATAGCCCACGTAGTCGAAGCGCAGCTTCCCCGCCGCCTTCGCCCCGGTGTCCGCCCCTGTTTGCGCGGCCTGAGCGCCGGCGGCCGGCGCCGCTAGAAAAGCAACGGCCAAAACCCCAGCCGCGATTACAGCAAAACCCATTCCCCGGAAAACACGCATTGCAGAACTCCTTCCCACGTACCGTAAGGCGGCTTGGCCGCAACAACATAGCTCTTGGTGTGACTTCTCTATCAGCGGCATGTGCGCAAAGCAGCGGGGAAGCTGCTGACGAAGAAGCAAACGCTGGTATCCCCCTATTATGGCCTAACCTGCCCGCAGGTTCCAGAAAAACCCGGCCCGCGCATCGCTTCACGAAACCGCATCCCAGTCCGCCCAGTCCAATGGTTAGGTGTTCGGTTCAGACTGAGGAGAGCAGCTATGCCCAGCCCGCGCTTACTCTGTGCCGCATGTGTCCTCCTGCTCCTGGCCCGCGGCAGCCACGCCGTCATGGTTCAAATCACGGTCAAGAATTTGGTCTTCGACGCGGACGGCAACGACGCCACGCAAGTCGATACCGTGAATATTCACACCGGCGACGAGGTCGACTGGGTTTGGGGCAATGGCAGCCATACCGTGACCAGTGGCGAATCATCGAGTGCTCCCGAGGCGGGCGCCTTGTTCGACGCATCCATCGACGCCGCGCATCCCGCCTTCGTGCGCACGTTCAATGACGTCGGCACGTTTCCCTACTTCTGCCGGTTCCACGAACTTCACAATATGAAAGGCGTCATCGTCGTCACCGCGCCTCCGGATCAGGACGACACCGACGGGGATGGCCTCACCGCATTTCAGGAAGTGAACACGTATCACACCGATCCGCACAACCCGGACAGCGACGGTGACGGATTCTGGGATGGATTCGAAGTGGCCCGCGCATCCGATCCCAACGCCCCCGCAAGCGTCCCCACGCCAACCGCCGTAACGGGTGACGTCGACTACAGCGGCGCAACCAATGCGGTGGACGTGCAGTTGGTCATCAACGGCGCGCTCAGTATTCCCGGCCCCGTGCCCACCGATCTGGACGGGAGTCACACCACCGACGCGGTAGACGTTCAACTCGTGATCAATGCCGCTCTGGTCAAGAATGCGCGGCGGTAGTCACTTCACGCATTGGCGTAATGCTCGATCCGCGCCCCGAGAATGAGTTAATATCGGCGCATGCGTATACAAATTGTGGGAGCCGGTAGTTGGGGTTTGGCGATAACACGCCTGCTTGCCTTGAATGGTCATCAAGTCCGCTTGTGGTGCCGCGATGAAGACGATCCGGAACAGTTGAAGCGGACTCGGCACAGTCATCTATTTCTACCGGACTTGTATTTGCCCGATGCGGTCGAAGTCGCGCGCGATACCGACCCCGACTCCGATATCGCCGTTCTGGCCGTGCCGTCGCATGTGATGCGCGCCGCAGCGGCCGCCCATCGCTTCTCGCCCCAAACCCTGCGTGTCAGCGTGGCGAAGGGCATCGAAAACGACACCTTGCTTCGCATGAGCGAGGTCATCCACGAAGTGGCAGGCGAATGTCCCGTCGTCGCGCTCTCCGGCCCAAGTCACGCCGAAGAAGTCGCGCGTGACCTTCCAACCACCGTAGTCGCAGCAGGGCCAGACCCGGACGCCTGCAAAGTCGTGCAAGAGGCGTTTCTAGGAAAGACCTTCCGTGTTTACACCAGCCCCGACATTCTAGGCGTCGAGATTGGCGGCTCGCTGAAGAACGTCATCGCGCTGGCCGCCGGCGTGTGCGACGGGTTCGGCCTCGGAGACAATGCCAAGGCCGCCCTCATCACGCGCGGGCTGGCCGAAATCGCCCGCCTCGGAACCGCATTGGGCGCCGACCCCCTAACCTTTGCCGGCCTCAGCGGCATGGGCGACCTCATCGTCACCTGCGCCAGCCAGCACTCCCGAAACCGCGCCCTCGGCGAACGCCTCGCTCAAGGCATGTCCGTGGACCAAGCGCTCGCGGCGTCACCCATGGTCGCCGAAGGCGTTCGCACCACGCGCTCGGGTTACGCCCTCGCCCAACGCCACGGCATCGAAATGCCCATCACGCGCGAGGTCCATCGCGTCCTCTTCGAAGGAGGCAACGCGAGAGAGGCCGTCGCAAACCTCATGCTCCGCGAAGCCAAACCGGAACGCACGTAGGCAGCGCCATCGGGCGGGGACCGTTTGCAGTCGGGTAGGGACGTCTTGCAGCCGGGTAGGGACGTTTTGCCAAAACGTCCCGGATTTCATGCTAGCCCGTCCTGCATCGTATTCACATTCACCGGGCGCTTTCGGCGAAAGCGCCCTACCCAACGCGCCAGAAAAACCCCTTGCGAAAACACGCCGTCTATGGTACAAATAAGTTAGCGGCTGGAGCCGCGTAGCGAGAATCACTGATCGTGTATGTCCCATAACGGACCAAGCACATAGCGGTGGTTAAAACCACCCGACGATATCCTTAGTGTTCTCGATGCTGCTCTTGCCGCTCTTCTTTTGCCTACCCCTTTTCCACTGTACAGTTTCTGGTCGGCGCCCCGCCCAGGACATGGTCAATTTGCCTCCTATCTCGTAGCTTCTTCGCGCGCTAAATCACTCTGCTATCGCAATTTGCCTCGAACTCCCCCTGATGGCACAATACATGCTTGTCTCCGGTCCATGATTGCGGAACTATGCCACACGGCTCGGCCCAACTGCGGTAATAGCTTCTTTGTCCGCAACTTCCACGTTGTTCGCGTAGATGTTGCGGACAAAGAAGTCATACCAATGACTCTGCCGTTGCGGCCGGGCCGTTTTAGGACGATTCAATGATCGAAGGACTAATCGAGTTTTCCGTCAGGAACCGGTTCTTCGTGATTGTCATCTTCGTGGCGGTGACCGGCGCGGGGCTCTGGGTCATGGCGCGCACCCCGGTCGACGCGATTCCCGATCTCTCCGAGAACCAGGTCATTGTCTTCACGGACTGGATGGGGCGCAGTCCGAAGGAAATCGAGGACCAGATTACCTTCCCCCTTTCGGTCAATCTGCAAGGATTAGCCGGCGTGAAAGCGGTCCGTTCCTCTTCTGAGTTTAACTTCTCGATGATCAACATCATCTTTGACGACTCGGTCGATTTCTATTTTGCCCGTACCCGCGTCCTCGAACGGCTCGCCTTGGCCAACACCTTTCTGCCCCAGGACGTCGTTCCCTACTTGGCCCCCGACGCCACCGCCCTGGGACAAATCTTCTGGTACCCCGTCGAAGGGACCAACCCGGCCCCGGGCAGCCTGCGCGGCGTCCAGGATTGGTATGTGCGCTACCAGCTCAACTCCGTGCCGGGCGTCGCGCAGGTCAGCAGCGTCGGCGGCTTCCCCAAGGAATACCAGGTGGACATCGCGCCGGAACAACTGCGCGCCTACAACCTCACCCTCGGCCAGGTGTACCAGGCCATCGCGCGCGGGAACAGCGCCGTTGGCGGCCGTGTCGTCCACAAGGGTAACGCCGAGTATCTGATTCGCGGCGTGGGTTGGATACGTTCCGTCGACGATATCCGCAACTCCGTGATCACCGAACGCAACGGGGTGCCCATACGCGTGGACCAGGTGGCCACGGTCCAACTGGGAAGCGAGTTTCGCCGCAGCGTCCTCGAAAAAGACGGACGGGAAGTCACCGGCGGCGTAGTCATGATGCGCTACGGAGAGAATCCCCTCGAAATCACCAAACGGATCAAGGCCAAGATTCGCGACCTGCAAAAGGGCCTTCCCGAAGGCGTCCGCATCGTGCCGTTCTACGACCGGACACGCCTCATCGAGAGTGCAATCAAAACCGTAACCACCGTGCTCGAACACGAGATTCTGATCGCCGCCCTGGCCATCTTGCTGATCCTTGTACACGTCCGCAGCGTATTCGTGATCGTCGTCACCTTGCCCCTGTCCATCTTGATCGCATTCATGTTGATGCGCTTCTTCGGGATTTCTTCCAACATCATGTCATTGTCCGGTATCACCATTTCCATCGGTATCCTGGTGGACCAGGCCATCGTGATGCTCGAGAACGCCACGCACCACCTCACTATCCATTTTGGCGACAAGAAGATCACCGGGGACACGACCGAAATCATCGTGAAAGCCTGCCGTCAAGTCGGACGCCCCATCTTCTTCTCCGTGGTCATCATGGTCATTTCATTCCTTCCCGTGTTCGCGCTAACGGGCCAGGAAGGCAAACTCTTCCACCCCTTAGCGTTCACCAAGACCTTCGCGCTGATGGGAACGGCGATCATCTCCATCACCCTTGTGCCGGCGTTGATTCCCCTGCTCATACGCGGCCGCCTCTCCCGCGAAGAAAACAACTGGATCATTCGCAGCGTCGTCGCGATGTACCGTCCGGTATTGCACTACCTCATTCGACGCCCCAAAACCGTGGTGTGGCTTTTCGTGCTCCTGCTCGCGCTCGGGTTCTACGTCGCCCGCGGTCTCGGACGCGAATTCATGCCGCCACTGGACGAGGGCGGCATCATGGACATGCCGGTAACCGTCCCGCGCGCATCAGTCACCGAAGTCGCCGACGACATCAAGGCCCGTGACGCGCTGCTCCGCTCGCTGCCCGAAGTCGAACTCGCCGTGGGCAAGGCGGGCCGCGCCGAAACACCGACCGACCCGTCGCCACTCGACATGATAGAAACCATCATCACGCTCCGTCCCAAGGAATACTGGATCAAGCGTAAGATTCGCGTCCAGGACGCGCGCGCCGAAGCCAGTCGTGTCACCGCATTGCTGGAAGCGCAAGGTGTATTGAAAGCCGCGGACACGCCGGAGTCCCGCGCCTCGTTCAACTCGAGCGTGGCCGACGGCGCGCTGGATCGTTTCGACGCCGCGTTGCGGCTCGCAACAATGCAACGTGTCTTCACCTTTCAGGAACAACTCGCTACAGACTCGGTGCGCTTTCTCGGCGAGCGCCTATTGGACCAGATTACCGCCCACAACGCGTGGAAAACCGACCTGACGCCCGAAGAGAAAGACGCTCTTCTCAAGGCTCTCGCCGACGCAAACCAATATCCATTCCAGCAAGATCCGATGCTGTCTGACATCGAAAAAGTAATCCAGACCGGCCTGGAATCGCTCGAAAAAGGCAGCCGGCTCGCGGTGGAATCCAACGCCGTCCTCGCGCCCGTCGAATCGCCGTGGAAAGCGATGATGGTCGCGGCGAAAGAGTCCTTTGGCGTGGAACGCCCCGATTTCTACGAGGAGGCTCTTCAGACGCTGACGCAGTTCCGCGATCTCAAGACCCGCAAGTGGGTTCATCAAACCAAGCAGTCGCTGTTCGACGTAGCGATGGTCGAGTTCGAACGCGCGCTGCTGGCCGAAACCGAGTCGCAAGCGGTAATGCAGGGAACGTGGAACGCCGACGCGAAAGCCTCCGTCACCGCCGAGGACCTGGCAAAGGACTTCGGCCGCCACGCGTTCCTATGGCCCAAGACAAAAACAGACTTGGTCAACGAGCTGGACAAAGTCGTACACCAGATCGGCTGGGCCAACATCTGGACCCAGCCAATCATCAACCGCGTAGACATGCTCGCGACCGGTGTGCGCACACAACTCGCCGTGAAAGTCTTCGGGCGCTCGCAGGAGCAGATCCAGCAGGTCTCGAATCAGGTCGCGGAATCCCTGCGCGGCATACAAGGCGCCGTTGATGTCGTGCCGGACCAGTCCGTGGGCAAGGGCTACATTGAAATCGAAATCGATCGTGAACGCGCCGCGCGCTACGGCATCAACGTGGGCGACATTCAGGACGTCATCGAGGTGGCGCTCGGTGGTAAGGCCATCACCACCACCGTCGAGGGCCGGGAACGCTACCCCGTGCGCCTGCGCTATGCCCGCGACTACCGGACCGACGAAGAATCCATCGAGAGAATCCTGGTCTCGGCCGGGGGCATGGGAGGCGCCGCCCCGGAAGCGGAACCCGGAAAGATGGCTTCACGGCCGGCAATCTTCCTGAAGGACGTCGCGTCGGTGCGCGTGGTCGAAGGGCCGGTGATGATCAAGAGCGAGAACGGCCTTCTGCGCTCGTACGTTCAGCTAAACGTCCGCGACCGCGACATTATCGGCTTTGTCGAAGAGGCCCAAGGCGCCATTGCCGCAAAGGTCCACCTGCCGGAAGGCATGTACCTCGAATGGACAGGTCAGTTCGAGCATCAAGTCCGCGCCAAACGCACCTTGCGTATCGTGTTTCCGGCGGTCCTGCTCCTCATCTTCGTCATTCTCTACTTGACGTATCACGATCTCGCCCACGCCGCGCTCATGATGATGGCCGTGCCGGGCGCCCTCGCCGGTGGTGTTTTGTTCCAAGCCTTGTTCGGATACAACTTCAGCGTGGCCGTGTGGGTCGGCTATATCGCCTGCTTCGGTATGGCCACTGAAACCGGCATCATCATGCTCGTATACCTTCGGGACGCCATCGCCGAACGTGGCGGTCTCGCTGGACTCACCAGTCTCGAACAACTCGAAGAGGCTATCATGACCGGCGCCATTCATCGCCTGCGGCCCAAGCTACTCACCGAAGGCACCGCCATCGTCGGCCTCGCGCCCATGCTTTGGACGCACGGCGTCGGCGCCGAAGTCATCGCGCCCATGGCCGCGCCGGTCCTCGGCGGTCTGCTCATCGCCGACGAAGTTATCGACATCTTTTTGCCGGTGCTGTTCTATCACGTCGAGGCCCGGCGCTGGCGCAAGCTCCAAGCGGCGTCAGGACGAACACAGGAGGTCACATCATGACTACCCCCGGTACCGCCAAGATGACCGTTGTCAGGCGGGTAATTTTCTTTCTCAAGTTTCTCGAAATCCGCCTCCGATTCGTCGCCATCCTCGTGCTGACAGCGTTGACCGTCGGCTACTGGGACCACATCCAAAACTACTACGACCGCTGGCAACGTAACCGCCAAGTCGAATCCACCGCCACGTCCCATACCGATGGCCACGACGCCTTCGAAAATGAGTACGAGTATTACTGCGGCATGCACCCCTTCGTCGTCCGTGATCATCCGGACAAGTGCCCCATCTGCGGCATGGACCTCGTCAAGCGCAAAAAAGGCGCGCCAATGACTCTGCCCGAAGGAACCCTGGCCCGAGTGCAGGTGTCGCCCGAGCGAATCATGCAGGCCGGTGTCCAGGTCGAGCCGGCTTCGTACCGGCTGCTACTTCGCACCATACGCTCCTACGGCGCCGTCGAGGTTGACGAGACACGACAAGCCAAGATCGTCGCTCACTTCGCAGGACGCATTGATGAGCTTATGGTCAACACCGTGGGGGCCGTGGTGAAAAAGGGTGAGCCCCTGACCCGCATCTATACGCCGAAGTTCCTCGCCGCGTCGCAGGAGTATGCGCGCGCCCTCGCCAACCAGCGCCGCGTCGACGCCGACACGCGGGTGGACGCCGAGGAAAAGAAACGCGCCGCGCAATTGGTGGACGCCTCGCGCGAACGCCTGTCCCTGGCAGGGTTCACCAACGATCAATTGGCCACTATCGCCAAAGGCGAAGGCGCCACGACCGCGATCACCCTGTATTCCCCCGTGACGGGAACCGTCATGGAAAAGAACGTCGTGCTCGGCGAAACCGTCGAGGAAGGAACCGTCCTCTACAACATCGCCGACCTCTCCACGCTCTGGGTTCAGGCGCTAATTGTCGAGGCCGATATCGCTGGTGTGAAGCTGGGCATGCCCGTTGAAGTGACGACCGTGTCGCAGCCGGGCGTGATCTTCTACGGCACCGTCGATTTCATCTATCCCGCGCTCGACACCGAAAGCCGATCGGTCAAAGTGCGCGTGGTCGTGACAAACACCGAGGGTAAGCTCAAGCCGGGAATGTACGTCAACGCCGTCATTCATTCACCGGTTGGACAGTCGTTGGATGTCGAGTCCGGCAAGGTCGCCGTCGCCGTGTCCAACCGGGACTTGGCGCCCGGAAAAAGCCCGGTCGCCGCCGCGCCAGTAAGCTTACCCACCAAGACGCAAGAAGACGCCAATCAATTCTTGGCCACGCTGGCCGACGGCGCCCAGTACTACACCTGCTCAATGGACCCGCAAGTCGTCTCCGACAAAGCCGGGGACTGCCCGCTCTGCAACATGAAACTCGTCCCCGAAACGAAGAAGGCGGCAGGAGTGGCGCAAGCTACCAAGCCCGCGCCAGCTTTACCCACCAAGACGCAGGACGACGCCAATCAGTTCTTGGCCACCCTCGCTGACGGCGCCCAGTACTACACCTGCTCGATGGACCCGCAAGTCGTCTCCGACAAGCCCGGTAGTTGTCCGCTATGCAATATGAAACTCGTCCCCGAAACGAAGAAGGCGGCGGCAGACATGCTTCCCGCTTTGGATAGCGCCGGTTCAACGGAGCAATGGGCGGAAGGCTACGCCTGCCCGATGCATCTGAGCGAACTCACCGACAAGCCGGGCGTATGTGTCACCTGCGGCTGCGGCATGGCCCTTCGAAAGTACCGCATCGAACGCGTCCTCTCCATACCGGAAAGCGCCGTCATCGACACCGGTACGCAAAAGATTGTGTACGAGGAGTCCGCCCCAGGCGTCTTCGACGCCCACGCCGTCACACTCGGACTCCGCGTCGGCGCCTTTTATCCCGTACTCGATGGACTCAAACTCGGCCAACGCATCGCCACCCGCGGCTCCTTCCTAATCGACGCCGAAGCCCGCCTCAACCCCGCCAGTTCGGGAGTCACGGCATCCCCCGAAGAACACAAGCACGGAGGCTAAGCCAAGACGCCCCCTCCCATCACTCCCATTCCTCCCATCCCCACCACCCAGCCCCCCATTTGTCTTTCCCGCGTCCCTCCGATTAGACTACTTCCATTGTCGCCATTTCCCAAACAACCAACAGAACTGGGGTCTATCCATGAGCAACGCCACTGTCGTCAAACGCTGCGAAACCATGCTGTCCGAAGTCCAAAACCATCTCCGGGACGAACTCCTCCCCTTCTGGATGACCCGCGGCGTAGACAAAGAATACGGCGGCTACCTCACCTACCTCGACAAGGACGGCAACCCCACCGGCGAGTCCCTCAAGACGCTCATCTGCCAGACCCGCATGATCTACACCTACTCCTCCATGCACCGCGCCGGCCTCGGCGGCGGCCAGGCCCTCAAGATCGCCCGCCAAGGCGTCGATTTCCTTATCGAGCACTTCTGGGACAAGGAACAGTGGGGCTGGTACTGGACCACCGAGCGCGACGGCACGGTCGCGAACCCCAGCAAACTCACCTACGGCCAATCCTTTGCCATCTACGCGCTCTCTGAGTACGGCATGGCCTCCGGCGATCTCCGCGGCGTCGAATGGGCCGTCAAGACCTACGAACAACTCCAGTGCCTCGCCGCCGATAACTGCTACGGCGGCTACTACGAGTTCCTCGAACGCGACTGGTCCAAGAAGAAGCCCGGCAAATACGGCGGCGACCGCAAGTCCTACGACGTGCATATGCACCTCATGGAATCGTTCACCAACCTCTACGAAGCCACCGGCATGCGCGTCTACAAAGAGCGCACCGTCGAGGTCATAACGCTGCTGCTAAAACGCATCCTCCACCCCGAGACCGGTCTCGGCATCGCCCAATTCGCATACGACTGGACGCCCCTGCGCCAAATCCTCTTCGCCGACGTATGGGGCGCTGACCGCGATGTCGAAGGCGAAGCCCGCCCCCTCGACAACACCAGTTTCGGTCACAACGTCGAGTGCGCCTGGCTGCTCAAGCACGCCATCCACATCCTCGGCTTGAATCTCGACGACTACAAAGAGAACATGCGCAAAATCTTTGATCACGCCTGCAAATACGGCATCGACTGGAAGAACGGCGGCGTCTACTGCGAAGGCCCCGCCTCCGGCCCCGCCCGCGAACGCAACAAAGAGTTCTGGCAACAAGCCGAGTGCCTCATCGGCCTCCTCGACGCCTACATCATCTTCCAAGACCCCAAATACATCGACGCCTACGAAAACGTCCACCGCTTCGTCATGGACAAAATGATCAACCACAAAGTCGGCGAATGGCTCCCCCTCTTCGACGAAAACAACAATCTAATCTGGGACCACATGGCCCACGCCTGGAAAATCAACTACCACACCGTCCGCTCCATGATTCAGTCCGAAGCAAGGTTGTTGAAGATCTGCGGGTGAGTGAGCTTTAGCTCGTAAGTGGTTTGACCAATATCGAATCGTCTTTCCTCTTGGCATTGTGAGTACCTGAACCAGGAGAAGAATAATGAATCGAGTATTCCTTGCTGTTGTCCTCGGCGTTCTGTGTGGTCGTTCTTTTGCCTATCCGTTTGCACAGTTCAAGGACACTACGGAGTTCGTCGAACGCGCCCCAAATATAGTAATTGCAGAATGCTTGGCCGTGACGCAGACAGGTGACTACCCTGATGAGGTCAAACTGAATGTATTGAAAACCATCAAAGGAGACGCGAAGTCGGGCAGCGTGCTCGTTGCGTATGCCCAAGCCATGGAGCCACACGCTCGTTATATGGTTAGTGACGCAGGTGGGCAGTCCAAGTTTTGGGCGGTGGGCGAACTGTGCGTCGTGCCACTGCCGGCATGGTTCAATATTGACGAACTAACCGGAAAAGACCCGGCGCAACAGGTCCGAACCGTGTTTGACCGATGCCTTTTTGAGCTGGAATGGCGGCTCGCTCCGGCGCTCCAGACAAAGACGCTCCTGGAAAAGGCGATTAACGACCCAAGCGGCTATTGGGACGTATCCTATGTTGCCGCAAAGCTGGGTGAACTTCATGAGGCAACTTCGGAAAGGGACGGAGACAACCTCAGCTCGCTTAACATTCAAGGCAAGCCATTACGGTCGAACTGGCACAACCCGGTGGTAAAGGAGGGCGCACTTTTTTTTGCGAATGCAAGCGAGACTAAACCTTCATGGGAATTCTCGCCAAGTCGCGCGACGAATTTGGAAGAGCTAGCCGGCAAACCGCTCCAAATTCACTTCTTCGGGGCTTATTCACCAGGACTCCCAGTAGAGATAAAGAATCGAATCCGCTACTTAGGGTTTGGCAAAGAATTGGTTATGACGAAACCAGAGGGCAATAGAGTAATCCTAGTAACAAGTGGCCACGTGTATTTTGCTAGGCACGTAGACGATCCGCGTACGGTGTTTGCACTAGAATTTGCGGACGGCCACCAAACCCCGCAGAAGATAACCGTTCGCTACGCCGTGGTAAGTGACTAGTAAGGGCCGGTTTGTCGCGTGGTTGGGCAGGGCGTGCCAAGACGTTGCGGCAAGTCACAATCAACCACAAAGTCGGCGAATGGCTCCCCCTCTTCGACGAAAACAACAACCTCATCTGGGACCACATGGCCCACGCCTGGAAAATCAACTACCACACCGTCCGCTCCATGATTCAATCCGAGGCAAGGTTGTTGAAGATCTGCGGATAGATCTGCCCCTTGGTGACTCTAACAGAACCCACGCCGGAGCGAACGGGAGGGCGGTTGTCCCCAGCCGCCGGCTCCTTGGCATAGCCTTTTGTTAGACGCTCCTAGAGTCAAGCACGGCGCGGCTACTGGCCCAATTCACCGCAATTCAAATCCCGCAGGGATGCTCGGAGAGTAGCCGGGGGTGACTGAAAGGAACCCCCGGATCCCACACCTAACACCCGTCAGCCCCGAAGGGGCGCAGCAGGACAACTGCATCGTGATTCTTCTCGTTCCCAAGTTGTACTTGGGAACGTCCTTGACTGAAGAGCTGTGCTCTGTATTTTGCGGGCGCGTAGCGCCGCGACCAAGTGTCCGATGGCACATCTGATGATTGGCTCGGGATGCACAGCTTCCGGGCCTTTCAAACGGTTTGACGGGATAGCCCCTGCAAGTGTTCGCGGGTCTTCGGATCCAGTTCAGACATTTGGCCTCCCCCTATCTCATCCATACCCCGGCCGGTCCGTTCCGCTATCTCGCGCTACCCGCTTCACGGCCCACCTCGCAGCGGCGTACAGTCCACAAGCCACCAACGCATACGGCGCGTGGTACTGAAGATGGAACAGCATCGAGGAAGCGTTGAACAGATGATGCTGCGTTGGCAGAACGAGAAGAAACCAATCCCAGGAGGTCCCGCCCACGTGCCCGGAAGTTAGCGTGTGTGAAAAGTCACGCATCGTATGTCCACCGCGCTCAACAAAGCAGAGGTATGACACGCCCGTGAGAATGGATGACCCGCGAGCCAATACCCAGGCGCACCCTGCGCCAAGCCCCCAGAGCATAGCTTTCGTGGTGCGTGGCGGCCTGTCACACCACCAGAGCCACAGCATGAAACTCAATCCAACACCAATGCTCGAATAGAAATAAAAAAAGACCTCGGTAATTTCGCGTCCCGCCGCGTCGGGCGCCAGCGCACGCGTAAACCGCAGGTCCGGCGTCAGAGCATACATGAGGAGCAAGAGCGCCACCATGGAAATCACGTGCGGCAGTGGCGCCCGGAAAAGATAGATCGACCGGCCTTCGCGGGTGCGCCGGTTCCAACGGATGAGCACAAGGCAAATGACAACTACAGACGCCCAATTCAGCGGAAACATTAATTGCGGATAGACCTGGATATACGAAGACCAATCGCGCCCGTGTCCGTAGGTATACCAAACTCCGGCGGCTCCCACAATGGCTGTCACGATCTTCACAACCACGTCTACCGTCAGGAATAGCACGAAAGCCGCTAATAGCCGACGCGCATAGGTAACTCGCGCCTCGCGCGGATGCGCGTCCCGCAACAGTCCCTTCAGCACCGCCGGATCGCCAAAATGCTCCCGCACGAGCACAAACGCGTCCTGCTCGCTTACGCGCTCCTCGCCACTAAGGTACGCCAGCAGCTTGTCCTCCATATGGCCATAGAGTTCCTCTTGGATCTCCGGGTCCAACTCGTGCGCCACCGTGATCTGACGGCACAGCCCCTGCAAGTGTTCACGGGTTTTCGGATCGAGTTCAGCCATTGGTCGCCTCCCCCAGACGCACGATCATGCGGTGATAGTCGCTCCACTGTTGGCTCCCCTGAGTCAACGCGTCGCGCCCCTTCGCGGTGATGTAGTAGTAACGGCGTTTGCGCCCCGTGTCCGCCTGTTGCCACTGCGCGCGGACCAGCTTCTCCTTCTCCAGCTTATGCAGGACCGGATAGACCGTGCCTTCCTGCCACGTGAAAAGGCCTTCCGCTTCGTCGTTCAGGCGCTTGATGATTTGGTAGCCGTAACTCGCCTCGCGCGCCAGAACAGACAGGACCAGAACCCCGGTGCTCGCGCCGACCAGTTCCTTGTTGAACTTCATGGCGATTCCCCTCCGTCAAAGGAATCATACCATGAACTTCAAGGTATGTCAATATCCATTTCGGGGCAAACACATCCAGTTGTACGGAATGGCGGAATCTTCCGAACCTGGTTGCCCAAAGGCCGCGGCATAAACCACGGCGGCAGTGGGAATCAAATTTGTCACGGCAACTGAGAGCACCGGAGAAGATTACGCAGATGGATGAGACCGCGCCCCAAAGTAGACGCGCCGTCTCGCCGCGTCGCCGGGGCGCCGATAGGTCCCCAAGCTAGGGTGGCTATCCTGAGCGCATCGACGAAAACGCAACAAAGGAAAACTGACTCACGGGTAGCTGTGGCGAACGGATGACATCGCGGCGCTTGGGCTGACGCGGCGAGACGGCGCGTCTACTCTGGACAAACCTGACTTGGTTCGCGCGACAGCTACCACTCGTCCGCCGGATGGACCGCGAGCGACGCCGCATACGCGTCCGCTTCCACGACGTAGCCCTTCTTCCGCAGGAACTCGATGGCCGTTTCGTCGGGGACGCTTGGAACGCTGCCTTTCGGCAAGTTCTGCATGTGCGCCATGATCAAACCTGTCGCCTCCTGCAGCCCTTCCTGAATCGCCCCCGGATCTTCGCCACTCTTGATGAACAGCCGGGCCTGCTCGACACAAACCTTCGCAGTCGACGTGCGATCGTTAATCTTCGTGAACAGCGCCGCGGCCCTGCGGTACCGTCGCAGCGCCAAGTCATAGGCCCCGGCGTCCCGCTCGCTATTCCCCTGCGTCAAGTACAACGTCGCGGCGTCGTACAACGGGTGGACACCATGCTCCAATTCATCCTTGCTGTCAGCGGCTATCCCCTTCTGTTCACGCTGCGCTACTTGAAGCTCCTTGATGGCCGCGGCCAAAGGAGGATAGCCGTCTTCCTCGGCGACGTTTGCGGCGGCCTCCAGATACTGCTCATTGGACAGACTCGGCAGCTCGCGGCGCTTATGAAATCGGTCCCAGCGGCCCAACATCGCCTCGAGCGTCTTCTTCAGTTCCACCACGTAGTCCAGGAACGCCGCCCCCGCAACTTTCCTATCGACATGGATGCCCGCATCGATCGCGTCGCCAAGACACTGCTGGCCGAGGTCAAGAAAGAGCGTTATCGTCGCCCGGTAATCCAAATCCTCCTCCACCTGAAACGACAGGCGGACGCTCTTGTCAAACTTCTTCACGCTGTCCTTGCCCAGGAACACTTCCATCGTTTTCCGCAGCACCAATTCCGTGCAGTAGAGAGCCCCCTGAACGCTCTTCACCGGCGATTCCGCCTGCCGGTAACTCCACGTAAAACTCGAGTAGTGGTCGCGGAAAAAGTTCGGCCCGAGAGTCGATAGGTTGGCTTCCAGCGCATCCAGAAATAGGTCCCCGGCGATCTGGTGAATTCGGCAGTCTGTTTCCCCGCTGAATTTCGCGTCCAGGTACTTCTGGATTTCCGTGGCGAACAAATACGACGTGGCAGGCGAAGTCATCGCGCGCAATCGCTTCTTGGCCAGCAGCAAGGCCGGGTCGGTGGGTGACGGAGCCAACAGAATCCGGTTGACCAGTTCCCGCAAGCGCCGATCAATGACCACGGGCTTGAAAATGATGCCCGTTGACGGCGGCTTCGACTGCGTCATGGCGCTATCTCCCCCGTGGCGCAACGGACGCGCAGTCGTAGTCCCCGGCCTCCACCCCGCGAAGGCAACATCGTTCGAGCGTTGCGCGCATATACTGTCACAGCGCGACTTCCCCGCTGACGCCATTCATCTCCGGCGCCGCAATTCTACCGTACCCAGAAAGAAGGAAACCGCCTGTCGCCTCCGTGACACGCCGCGAATCGAGTACGCGTTTCCAAGAGAACGCTCCGTCCCCGATTCCCGCCGTTCAACCCGCGCCGGCGCCAAGCGTTTACCCTGCTGCTAGGCTACGACTAATTGCCGAACTTGTCAAGAGTCTTCGCCTGCGAACACCTCGGATCGCCGAAGAGCTGGCGCCCTTTCCGGCAACGGACTGGAACGCTTCCGAATTCGAGTGACCTATTATTGTATTGCATAATTTCCGTTCTCATGATAACCTGCGAGAAAATACAAAATGTGCGCATTGAGCATGAATTGATCGTCGTTCCCAATCAACAATCACGGATGGAGCCGCCGGTTCGTGGTAGGTCTCCAGAGGGGGCATGCACTCCCCAATTGGAGACGCTACTGCAAATGTCTCATCCGGACCATGAGTGATGCGCCTAGCCCGTGCATGCCGAGCGTTCTGCGTCGCTCGCGCGGGTCGTGCAGGAAAGCGCGGGAACGGCACAGTCTGATGAACTTGCGCCGGTAAAACTGGTGGTTTAGCTTGGATTCATCGAGGGGTGTCACGATGTCAGATACAAATGCCGAGAACCAGCTTCGCCTCGCCAACACCGAACTGAGTAGGCGAGTTGCGCTGCTGGAAGAAACGCTGTTGGAAATGAAGAGCGCCGGGGAGGCGCTGCAAGATTCCGAGAAACGCTACCGGCGCCTCTTTGAATCTGCCAAAGACGGCATCTTGATTCTCGATGCCGATACGGGCAAGGTGGTTGATGTAAATCCGTTCCTGTTGCAGTTACTCGGCAATTCCTACGAGGAAATATACGGGCAACATATCTGGGAACTCGGTGTGTTCAAGGACATCGCCGCGTCCAAAGACGCTTTCAAGACCCTGCAAGATAGCGAATACATCCGATACGAAGACTTGCCCCTGGAAACCAACGATAGACGATCAATCGCCGTGGAATTTGTCAGCAATGTTTATCTGGTCGATCATAGCAGGGTAATCCAATGCAACATCCGGGACATCACCGAGCGCAAGCGGGCCGAGGCCGAGCACAATCGGTTGATGGCGGCCATCGAGCAACTCGGAGAGGCCGTTATTGTCACCGATGCAACGGGTATCATCCAGTTCGTCAACCCCGCCTTCGAACGGATGACAGGCTATAGCCGCGAGGAGGCCATCGGCCAGAATCCGCGGTTTCTTAAGAGCGGCAAGCACGACCCGGAGTTCTATCGCGGACTGTGGGAAACCATCTCGGGCGGCGCTATTTGGTTGGGGCGCACGGTCAACAAGCGAAAAGACGGGACGCTGTATACCGACGAGACGTCGATATCGCCGGTGTACGGCACGACCGGCCGAATCGTCAACTACGTGGCCGTCAAACGGGATATCACCGACCATCTTCGGCTGACGGCCCAGTATCAGCAGGCCCAGAAGATGGAAGCGGTGGGCCAGTTGGCGGGTGGCGTGGCCCACGACTACAACAATATGCTTAGCGTTATCCTTGGCTATACGGAACTGGCACTGAGCAGATTAGACCCGGACGAGCCGCTGCATGTCGACCTTACGGAAGTGTTTAAGGCCGCAACACGTTCCACGGAAATAACCCGGCAATTGCTGGCCTTCGCGCGCAAGCAAACCATCAATCCCGTGGCGCTTGACCTGAACCAATCCGTCGAGAGCGCGCTAAAGATGCTCCGGCGGCTCATCGGCGAGGACATCGATCTGATCTGGATGCCTAAGGCAGACCTGTACCACGTCAAAATGGACCCCTTCCAAGTCGATCAGATCCTGACCAATCTTTGCGTCAATGCCAGAGACGCCTTGACCGGCGTCGGCAAGGTCACTATCGAAACGGACAACGCCATCATTAACGAGGCCTACTGTGCAGATCACGCGGGGTTTGTAGCGGGAGAGTTCGTGCTGCTGGCCGTCAGCGACAATGGATGCGGCATGGACAGGGAGACTCTCGACCGGATTTTCGAGCCGTTTTTCACCAGCAAGGAGGCGGGCCAAGGCACCGGTCTGGGGCTATCGACGGTCTATGGCATCGTCAAGCAGAACAACGGATTCATCAATGTCTACAGCGAACCAGGAGAAGGAACAACCTTTAGAATCTACCTGCCCCGGTACACCGCCCAAGCCATCGATATCCGAACGGAAACAACTACGGAAATCCCACCGAGCCGCGGCGAGACTGTGCTGATCGTGGAGGACGAGCCTGCCCTCCTGACGATGGGCAGATTGATGCTGGAAAGACTCGGGTATCGGGTTTTGGCCGCGGGCATGCCGAGCGAGGCCATGCGGCTGGCCCAGGAACACTCGGGCCAGATTGACCTTCTCATTACCGACATAGTCATGCCGGAGATGAACGGCCGGGACCTCGCGAAACAACTGCAATCCCGCTATCCCGGCATCAAAAATATATTCATGTCCGGCTACACCGCGAGCGTGATCGCCAACCGCGGAGTGCTCGACGAAGGCGTGAACTTCGTCCAGAAGCCTTTCTCTGTGAGGGATCTGGCGGTCAAAGTGCGGGAGGCGCTAGAAAACAGTTAAGTAGAGCGGAGCATCCGATGCCGCACACTGACGCCGCAAAAAGCCAACCGGTAGACGGCGGCCTAATTCCCGCCGAATCGCTCCAACTCTGCGTCTGCGCCTGATTCTTCGCATACTAACCGTTCTTCTTTGCTTCTTTCTTCTTACGCAAGAAGAAAGAAGACCCCGCGCGTGCGTAGAAAGCGCTTAGCCGCCGTATGCTACACTCGTGAAACGTCTGCGGAGGACCAACGCCATGACCGACAGAGAGAACTGGCTGCGCGCGATCGATTTCCAATACCCCGAATGGATTCCCTGCGCCGTCGGACTCTCCCTGCTGACCTGGCACACCCACCGCGAGAAACTCGAGGACCTCGTCCTGCGTCACCCCGCGCTCTTCCCCGGCTTCCAGCGCGGTTCCGTGGACTTCGACGACTTCCCGCCCGTCTACCGCGCCGGCGAAGACTTCCGCGACAACTGGGGCTGCCTATGGCGAAACGTCATCGGCGGCCTCGAGGGGGTAGTCGTCGAGCATCCACTGGCCGACTGGTCGGCCTTGGACGCCTACCGCGCCCCCGACCCGAAACTCCTGGCGGAACGCGGCGAACGCGACTGGGACCAGATCCGCGATCACATCCTCGAACGCAAACGCCGGGGCGAGGCGACCTCCGGCAACGGCGAACGCCTGTTCGACCGCCTCTACTTCCTTCGCGGGTTTGAGAACTTGATGACGGATATCGCCACCGATGATCCCAACCTTCCCCGGCTCATCGAACTCCTCACCGAGTACGAGATGAAACTCATCGGCATGTACCTCGACCTGAACGTGGATGTGATGGGATTTCACACCGATATCGGGACCCAACAGGGCCTGATGATCAGCCCCGACAAATTCCGGCAATACATCAAGCCCATGTTCAAGACTCTCTTCAGCGCGTGCCGCAAGGCCGGAGCGCGAGTCGCCCTCTCTTCCGACGGGCGTTTGCTCGACATCGTGGACGACCTGATCGACTGCGGCGTGTCGGTACACGACCCCCAAGCCCGCGCTAACACCCTCCAAGGCATCGAAGACGCCTACAAAGGAAAGATGTGCGTCAACCTCGACCTCGACCGCCAAATGTTCGCCTTCTGCACCCCCGAAGACGTTCGCGAACACGTCCGGGAAGCCGTCGAGCGGCTCTACCTTCCCGAAGGCGGCCTGATGCTCACCGGCCAAGTCTACGACGCCCAAACCCCGCTCGAAAACATCGAAGCCCTATGCGCCGCCCTCGAAGAATACTGCCTCAAGCCAAAGACCATAATAAGCGCCGCTCACACCGCCCCTCACCGCTGAAGCGCAGTCAAATCTAGAGGCACGTACACTGGCGAAATATCGAGGTCCTGCATGCCCCCCGAATTGAGCAGCAAGAGAAGTGGGGTCGGAAAGAACCCTCAGGGCACGGTGAAACACTGAATAATGTGGGCATTCTGCGCTCTAAGAGTGGCAATAGAACAGTCTAATGCATCGAGCCTGGAGGTACTGCGGCGCCCTGCATTTCGGGATAGATCTGATTGGCCACGGAATTGTGCCGCTCCATCGCCATCGTCAGAAACTCATCGGCCAAATTCGTATCCACCGGGAAACTGGTCACCGACATACCGTACCCCTCGATAAACCGTTCCAAGTCGGACCCCAGCCGCTCAAGAACTTTCCGGGCGCCCTCCTCGGGCGTCTCCACAAGCAATATCGCCAAGCCCCCCTTGCTCAGGCTGAATACATGGTCGGTTCCGCGCAACTCCTCACTCAGACGGGCCCCCAACTGAGGAATCGCCTCGCTTCGCTCGCGCGGCGCGCACAGCGTGACCAGGGTGGTAGCCGAAGGATAGCGAATAGAGCGTTCAATCTCCTCGTGAACGCGGGCGCGAAGGTAGGTCTCGGTGCGCAGTCCCGTAGTCGGATCCCGATGGGCCAGCTTCTCCAGAAAATGACATCGCCGCTCGAGTTCGGTCCGGAGTTTGACTTCCTCCCGTAACCGAACTCGGAGCCCCTCCACTGCGGCTCTAAGTTCTTCAACATCATTCATATAACCGACCCTCTCCCACTTTTGTAGTTGCATTTTATCCGCAAGTTCTATGCCACGAAGATCTTAGGCAAGACTTGAATCGTAACACATTGATAAATCAAGATAATAGCGGTTCCATCCAGCGGCAAAGATTCCAGCTATGTTCACAAATTGTAAGGAAGGTATTCAAGTTTGACAACGTTTTTACATTTGTTGATTACCAGCTTAATGCTTGACACTTTAGCACAATTAGAGTAGGATAGCGGGCGGTAAGCCGTTAGGTTGACTGGAGTTACTTGCTTAGGTAGATATCTGGTGTTACAAGAAATTCATGAAAAAGTGGCGCGGCGCCAAAGACCGAACGTCCTCGTTGTCGAGGATGACTATCGGCAGCGGGATTTCCTTAGGGAAGTCCTCGAGCGTTCCGGCTACGAATGCCGCTGCGCCGGAACGTGCGCCGAAGGGCGCGAGTCCATGGCGGAGGACCGCTACGCCTGCGTGCTCATCGATTTGGGTCTGCCGGACGGGAATGGCCTGACCCTGTTGGGCCATCTGATCCAGTCCGACCCCTGCGCCGTGCCTATCATCCTCACGGGCGATTCCCGGGCCGAGCGCGTAATCGACACCATGCGCGCAGGCGCATTCGACTACCTTACAAAGCCGGTTGACCTGACGACCCTGAAGGCGGCCGTGGCCCGCGCGTTGTCACACCACTTGGTCGTGCGCGAGCGCGCCGAGCTGGTACGGCTGCTCAAGGAAGAGCGCGACCAGCTTCGCGCGCGCGTCGAGGCCGCGACCTCCGACATCCGGCAGTACGCCACCGCGCTCAACAACAGCTATACCCGGCTGCGCGCCCTCTTGCGGCTGACCCAACTCTCCAATGTCACCTATTACTCCGACGAAACGCTCATGCGGAGCGTGTTCGAAGAACTGCGGCGGCATATGCCGTTGCGCTGTGTGGCCCTGTGCGACGTGACGCGCGCGAGCCTGCTCGCGGTGTTCAAACGCCACCAGGACGACGACGCGGAGTTCCTCATCAGCGAGGGGGACGCCGTCCAGGCGGGGTACGATTCGCTCCTGGCCGAAGCCGAGCCAAAGCTGCTGGTGGACGAATGGGTAGAACGAAACATCGGCATGGATACGAGCGGGCTGCAGTCGTTCGCCTACCCGCAGAAATTCTGGACCCGCTCCATCTGCACGGTGGGATTCTATTTGGCGTCCGAGTTTACTCCGGACGAATCGGAACAGGAATTTCTCGGCATGTGCGCCCACTTCCTCGCGTTCGAGTGGGAACAGGCAAAACTGCAACTCCACGTGGCGCACCAGGCCAGCCTCGGAAATATCGCCGTCGAGCTCGCGCGAAACTTCATACAGCCGTTAACGGCTATCGGAACCGCGACCGATTTCGTCAAGGAAACGCCCATATCGGAAGACGCCGCGGACGGTCTTCGTATCGTGCAGGAGAACGTCGGTCTGCTCAAACGGCAGACGCAGGAGTTCCGAAAACTATCCCTGCTGCGCGAGAACTGCGTTGAAACGGTGCGCCTGGACGAGTATGTCGAGCAGGCCCTGAGCATGCTTTCTGTCGCCATACAGAATCGCAACGTCACCATCGAGAAGGAGTTTATTCCAGATTGTGAGTGTGTCTTGATAAACGGCGCCATCCTGGCGCGAGTCTTCTTGGATTTGATACTCGGGGCTCTGCGATGCGTCGAAGTGGGAGGAAGGATTGGCTTGCGACTTCGCGAGAGCGGCGCCGGCCACATGGCGTTCGAGGTGAGCCATGCGGGGGTGGCAGGCGCGGTAGCCGGTCCGAATAACGGCTCTCAACTTCCGTCGTCGCGGGGAGGCGCCTCGACCGATCCCGTGACGCAATTGGCCGAGCGGACGATTCACAGTTGCGGTGGCAAATTGACCGTCGAGGTGGACAGCGCGCGTCACAGTCTACTTCGTGTGGTGTTGCCGCGCAATGCCACCAATCCGGCCGCCACGCAGGAGGGCCGGCGTTGAGTTCTGAATTTTCCGACATGACGTTCCTCGATGAGGAAAACGGCGCCATCCCGGAGGAGACACAGCCGAAACTCATCCTCGTCCTGGACACCGATCCCGGCATTCGTTGGGCGGTGCAGAAGGGGCTTACGAGTTCTGGATTCCGTGTCCGCAGTGTTTCCACGGTAGGAGAAGCGCTGGGTGTTGTGCGCGCCGAGCCGGTCGCCGCGGTCATCCTCGAAATGCTGCCCGAGGCCGGGCTTACCCTGGAAACCTTGACCATGCTGCTCGATACACCGGCGCCACCGCGTGTGGTCTGCGTGTCCGTGGATGCGGCGCCACAGATGGTCATTGAATGCATGAGGTCAGGCGCCGCCGATTTCCTGCCCAAACCGTTTAGCCTCGCGGAAGTGCGGTCCGCTCTGTCGCGCGCGTTGGCTCAGGGTACAGAGACCCGCACGCTGGGATCACGCCCTCGGCCCCAGCGAAATGGCGCGAGCGACTCGTACCTGATCGGAATCAGTCCGGTGATTCAGGAAATGCGAACGGCCATCGAACAAGTGGCGCGGACCGATCTGAATTGCCTTCTGCGCGGCGCATCGGGGACGGGCAAGGACATGGTTGCCCGCGAACTGCACCGTCTATCGCGCCGGAGCGACAAGCCGTTCATCAAGGTGAATTGCACCGCGCTGCCCGAGCATCTTCTCGAGAGCGAACTGTTCGGATACGAGAAGGGCGCGTTCACCGGCGCCGTGTCTTCGAAACCCGGACGCTTCGAACTGGCCAACAACGGCATCATCTTTCTCGACGAGATCGGTGACGTGCATCCGAATCTCCAGGCCAAACTGCTGCAAGTGATCGAACATAAGGAGTTCACCAAACTCGGCGGAACCAAGCACATCCAGGTGGATGTGCAAATCATCGCGGCCACGAACGCGGATCTCGAGCAGAAGACGAAAGACGGCAGTTTCCGCGACGATCTCTATTTCCGTCTCAACGAAGTCAGCATTTGGGTGCCGCCGTTGTCGTCGCGCAAGGAGGATATCCCGCTGCTGGTGCGCCATTTTGTGCGCAAGCACGGCCGTTTTGTGGGTGATTCGAGCTTCGAAATCTCCGGAGAGGACCTGGCCTCGCTCACGCAGCACGAATGGCCCGGGAACGTCCGCGAGTTGGAAAGCACTATCAAGCGATGGCTGGCTCTGGGGACCAAGATCATCACTACACCCCGGCCCACGGCGGCGCCCGCCCCCACCGCGTCCCCGCATCTGGTGCAAACCCCGGTCATCCATAAGCCCGTGACCCAAGCGCCGCCCGTGGCGGCGCCCACAAAGGATGAGATGTCAGAATCGACGCAACTGCTCCAGATGCTCGAGCGGCATCAATGGAACCGCAAAAAAACCGCCGAAGCGCTCGGGATGAGCTATCAAACACTGCGCCGCCGAATCGAGAAATTCGGTCTCGACCAAGCGCGCTAACGGAATCTCCGGCGCCGGGAGTAAGCACGGCGCCAGGATGCGGGAGAAAAGCAGCCTCAGCCAGGCATCCGGCCAGAAAGTCGGCTCTTTGACCGCGCCTCTAGTGTTGGGCGGGCTTGGGGTCGAAGAGCGACTTCTTGTCTGCCACGTCCTTGAACTCTTCCGCGGTGGGCAGCGGATCCTGCTTCGCGTTAATCACCGGCCATTGTGAGGCGTACTCTTTGTTGAGCGCGGTGTAATCGGACCACTTCGCCGGTACGTCTTCTTCCGGATAGATCGCGTGGACCGGGCACTCGTCAACACACGCCCCGCAATCGATGCACTCATCCGGATCAATCACCAGCGAGTTCGCGCCTTCATGAAAGCAGTCAACAGGGCACACGGCTACGCAGTCTGTATACTTGCACTTAATGCAGGGTTCAGTTACAACATGGGACATCGTAATTCTCTCCTGAGATCGTTCCCCGCGCGGGAGGGCTAAGCGTCAACCCGTGGATGACGCCGACCAGTCCCGCACCCCGGTTACCGGGCTTGGCGAGGCGCTTGGACAATGGGCGTAGTATGGCCGTGGCGGTAATCGCAAGTCAAGTCATGGCTCGGCAATTTGGTTGTGCGTCTACGCGGCGTGTATACTCTCCGCCATGCGAAATCTCACTTTCCCCTTTTCGGCCCCGCGGCGCCCGAACGGGGTCCGGCAGTCAAATCCGGATCGTGTATCGATTCGGTCCGGCTTTACGTTAATCGAACTGATGGTGGTTATCGCCATCATTAGCATTCTCGCGGCGATATTGCTTCCCACCCTTTCCCGCGCCCGCGAGGCGGCCAAACGGGCGTCGTGCGTGAACAATCTCCGGCAGATCGGCATCGCGTTCCAGTTGTATGTGGATGAGAACAAGGAGACCTATCCCGCTGCGGCCGATCCGGTAAGCACGTCGCCGTTCGTCATGCTCTGGATGGGGCGGGGGTGGCGGACCAAGCTCGCGGAGTACATCCCGGGCGACAAGACCAACCCGGGGGTATTCTTCTGCCCATCCGACCCGAGCGCCGACAAGTTCGAGAGCACGTCCTACGCCTACTCGATGGCGTTCTACCATTCCCCCGAACAGATCGACTCGGCCACGTCCTATACAAACACCTTCACTCCGATCATGCCGACGATCCCGCAACGGCTTTCCGCGGTCCGCAATCCGACGCGCAAAGTACTCGTCGCGGAGTGGTATTCCAACCACTCCGCGTTTGCCAACGATCCCGGCTGGTTCGGGTCCGGCGGCTCGCGCGTCTACCTGTTTGCCGACGGACACGCCGAGTACCGCAAATCCAAGGACTTGAAACTCGCCAACGACGGCCTCCCCGACCCCAATCTCACCATCGGCGGTATCGGCGGCGAGGACGTAAATTAGCTCGGGCGAGTATCAAGCTTCACTTGTTCTTGTCCATACGCCTTATTTCCATATGGATCTTCTTCCATTTTTCCTTTTCAGCGAGGCGGGACGCGTGATCCTGCCGCCGGGCCAGGTAGTGGAGTTCCCTCTTTAGCTTGAGGTAACTCTGCCAGCGCGCGCTATCGAGGGATCCGGACGCAATCGCGTCCTGCACGGCGCAGCCGGGTTCGCTTTCGTGCCGGCAATCGCTGAAACGGCACTGCGCCGCGAACGCCTCGACGTCCTCGAAACTTCGTTCCAGGCCGCTCTCCGTCGTCCAGAGCTGGAGTTCGCGCATACCTGGGGTATCCACGACGAGCCCGCCTCCAGGCAACAGAATCAGTTCGCGATGCGTCGTTGTGTGCCGTCCGCGCAAGTCGTCTTCCCGGACCGCATACGTGGTCTGACGCTCCTCGCCAAGAAGGCAGTTCACGAGGCTTGACTTGCCCACGCCCGACATGCCGAGGAACGCGCCGGTCCTGCCCGAACCAAGCCGCTGACGCAGCGCGTCGACGCCTTGGCTGGTGGCGGCGCTGACCACCAGGACCTCCGCGCCCATCGCGGCGGATTCAGCTTCTTCAACACAGGCGTCCACGTTTGGGCACGCGTCGGCCTTGTTCAGGACCACGACGGGCGTGGCCCCGCTGTCCCACGCGAGGGTGATGTACCGTTCGATACGGCGCACATTAAACTCGCCATCGAGCCCGCTAACCAGAAAGACGATGTTCACGTTCGCCGCCACCACCTGCTCTTCGGTTCGGGCGCCGGCCTCCTTCCGAACAAATGCGCTCTGCCGAGGCAATACGGCGTGGATAATCGCCTTCCGCTCCTCCGGCAAGACTTGGACCGCAAGCCAGTCGCCGACCGCGGGAAAATCGCCCCTGCCAGTTGCCGCGTGCCGCAGTTTGCCGGTCACTTCCGCGCTGAGTTCACCCTGCTCTCCGATGACCTCATACAGATGTTTGTGCTCGCGCGAGACCCGCGCCGGCGAGAGCCCCTGTATCCGGTACGGTTCGTAGGCCTGCGCGAAATAGTCGTTCCAACCCAAATCAGTCAGCGTCATGGCTGGCGGCCTCCCTGCGGCGTGCTACGAGGCGAACAAAACCCAGGTAGCCTCCTTGATCGGCCTTCAGCGCGGGGATTTCGTCGTCGTTGCGATTCGTGCCCGCGGCGACCTTGGCCTCCTCAAATTGAAGCCAATGTTTCCATCCGTCCTGTTGTGCGTCGGCCAAGAGAACGTCAACAAGCTGAGTTTGGGCCCAATGCCGCCGCCACCAGTTTACAGTATGGAAGCTGAAGCATTCCGCCGGGTCCCAAAACCGGCCGCCGCCGGGCGACTTGCGCGTAAGGTGTTCCGGCGCTTCCCCATCGATCTCACGCATGAGACCCGGAACGACGACGCCGATGGCCCCGCCTGCCTTTACGAAACGAACGAAGTACTTCAGGTACAAATCGTCCGTGCCGTAGTAGTGGTAGGAGTCCAGGCTGATCGCCGCATCGAAGAAGCCCTCTGCATACGGCAGGGCATGGGCCTCCGCATGAATCGGGAAAACGCGGTCCTCGACACCCGCTTCGCGGATACGCCGCAAGTTGTCCGACGCGCTAATCCACAAATCGTTCGCCCATACCTGGACACCAAACTCCCGCGCCAGGAAGACGGCGCTCATCGCTCTGCCGCAGCCCATGTCAAGTACCCGCATGCCCGGTTTCAGTTCCACGCGTTCACACAGCCATTCCGCCAGCCACAGCGCGTTAGGTCCCATTTCGTTTTCGATGACCCACGCAGGTTCGTATTTGCCTGAGAGTGGAAAGCGGTCATTCTTCAGTAATCCCGCCAAGTGCTCTTTGGTGATATTCACTGCTGGTCTCCTTGTTTAACGCAAAAAGCCGCGGACATAGAATTCCGCGGCTCGCGATATTCAGTTTACGAGAAAAGAGAAAGGCCACGGACGCATGTCACGCCCGCGGCCCTGGAAAGGACAGCGTTACCCACCCACAACGAAGTGGCTGGGAGTCTCAGGTCACCGATTCGGAATCCTTAGCGGCAGACCCGCCGGGAGCGTGACAGCGAAACTTTGTTGTTCTCCACAATAGCCATACATCCGCTCCTTTCCATGTTCTGCAATTCCGTTTTCGTTACCAACCGAATTAACTCTACCGCGATCTCGATACGGCGTCAAGCGTTCTTGAAAGATCTTCGTACACCGGCGCGCGATGCCATGCTTCCCGTTCGCTTCTTTGTCCGCAACTTCCGTACTACTGACCGTCATCTTCTTGCCCTTTCTTACAGAAGTTATGCTCACCGGTATTCACAAGCCAGTGCTCTTTCACGCGAGTCGTCTGTCCACATCATTTTCCGATCGCAATTCGTAATTCTCGATTCTTAATTTCCTCGCGTTCTCTTGCGGCTAAGTGGATTGGTGGCATCAACGCCGCGCTGCGCTCCCTTGCCCAAAGAAATTCCTTCCCGGCCATACCACCGCATTACCCCATCCCCCTCGCTCATCGCTACAGAATCTTCATGTACTAATAAATTCGCGACACCCTGTCAATTAAATACTCCTCGTTTGGCCTGTGAATCCAACCACCCCTGGAGCCTGGAGCCATCCCCGCGTCCACTCAGTCCACAACGTCCACGTTGTCCACAATAAAAACGGGCCTCCCAACCCACGCTCCAACCCCCTCCCATCCCCAACCACCCCATCACCTTCATCCCATTCAACTTATACATCCCGATCATTTCCATTCTTCCCATTCTTCCCATACCTCACATCTCTTCTTCGGCCACCAACACGGACCCAAAAGCCGAAACAGCTGCCCCTTACATATAGGGACATTTGATCCCAAGGAGCCCAAAAAATGACAACCAAAGCAATTACCGACACCACCGAGGCCCAACCCACCGGCCTCCCCCAAGACGATTTCGCCCAACAACTCCTCGCCCGCATTCTCCCCGGCGGACGCACGCCCGCAGTCGAGTCCACTCTGTCCACCTCGTCCACTCCGTCCGCCCCACCCCCGACCCACACCACCCAAGGCACGCCCTGCGCCAAATCCTGGGACGCCCCCTGGATCGCCCAGGTCGAAGCCGCCGAACGACGCCTCCAACACCGCATCTGCGGCGCACGCACGCTCAACGGCCCGCCCTGTGAACTCGTATCCGATCACGCCAACGGCCGCTGCCGATACCACGGCGGTTTCGCCCACACCGGCGCCGCCCCGGGCAACCGCAACGCGGTGATCCACTCGCTCTACTCGCGCCGCCTCCGCACGTGCAGCGACACCTGCCCCATGTGGGACCGCTGCCCCTATGCGGGAGCCGACATCAAAGCGCTCAAACCCGCCCAGCGCCCGCAGTGTCCCTACGAACAAATGGAATATGACACCGCCCTGACCGACGCCCTCGCCCGCGTCGCGACGAATCCCAGCGCCGACTCGCTGCATCTGCACATCGCCCACAGCTTTGCCGCGATACAAGTCTTGTTCAACCGCGCGCTCAAGGCCCTCAGCGCCGGCGGCTTGACCGACACGGTCGAATCCGTGCGCCTGGCCACCGAAACCGTCGGCGGGTACAAGCACCAGTCAACCAAAGTCGGCGCCTATCTCCAGGCGTTTACAAAGATCGCCGCTGAATACCGCCGCTTCGCCACGCTGCTCGAACCAAAAAATCCCCATTTCCCCATCGTCTCCAACCGCCTCAATCACGTCGCGCGCACCCTCGCCGACACCAATCCCGATCCCGATGTCCACGACCTGCTCCACGCCGACGTCGGCGCGGCCTTGAACGAGACCGAAGGCGCCATCCGCGACTCCGTCGAACGCGCCGCCAGAGGCGAGACCGCCGAGGCCACTGCGGCTTTCGAACGCGCCCGCACACTCGCGAAGCGGTACGAGCACTCTGAAACCTATCCGGAAATGGGCATGGCCGGCCCCAAAGACGGGCCAGCTCCCAAGGCTATCGTAGACGCCTTGCACAAGCACCTGAACAGCCCGCCGCTGCCAAATAGTCAACCCATTGTCGCGCCACAGCCGACGAGTAAGTCCTGCGCCGTGCTCCCGCACACGAATAATCCCACTGCGGCGCGCCCGGCAGATGCCACGCACACACTCACCTCGGCCGCGTCGGCAGCCAACGGCGTCCTCGTGGACCGCGCGCTTTCTACCCGCGCCAACTCCTGCGACACCCCGCCCCGAGCGGCCTTCCTCAAACCGCCGCCAAGCGCAGTCGGAGCGCAGTAGTAGACGTGCCATCCTCGCCGCGTCGCCGGGGCGACACAATCGCGTGCCTGCAGCGAGTCTACCCAGGAAGCTCAAGCGCCTTCGACAGACTTCTCCACCTGCAAGGCCCCGGCGCCCGGCGAGACATCGCGTCTGCGTTGTCGGGTTAAGGCGTCCGTGATAAACTCTTTACAGTTATGACGAACGACAGCGGACAACAAAACCGATTTCAGATCAAGCGGCGGCGGTGGCCGCTTCTGCTTACGGCGGTGGCGGTTTGCGTCATTGCCCTGTGGGTGGTCGCGGGGTATTTTCTCGACGCTGGGCTTTACAAGCCGATGGTGACCAAAGCCATCGCGAAGGCCACGGGCTTGCCGGTCACCATTGGCGATCTGAATATTGACGTCTTTCCGGAGGCGCGCGTTCGCGCGAACCGGATCGACATCGGGGAGGGCGACTTTCACGCGTCGGTGGATTCCGTCAAGGCGACCGTGAGGCTGAAAGACTTGTTTTCGTTGAGGGTTACCATTCCTGAGGTGCGGATTCAAGGCGTGAGCGCTGTCGTCCCGCAGACCCTGACCGGGCTTTCCGAGAAATACCATGCGCTCAGATTCGCGTCTTCGCCGGATTCCAATGCGAAAGGGACGAAGGTGAGTATTGGTCTGATTCACACGGAAGGCGCAAAGATATATCGTGGCGTTGGCCCTACTCCGGTGGCGCTTGTCGACATCGAGGTGCGCGATCCAACATCCCCGGCAATCGCGGTGAAAATGACTTCACAATTGCCTTCCTTGGGGCCTTCCCCGCGGCTTACCACCGACCTCACGCTATCTCGCAGCGAGGGCGTGAAAGGAGTCGCTGGAATTCAGGGAACGATACGCCTTGACGGAGTCCGGCTCGATGAACTGGCGGAAGGGGAGGGGGCGCCGAAAGCAACGCTGGCGGCGACAGTGACGGTCGATGGCAAGAGTGCGGAAGACATCGCGTTTGCCATTGCGGGTCAGGTGACTCCAGAGCCGGGTGAGCCCGCGGCTGTCGAGGCGATTGCGGGACCGTTCACCGCCAAAGCCTGGTGGCAGAATGACAAACTTATCGTCAACGACCTTGATTGGCGTTCGCCGGGGCTGACGTGGACCGGAGATTTCACGCGGGCTCCCGACGGAGATATCGCGTGCAATTTCCCGGTGGCGACATTCAACGAGGCCTCGCTGGGCCCGTTGCTGGCGCTGCTGCCCAAGACCGAAGTGCGGCTGCGCGCGTCCACGGGCGCGAAATTGGAGGCGAAGGACCTTCTGATTGGAATGACCCGGGAAGGCCAGCTTCGCTTCGTCAAAGGGGCGGCGTCGTTCTCCGGTATCGGCGTTGATCACCGTGGCGCGGAAGCGCTGTCGAGTGTTCGCGGCGGCCTGGAACTCAAGGAAGGCGTTATCCAGATTACCCGCGTTGAAGCGGACGGCATGTCGTTTACGGGGACGGCAAAGCCCGATCTTGGCGCGCGCACCGTGGCGGTGGATTTGTCGGGCGAGCTCGAGCTGACCCGCAAACGTCTCAGTCCCTTCCTGGAGTTGGAGGCCGTTTCAAAACTGGGGGGAACGGTTACGTTGAAGCACATCGCCGCGACGTTCGCGCCGGGCCAGGGTGTGCCACCGGACCTGGTTATCGAGGGATCACTCGCAAAGGGGTCCGCGGAAGTTGAATCGGCGCAGTTCCGGGACAGCGTTTCCGGAATGAAGATGGATTTTGTAACGCGGCCCGAGGCTATATTCACCAACGGTATCGCGAACTCGAAGATGCTCGGGGCCATTTCCTGCGAAGGCTCGTATCGTTTCAAGACCGGGACTTGGGAAGGAGCCCTGACGACCGATGTTCCGCGCGTGGTAAGCGCGTTCCTGAAATCTGACGACCAGAAACGCAAGATAGGGCCTATCGTGGCGTCGTATGGCGATGCGCCGTTCAAGGTGACCTGTGTATTGCCACAGGGCAAGGCGACGGCGGTCACCATCTCCCTAGCTCGTTCCGTTGAGCCGCCGCTACAGGCCGAGGTGCAGTTTACGCGCGGGAAGGAAGGGCTCACGCTTGGCGCTATCACGGCAACGACCCGGCTGCCGCTAACGGCGTTCGCTCATTTACTGCCGCCGACTATTGTGACTGCGGGCTCCATGCCGATCTCGTTTAGTCGCTCTCCTCAAGAGCAAGCGTTTCGTGTGCAGGCCGACCTGACCGACTGCACATTGGAGGCCGGCGCTTATGTCTCCAAGAAGAAGGGCGGGGTCTGCAACATCGAGGTGCGGGGCGAGGCGGCGCCGGGGAACTGGACGGCTCAAACGCTTCTTATTGACCTGCTGGGCCAGAAGGTCCAGGGCAAGATGGCCAACGCGGACATTGTATTCGACAAGGTTGACCTTCAACTCGAATCGTTGGCGGGTCTGCTGTCGCGAGGCGCGAAGGCCTACGGCCGCGTCACGGGTTCATTCGCCACGGCTTTGACGAAGCTGGACTTGAATCTCAATAACGTTGGGCTGTTCCTTACGCCGGAACTTGGGTTGGACTCCATAACGGGGTCAGTAGGTCTGGCGGGCGGACAGTGGAGCGCTCGTGACCTTCGCGTCAAGAGCGCGAATTCGGACTGTGTCCTGAACGGAGAAACCGAGCCTGCCGGGTGGCGCGGCACGCTCACCGGCGCCAAGCTCGATGTAAACGCGATACAGGCGCTCGCGGATCAGGCCAAGGCGTTCACGGGGAAGAAGCCGGAAACGAAAGAGGTCGAGCCGTCGAAAACGACTGCCGGAAACCTGGTCGTCGAAATCGACTCCGTATTCTACCGCCGCGCCCGCATCGACAAACTGCGCGCGGACGTCCAACTGCTCCCGGCAGTCACGCATGTTCGCAATTTGAAGGCGCAACCCTACGCCGGCTGGGTGACGGGCGCCCTGGACCTCGTGAAGGCGAACGGCGAAACTCCACCCTACGCAGACATCGATCTGACGTTGGACGGCGTCGACGCGCGCATTATCGACGGGCTGTCTACCAAAGAACCGCGAAACTTTACTGGAGCGCTCAGCGGAAAGATCCGGCTGCAAGTTCCCACTGGCGACGGCGTCGAACCCATCAACGGCGTCACGGGTACCGTGCGAATCACGGGCCAGAACGGGTCCTTGGGCAAAATGGGTCTTGCCACCAAAGCGCTTGCGGTCCTTCGGGCGACCGAGTTGATTCGACTGCGCATGCCGTCATTGAAGGACGAGGGACTGCTCTACGACACGTTGGCCTGCTCGGTTGGAATGGACAAGGGCGTGATGAGTATCGAGAAGTTCGAACTACTCAACACCTCCTTGTCCGCCGAGGCGGAAGGCCGAATTGATTTTCCTCGGTTGGACACCGATGTCCGCATCCGGGTGCATCCGCTGGAGGCCGTCACGGGATTGGTCGAGGGAGTTCCGATTCTGGGACAGGCCGTGAATCAAGTCACCAAGCAGGGCGGACTGCTCCTGGTGGCGAAGGGATCTCCATACGAACCGTCGGTCCGCTTCGAGGGCACCGGCACGACGGAGGCAGTTACCGAAGAGGTCAAAGAGGCCACCAAGAAAAGCGGGACAGCGCTCAAAGATACCGTCAAGAAGACCGCCGAAGACGCCATAAACCGGCTCCTCGGGCGGTAGCGCGACGGTTGGCGCCGAGGGGTTTCTTTTGTAGTCCAATACCCGGTATTCTTCTTGTCGCCAGTGGGAAAGCCGGGAATGGAGCCTGGCGCAGTCGGCGTCTCTGAACTGAAACCTGGAGGTTCGTCATGCTTGCGATCTTACTAGCGGGCTTCGCGTTCGCCGTCGAAAAACCGGATGTGATCTGGATGGACAAGCTCGACGCCAAGGAACGTGGCGTCGCCGTTCCCGAGGGGACCTATGCGGTATGGGTATGGGCCGACGATGACAAGCCCGCCACCATCAGCATCGGCGGGCAGACGCTTACCGCTGCGGCGAAGCCCAAGAAGGACAAAAAGCCAGGCTACGCTTGGATCAACGCCGGCAATCTCTCCATCACGGCCGGCCAGCCCAATCTCATCCTCGGACCGACCGTGGCGTCGTTCGCGCTTAGCACGCGGCCGGGATTCGATCCGGCGAAGGCGATGCCGGATATGCGCGTCTTGGACCGGCCCGACGCCGTGCGCGATGAGCGGGCACTGACCGTCAAGCACACGGACACGGTGTTTACCATGCCGGTCTATCCGGAGCTTCCAAAGTGGGAGACCACCGCAGAGCGCCTTCGGCGGCGCACGTTGGTTGCGAACGGTCTGTTGCCCATGCCCGAGAAGACCCCCTTGAACGCCAAGATCACCGACCGCGTGACGCACGACGACTATACCGTGGAGAAAGTATCGTTCGAGGCGCGCCCTGGCTTCCTGGTAACCGGGAATCTGTACCGTCCAGTGGGCAAAGGACCGTTTCCAGGCGTCGTCTGCCCTCACGGTCACTGGGAACACGGTCGTCTGGAGAATACCGATGTCTGTTCGGTGCCGGGACGCTGCATCACGTTCGCGCGAATGGGAATCGTGGCGTTCAGCTATGACATGGTGGGCTACAACGACAGTCTGCAGATCTCGCACGCCCTGAATGACGATAAGGACAAGTTGTGGGCCGTGCATCTCTTCTCGCTGCAACTTTGGGATAGCATTCGCGCGGTGGATTTCATCCAGAGTCTGCCCGAAGTGGACCCCGCCCGTATCGGCTGTACGGGCGCCTCCGGCGGCGGCACGCAAACATTCGCGCTGACCGCCGTCGATCCGCGCATCAAAGTTTCCGCCCCGGTCAACATGATCTCCAGCCGCATGCAAGGCGGGTGCCTGTGCGAGAATGCGCCGATACTGCGCATGGACAACTCGAACATGGAAATCGGCGCCCTCATGGCGCCGCGCCCGATGATCATGGTGTGCGCAACCGGCGATTGGACCCGGGAAACACTGCGCGTCGAGTACCCCGCGATTCGCAGCATCTATGCGCTCTACCAAAAGACGGAGTGCGTTGATGTTCATCTGGTGAACGCGGGACACAACTACAACAAAGAAAGCCGTGAAGCCGTATATCAATTCTTTGGCAAGTGGCTCCTTGGCGAAGAGGAAAGATACAAGAATTTCAGCGAGCCGCCCTTTACCGTCGAGCCGGAAGCCGCGTTGCGAGTATTTCCGGACAAGAAGGCCCCGGAGGGATATCCGGGCAAGGATCAGGTTATCGCGCAAACGATCGAGGCCAATCGCGCAAAATGGGACGCGATCCTGCCAAAGACCGAAGGGGACGCCGCGCAATTCCGCACGATATACGGCGCCGCGCTGGCGGATGTCCTCGGAGCCACCGTGCCACGCCCGAATGACATCGCGCCCGAACGAAAGGGCTACGAGGAACGCGACGGCTACGTCGTCGAGCGTTGGATCTTGCGGCGGCCCGCGGCGGGCGATTCCATTCCCGCAATCCTGTATCGCGGGCGGAACATACCCGTGCAGGACGCCGTGCTTATCGTTCCGGGCGATGGCAAGGCCGGTCTGGCCGATGTCGAGAACGGAGGGCCCGGTCCGCTGGTGAAAGGGCTTATCGAGCAAGGTCACGCCGTCATGACCATGGACGCATTCCTGATCGGTGAGCACCACTCCGCTACCGAACGCACGGTCCGAGTGAGTGAAGGGCGGTTCATGGACACCTTCCAACCGACGGACACCGCGTACCGCGTGCAGGATGTCCTGACCGCCGCGGCGTATCTGAAGAACCGCCGCGACTTAACCGGCGTCGTTACGGTGCTTGGGCTTGGACAAGGCGGCATGTGGAGTTTGCTGGCCGCGTCGCTCGACCCGGGGATCGGCAAGGCGCTCGTGGACGCCAACCAATTCAAAAACAACGACGACCAGGCGTGGGTGGAAACCTACTACGTGCCGAGCATCCGCAGTATTGGGGATGTGGCTACGGCAGCCGCTCTGATGGCGCCGAGACCGCTATATCTGTTCAATACCGGAGCGGCGTTCGACGTGAGCCGAATGCGCCGGGCCTACGATGCCGTGAAGGCGGCGACGCTGACCGTCGAACCGGGCCCGCTCGCTCCGGACACGATAGCGGGGTTCATCAAGGGCTGATGACCGAACTACGCAACGGCGCCCAGTCGAATCCCGTGGATAAAGTGATCCATATCGCGGACATCCATTTTTGGCGCGTCGTCATCAATCCGCTGCGGTTGCTGAACAAGCGATTTCTCGGCAACCTCAATGTCTGGCTGCGCCGCCGCCACGAGTTCGCCATGGAACGCGCGGAACTGTTCGCGGACACCGTCGCCGCCGCCGGAATCCGTCACGTGCTTCTTACGGGCGATTTCACGTCCACTTCGATAGACGAAGAATTCGAGATGGCGCGGGATTTTGTGCGCGGGTTGCGGCGCCGGGGTATGGAACCCTTCGTCATTCCCGGAAACCATGACCTATACACGTTCGAAGCGGCGCGCCGGAAACGCTTCCATCAGTTCTTCGACGAGTTTCTACCGGAAGGAGGCTATCCGTCGCGTGCCGTGCTACCGGGGGGCACGTCGCTCATCTTGACCCCGACGGTGTGTCCCAACCTGCTCTCCGCGAAGGGCCGGATCAGCGACTCCGAAATCGCCGCTACCCGCCGGCTGCTCGCCGATGGCCCGCCCGCGGCAATCGTCGCCGGGCACTATCCTGTCTTGCACGCGACCCACGGGTACCACACCGCCCCGTCACGCCGCCTGCGCAACGCGGACCGGCTACGAGCGGCGCTAGGCGAATCGGGCCGGCGCGTTCTGTACGTGTGCGGTCACGTGCATCGGTTTAGCTATACGGTTGACGACCAATACGCGGACGTGAGACACCTGTCAACAGGCGCGTTCTTTCTCGAACACGCCAAGCTCGGCCAACAGGGGGAGTTCAGCGAGATTCACGTGTGCGACGACGGCTGGCGCGTGTTTCGACACCGTCACACCGGCGCGTGGGTCCGCGAGGAAGTTCAGCCGGCTAATCCCTGAGCAGGCCCGCTTTGCGCTTTCGCGAGGTATCGTATAGGACAAGCAGGACGATCAGAGCGCCGATCAGTATCTTCTGCCATTGGCTGTCGTAGCCTTTCAGATTACAGAAGTTCACCATGACATTCATGATCAGGGCGCCCGCCAGGGAGCCCGCTACGCCGCCTTCTCCGCCCATTAAGCTGGCGCCACCCATCACGCACGCGGATATTGAATCCAGTTCCATTCCTTCCGCCGCGGTGCCGTCGGCTGTCCCCAAACGCGAACCGAGCATAACGCCCGCAAAACCCGCCAGCAGACCGCATAGGGCAAACGCGCCGGTGCGCACGCGGTCTACCGGGACGCCCGACAATCGCGCTCCGGTGGGATTACCGCCGGTAGCGTAGAGCGATCGCCCAAATCGCGTGAAGACCAGAATCACAGCGAAAACGACCGCGATTGCGATAGTGATGGCGACCGGTATCCACCATCCACGCATTCCGCCCAGGAAACGTATACCCTCGTCCAGCGTAATGTGTTGCGCCTTTGAAAGCAGGAGCGCCGCGCCGCGCGCGGCCATCATCATTCCCAAGGTTGCAATAAACGACGGTATACGGCCTTTGGATACGAGCAGACCGTTCACGGCGCCGCAGAGTAACCCGGTCATCGAACCGAGTACGATCGCAACGGCTACCGGCGTATGGTAATCGCGCAGAGCCAGCCCCGCAATGACCCCGCTCAGCGCCGCCACGCTGCCCACTGACAGGTCAATGCCGCCGACGATGATCACCAGCAACTGGCCAACCGCGACAATCCCGACCACGCTCGTCCGGTAGACAACACTCGTCACATTGCGGGGAGTGCTAAACGCGGGCAGCAGAAACGCCATGACGATACACAGCGCCGCCAGGATGAGCAGGGGTGAATGCTTCGCCAGAAAGCGATTCATAGCATGACTCTCATCAGTCGGGAGAATGGACTTGTCACAGCGGCAACTTCACCGGCCGGCCCTCTTTGCCGGACAGGTCCGCGGCGAAGCAGGCCTCGTGGGTCTTGTAAGCGTCAGCGATGTTCACGTGAGATTCGCGATTGTGCTGGATGCAATCCACCAGGTGCGCGGCCTCGTGAACAAACGGATGATGCGTCACATCGCCGCTGTCGGGAAGAATCGTCGGGATAGTCGCCCAACTGGTCTGACCCGGCATCTTCTTCTTCGAATACAGCAGGTTGTTCTTGATCGTCCCGTGCGTCCCGACGAGGTTGATATTGAATACGTAGGGCTGCACGCATTCGATGCTTGACGCTACTTTGCCAATTCGTCCATCGGCGAACTTGCACACCGTGCATGTGGTGGGCGCGTACTCGTACCCGGCAAAGTCGGCGCCGCCGCCCGAGGTCGAAACTTGGAACACCTCGACGATGTCGCCACCCATGAACCAGCGCAGGCCGTCCAGGGCGTGGCATCCGGCTGACAATAGCGAACTCACGCCGACGTCTTTCTTGACGTTCCACGCGAACTGTTTGTACCAGGGTCCAATGCCGTGGAAGTAGTCCACCTCGCCGAAGAAGACCTTGCCGATGGCGTCATCGGCCAACTGGGTCTTGATGATCTCGTAGAGAGGATTCCAACGCAGCACAAAACTGACCACCGACTTCACGCCGGCCTTCGTCACCGCGTCGCGGATAGCGCGGGTATCGTCCATGGTGGTGGCCATGGCCTTTTCGAGCAACAGATGCTTGCCGGATTTGGCGGCGGCGACCGCTTCGTCCTTGTGGCAATTGGGTGGCGTGGCGATGGCGATGATGTCGATATCCTCCTGGGCCAGCATCTTGCCGTAGTCGGTGTACAACTCGCACGCGACGCCGCATTCGGACGCTTTCGCTTTGGCGCCCGCTTCGGTGCGCGAACACAGGGCCCGCACTTCCGCATCCGGATTGCCCGCAAACGCCCGTATATGTTCGCCCGCCACCCATCCCGTGCCCACGATTCCCACGCCCAGCTTGGCCATCTTGCGTTCTCCTTGTTTGCTTACCCACGCGCCCGGCTGCGCGCGTCAATTTAGAGTACCTTGCGCTCCGGATTCACGGCCGCGTAACGCGCGATCCAATTTCCCAATCCGGGAACGGTACAACAGATCGTGCCCGCACCGCCAGTCAGACGCCCCAGCGCCAAATCCTCTTCGCTTCGGTCCTTACCACACGTCAACGATACCGCTTGCTCTCCCTGCAATCGAATCGTAATCGTCCGATCTCGCGAGCGCGAGGCGCTGGCTGAAGACCGGAACTCGGCCAGGCGCAAGCACGCGGCCAGGTCCGTAACGGCCTGTTGGTCGTCTATCTGCCGATCAGGGGCGGAGTCCTCGGTGTGAATTTCAATTCTCTGAATCACCCCCGCGGAAAGCGTCCGCAACGGTTCCACACTTCGTAATTCGCGCACAATAATCCACGATTGAACCACGACCGCAATCGCGGCAAGTACCGAGCCAATCGCGTACGACAGACGCAAATACTTTTCTTTTCGTTCACTCAAGAAACTCAGGCGCTTCGGGTCAGCCAAGATCCAAAGATTTCCCAGAATGGAACCGGCCGTACCGCCCAAAATGGCGCCGCGCAAAAACTCGTGGTACGACGGCGAAGTGAGTGTGATGGCGCCGCCCAAGGCGGTGAAAAGTATTCCGGGTATGCCCGAGTAAATCCCAATCCAGAACAAACGTGAGCCTGCCGAACGGGTAACGGGTTGTTGTAGTGTCATCTCGGTCAAGACGTTCTTGGTCCTTGTTTAGAAATTGGTCGTCTTTGCGCCAGCATCAAGCGACGGCCTTTGGGCGCCGGAATGGCGCGGTCGAACTCTCTTGCGGTGTCAATCCAAAGCGTGATGGCTTCGTTTGCGCTTTTTAGCGCGGCTTGGTGGGTCTTGCCGTGGGCCATGCAACCCGGCAATTCTGGCACATCGGCCACAAAAACACCATCAACTTCACTCCAGGAAATAATGATCTCGTAGCGATGCGTCATCTCTTGCCTGCTGATGTCGAATCGGTCTCGCGAAGGCCCAACATCGTGTCATTCTGAACGAAGTGAAGAATCTGCTTCACTTAAGCAGAGCGCTCCGCACAACGTACATATCGATTCAACGCTAGACTTAGATTCTTCACTGCGTTCAGAATGACACGTCGCGCAGCGCATGTAGCGATCCGACGCAAGTGGCCTTTCCAGGGGCCTCTTCGTGTCATCAGCGGAACCGATGGCAGTTGTTTGCTTACATGTTCCCTTCGTGCCAGTACACGTCCCAACCGAGGTAGTTTTCCAGAGCTTCGTATACTGCGCGGGCGCATTGGCTGCGATTTCCGGCGACGTGGTGTTCGAAGCCGTTCTGGCAGATGTAGCGCAGGAGGCCCTGCAAGTTGGGAACTTTGGCCACACCGAAGCCGCCAAAGGTTTCGATGGGATCGTTGGTGAATTCGCCCTCGCCGAGGTAGGCCGCAACGACCCCTTCGGTGTCCATGGTGCTGACACGCGCGTAGGTCATCGGACCTTTCTTGATGCGGCCGTAGAGTGTGCCGTAGGTGCTTTCTTTGCCCACCGTGCCCGCGATGATTTCCTGATAGTCCATTTTGGTGTCATTCATGCAACTCTTGGGCAGGTTCGAGCAATGGAAGCAAACGCATTTATCGGGGTCTTTGCCGTAGTTATTGTTCCAATCGAGCAGGAAGCTCGGCGACTGCGCGGCCAGCGCCAGCGCGTGCATGCTGACGGTGCCCGCCACGTCGGTTTCGCACGCGGACGACTGCAGCACGTCGCTCATCATGCTCATGACCGTGCATGGCACGACGCCGTAATATTCTTCCATCGAGGTCCAGCATTGGATCGCCGATACCGTGAGGTAATTCGCGATCATCCACTCGCGAATTACCGCCGCGAGCTTGGCCATCTTCACCAACGGTCCGGACGGCACGCCCTTCACGTTCGTGTAGCCTTTGATGCCGGCCAGGCGTTCTTTGACCTTGGGGTCATCGTCGGTGAGTTTGTTGGCGCGCCCGAACACTTCGGAGAGGTCCAACGTCTCGATGGAAATCCCCGAATCCTGCAACAGTTTCTCGCTGTAGCGCACCGTATTGAACGCCGTAGGCCGCGCGCCGATAGCGCCGATGCGGCAGGTCCGCAGGCCCTTGACCACGCGGCACACCGCCGCGAACCACGCGATTTCCTCTTTGAACTCCGGCGCGCTGGGGTCCATCGTGTGCAATTGCGTGATGCTGAACGGAATGTTGTATTGAACCAGATTGTTGCACACGCTCATTTTGCCGCAGAACGAATCGCGCCGGTGCTTGATGGTCATCTTCTTGGCGTCGTCGTTCCACGCGTGGACGAGGACCGGTACGTCGAGGCCGGCGAGTTTGAGCGTGTCGGCCACACCGCGTTCATCGCCGAAATTCGGCAGGGTGACAATCACGCCGTCAATGGCGTCGCGGTGTTTCTTGAACAGGTCGGCGCATTTCTTGGCGTCGTCATACGTCTCCACCGAGCCAAACTTGGTGTCCGCATCCGACAACACCACCACGGAGTATCCGAGTTTCTTGAGCAGGCCGGTCATGAAATCGTGGCCTTCCTTGGCCAATGCGTCCGGAAAGAATCCCCGGTTGCCAACAATGAGTCCAAAACATCCCGCATCTGATTTCATGATTGCTATCTCCCATGCCGAGGCCGGCGTAGTCGTTGTGAGGTCGGCGGGTATTGTAGCTACCGGCGGCGGTGTACCGCAAGCTATGCGCCGGCGCTGCTACGCCCCGCTGGGGCTGACAGATTTGTGTTTTCGTGTTCCGGGGGTTCCCTTTGGTCACCCCCGGCTACTCTCCGATCATCCCTTGCGGGATTTGGCAATTGGCAGCAATCCGCGCGTAATCAACGTGTGTGATGTGGCTTGGCCTTCCAGGCCAAGGTTCTTGGGCAAGATGCCCAAGCCACGTTGTGCCCCTCTCTTGATGTTATATGTGTAGGTGATAACGCCATTTGACTGGGGCATATAGCAAACGCACGGATCCTTACGCGCGGATTGTGGGATGGCTTGTGCAGTGGCTTGCGCGATAGTGTATGGGTATACTTACAGGATACCTTAGCGCCGCGATTGTGGAGGAAGTGAGGATGAAGAAACCGGTGGCGAGGCTTCTAGGTACGCTCTGTTTTCTCGCGGTTGTGCTTGGGGTTCTCTATGCGCTCGATGGCTATCCATTCTGGGCGAGAATGTTGGTGGTGTGTCTGTCCGTCTAGGTTGCTAGCCCGCTCATCGACGCATGTTTTCGACGATGGGAGCAGGAATAGCCGCGACGCGGACGCAGAAATAAGTTAGAGCATTGGACATGGATGGTCATTACATGAAGGCGCGTTACTCCCGGGTTCCGGCATGAGCGTTTCCGCTATTGCATCAATAGCCGAACTCGAAGATCGACTCTCCGAGCCGTCTCCGGCGCTGATCGAAATGATGCGCCGTCTCGACGGGGACATCCTTATTTTGGGCGCCGGCGGCAAGATGGGGCCCAGTCTGGCCCATTTGGCGGCGCGGGCCGTGGCGGACTCCGGCGTTTCGCGGAAAGTCGTCGCCGTATCGTCGTTCTCCTCGCCGCAGACGCGCGTCCAGTTGGATGCGTGGGGTATCGAGACCATCGCGGCCGACCTGCTCGCTCCGGGCGCGCTGGACACGCTGCCGGACGCGGAAAACGTGCTCTACATGTGCGGACGGAAATTTGGCTCGACCGGGGCTGAGTGGAACACCTGGGCGACCAACGTCTACCTGGCCGGCCTCGCCGGACGGCGCTTTGCCAAGTCCCGAATCGTCTCATTTTCCACGGGCAACATCTATCCGTTTGAGCCGCTCGATTCGCGCGGGTCGACCGAGGCCACGCCGCCGGGTCCCGTAGGCGAATACGCCATGTCATGCCTGGGACGGGAACGCATGTTCGACTATGCCTCGCACGAACTCGGCGCGAAGGTCGTTCATTACCGGCTCAACTATGCCGCCGAGCTGCGCTATGGCGTGATGCTCGATGTCGCCGCGCGCGTATGGGAAGGCCAACCGGTCGACATCGGCAACGCGGCCGTGAACCTCGTCTGGCAGGGCTACGCCAATCGCGTGGCGCTTCAATGCCTCGAACTCGCCGACTCGCCACCCCGCATTCTCAATGTAACCGGGCCGGAAAAAGTCTCCGTGCGATGGCTTGCGCGGGAACTTGGCGCGCGTCTTGGCCGCACGCCCAATTTCGTTGGCGAGGAGTCGCAGACTGCGCTCATTAGCGACGCGTCAGAATGCCACCGTCTGTTCGGTCTGCCGGAGGTGAACCTGGAAACACTGATGGACTGGGTGGCTCATTGGGTTAAGGCCGGCGGCCATACCCTGGGCAAGCCAACGCATTTCGAAACGCGCGACGGGAAATTCTGATATGGCCAATCCGTTACCACCCGCTGATATTTTGGATGCGCTCCGCACAGGCGCCGCCATCCCCGCGCATCCGCTTGCGCTCACCGCGGAACGGAAGCTCGACGAGCGGCGGCAGCGCGCGCTAACGCGATACTACTGCGCGGCCGGCGCGGGTGGCGTGGCCGTGGGAGTACACACCACGCAATTCGAGATTCGCGAACCCCGCCATGGACTGTTCGAGCCGGTGATCGAGTTGGCCGGTCAAACGGTTGATGACTGCGCGCTGGAACTCGGCAAGCCTTTGATTAAGGTCGGCGGAGTCTGCGGCCCTACGGCTCAAGCCGTGCGTGAAGCGGCCTTCCTGCGCGACAGCGGGTACCACATCGGGCTGCTTAGCCTCGCCGCGCTCAAACAAGCGTCCATCGACGAACTGGTCACGCACTGCCGCGCCGTCGCGGAAGTCATTCCCATCATGGGTTTCTATCTTCAACCCGCCGTGGGCGGCCGCATTCTGCCGATAGCGTTTTGGCGGGCGTTCGCCGAGATTGAGAACGCCGTGGCCATCAAAATGGCGCCCTTCAACCGCTACCAGACTCTCGACGTGTTGCGCGGCGTGGCCGAAAGCGGACGCGCGAGCGAGATCGCGTTGTATACCGGCAACGACGACGCTATTGTGGCCGACTTGTTGACCGCCTTCCGTTTCCACGTCAACGGCATGCGCATCCGCCTGCGTATCGCCGGCGGCCTGCTGGGCCATTGGGCGTGCTGGACGCGCCCCGCGGTGCATCTGCTTGAGGAGTGCCGCCACATCCACGAGACCGGCGAGAACATTCCTCCCGAACTGCTCACCCGGGCCGCGGAGGTTACCGACTCGAACGCCGCGTTCTTCGATGCGCAAAACGCGTTCGCGGGGTGTATCGCGGGAATTCATGAGGTGTTGCGCCGTCAAGGGCTTCTGGCCGGTCGGTGGTGTCTCAAACCGCGCGAGGAGCTTTCGCCGGGGCAGATGGAGGAAATCGATCGCGTCTACGCCGCGTATCCGCACTTGAACGACGACGCGTTCGTCGCGCGCCACCTGGACGAGTGGTTAAAGTAGGTGCGGCGTCCTCGCCGCATCCGATAGGCTATCCGGTTCGTCGCGATCGCCCAAGGAGAGTAGTCTCATGCCCAAGTTATTTCGACTCGCGGTGGCGTCTATCGCGATACCCGCGGACAATAACGCCCCGTCCGTGATTGACGGCGCGGTGGCAGCGATTGCCGACGCCGGTGAGCGCGGCGCGGACCTAATCGTGCTTCCCGAAGAGACCGACGTCATCGCGGGAGGCGCATACGGTCAACACACGCTCGAAGAACATCCCGCGTTTGTCCGGTTTCGCGAGCAGGCTGCGAAATCCCGAATTGGCGTTGTGTCCACGCTCTCCGTGCGCACTGGCGAACGCCACGCCAACACAGGCTTCCTGCTGAGCCGGTCGGGCGAACTGCTTGGCCTCTACCGCAAAGTCCACCCGGCGCCGTCGGAAGAAGCGATACTTACCGAGCCCGTGAACGGCGATCCGTTTCCCGTATTCGATTTTGAGGGCGTGCGGCTCGGAATTGCGATTTGCATGGATATTCACTTTCCGGAAATGTTCCGCATTTACGGTCTGAAAGGCGCGGACCTGGTGTGTGTGCCGACCATGTACCTCGATTACACCGGGGACATGCTCGAAAGCATTGAGAAGGCCCGCGCTATCGACAGCCAGATGTACTTCGCGTTGTCCCGCTACATATCGAAGCCGTTCCTGGCGGGCAAGAACATGGGCTACGCCAAAGTAATCGCGCCCGACGGGCGTATCATCGTCTCGACCGCGCATCAGGAGGGCGTGGCGATAGCGGACTTCGACCCCAAATGGCGCATGCAGTTCTGGGGCGAGGGCTACGGCGGAAACATGCGCACCATGTTCGATGTGATTCGCCGGCCCGACTATTACGGCGAGTTGGTGAAACCGCGGAACGTTTGAAACCACTGTATTGACTGATGCTAGCTGCAACGTATACTTGCGCGTACATGCCGCGAAAAACGGGGACAGACACGCTTTTCAAACTACCGAAAAGCGAGTCAGTCCCGGGTTTTCGCTTCGCTCTTGGCGTTCTCGCAAATAGCATTTGATTCACTACACTGCGGAGCATTGTGATGACTTGGAAGCACGGGAAGAAATGGGTCTATTCGATTACCTATGACGAAGGCTGCGAAGATCTGCTGAAGTACGCGCTGCCCATCCACCGCAAGTATGGCGTACCCGGTCACCTCGCCTTGGTGTCGGGCCAGATCGGTGTTCCGCGCGACCTGCCCGGCAGCAGTTATGACAAGATGATGATCCTCTCGAAGGCTCAAATTCACGATCTGCGCAAGGAAGGCTGGGGCGTGTCGTGCCACAGCCTGACCCATTGCGGGGTAACGCTGAACAACGGCGACACGGAAGTAGTTCAGGCCCGCCGTGTAATCGAAGAAGCCCTGGACATGGAAGTCCGCATGTTTTGTGTGCCCGGCGACAACAACGGCCACGCAGGCGCGGTCAAATACGCGGAACTTGCCGGATTCACCTCGATACTCACGATCTACGACCGCGTCA
>JACRLJ010000142.1 GCA_016215105.1 Candidatus Hydrogenedentota bacterium
GCCTTCTCCAGGCTCGCGCGAAGCTCCTCAAGCTGGTGCTTGATGAGGTCGTACGTCTGCTCTTCCTGCTCGACCTGCATTTGGCGGGCTCGGCTCGTAAAGACGCGGGCGGCGATATCGGCGATCGAGTACGCCTCGGTTTGATTCGCGCTACGCGCCGTGAGATGAATAATTCCGGCGCTTGCCGGATCGTCTCGGACTTCCAACGCGGCCTGCACCGAGTCGGCGCGGGACGCATACTCGTCGTCCTTGCTGACCGTCGCCCCGCCGCCATGGTTGGCGATCTCTTCCTGTACCAGCGCGCGCGCAACCTCCTCGGCCAGTTCGCGTTTCCCTACGAGCTGGATAAGGCCTTTGGGCGTAGCCTGTGTCAACGCCGACCCGCCGACTACCTGGAGCAGCGCCTTGTCACCCGGGTTTTCCTTCACGATGACATCGGTAGCCGCGGCATATCGAACCAGCGCCGGATTGCGCACGTACCCCACAATTCCCCAGAACAACGCGGCCCCGATCGTAAACGCGGTGATCATCTTCCAACGGCGTCCGCCGACACTCATCACAAAGCGCAGTTGCGTTTCCCTGCTTTTGGATGCGGCCTGTTCAATGCCGTGAAGTTCGGCTGCCATCCCTGGCTAGTCCTTTCGCGCTTCCGCGCGCGCCGGCGCTTGCGCCGTCGTGTCTTTCGCCGCCATCGTGTCCACGTCGATCATCTTTTCCCAAGTTACCTGCTCGGGTGAATCGTACACGGTCGGCGTGACAAACACCATCAACTCCGTGCGAACCTTGTTCTTCTCCGTATGCTTGAAAAAGTTCTGAATCACCGGAATCTTACCCAATCCCGGCACTCGATTCTCGGTGTCTTTCATGTCGTCACTGAAAATCCCCCCAATGACCAGCGTCTGACCGCTGCGCACGTTGGCGACGCTCTTGGAACTGCGGACCGATCGAATAGGCACCCCACCGCTCGAACCGATCGTGAAGGACACTTGGGGTTCCAGTTCGAGCTTCACATACGCGCCCCCTTCATCGTTAAGCACGTGCGGGGTGACGGACAGCTCGATACCCACCGGCATGAATCGGGTCAGGTAGTTGCTCCGGCCGGCGAGATCAGTCGAAAGATTGGTATACGGGTACTCGTCCACCATCTTGATGTCGGCAAGTTTGTGATTCACGGTGAGAATCATCGGATTCGCCAGAAGTTGGGCCTTGTTCTCGGCCACCAACGCATCAATCATTACGCCCACGTCAACCCCTTTGTTCAAGTAACCGAGGAACAACTGCCCCACGGCGGGTATTTGCACAGGGAGAGTCATCCGGCGGTCGAGTTGCGGTTCATTCACAAAGCGCCGCCCCAGGCTATTCAAGCCATTCGTGGTGCTTATGCCGCCCACCTGCTCATTTGCGATCGAGCTCTGCTGGCCGCGCGCCGCGTTCAGACCCGGGTCCTGGGTGGGCATGGGGTAGTACCCGCCGTTTGCCTTGTTGCCCTGCGTGAACCACCGGATGCCCAGTTCTTTCATCGCGCCGCCGCGGACCTCGGCGATCTTCGATTCGATCTTCACTTGCGAAAGCTGGCTCTGCATGTCGTCCAAACGCGCCACAGCGGACTGAATGTTCTTGATCGCGGCCGGCGTGTCCGTCACGATCAGGGTGTTCGTGTCGATATCCGCCGAAATGCTTCCGCCTTCCGAAGACATCCCCTGAAGCGTCTTGCTGAGTGATTCGGCGTTCGCGTTGTGCAGCGGAACGATTTCCAACGCCATTTCCGAGGTGCGTCCGCCCTCATGCGGTCTTCCGGATCCGCGAGAAACGGTGACCCGAGGGCTCTTGAGAATCTTGGACATCTCCATCGTTACGCGCGCGGACGCCTCCCCCTCGCTGAGTCCCGCCACCGGTATGCTCCCGACATACGTCAGGCTGATGTTCCCGCGTGGATCAATCTGCGCGCCGGTGGACAACTCCGGATGTCGGTATACGTCGACGAACAGAAAGTCGCCGACACTCAACGGCGCGCTACCCTTGGGGGTTGATTCACCCAGAGAAGCGGATGTCCCTGGCTCCAATCCCTTGGTATCCAGGGGAGCCGAGGGCGGCTCGTCGACGGCCGCCGCGCTCCACGGAAATCCCGCGCAAAACACCCATACCCACGCGGCAATGGCCGCGCCTCGGGCCGCCTTACTCTTCATCATAGATCTCCGGACGAATCTTGCGTCGTCATCTCGAGCGCCAATTGCAGGATACCTGCTGTCGAGAAGCCTTTGGACCATTCTTCGTCGCATTATCGTGATTCCTTAACGTCGGTCTGCGGAGGCGCCGTTGGTGGGGCGCTCGGACTAAGCTGTTGCGCCTCGAGCCGGGGATCGGGTTCCGCGTTGAGCGTCGATGGGGCTGCTGGCGCGGGGCGGTCCAGCGCGGACGCGGGGGATTGAGCCGGTTCCGCCGCGCCGGTGGCCGCGGGCGGAGCCGCGACCGGCGCCGGTTGCGCGGGCGCGGGCTTTGCCGCCGGCGCCGCGGTCCCGTCCGGCGCTGCCTCGGCGTCGGGCTGACGTGTAGCCAAGAGGCTCTGCAGCCGCTTCTTGGAAACGGGATCGATACCGGGGGCAAGAATCGCATGCGACAACTGCTCGGCGTACAGATCGAGATAGCGGCGCTTCTCCTCCGGCGTCGAAGCTTGGTCCGCCATGCTCTTGCACAGGTCGCTCAGTTCCTGATAGTCCCGGTCGGGCGAATAGTTGTCCGGCAGCGACGCTGCCTGCAGATAGGCCGAGCGAGCGGACTCGAAGTCGCCCAAGCGCGCATACGAACTGGCCAGCGTCCGCAGGATGACAAGTGACGCGTTGGGATCTTCCGCGCGCAATGAAGGACTGTGCAGTTGATCCACCGCCTCTTTGTACCGTTTCAGGCGGTACTGCAATAACCCCGCCAAGGTCTTGGCCCGAGGCGCTTTCGCGTGAAGCGGGTTGTCCTCGATAAACTGCTGGAACTGTTTCAGGGACTGCTCCAACCGGGCTGCGCCCGTTACACTCGCGTCAGAAGCGGAAGCGTCAGAAGGAGCAATCTGCAAATAGAACGCGGCGCTGAACTGAGCGTCCGGACGCTTGGCGTGATTCGGATTCCGCGCCACAAAGTCCCCATACGCGCTTGCGGCGTCACCGTAGCTTCCTTTCGCAGCAAGCCCCGCGGCGTTCGAGAGCGTCGATTCCGGTGTGGCAAGACCGCGCTGCGACCAGCGGAACACGAAGTATCCGGCCGCCGCCACCACCAGCAAGAACCCGCCCAATACCGCGAGGCGCAGCAAGCGCCGCCGCAAACGTCCGCGCACACGGGTCGCGCGCTTGCGGCGCCGGTCCTGGGGACGGCGGTAAACCGATTCGTCTTTTTCCTGGCCAAACAGTTCGGCCGGTTCCGGCGCGGCAGATCCACCAGCGCCATACTCGGCGCGCGGGGCCGCCTGCGGGCCGGACATCGCCGGCGCCGGGACGCTGGACGCGGGCACGTCGCGCGGCTGTTCCTGGAGTGCTTTCAACAAGCGCTCGACTTCCACCAAGTCATGGCTGAAAGGCTTGGCCTCTTCCGGATCGCTTGGGGGCGGCGCCTGCGATACTCCCGCAGTCACCTCCGCGTCCTCCGAGCGCTCCGCGAGGCCGCCGGTGGGTCCGGGAATGATATCGTCGAAAACTGCCGACAAGTCTCCGAGCGGCTCAAAGTCATTAATCGAAGAGACCGGTTCGAGCGACGGGGTCTCAGGAGACTCACGAACCGGCTCCAATAGCGGACTCAGTTCCTGCGTTTCGGGCGCGTGCTCGGTGTCGCTTTGAGGCTCCGGGTCAGGCGTCGAACCGATCGGCTGGGCTGCCAGTTCGCGCTCGAGCAACTCGGACAGCGAGTCTGTCTTGGACACCAAAATAGTCTGCGGCGTCTCGGGCGGCTCTGCGCGGCCGCCCGGACTGTCGCCAGCCGCATCGCCGCCAAAGCCGTCCGGCTCGGACGCCTGCGCGGGGCCGCGGACGCCGGCCTCCACCGGTCTTTCCACGTCGGAAACGGGTCTTTCGAGCGCCGCACTCGGCTGGGACAATTCACTGATGATCTGTTTCAGGTCGTCGATACTGTAGTTTTCGTGGGGACCCCGCGCCTCGGAAATCCTCTCCGCCATTGACGCGGCCACATCCTCCGCGTCCATTCGATGGCGAGGCGTCAGCGCCGTGTCAACGTCGGCAACCCCCTGCTCATAGAAACTCAGTGACCCGGACGGGTCAAGCCGGCTTGCGAATGACACCTCGGCGCCATTATCCGCGAGCGAACTTGGACGCGCCAAGCCGGTCATCTGAATGAAGTCCAAGTCATCCGAAAGATGCTCGTCAGGCACACCGCTCTGAACGCGGCTATCCTCCTCCATCCCGGCCAAGAGATGGTCCCCCACCCGCTGCATACCCCGCACGAGATCCTGAGCGGGTTGCGGGGCGCTATCGGATGCTTTTTGAGGGTCTGACGTCATAGATTCCCACGGTTGATGTCCTGCCGCGCTTTTGCCGCCTTCAACAGCAGGCGAGACGCCCGTTCTTCAATTGCGCTCGCCGTTCTCGGTATGGCCGCCGCCGATAGTAGCGGCGCGGCGGTAAACTCCGGCGCCTTTTCCTCCGATGGCGGACTCGCTCCCGGAAGCGTGACTGAAGGCATCCGCAACGCGGCAACTTCCCGAACGACGCGGGTGCGCTTCTCGGTGTCAGGCAGGGTTGTCTTTTCGATTGGATGCAGGATCACTTCCGCCCCGATGGGACGGGCGCCGGTGTACGCTGCTACGAGCAACGCATTTCGGCAAAGAGTTACGGTGACGCGGGGGCTCCCTTCGGCGTAGGCCTGAATGAGGCGCACCGCGTCGCGCGTGAAAAAACCTCCCGGATCCGCCGCTCCGGCTTGGCGCAGACGAAAGTGGATAAACGCCTCCGTCTCTTCGACATCCAGGGCCGACAGCGTGTACGTCAGGTTGACACGCTGCGCAAAGTTGGGCGCGGCGTTCAACACCGCGATCCACTCCATCTGGGCAAATAAGGCCAGATTCAGGAGCTTGTGCTGCGGCGTTTCGAGATTTTGCACAAGCCGCAACAATTCAAGCTGGCCGCGCTTGTTGAGATTTTGAGCGTCATCAATGATTAGCGTCGTGACTCGGTGGCGGTTCGCGAGCAAGTACTGATTCAGCGACTCCATGTAGTTCACGAAGGATCGCGTCTTGGGCTGTAAGTCAAACTGCGCAATAATGGCTTCAAGCAGCGAGAAGCTGGTCCACGACGGAATGGGCGAGCCTATGATCGCCGTGTTGTATTTCTCCCGGTCGCTGGCCATGCCGGTGATGAGCTTGCGAAGCAACGTGGTCTTGCCGGTTCCATAGTTGCCCAGCACCACGGCAATTCCGTGCCGCTCATCGATACTATTCCACAGTCGAAAGAGGCACTCTTTGTGTTCTCGGGTCGCATAAAAGTAGGCCGGATCCGCTGTAGCGGCAAAGGGCTGCTCGCGCAATCCGAAGAAGCTCAGGAACGACTGCGTGTCATTCATACACTACCACCTGCCCGCGTTCGCCGTTCTGCCAACATCGAACCAATGTTCAAACGGATCGAATACTTCACCGTGACGGGCCACTCCCATGCCTGGAAGCGTCGAAACGCTCATCCCCGGTCTCCGTCCACGCTGTCGCTTCTTGGCCGGCGCCTTCCATACGCTTCGCGCGGATGTCGCTTACGAAGAAGTATTGCCATTGACTTTGGAGTTGCGGCCTGGCCGCTTTGGGTTTGTATCCGCGTCCACGAAAACCCACTTCTCGCTCCCGGAACCTGCGTAAAAGGTCCGCTGATTCAATCATCCTGGCGCTTAGCCGCGATCTGGCCGTCTACCGTGTAACCTCGCTGCCGACAACGTCTCAGCATCACGTGCAAAGGCGCTGCCATAGAAGCTAAGCGACGGAGCAGCACATAGTTCCACGATCTGAACCGCTCCCGATCCAGCGCCAGCAGACGCTGTGTCGGGCGGCCGGACACCAAGACTGCGTCAAAGCCCCGCCAAGCCACGTAGGCCCAGCATAGTAAACTATAGATTCTGGTACCCATTCTAGCGCGGCTAGGGATTGCTGTCAAGCAATTAATCTCTATTTGTTGTATTTTTCGGACGCCCCAAGCACTAAATGTAGATAATCACACCCCCGCAACACAGGCACTGTCGGCGGGGACAAATGACCGTTGCACCGGGACGTGGGGTATGTTATAACCAACCAAATAGGATGAAAGTGACAAAACAGATGGGCGTCCGGCAGCAGCTACCTGAAGACTGTCGAATCAGGACGTCAACTGAAAGAATTGTGCTTTCCTCGATAGTCTTGCCTGGAAAGCTAAATCTTGCTACAGCCGGACGGCAGCGAAGGCTTCCCTTACAGCGTGGCTTCGCGATCGGCGCCATTGTCGCGAATAACGAGGGAATTGCTGACAACGAGACCGCAAGGCTGTATACTCGGGTGTTTCCGATCTGCGGCAGCGACGCCCCGGCAGCGGCGAACTACCGGTCAGGCTGCGCACGCGGTGAAATATGTGGATTGGGCGGATGGTTTGAATTGTTATCAGATTGCGCGGTGTAATCTGACTGGAGAAAAGGCGTCATGAAACGGGAACGTATCGTCGTTCAATCCGCCCCCTACCAGGGAAAGCTCATTGATATAAAGGGCAAGCTGACGATTGGCCGCAATCCCGACTGCACGTTCCAGGTCGCCGATCTCCAGGTGTCCCGGCAGCACGCCATTATCGAGCAGACGCCGGCGGGAACGATCATCCGAGATCTCGGAAGCGGCAATGGCACCTACATCGGTAACCGGCGCATCCTGGAATGCCGCTTGTCTGACGGCGATGTGATTAAGATTGGCTCGATTGAGATTCGTTTCGAGGGCTATGAGTCCGATTCCACCCCCGCCGATGTGCCCTCCAGCGGTGTTCGCTTCAATAAGGACGCGACCGGTTCCCTCCAGGCGAATGACGCGCAAAACGTATATCAGACCTTCTTCCGCGCGCCGAAAGATTCGGCCAGCGCGGATCAACTCAAGAGTGCGCAGGCCCGCCTTGCGGCGGTCTATGAAGCCTGCCGCATCATCATTAGTGAGCGGGATCTCAAGCATTTGTTTTCCCGAGTCATGGACCAGGTGTTTACGCTGGTTCCCGCCCACAGCGGCGTGATATTGCTGAGAGACGCCGCAACGGGCGAACTGATCACCGAATACGTCAAGTCGGGGCTGGGCGCTGGCGCCATCACCATCAGCAGCACCATCGTGAGCCGGGCCTGCGATCACGGCGAAGCCGTCATCACCTACAACGCTGCCGATGACTCCCGGTTTGACGCCGGCGCCAGCATCATCGCGCAGAACATTTCATCCGCCATGTGCGCGCCGTTGGCCTATCAGGATGAGACGCTCGGCGTCGTCTATGTTGACACCCGCGGCACCACCAACGCGTTCGTCCAAAGCGACCTCGAAATGCTGGTTGCCCTGGCCGGGCCCGCCGCCATCGCCATCAAGAACGCGCAGTACGTGGCCAAGCTCGAAAAGGCCTACCACGACACGCTGATCGTCGTGGCCAACGCCGTCGAAGCGCGCGATCACTATACAGTCGGTCACACCTGGCGCGTCACCAACTTCGCCTTGGCGATGGCCCACGTCCTCGGCTGGCCCGAAGACGATCTCAAGCGGTGTGAAATGGGCGGCGTGCTGCACGACGTCGGCAAAATCGCCATCGAGGACGCGATCCTGCGCAAACCCGGCGGCTTGACCGACGAAGAATTTGCCAAAATGAAGGTGCATCCCGAGCGCGGCGCGCGCATCATGCGTGACAGTGACTTCCTGGTGCCGATGATCCCGTACGCGCTTTATCACCACGAGCGCTACGACGGAAAAGGATACCCTTACGGCCTGAAGGGAGACGAGATCCCCATCGAAGGACGACTGCTTGCGGTCGCCGACACCTTCGACGCTATGACCAGCAATCGTCCCTATCGAAAAGGGCTCGATCCCGAGATCGCCATCGCCGAAATCCAGAAGGGCAGCGGCACGCAGTTCGACCCGACATGCGTCGAGGCCATGCTGAAGGCCTATCGCGAGGGCAGTATCGTTCGCGTGCTACAGGACTATTTCAAAGACGCCAAGAGCGTGGCTTGTCCGTTCTGCAGCACCTATGTCACCATCCCGGAAGGCGCCGAACTCGACTCCGAGTTCGAATGCGCCGTGTGCCACCGCCACCTGCGCCTCAAGGAACAGAACAACGCGTTTTACGGCGAACTCATCGCCGGCACCGAAGCGCGGCACAATCCCACCCCCCTGCCTGCGCCGCCCACCCACAAGATTACCGTCACCGAGATTTCGCCCAACGCCGTCAAAGCCTGACCACCCAACGCCAGCCAATTTGCGTCGATTCCCGGTCCATCCGGCCGCGCCGCGTGACATTTGACCGCCGGGACAGTATTATTAGGGACGGCAGAGCGGCTTGCCGGCCGCGATCTGTCTGGCCGGACGGGATTTCTACCCGGCAGAGGGTCGTGCGGGAAGGGGGAATGATAATCACGCGCGCAGAGTAACGGTATCGCGCTTCTGCGGTGGCAGAATAGGCGCAAGACGCTCGGAAGTGGCGGGGTTCGTGGAAGAATGAGTAGAGACTTTCCCATAGAAGTGCCGTGGCAAGCCGCGACGGTGCCGCACGCGACCATCGAAGTAAACCAGATGTGCAATATCGCGTGTCACGGCTGCTACAAGAGCAAGATGACCTACACCAAGCCCGTCGAGTTGGTAAAGGAAGAAGTGGACTTCGCCGCACGCGAGCGGCGCCTCGAAAGCATCACCTTGCTCGGCGGCGAGCCGACCCTCCACCCTGAACTCGCCGAGATCATTTGTTACATCGCCAGCAAAGGTATTCACCCTGTTATCCTTACCAATGCCTCGCGTTTGACCAAAGAACTCCTCAACGACTATAAGCGGGCGGGGGTGTTCGCGATTCGGATGCACATCGATTCGCACCAGCACAATCGCCCGGACACCGCCGACGTACAGTCCGAAGAGGAACTCAATTCGCTGCGCTGGCTCTACATCGCCCGATGCCGGGAAGCGGGCATTGAACCCTACCTCGCGCTGACCGTTTACAAGAACACGCTCGAAGAAATGCCGGCGTTCATGCAGTTCTGCCATCAGGCTGGCGTCCGGGACGTGTTATGTACCCTCTATCTGCAGTCCATTAACGGCCACCACGACGAAGATTGCGATGACGACGGGTTGACGATCAAGAACCGGGAGGTATACGACTTCCTGTTCGAGCGCGAAGGCATACGCCCCATGTGGTACGTGCCTTCCTCCAATAACCCGCAGGCCCTGCGATGGATGACCTATTTCGCCAACGTAACGGTGAATCCAAAGGGCACCTGCAGCCGTCTCTTCCTTCAGCCCAAGCACCGGCGCGCCTTGGACGTCCACCGCGGCGTATCCCGGCTGCATCGCGCACGGTACCGTTTCAGCGTGCTGCCGACCCCCGTCGCCACGCTAGCCCTGTTCATTCCCTATGCCTTGCTCTCGTTCTCAGCGTCGGCCATAAAAGAGTGTTTCGCCTTTCTCCGCGCCGTTCTGCGCAACGGAAACATGCACTGCTTCCGTATCGCTTTCCAAGAACTCCCCGTGCTCAATGAGAACGGCGAGTTCGACATGTGCAAGAACTGCCCCGACGCCACCGTCCGCAACGGCCGCCTGATTCCGGTCTGTCTCGCCGATCACCTCGACCCCGTCGCGGCCCACGCCACCTCCAATTAATGTAGTCAATCAAAACTGAAGCTCCTTAAA
>JACRLJ010000143.1 GCA_016215105.1 Candidatus Hydrogenedentota bacterium
GATAGCCAGTACCGCGGGCTGCGATACACCGAAGCAGGGCAGGGAACACGTACCCGGAACACGCATTTCACCCGCGACGTCAAACGCGAAGACGGTTCCTTAGCCTACGTCGGATACGGCGTGGACAGTCTCGTCGCGTGTGTCGAGAAAGTTGCGGAAATGAAGTTCCTCGGCAAGTCCTTGGACGATATTCGCGGAACCTACCCCGATGCGGTTGAAGCGCGTCTCTCGGTCCTCATCGTGCATGCCGCCAGGGAAGTTATGCGCCGCAACTACGACTACACCCAGCGTGGCCTCGGCGCCCCCGTCACCGCCTGCTTCGACGCCCGAGGCCTAACCATCCACGACCCCCACAAAGGCTCCGGACTCATCTACGACAAACCCGCCTAGCGCAATGACTCTTAATTGCCTAGACTCCTAATTGTCAATTGTCAATTGTTCTTTTCTCTACCGCTTCAGAATACCGCCACGGCCCTGGCTCAGGAAGATCCCCTGCAGGTTCATCTTGAGTTCGTCGGGATTATCCGACGCCCAGTGTCCTTCTTCTTCCGTGATGAGTTTCCGCTTGATCAGGTCCACCAGACTCATATTGAACGTCTGCATGCCATCTTCCTTGCCGCCCGTAATGGCCAGAGGAATCTGCTTGACGTTATTCTCCCGGATCAGCGCCGCGATGGCCGGATTATTGAACATGACCTCGATGGCCGGAACGCGCCCTTTGCCATCCGCCGAAGGCAGCAAGCGCTGGGCCACGCACGCCCGCAATTGCAGCGCAATCTGCGACCGAACCTGATCCTGCTGCGTACTCGGGAACAGGTCCAGAATACGGTCAATGGTAAGCATCGCATTGGTGGTGTGCAGTGTGCTGAACACCAAGTGACCGGTTTCCGCCGCCGCCATGGCCGCGCCAAAGGTCTCCGCATCGCGCATTTCACCGATCAGAATCACGTCCGGATCTTCGCGCATTGCCGCGCGCAACGCCGTCGAGAAATTGGCCGTGTCTAACTGAATCTCCCGCTGGGTAATGATGCTCTTCTTATTGACATGCAGGAATTCGATTGGGTCCTCGATAGTCACGATATGCACCCGCCGCATATCGTTGATCTTGTCAATCAGTGACGCCAGAGTCGTGGACTTGCCGCTACCGGTCGTTCCCGTAATCAAAACGAGTCCGCGCCGCATTTCCGCGATAGTCTCCATCGCCGGAGGAAGATTCAATGCCTCGAAACTGAGGATCTTCCCCTTCACGTGACGCATCACAATACCGATCGACCCGCGCTGACGCAGACAGTTCACACGAAACCGCCCCAAGCCGGGAACGCTGTAGGCAAGGTCATAGTCACCGGAATTCTCGAACAAATCGAGCTGCCTCGCGCTCAATATCTCGCGCAAGTAGTGGTCATTGTCGTCCGGCGTAACGTGATCTTCGCCGATAAAACGAATATCCCCATCCACGCGAATGGCGGGGGGGCTGCCCACGGTCAAGTGAACGTCCGAAGCCCCGTGTTTTACGGCATAGGTAAGTATCTTTTGCAGCGCAATCATGAATCGTACTCCTGCGGCGCGCCCGCCGCCTTACATCGTGAGTGAAAACCGAACCCCGCTCCTGTTCAAAGGCAGGTACCCTTACTTTACCACACCCGGAATCCTGTCTGCACGCCCTATCTACCCGGTCCCAGACCCACACGCAGAGTTCGGGAGGGCGGGTGTCCTCACCCGCCGGTCGGAGCGCCAAGACCTCCAATTACGCGATATCCTGCTCTGGCGGAAAACCGGCGTCCCATCGGTTTGACTCAACCTAAACTCGCCGCCGGGACCTGCCCGTCCCGGTCTTGCGTCTTGCATCGCCGGTCTGCAGATTCCATTTCCACGGGTAGCCGCAAATCGAACACAATTCTTCGCCCGCCGGATGCTCATAGCGGCAGTGCGGGCACGTTTCCGTCATTGCCACGCCGCGCTCTTTCCGCTTCTTGGCGGCGCCGGTCTTCATCCTATCGACCACTCTATCGCTCCCGCGCTGCGCGCAGATCGTTTACTTGGCTAACAGGGAGACGTTTTCCTTGATCTTCTTGAATATCGCCACGATATCGTACATATCCTCCTCCGACCCGAGGAGATTGGGATGCCCAAACCACGTGCCGGTCCGGTAACAGAGATCCTCGGTTGCGGGACAATGGCACTTCGTATAGTCTGGCGTCCCCTTGCGCTCCGCGAACACTGGCTGCTTGTACAGCGGTACCGCGTAGCCCGGTCCAATCGGCAGACCCTCCGCGCGCGCCGCCTCCACCATCTGCTCGCGTGAACATCCAAACGCCTTATCGTCCATGCGCATGCAGTAAAGGTGATACGCCCTCTGCGTCATTCGGCTATCGCCCGGCTGCGGAATCAAGCCCTCAATCGCGCCGAGTTCCTTATTCAGAATCGCCGCGTTGCGCTGCCGGCGCAGCGTGTGCTCCTGCAAACGCGAGAGCTGCGCGGATAGCAGCGCCGCCGCAAATTCCGTGATCCGGGCGTTCGTGCCCAGCAGCACATGCCCGTACCAAACCGACCCTTTCGCCCGTCCGCAGTTCGTGATCGACTTGCACGCGTCGGCGAATTCCTCGTTATCCGTTAGAATCGCGCCGCCTTCGCCCGCCGTGATGTTCTTGCTCGCCTGAAAGCTGAACACGCCGCCAAATCCCAGCGCGCCCGTGCCTTTGCCCTTCCACTTCGATCCCCAGGAATGGCACGCGTCCTCGATGATCTTCAAATTATGCTTCTGCGCCAGCGCGTTGAACCGGTCCATGTCGCACACCTGGCTTCCGAAATGTACCGGCATGATCGCCTTCGTACGCGGCGTGATGGCCGCTTCGGCCAACGCCGGGTCCATGCACCACGAATCGTCAATATCGACGAAAATTGGGGTAGCCCCGACACGCGCCACGGAACTTGCGGTTGCAATAAACGTATATGCCGGTACCAGCACCTCATCGCCCGGCCCAATACCTAGCGCCTGCATCGCGATCTCCGCTGCCGCGGTCCCGCTGTTGCACGTCACGCAAAAGCGCGCGTCCTGATAGTCCGCGTATTCGCGCTCGAATTGCGTGACGCGGTCGCCAAAGAACCACTTACCGCTCTCCAGCACCTCGTTCAGCGCCTTCCGCTCGGTATCGTCAAACTGAGGCCAACCAGGCCATTTCTTGTCGGCCCCGCGGACCGGCGTCCCGCCATGTATCGCCAGTGCGTTCTTCGTCGTCTTAGGCATCGTGTCTTCCTTTGTAAGATGCGCCGGTTTCGCGCTTATTCGCCCTGCTTTTCCTGGGAAAGGATGTCCGCGCCGTACATACCCAGAATATTGTACCCGCAGTCCACGTGAAGGACCTCGCCCGTCACCCCCGACGCCAAGTCGGACAGCAAATAGACCGACGTCTTGCCCACTTCTTCCGGCGTCACGTTTCGACGTAACGGCGCGTTCTTTTCATTCGTGTTGAGCATCAACTTCATGCCTGCAATCGCCGACGAGGACAGCGTCCGCAACGGACCGGCGCTCACGCAATTGACGCGGATGCCTTTGGGCCCCAAATCCTCCGCCAGGTACCGGGCGCTCGCCTCCAGCGTCGCCTTCGCCACGCCCATCACGTTGTAGTGGGGGATAACCTTCTCCGCCCCGTAGTAGGTCATACTGATGATGCTGCCACCGCTATTCATCAAGGGCGCCGCCTCGCGCGCCACCGCGACCAGCGAATACGCCGAGATGTTGATCGCCAGAAGAAAGTTCTCCCGCTTCGTGTCGATGAATTTGCCCGTCAAGTCCTCGCGTTGCGCGAACGCGAGCGAGTGAATCACGAAGTCAACCGTCCCAAACTCGGACTTGATATGCTCAAAAAACTCCGTGATTTCCGAGTCTTTCGTTACATCGCACGGAAAACAAACTGAACCGGGAATGTCTGCCGCCAATTTCCGGACCCGTCGCTCCAGGGCCTCCCCCAAGTAGTTAAACGCCAGGGTCGCCCCCTGCGCCGCGCACGCCTGCGCGCAAGCCCAGGCGATCGATTTTTCGTTCGCTACCCCCATTACCACCCCTTTTTTACCGCTCAAGAGTCCTTCCGACATTGAACCTCCCGCACAAGTTTGGATGCGTCTGATCTTGGATGTTTGGCCCGTCTGCGCAAGATTCGGAGCCGCAAGACAAGCGGCTGAGTTTAGCGGGAACCTAAACCCAAAGTCCAATGAAAAGACCACGGAATCTCCCGAATTCCCGCTTGCGTTTGCCGCACGAATTTCGGTAGCCTTCGAGCAATGATTCACTTCAAGAGCGCATTGAGCTAAAGTAGACGCGCCGTCTCGCCGCGTCGCCGGGGCGCAGCGGACATATAGCGCGACGTTGACTATTCTGGGCGAGTTTAGCTAGATCCACGCGCCTGCCGTGTGCATGATAGTAAGTTACTCTAGGACGCGTTCAAGAAGCGTTACTTCGCTCCGATGAAGCGCGAATTAAGTTATTATGTATTTAATTATACTATCTTATGTAATTTTACATTGACAGAATCGTCCGTTTGGGGTAGAGTGTTCATGAAAGCGGTCCGCCAAGGTTCAGCGCGCCGCGGGAGGCAAGCGCATGGCTACGATGGTTCCTGGGGAATTCGCGTATTTCGAGGGCAAATACATCCCCTCGGTGGACGCCAACATCAGCATCATGACTCACGGGTTCAACTACGGAACCGGTCTATTCGAGGGTATTCGCGGATATTACTGCCCCAGCGAAAACAACATCCTCATCTTCAAGCTGAAGGAACACATCGACCGTTTCGTGCGCAACTTCAACATCCTCTGTATGGAAGTGCCGGAAACTGCCGCGGATATCGAAAACATCTGCGTCGAAGTCACCAAGCGCAGCGGATTCCGCGAAGGCGTCTACATTCGTCCGCTCTGCTATAAGAGCGAGCTTTCCCTCGGCCCGAAATTGCGCGGCGTCGAGAGCAAGTTCTGCTGTTACGTCATCAAACTCGGCGACTATTGCGATATCGAGTCCGGTCTCGATGTTGCCGTGTCATCGTGGCGGCGCATCGCGGACAACGCGATCCCTACCCGCGCCAAGTCCACCGGCAGTTACATCAATTCCGCCCTCGCGGCCACCGAAGCGAAACAAGCTGGCTTCGACGAGGCGGTCTTCCTTCGTGAAGACGGGACCGTCGCCGAAGGCAGCGCGATGAACATCTTCATGCTCGCGAACGGCAAGCTCATCACGCCGCCACCCAATTCAGACATTCTCGTGGGCATCACGCGCAACACCGTCATTGAACTGGTCCAGGCCGAGCTGGGTCTCGAGGTCGTCGAACGTCCCATCGCGCGCACGGAACTCTATATCTGCGACGAGCTGTTCTTTACCGGCACCGGCGCCCAAGTCGCCCCAGTCCGCTCCGTGGATCGCCGTATCATTGGCTCGGGCAAACCCGGCCCGGTCTCCAAAGAGCTGCAAGATCTCTATTTCCGAGTCGTTCAAGGCAAGGTCGAGAAGTACCGCAAGTGGTGTACACCAGTCTATTGAGCGTTCGTCCGTGTTCGTCCACGTTTGTCCGTGTCCGTCCACCGCTTTCGCGACCTAGACCTGGAATGTGAAACGAAGCTCCGAACACTACCGAGGCGTGTCCATGGCTGAACTCCGAAGCTTCTTCGTACTCGACTCGCTGCAAGACCAATTGGCGTCGTTCATGGCCTCCACGGTTCAAGGCTATATGCCCGTGGCCGGCATGGCCTCGCTTTTCGTCGAAGTCGCGCCCGGAATGGAAATCGTGCGCCTCCTCGACGTCGCCGTCAAGGCCACCGATGTCCGGCCCGCCATCCAAGTCGTCGAACGCAGCTTCGGCACCCTCGAGGTCCATTCCGAATCCCAGGCCAATGTGCGCCAAGCCGGCCACGCCATCCTCCAGGCCATGGACCTCACCGAGGCCGACCGTCAGAAGCCGGTGATCGCCTCCTCGACCGTTATCCGCAAAGTAGACTCCTACCAGGCCGCACTCGTGAATAAGAGCCGCTCCGGCTCCATGCTTCTCGGCGGCCAGACCCTCTTCATCCTGGAAACGCAGCCGGCCGCGTACGCCATCCTAGCCGCCAACGAAGCCGAAAAAGCCAGCCGTGTGACCCTGGTGGATATCCGTCCCTTCGGCGCCTACGGACGCCTCCACCTGGGCGGAGAAGAAGCGGACGTAGTAGTAGGCAGCGAAGCCGCAATCCAAGCCCTGAAAAGTATATGACCTATTTGTCCTATAAGTCCCATAACTCCCATTGACTTTGCAGCGCACCAACACAAAGGAGATTGACTCAAATGGCAGATGCACTTGGAATGGTCGAGACCCGCGGATTCGCCGCGATGGTCGAAGCGGCGGACGCAATGGTCAAAGCCGCCAAAGTGGAATTGGTCGGCTACGAAAAGATCGGCGGAGGCTACGTCACCGCGATCGTTCGTGGCGACGTCGCCGCGGTGAAAGCCGCCTGCGAGGCCGGTGAACGCGGAGCCCGCGCCGTCGGTGAGGTGGTTTCCGTCCACATCATCCCGCGCCCAGCCGCCAACGTGGACCTCGCGCTCCCCCTCGGCCGCGCCAAAGAAGCCGCCCAAGAATCAAAGAAATAGGAACGTAAAGAGGCTCTCGGGTGAACGCAGGTAAACGCGGGAGATTGGGAGGGCGACTGTCCTCAGCCGCCGCGCAACGTGAGTTGACTTCGTTCCCTGTTTCTCGTTCTTAATTCGTAATTCTCAATTCTTAATTCGTAATTTCCGGGAGATTTCCCATGCAACTAGGTCGTGTAGTCGGTACCGTGGTCTCCACGGCAAAAGAATCCTCTCTCGAAGGCCGTAAGCTCTTGGTCGTGCGCAACATCAATCTTGACGCCGCCGACACCGGCGCCTACGTCGTCGCCATTGACGCTGTCGGCGCGGGAGTGGGGGAAGTCGTGCTCGTCGCCACCGGCAGTTCCGCGCGCCTCACCGAGGCCACCAAAGACCGTCCCAGCGACGCTGTCATCATGGCCATCGTCGATTCATGGGATGTTGAAGGTGTCACCAAATGGCGAAAGGGCGGCGCATGAGCGCCCATCCCGGCGTGGACGCCGCCGTATCGCGCGCCCGTAGCGCATTCGAGGCCCTGAACGAACTCAGTCTCGGCCTCCGCTACGCGATGATCGCCGCCATGCGCGAAGCCGCCAAGGCCCACATCAAAGAACTCTCCCTCGAAGCGGTGGACGAAACCGGTTTAGGCCGCGCCGAGGACAAGGTCAAGAAGAACTTGCTCGTCACGCTCAAGACGCCCGGCCCGGAAATCCTCGAGCCCAAAGCAAAAAGCGGCGACCACGGCCTCATGCTGATGGAGCGCGCTCCGCACGGCGTCATCGGCGCCATCATCCCCACGACCAATCCAACCGAGACCGTCATCAACAACGCCATCGCCATGGTCAGCGGCGGCAACGCCGTCGTGTTCAACGCCCATCCCAACGCCAAGCGCTGTTCCAACCACTGTGCGGCGATTCTCAATGACGCCGTCGTAAGCGTGGGAGGCCCCAACGGCCTCATCGCCTGTGTGGACGATCCCTCCATCGAGTCCGCCCAGGCGCTTATGCAGCACCCGGGCGTTGCGCTACTCTGCGTGACCGGCGGACCGGGCGTCGTTCACGAAGCCATGAAGTCCGGCAAGAAAGTCATCGCTGCCGGACCCGGAAATCCGCCCGCAGTCGTAGACGAAACCGCCGACATCGCCCTTGCCGCAAGAAACATCGTCCTGGGTGCATCGTTGGACAACAACATCATCTGCACTTCGGAAAAGGAAGTCGTGGTCGTCGCGTCCGTCGCCGACGAACTCAAGCGCGCCATGCTCGCGGAAGACTGTATCGAACTTACCGGCGCCGACATCGAACGGCTATGCGCGGTTATCTTCGAGTCGCGCCAAGGCCGCCACGGAGTAATCAACAAGAAGTTCATCGGCAAGAACGCCTGCGTCATCCTTCACGAACTCGGCATCCAGGCCACCCCCGCGACCCGCCTCGTCCTGTGCGAAGTCGACCGCGATCATCCGCTCCTCTGGACGGAACAACTCATGCCCGTGCTGCCCATCGTCCGCGCCGCCAACGTGGATGAAGCCATCGGCCTCGCGGTTCAATTTGAAGGCGGGCGCCGTCACACCGCCACCATGCACTCGCGCAACATCGAAAAACTCAGCAAGATGGCCCGGCTCATCAACTGTTCCATCTTCGTCAAGAACGGCGCAACACCCGCCGGACTCGGCATGGGCGGCGAAGGCTACACGTCCTTCACCATCGCCAGCCCCACCGGCGAAGGTATGACCACCCCGATTAGCTTTACCCGCGAACGGCGATGCACCCTAGCGCCCCCCAAGAAGGAATCCGCCCCGAACTCCAGTCGTCTCCCAAAACTCCCATTCTTCCCATAACTCCCATCCGCTCTCTCTTCCACACCATCCACCGGAGACCCACACCGTGTCCGTCCTAGGCATGATCGAATTCACCGCCATAGCTGTCGGCATTCGCGCCAGCGACGCCATGGTCAAAGCCGCCGCCGTCGACGTCATCGAGTCCCATCCCATCGACCCCGGAAAATACGTCTCCCTGGTGACCGGCGATGTGGCCTCCGTTGAAGCTTCCGTCGCCGCCGGTATCATCAACGCCGGCCCGGACTCCGTCGTCGAATCCTTCGTGCTAGCCAATCTCCACGCGCAAGTCCTGCCCGCCCTGCGCGGAGACGCCCCAATCCCAACTCGCGACGCCGTAGGCGTCATTGAAACGTCCTCGTCCGCCGCGGTAATAGAAGCGGCAGACGCCGCATGCAAAGCAAGCGCCGTCCGTCTGCTGAAGCTCCGCATCGCGCTCCACATCGGGGGCAAAGGCTACACCACTTTCGTCGGCGACGTCGCCGATGTCGAAGCCGCCGTGGATGCCGCAGCCCGAGCCGCGGGCGCGAAACTGATCGAACGCGTCGTGATTCCCAACCCCTACGCCGATATTTACGAACACCTGGTGAAAAGCGATGATACCTGGCAAAGTCATAGGTAGGCTGGTCCCGGCGCACGTGCTCGACTCGCTCAAGTCCGTGCGCTTCCTGGTCGTCCAACCCGTCAACGAGCGCCTCCAGCCCGCTGGCGAGCCAATCGTCGTGTGCGACGCCATCGGCGCCAACACCGGCGAATACGTCTACATCGCCCAAGGCAGCGAAGCCACATTCCCCCTGCCAATCCGCTTCAACCCCGCCGACATGACTGCCATAGCCATCATCGACAACACATCCGACCTCTCGGAAAACAAATCATGACAGCATCAATCAGGAAAATGGATTCACCATTCCCAACCCAAGCCATTCTCAACCATCCCATAACTCCCATTCTTCCCATAACTCCCAACAGTCCCTTGCGCCGCTTCAGTCCGTTCAGTCGCTTGCGTCTCTTCGGTCCCTCTGGTCGCTTTTGTCGCTTGAGTCCCTTGCGTCCCTTAAGTCCCATCTCCCGTTCGCTCCACCGCCTGGCCCTCGCCTCAGCCTTCTTCGCTGGGCTGGCCCTTTTCCTCCTAGCCACCCCCATAGCCCAAGCCCAGTCCACCACGTCCACTCCGTCCACCACGTCCACTCAGTCCACCGACCCCGACGCGCCCGTCCCAGTCCCCGAACCATCCCCACTGGCCCTCCAATACCACCACAGCAACAACTACATCTGGCTCTTCTTTCAATTCTGGGGCATCTTCCTTCCCGGCATCTTCGTATTCACCGGCCTATCCGCGAAAGTCCGCGACTTCGCCCAGCGCCTCGGACGCCGCTGGTTCTTCGTCGTCGGTATCTACTGCGTGCTCGTCCTCAGCCTGCAATTCATCGTCATGCTTCCCTTCGCGTACTACATCGGCTTTGTGCGCCAACACGCCTATGGCCTATCCAACCAGACGCTCTTCAAATGGGCCTCGGATTACGTCATCAGCTTGGGCGTATCCTGCGTGGGCGGGTTCCTCTTGCTATGGATACCCTACGGGCTCGGTAAGCTCAGTCCGCGGCGCTGGTGGCTCTACACGGCCCTGCTTGCCGCGCCTTTCATCTGTTTCCAAATGCTCATATGGCCTGTCTGGATTGACCCGCTCTACAATTCATTCGGCGCGATGAAGGACAAACAACTCGAAAGCGACATTCTGGCCCTCGCCCAACGCGCCGGCATCGAAGGGGGCCGCGTCTACGAGGTGAAGAAGAGTGTGGACACCAAAGCCGTCAACGCCTACGTCACCGGATTCGGCGCCACCAAACGAATCGTCCTCTGGGATACCGCCATCCAGAAACTAACCCGCGACGAGCTTCTCGTCGTGATGGCCCACGAAATGGGCCACTACGTCCTAGGGCACGTGGTCAAGATGATCTGTTTCTCGACGGTCTTGCTGTTCTTCTTCCTCTATCTCGTCCACCGCCTCGGCGAATACCTCGTCGCGCACTTCGGGCGGCGCCTCAAATTCCAGCAACTTTCCGATGTCGCCTCTCTGCCCCTCATCGTGATGCTTGCGGCGGCGCTGTCGCTGGTCTTCGAGCCGGCCGCCCTGGCCTACTCGCGTTTCATTGAACACGAAGCCGATCAGTTTGGCGTCGAAATCACGCGAAGCAACCGCGCCGCGGCAACCGCGTTCGTCAAAATCCAACAAGAAAACCTTGGGGTGCCGCGTCACGGACTGCTATACACCATCTGGCGCTCAAGCCATCCCAGCATCGGCGACCGCATCGATTTCTTCAACGGCTACAAACCGTGGAAGACCGGAGCCGCGCTCCGTTACGAACACCTCTTCAAACCAGTTAAGCCGCTCGATCAACGAACCGGAGACGGGAATCCATGAAAATCGCCCGCGTAATCGCGCCCGTCGTCGCTACCCAGAAGCATCCCAGCTACAACGGACTCAAAACCTTCCTCGTGAAGCCGCTTAAGCTCGACGGTTCCGCCGAAAACGCCACGTTCGTCGCAATAGATCGCGTCCAAGCAGGAGTGGGGGACCTCGTGCTGCTCATGCAGGAAGGCAGTTCCGCACGATTCATTTTGAACGACAAGGACGCCCCCGCGCGCAGCGTAATCGTCGGCGTCATCGACCACATGGAGATCGAAAAATGACCGAACTCGAATTGCGCAAGGCCATCTGCGAAGTCGGACGGCGCCTCTACGCAAAGGACCTCGCTGTCGCCACCGACGGGAACATCAGCGTCCGTCTCGGACCAAACCGCTACCTATGCACACCCAGCGGCGTGTCCAAAGGCTTCATGGCGCCGAATGACCTCATTATCGCCGACGGCAAAGGCGTCAAAATCTCCGGCGCGGGGAAGGTCACTTCGGAGATCTATACCCACCTCGCCGCATACGAAGAACGCCCCGACATGAACGCCGTGATCCACGCCCATCCTCCCAAGGCCATCGCGTTTACGCTCGCCGGGATTTCCCTCGCCGAATGCATCCTCCCCGAAGTGGTCTACAGCATTGGCGGCGTCCCTACGACCGAGTACGCCACCCCAGCCACGCGCGAAGGCAGCGAAGTCATCCGCGGCCTCATCCGGCAATGTGACGCCGTTATGCTCAATCGCCACGGCGCCGTTACCGTCGGGGTCAATGTATTTGACGCGCTATTCAAGATGGAGAAAGTCGAGCACGCCGCCAGCACGCTCCTAACCGCCCAGCTTCTCGGCCAGGTTCCCAGGCTCACCCGCGACGAAGTCGAGAAACTCTACGTTGTGCGCAAGGACTACGGTGTGACTGGCAAAGCCTTCAAATGCGAAACCTGTTCCTCAAACACCGGACAAACCTGCCCGAGCGGTACCCCGCCAACCACCAGTCTCGATCAGGTGTTCGAGGAGACCCTTCGGGCGCTGGAGGCGCGGCCATAAAGCCTCCATGTACCAAAACCCGACAAATGAGATGGCTGGTGTTAAACAACTCAACAGATGCTTTCTGGCCGCGCCGCGTCATGAAGCTGACTTTCTGGCCGGATTCCTAGGCCATGGCTGACGAACCAAAGCCGGCATTCCCGGACGTAATGACCGTCGAGCAACTCGCGGCCTACTTGCAGTTGCATCCCCAGGTCGTCTACCGGCACGTACGGGACGGAAAGATCCCCGTCAGCAAAATCGGCCAAACCCTCCGCTTCCCCAAAGCCGTCATCGACGCCTGGCTCGAGGAAGAAGCCCGGCGCAGCGTCGGCCTCAATTCACCCTCAACGCCCGATTCCTCACCCTGGGACATGGAACACGATTGATCCCCGTTGCTCCGCTGAAATGACCCAAACCTGGGCGAAGCGGGAGGGCGGCTGTCCTCAGCCACCAGCTCCGTTAGGGGCGAAACCGTATGGCCCCCGTCCTCAGGCGCCAGCTCCGTCAGGGGCGAAACCGGAGGGCGCCTGTCCCAAGCGTTTAGCCCCGTTAGGGGCGAAAGAAGGTAGCCCACGGCGTGAGCCGTGGGATCGGATAGCGGCCCGAGCGTTCAGCCCCGTTAGGGGCGTAAGATGGTTTCTTGGAACAACTGGCAAACCTGCTGCCCGCGGCTTCGCTTGGGACTGACCCCGTCTTTCGCACGTCGGTTTGTGCGAAACACGGGGTCTGTCCCTCTTCCAATACCCCCCCCGGGCCCCGCTGGAACTTATTCCGCACTATCGGTATTATTATTGAGAAAATCATTTTCCTGAACCTCTTGCAAAAAGCCAAGACTTCGTATACGATATCTATGCTGCCAAATGTGACGAGGCGTGTGATTGGAAAGGCTTAGGAAACAGCGTACAGCGTCAACGTTCCGTTCAGCGGGAACAAAGAGTACCTTGTACCTATGATGAAACGAAGGGGGCCGACTTACCGTTCCCTAAGATGCAAACGCGGCAGGTTTGCAGTCTTAACGCGATGTCGGCTGCGTCGGGAATTGCTTAAACAACCGATGTCAGGAGGTGTTGCGTGAGCGAAGATCGTCTAGGGGCGCCAAACGAAAAAATGCGGTTGTGCCCGAGTTGCCGCATGTCCATTCCTGTTCTCGCCGTTAAGTGCCGGTTCTGTGGGGAAGAAGTGGGCCGTCCCCGCGACGAAACCCGCAAGCTCTCCATATCCGATCTCGGCGGGCAAGACGCCACCATGTATGCGCCGTCATCGAGCGTGATGGAGGCCCTCGAAGCCTTTCGCACCGAGGAGTTCGACAGCACGCCCCCCGTCGAGGCCCCAAAACGCGGCTTCTTCGGCAAGAAGAAGGCGCCTGTGGAAACCCCGCGTCCTGTCCATTCCGGTGACATGCCCCAACTGGACGAAAACAGCCAGGCCTTAGCCTCGCTATCCATGCCCACGCGCCCGCGCGCCAAGTCCTATGCGCCCCCTGAACCAACCTGGATGAAGAAGATCAGTTACCTGGGCGCCTTTATCGCCGCCATACTTATTCTATACTTTGGCGGAATCAAGGTCGTCGCGGTAATCAACGACTGGAGAAAGCCGCCTCCCGCCGCCCTGATCCCAAACCCCGCCCGCGATCTCATTGAACAGGCCAAAAAGGGGGACACGGTCAAGTTTGGCGACGCGCTGGCGGAGGCGGTCAGGGTCTATAGCGAACAGCCGACGCCATCGAACGAGGAAATTCTCAAGAAGACCCGCGAAGATACGATCGCGGGGGTGAACTCTCTGCTCAACGCCAAAGACTGGAAAACGGGTATGCTCGATGACGCCTCCGGGATTATGGCCAAGGTCACTGCGGATTCCGATAAGCTTATTCGCGACCTGGACGCCGAGCGACTCCAAGAGCTTACCGACTATGTGAACACGAAGTTTGACGGGGCAAAGCAGGATACGGCGATCTTCCTGGTAAAACCGTGGGGAGCCAAGGCCGGCGATCCCTCCGAAACGCGCGAAGTCAAGGTCGGAGATGTTCTGAACGACAGGTTCAAGGTACTTGACATCAAGCCAACTTCAGTGCGCGTAAAAGATCAGAAACGAAATGATCGCCAACTGATGTTCAAGAAGGGGGAGAACATCCTCCGTTCCCAATAGCGCACAACTCTAACTCTTCTTCCTCGTGGCGTCTGGGTGGCAAATTGCCCGACACAGATCGCCCGCCGAGGTGAAGCGGCTGTGTGTCTTGTGCTATTCTATGCGCCGCATGGGGTTCGGCGTACGTCCTTTCTTTCCTTCCCGGCCGAACCGGTAGTTTCAGTGCGGAGTCTATGGCGGTGATCAAGAACGAAAGGAATGCAAGTATGCATTTATCCATCCCAATTCGGTTTGTCATGCTCATGCTCGTCCTGCTGCCCCTTACGGCGTGCAATCACTTCTCGCACAACAAGGCCAAGGCGGCGCCCGACGACAAGGGAAGTCAGGCGTCCGTTGCCGTTCCTTCCCCCGAGCAGCAAAAGTCCGATGCCGAAGAGAAGCTGCGCGCCACCGTGCGCAACCACATCGAAGCCGCCGGCGCGGACCAGGCCGAGGCCAAAAACCGGCTCGAACGCCGCAGCCCGTACTATTTCAAACAGTATGAAGTATTCCCCGACGGCCCGGATGCCTTCGAGGTCGATATCAGGAAAACTGAATCTCTCACTTCGCCCCTCGAGGCCGATGTCAAGATGAAGTCACAGCGCTATAGCACGCGCCTCCACCGTGACCGAGAAGAGGCCGCCAACGATTCCAACTTTCTGCGCAACACGGGGACCAAGACTGAAACTTACCGATTCCAGAATGGCAAGTGGATCGGCCCCCACGTGTTCTACGTCGCCGAAAAGACCGAAGAGAACGTGAACGGTGAGTGGGTTGCCGCCAAAGAAACGCTAAAACGCACCATTGCCGCCGAAGAACCCCGCAGCGAGAGCTGGTTTCAGAGAAGTTTTTCCTGGCTAACCGGGCGGTGACCCGTTCCGAGCGGACCATTTCTTCCGGCGCAACTACTCACTATCAGGTCGACCAATTCCAGGTTCCGGATGCGAATCTAGCCCCGGTTAGGGGCGCAAGACCCAAGTGAAGTGAATCAGAATCGATGCGCCTCTAGTGAACGCGGAGACTAAGCGAAAAACGGGGACTGAGGAGCCGTTGAAAAACCCCGTGCAGGATTTTTTCTTGACAGATCCGCGGATGTAGTTTAGCTAAGGGCTTAGGAGGAAAGAGCCCGATGCAGACTCGAC
>JACRLJ010000145.1:0-2770 GCA_016215105.1 Candidatus Hydrogenedentota bacterium
CCGATGACCGCTTGCGGTATCCCCGCAATACACAGCAACTATGTCACAACCCGCACACTACTGTTCACGAGATTAGGATACAGTTGTGCAAGATGAAAGTAGCTACTGGGCCTAGCGGACTAGAGGCGCGGCCAGAAAGCCTCCGAATCGCAGGACCTCAAGACCAAGAACAGCAAGCGTGAGATACTTTCTGGACGCGCCGGGTCATATACTCAGCGTTCTGGTCAAAGCAATCTGTGTACAAACCACGTGCCAGAACTTTGCCCAGGCAAGACCAGACTCAACCCCTTGTGAAATAATCGGTTACAGATACCGATGACCGCTTGCGGTATCCCCGCAATACACAGCAACTATGTCACAACCCGCACACTACTGTTCACGAGATTCGGATACAGTTGTGCAAGATGAAAGTAGCTACTGGGCCTAGCGGACTAGAGGCGCGGCCAGAAAGCCTCTTTTTACCAGAACCCGACAAAAGCGAGCTCTGGTGTTAAACAACTTACGGATGCTCTCTGGCCGCGCCGCGTCAATTAACCGGCTTTCTGGCCGAACTTCTAGTTGGCAGGGGGAGCGCAGCGTATCCCAATGTCGAGCGTTACATCGGCGTCCTGATGAGAGGCCAGCGCCCAGATTTCCTGGACAATTCCGGCCTGTGCCGTCCACCGGGCAATATCCTCTTCCAAAGATTCCCGTGTGTAGCCGCGAAGCCCGTCAACGTCCGCCAGCAGTAGCGATGCGTCGGCGAGCGCCTGCACGCACTTCGACGGCCTGACTAGGACGAACAGATTCCCTTCGTGGGGCAGCAAGACCGGCACAGGCGGAAGCGCCGCCAATTGCGCGGCGAGTCTTCGGCTTGTGCTGATAAGAAGATCATCGCCCCACGCCATGGCGGTTGGCGTCATTGAAGGCCCGCCCGCAGGTAGTGGCAGATACAACGATGCTTCCTCCGCATTGTACCGCACGTAGGACTCCCAGGCTTGCGCGTTCGCAGGAAGCGGCGGAGCCGCCTCCCGCAGTGATTTCGCCACGTCGAGTTCTTTCGCCTCGAATACGCCAACGATTTCGGGGGTCGGAATGATCTCGTTCACATCGACGCCGTGAACTGTCAACCAAAACGACGGGCCGGCCGGTCCCGCAACTTGGGTGAGCATCTGCGCAAGTCGCGGTGTCACCTGCGACGCATCGGCGCCTTCCCCTGGTCCCGTCTCCCATCGCTCCCAAGCCGCGTCAGAAAGATATGGCCACTTCATCGCGTCACCGAGATTCGTCAAGAAGTCGCGGATAGGTTCACCGAAGTTGCCCGAAACTTCAATCAGTCCGTCGGGAGGAGCCAGCAACGCGCGTGGCGCCGCGTGTTCCAGCATGGGACCAAAACGCTGCCGCGCCGCCTGACTCAGCGCCGCTCGGCACTTGACCAGCGTGTCCGGCGTATCGATCCGCGCCGCGAACCGAATCGTGCTGAACACATCGCCCAGCGGGTCGCCGGGAGCGAGCGCAACTGTCCCGCGCAAATCTTCCGCGCCCGACTCCGTTGCGGGATCGGTCGCGGGCGGGGCCGCCGACAGCGAATCCTGTTCGCGCAGCGTCACAGCGCGAATCAGCGAGTCTCGAGATCGGCTTACGATCAATACACGGCCTCGAACCGCGTAGTATACATCCGCGTTCGCCAGCCGGCGCAGCTCGAGTCCGCCTGCCGCATCCCGCTCGATCCCCGGCGCCAGCCAATGAAAACGCTCAATCACCACGCCGATAGGACGCATCTTCGTCGCAAACACCGCGTCGCCGAACGAGCGCACATCATTCCCGGAAAGATGACACTCCTCCCCGATCAAGTTGTTGAAAACCCAGTCGGGAAGACCCAGCGTGTGGGTCAACAGATCCGGAACACGCGACACGCCAATACTTTCCGGCAAAGCGCGCCATAACGGCGAATTCGCAATCTTCCCGCGATTGTTGAGCACATCAATCGCGATAATGTTGTACTTCTCGCCGGCCGGAATCATCCGTTGAAGCGGCACAGCGTCCCGTATCACCCAGCAGCCAAACCCGATGAACAATAGACTCGCGGCTGTCAGTGCCGCACGCGCCGCGGACCACACCGAACGGCGTTTCACACCCGACGCGGCCTTCCTTCCGCTATAGGTGCGTATCGTGTCGCTCATCGCTTCTTCACCGCCGGCTGTTTCGCCGGTTCTGGCTTGCGGGCAGCGGGCTTCTTCGCCTCAGCTTCTTTCGCCGGGACCTCGCGTTTCTCCGCCAATACTACGGGGGTATATGCGCCGAGTTGGCCACTGCTGTCCCGGAACGAGACCCGGACTGTGCGCGCGCGCGGTTCGAACACCACGCTGTATCGAGTCGCGTCGTTGAAGATCCGCGCCCGTCCCGTTTGCGTGGAGTCGGAATCGCCAAGCGCCTTCTGGATTTCGGCCGCGCTAATGATGCGTTCTTTCTCAAACAGCGCCGCGACACGCGCATAGCGCGCCTTCGCATCCAAGTCCACTTCGAAACCGGCCGGATCGGCGCCCAACAAGAGCCCATTCACCATATCCCGGACTTTCACGGTCGCCCCAAATTCCAACACCTGCGCGGAGGGACCAGCCGGATCGGCGGCGAGGACATGATAGCCGCGAATGTGCGGGGCCGCCTGCAACGCCGCCACGGCGCTCTTCGCGTCTCCTGTGTCTTGGCGAATCTGACGCAGAACTATCTCCACAGGTGGCCCATCAAGGGACGGCTCTCCTAACGCCTCCATGCGCTCCGCGCAAAGCGT
>JACRLJ010000145.1:2781-38794 GCA_016215105.1 Candidatus Hydrogenedentota bacterium
CCCCCGCGCTCCAGACCGGGCCAATCTCCGCGAATCGGTGACCCTTTTGGGGCCGCACATCCCGGATTCCAAATTGGTCATCGTCCGCCCAATCCAGGTTCCGCCCGATCAGCAAATCATCGGCGCCCGCCTTGCCGCCAACGGCGGCGAACATGGTGCAAAACGGCGAGCGATACAAGTCTTCGGTCTTGCCGCGGGCCGCGATCACCGCCCCGCATTGCAGCAGCCATACTGCGTCAAAAGGCAGGCCCGCCCCCGCCGCCATTCCCTCAATTTCCTCCGTCACGTTGGGGCCAACACCCGTCAACATCGGGCGGACGGAGATCCCCAATTGCGGAAGCGCCAACGGAAGCGGATCGACAAACGACGGCAACCAACTCCACCCCCCGGTCTTCGGCACATATTGGCCCGACTCGATGTGCGCGACAATCTTCGATTGGTACGCGCTGGTCAGCGCGTCCTTGAACGCGGCGCCGCGTTGACGGCCAATCTCGTACGGTGTCCCAGCCAATCGAATGATCGAGCCCCCCGCGGTGGGTTGCGGCTCCGCCACCTTCGATTCACCCGCTTCGCCCACATTGGGCTCCTCATGTCCAGCGCGTGTCATCAGCCGCGAAAACTCGTCGTAAAACCAGTCCTCGATCCGCGGGCCATAGAAGTTCATGCCGGATTCATACTCAATTTTGGAATACTCGCCGCGCGGCGCGAAATACATCAAATGATCGTTGGACAACGCCACGCTGAACTGCGCCGCGTACCCGCGCGCCAACGCCCGCTGGCGCAGCTCCAGGCCAATCTCGACACAAGGTTCTCCAGGGAAGAACGTCAGCAGCAAATCGTTAATCTCGAGCGTCTTCAATACCGTCTTCGCGGGAAGAAAACTCTTGGCGAGCGTCAACGGCAGTTGCGGCGCGCTCGTACCCACATGCAGCTTGGCGTCCGCACAGGCAACATCGTTGGCCAGCGCCTTCACGCGCGCGGCGAGTGTACGCCCAATGGACTCCGCTCTCGCCCAGCCTTCGTGGTTTTCCGGATTGCCGCAGCGCTGGTTGCCTTCGGCGCCATTCATGAACATCGCCACGCACTTTCCCCCGCAAAGCTTCTCCAACTCGTCGTAGTAGTAGCCGGGATAGTCCGCGGAAATCGCGTAGTGGTCGGAATCGGGAGCGGTCGTGGGGTGCGCCGCAAAGTTCGTCACGATCGCAATGGGATTCCCATCGGCGTCCTCGACGCTAATCACCCCAATCTGACGATCGATCGGCCCACCTTCCTGACGCCGGTTTATCGAAAGTGAATCCTGTTCAGTCGTGCCATAGCCAATTGACGCCCGTTGCCGGGCCGCGTACGCAGACGCCATCGCTCCCGCGATCTTCTGGGCGGTGGCCTCCAACAGCTCCGGCATGAACCGCCCCGACACGGTGCGAAAGATCAGTCCTTTCACCATCCCGCCCTGTGCGCTGTGCGTATGCGTTGCCGTCAGGAAAATATTCTCGCGCGGGACATCCTTCGGCGCCAGTTCGAGCACACGGTCGCGCAACTCGCGATTGATTACGCACAGGTCCGCGTTCACCAGAAACACGCGGGTCGCGCCGTCGTCAAGATATAGGCATCGCGCCCAAACGGGATCGTGTACCGACACAGCGCCCCGCCCCATCCGGTCGCCGTAGCCATTCAGAGGCGCGCCCAGCGGCGGCGTGATCTCGATCTTCGCCGCGCCCGCTTCGAACGCCTGAACAACCGGCGCCACGAGCAACGCCAGCACAATGAGGAAGTATCGCGCCATGAACATTTGTCCTGAGTTTGGCAGTTGGCTGGGACTGACCCCATAATTCGCACGGCAGTCTGGTGCGAAATACGGGGTCTGTCCCTCTCTTTGATGGCGTGTCGTGCCTATGGCGCAGATTCTTGATTTCACGAGATCTCAACGGTTCCGCAACGTGCCAACTGCCGAATTCAGATTCATACGTCCGTGAATCGCGGCGCGCGCTTTTCCACGAACGCCGCGACACCTTCCGCTGCGTCTTTGCTGCTACCGGCCACTTGAAACGCCGCCAACTCCAGCTCCGCGCCTCGCTCCGGATAAAATGAGCGCTCTCGCACCGCGTGCAGGGTCACGCGAGTCGCCACGGCGGGCTTTGACGCCAGAACCACCGCCAACTCCTTGGCCGCGTCCATCAACTGAGCCGCCGGAACGACTTTGCAGACCAGCCCCGCCTGAAACGCTTCCTGCGCGCTCACCATACGCCCGGTGAGCAGCCAATCCATCGCCCGCGCTTCCCCGATCAATCGAGGCAGGCGGTGCGTCCCCCCCCATCCGGGAATGATACCCAAATTGATTTCCGGCTGACCGAATTGAGCGGCCTCCGACGCGATCCGCAAATGACACGCCAACGACAATTCGCATCCGCCCCCAAGAGCCATCCCTCCCACGACCGCCACAACCGGCTTCGGGCATGACTCGATTTCGTCAACCATAGCTAGACCGTCACGGGTAAGACTCACCTCAGCCGGAGGTTTGCCCAACGAATCGCGCAACGACGGAATGTCGGCGCCGCCGCTGAAGAATCGCTCCAGGGCGCTCGTGATCAAGATGCAGCGAACGCCCGTGTCCTCCCTGAGCTCCGCCAAACCCGCCCGGATGTCCGTGACCAGTCCCGCCGAAAGCGCGTTGGCCTTCGGCCTGTTCATGGCGATTACGCCATAGCCGTCCGCGCGCTCTACCTGGATGTTCTCATACGTTGTCATGCGACGTGTTCTCCATCTGATTTGACAAATACCATGATATGCGCCTGATGACCGCTCGAAAAGCCTGCCTCCCCCAAAACTACAGCGTTCGCGACAGGGCCTCGTCCCGGAGACCTCAACGCGTCCCGCCAGGAGCCGCTATTGTACAGCCGTCACTACCCGGAAGAAAACCGCGCCACCTCAACCGGCCAGTCCACTCAGTCCACTTGGTCCACCTCAACGCCGCCGTCCCAGCAACCCCCGCTGTTTCTTCTCCGGCTGCTCTGGCGCATCTTGCTTCTCCGCCGCGCCAAACTCCTGAATAAGCCGCCCCAGGAATTGAGCCATCGCTTGATCCACCGGAAGACCGGCGCCATCCGCACCCGCGAAACTCATCTCAATCGGACCAACCGGCCGGCGTTGAGACGACGTTCTGCCGAGCGCCGTCGTATCGACGATGACATCGCATCCGTCCAGCACACCCCGATCAATACGAAACTTCTTTCCCGCCCCGGAAGGCATAGGCCGCCCAGCCACGGCCGCAGCCGCCAACTTGGGACGCGCCGCCGCGTCCATCAATCGTTTGAGATTCGACCCCGCGCTGAGACGCGTTTCCACGATGACCGACGCCCCTTTGACCTGGATCAGCCGAATCTCCGGATTGGGCGCAAGAAGCTTTCGCGGCTCCGCCTCCACCCGCACCGACTCCGCCGTCAGCGCATGATCCGTCTTAAAACCCAACGGATTCCCAATGCGTAGACCCGTCAGTTCCAGATACTGTCCGCCCTTCTCCCAATGCACGCCCTCCACAGAACACGGCGCCTCCAACACCCACGACAACACCGCCCCCACCGCCGCCTTCACCACACCCTCCAGTTTGGACGGATCCTGCTCCTCCTCCGTGTCCGCCCAACCTCGGCCTGCCAACACAAGAACAGCCGCCAACCCCCAAACAATCGTCCTCTGTAACGTACCCATGTGCCTACCCACCAATCCTGCGCCGCGCAAGGAACCGCAAACGCCGCTTAGTATTCACCACCAAAACCGCGCCAAGTTGTTATCCAGTCATTGTACCGCACGACGGACTCCCCTGTCTCTCAGACAACTACACACGCCACAGGGACGCAACGAACTCTGCAAAAGGCCCGACCCGCAAGAGGCGATCCCACTCCCCCTACAAAGCCGGCCGCCGTGTACCACGCGCAGACACGGCCTCCTCGCAAAGTCACACCCCCGGCGAAAAGCACCCCAACCCCAATACACGAACCAAGACCCGGGTAGGGACGTTTCGCAGAAACGTCCCCTTCGCCTACGAATCCACCGGCGCCGTCACCCAATTCACCAACGACCTCGACCCCGGCCCATGCAGCCACGAAGTCTTCACCTTCCACCGCCCCGAAGAACTCATCCGCCTCGCCAAACGCCTCGATTCACCAAGGTATTTTACAGAAGGTTCTTGACACACCCGAGAGCTATGCAAGTAGGTTTCTCAGGCGGTGATCTTGCCGTTGCGGGGCATTAGCTGGCACACTACCAACAATGATACTCACCGACGGCCGAAGGGATACCAGCCATGCGAAGCATTGAATACAGGCTTAAGCTAAGCGGACTGCACGCGCCTGAAGGCAAGATCGGCGTGCGCGCGCTGCTCGACATCCTGGGCGGCCTAACGACATGCGCCGAGAGGCAACTACGCCTGGTCATTGAGGGCTCGAGCGTCCGGAGCGGGCGCAATCCCGCGTGGCTCGGAAAGGCGGTTGACTTGACCTTCTCTGGGATCGGCAAAGGTTCCACCACGCTAACGTTCGAGGCGCCTATCCTGGAGGATGTCATGGGTGAGGCCATGCGGCAGGAGGATTTCTGGGTTCAGAGGCCGGCGCCGGATGATACTGCGCTCTCCCTGTTCGCAAAATCCATCCGGGACGCTACAACGGAGAACCTGGAAAGCGAATACTACGATGGAGGCGTGTTGTCCGCAATTCTAGACCTAAAACCTTTCGTCAAGTCAGAGGCCCAGTCAATCGAATTGATCTCGAAGGCAAGGCCTGCCGACGACATGATCTTGGGTATGGAGCAAATGGAGAAGGCCGAGAAACTCAAAATCCGTCTGCCCGAACCGGGCACGTTTCTCGTCTCGGGAAAGCTTGATGCGATTGAGCATAGCCGTCGGCGTTTTCATTTGCTACTTGCTGAAGGCCACTCGATACATGGACAGATTGACGAACACGAGATATCTCCTGAGCGTCTCAGGGATTTTTGGGGCAGGAACGTAACGGTAAAAGGGACGGTGTTCTTCAAGCCTTCCGGGCACATCAAACTCCTGGAAGCCCAACACATTAGGGAGCGCGCCGAAGGCGAAGAGGTCTTCGAGGCGCTCCCTGCCGTTCAAACGGAAGCCGAATTCGTGGGAAGCATCGTACAGGCCGCCGAAAAGAGAAACTGGGTCAAGTCCGTCTGGGGAAAGTGGCCGGGCGATGAAACCATCGAAGAAACGATCGAGGAGTTGAAGCGCTAAGGAGGGGTGAACGGTGAGCTATCTACTAGACACAACCATATTGGTCGGCCTGCTGCAAGCAGCGCCCTATGCGGACTATGCGTCGAAGAAATACGCGCTATGGGAAATATCAAGCGCGCCAATAATCTCCGTCGTGACCGTGGCGGAGATTAGATCTTTTTCTCTGCGTAGACAATGGGGCGCCGAACGCATGGAGAGGATTGAGGATCTATTCCGAAAGATACCGCAGGTGCCGTGCAACCATCCGTCGGTGATCAATAAGTGGGCCGAAATTGACGCCTACAACCATCGCAAACACCCAACGCTGCAACTTGAAGGTTCAGCCAGAACGATGGGTGACAATGACCTGTGGATTGCGGCGACGGCCTCAGTTCTGCGGGCTCGATTGCTTACAACGGACAAGGACTTCTCTCATCTTGATGGCGTCTTCGCCGAAGTAGATTGTATCGATACCAGTTGGACCGCTTCGGATGTGTGACGGCAGTATTGCTTGCCTACGGTCGCAGAAAGCAGAGCGGGAACTGGCCCTAAGTCATTGCAGTACAATCGCTTGGTGTTTCTATTGCTTTCCAAAGGTCCCCAAGAAGCACGAGCAACGACTCCCAACAAATCGTCAATTTTGCCCATGTCCTCCGCGACGACAGACTTCCGGATTCTTCAAGAAAAGTGCCTTTGGCTCACGACGCGGGAATGGAAAACACGCGCCATGCTAGATACTGGGGATACTCCCATATGACCCCACATCCCCGGTATAGCGCTCTCGCGGCCAAAATGCGTAAACTTGTCTCGTCCGGAACCACCGCAGCTCGGGCGGACATCGTATTCCGTTATTCTTTCCGCAAGTACGCCACCGCGACGGAAATGATGAGCGGGACCGGGGCGTTCAAGGCTGGTGGCCGCTGGAACGCTCCGAACACTTTTCACGGCGTCTACTGCGCTTCCAACCCTGATCTCGCAAACCGGGAGTATTTTGCGTCGTGCCGAATCGCGGGAATTCCCGAACATACCCGGATGCCCCTGGTTGGAATAGCGGTCGAGGTCAATCTGGCGCAGGTTCTGGACCTTCGCGACCCCGCCATCCTCAAACGGTTGGGCGTCACTCAAACCGCGTTGAACGCGGACCAGTGGCGGGACGAAATGGACGCGGGCAGGGAATCGCTCTGTCAGGCTATCGGCAGGACCGCCAAGGAAGCCGGTGTCGAAGCGCTACTGGTCGCCTCGGCGCAGGCCACGAACTCGAATGAACACAATCTCGTGCTAATCATCGAGAACGCCCCGCCGGGCAGCAAAAAGTGGCGCGTAATGAAAGGCCACAAAAAGTAGGACGCAAAATGACATGCAAGTATGCATGTAATAGTGCTTGCATTTTGGCGCCTCCTTCTGCTACAATGAGTTCGTCGGATAAAGGAGTTAGCGCCATGACGAAACGTATCAATGCCAATGCCGCCACGAGGGCCTCTTCAAAAGGCGCGAAACGAACCGCGGTTACCGCTTCGGTCAACTCCGCTCGGGAGACAGCGTTGGAATATCCGGAGAGAAAAGGAAACGTCGCTTTGATCTCCCCCAGATCCGAACCAAAGGTCTTCCGTTCCGTGCGGGAATCTCTCGGCTTGACTCAAGGGCAAATGCAGTATTTGTCCGGAATCTCGGTCCGGAAAATCTCCGGGATTGAAACCGGCGAACACAAACCCACGACCGATGACGTGCGCCGGTTCAATGAATTGGGCCGGCTAACCAAGGAACTCTCGCAAATCATCAAGCCCGACGCCATTGCGGCATGGTTGGAAACCCCGAGCGAATACTTCAGCGGGGCCTCTCCCGCCCAAGTCATCAAGAACGGCGAGTCTGACCGCGTCTGGCGGCTCATCTGGCGGCTGCAGGATGGCGTGCCTCTAGATCAATGAGTTTGAGCGGCCCCTGATTCCCCCTGCATCTGTGAGAAACCGTATTCGCGGGTTGCCCAGAGGCGCGGCCAGAAAGCCTCCGCATAGCAAAACTCCGTACGAGCCAGCGCCGGTATTGAACAACTTACAGACGCTTTCTGGCCGCGCCGCGTTAAAAAGCCGACTTCCTGGCGGAGTCCCGAACTTCTTTGGCCTTATTCCATGAATATGAATTATGCTGTTTTTGTCAACCAAATCACCCTCGTTTTGCGAAAATACCCGCCCGTCCCTCGCCACGCCCCGGCCCCGTCCCGCTCCGCCATTGCCTGCAAAACTCCTTTCGCGGCAATAACATATCCTGCCAGACCCCTTGTTTCGAAAACCCGCCATATCTGCCGTGTCCAGGCCCTGACCCAACTTCCTCCCTCTTCATCCTCCCCGTCGATGTGAAGTTCGATATCAGCCTTCAACCGCGCCACCCCCTCGTTTCACCTTTCACGGATTACGCTCAGTATCCTGCGCTCCAGCCGCAGTTCTCCCTGGCCGCTTGTGCCTCGCGGCAGTCCAATTCGCCAAGGTTCTATGCGTTCTCAGCATTCTTTTGCGGCCAAATGGTTTCGTTGCGGCAGCGCTATGGATCGCTCTCTTCCCGTATCTCTCGCTGGCCCATACCTCTCCGCATTCCTCCGCGCCCTCCGCGACTCCGCGTTTTGGTTCCTCTCGCCCTCCTCAAACGGCCCCTCAAGCCGAAACACCTGCCCCTTATATATGGGGAGGTTTTGTGAAGTAGTCGGGCGGACCCCGTCGGCGCAAAGGGCTCGCTCTGTGTTGGGAGTGCCCTCTCCCTGTGTGCTATCGTACGCGCGTTTTCTTCTTTGGCGCACGACACCGAAACGAAATTACGTGAAAGGTTACTTCCATGGCGAAAGGCACGATTTACGAGACCGAACGCGTGTTTATGCGGGATCCGCGCTCCGGACTTACCGTCACGCGGCTTACCCATAGTTCCTGTATTGCGCAAAATCTCTACTTCGAGATGTGCTCGTTCACCAAAGACGACGCGTACGTCGTCCTCATCTCCCAACGCTACGCCGGACGTGACGCGCCATGGGATCTATTCCGGATTCGTACCGACGGTCACGAGCTCATCCAATTGACTGAATGCGACGACCTTAGCGGCATCGTTTTTTCACCGGCCCAGTCGAAGTTCTTCTATCAATCCAAGGGAGAACTGCATCGTCTCGACGTCCATACGCTGAAAGACGAAGCGTTCGCGAAAGCCCCGGGCGCCAACGCCGTGTCGCCGCGCTCCCTCGCCACCATTGACGAAAACGGCGCCGCCTACATCGGCAGTGTCTTCAATGACAAAGGCGAAGCCCTCATCTTCAAGACCGACACGGCCAACGGCAAGACGAGCGTGCTTCACTCGACGACCTCGCTGGTGCATCTGCACGTCGATCCCCAAGGCAAGACCTTATTCTTCATCGACCACAAGGAAAACACGGGACCATCACTAATTGATACGGATGGGAAGAATCTGCGTCCCTACCCCTTCCGTAAGTTCTCGCACCATACCTGGTTTGGAAAGACCGGGCTTATGCAGGGCACCCTGGTTCCCCCCGGCGCCGCGCTCGTCACCGTGCGCGAGGGCGACCCCGAACCTGTCATTCTTGCCGAAGGCCGCTACTATTGGCACTCCTCCGCGAGCGTGGACGCGCAATGGATTATTTCGGACACCAATTGGCCCCAGGAAGGTCTGTTTCTGTTGCACGTGCCGACGCGCACCGTCACCTACGTGTGCGACACGCGCTCCTCGTGCTCTCACCCCCAGTGGAGCCACCCCCATCCGGCCCTGTCCCCGACAATGAAATATGTGCTGTACAACTCCGACATGACCGGCATAGGCCAAGTCTATCTGGCGAACCTGACAGAGGAATTCCTGGAAAAGGCGTCGCGCGGCTACACGTGCCAGCCAACCCTATTGGCGTGACGCCGGATCGCGAACGATTCGCGCTTTGCGTCCGGCAAGCCATACAAGCGCCAGCGCCGCGGCCAGCACCAGCGCGTCGCCAGCCGAGCCGCCACCGGACATGCTGGCGAGAGAGGGGTCCTCTTTGACGTGCGTCAACGAGAAATCCTGCGAAGTCGTGCCGTTCACCGTCACGGTCTTGGTCACCGGAGTATAGCCCGTCGCGGACGCGGTAACGGTGTACGTGTCCGCGGGAATGCTCGCGAAGGCATATACACCGGTCGAGTCGCTGAGCGTCGAAACACCGCCGAGGTCTTCGATCGTAATAGTGGCGTTGGCGATGACCGGCGCCGGCGTCCCGCAGCCTCCGCCGCCCGTCACCTTCTGCGTCACAACCCCGGCCAGCGCCGACGGAAGCGGCGAACCGCCGCTCTTGACGCTCAGCGAGAAGCTGTCGTCCTCTCCATCCTTCGCTACGTTCGTCACACGCACGTACAGGATGCCGGTGTCTGCCGGTTGCGTCACATACACGAGTTGCGCAACGGCCTCGGCTTTCGCATACTCGCCGGCCTTCGCACTGGACGCCAGCACGGTTGTCCCGTCAGACGCGTACAGGTCGATGAACGGCAGCGCGAGCGATCCCGCCTGGATCGCCGTGATCGTCAGCGTCTCACCGGGGCCTGGATTGTAGAAGGCCACCCAGTCCTTGTCGGTTGGGGATACAAACTGGTGGATCTGCGCCGGACCGTTCACGTCGATCCATCGGGCTTCAGCGGCGCTGTTGTCCGGCTCGTAACGATCGGGCCCGCCAAGCTTGGTCGCGGCAATACGATAGCTGGGCGTAGAGTTACAATCCTTATTACTGTAACAGGTCACAAATACGGCTACGCCGTAGTACGTGCCTTTGGTCAAATGAGCGACCCGAACCACCGGGCCGAACTGCTCGGTGTCTTCCGTGAGCCGTATGTACGACGCCGCCGCCAAGGCGTCATCCAGATTGCGGATCAAGGTAATCGACGACGAAAACAAGCCGAACCCCAGCAGGGGTTTCGGGTCGGGCCCCAACGCCTCAAAATCGGAGTACACGTCGGAGTCGCTAGCCAAGGTGAACCTGAATAAATCGTAATCGCCCTCGGGCGAAAGCGTGTGCGTCTGCGGCACACCGGTAAGATCCAGCGGGGTCGCCTGAAATGCGCGGTCGTCCGGCTCAAACTTGTCCGGAGCGTCAGCCCATGCGCCGCTCGCACACAGCAGAAAAGCGCAAGCAACAAACGCGGAACCCCATTTCGAGCGCCGAACCGAGCGGACTACCAACTTTGGGACTCGCCTCATGACATACTCCCTTGTTCTCGCCACCACGGACGCACTGCCAGCCACCGCATTGGCCAGTATACCGCCGGTTTTGCAGGGTGTCAACGAATACGCGGGTGGGAAATCGGACGCCTGACATCAGCCCCCTGTCGCATTTGACTGCCAGCGTAATCCCTACTATACTGGACATGATTATCCTGGCGCGAAGTCGTCAGAGGAAGTGGAGAACGGTATGTTGGACGCTAAGGTCTTGGTTCTTAACCGTTCCTGGGTAGCGGTACACATCACCCCTGTGCGCCGCGCTATCACCCTGCTGTATCAAGGACTTGCCCGCGCGGTTCATCCCGAAAACTACGCCCTCTACGACTTCGAGAACTGGTGTGCGCTGTCCAAGGCCCGCCCCGACGGCCGCTACATCCAGACGCCCGCGCTGTCCATCCGTGTACCCGAGGTCATCCTGTTGACGGTGTTTAACGGTTTCGTGCGCAAGGAAGTCCGCTTTTCCCGGCGCAATATCTTCGAGCGCGACAAGAACGTTTGCCAATACTGCGCCAGACGCTTCCCCAAGCCGGATCTAACCATCGACCACGTCGTGCCGCAATCCCGCGGCGGACGCGACACGTGGGATAATCTGGTTTTGGCGTGCGTCTCGTGCAACGTGCGAAAGGCAAATCGTACGCCCGATGAGGCCCACATGCCCCTCATTCGCAGGCCGGTAAAACCCAACTGGATGCCTCAACTCGGGTCGCGTATTCCCAGCGATCAAATTATCACTTGGCAGAAGTTTGTGGATACCGCCTACTGGGACGCCGAACTGCGCGAATAGCCGCTTCGCTTAGACCGAAACGCGTGTCAGTGCGCCTGCGGCGCCCGAATCAGACCGACGGCCCAACGGCGGATGTCCTTTATTCATGAAAAGAACTTCTCAAGCGATGCCGCGCCCCAATTTCGCGGACGTGGTACTTCCGCTTCCGCTCGATCAGGCGTTCACCTACGCGGTCCCTCCATCGCTCCAGGACCGTATCGCGATAGGAATGCGGGTGGTCGCCCCATTCCAGAAACGGATCACGACGGGGTACGTGGTCGGATTGGCGGAAACGTCCGAAGTCACCGGTGTCCGCGCGATTCTTGATCTGCCCGATCCCGCGCCCGTCTTCACGCCGGACATGGTATCGTTGTGCCGATGGATTGCCGATTATTATTGCTGCGCGTGGGGAGAAGCGCTCCAGTGCGCGATTCCCGCCGGAATCCAGATTCGGGGCAAGAAGCGCTATACCTTGTTGCCGGACCAGCTTGCCCCGGGACGTTTCACGGATCGCCAGCGCGCAGTCATTGCAGAACTCCACCGGCGAGGACCGCTCACCGAAGGCCAACTTGCTGCCGTAGTAGGCCGGACCGCCCTGAGCAATACGCTGCAATCTCTGGAGAGACGCGGAATCCTGCTGGCGGAATCCGTCCTGACCGAATCCCGCGTCTCTGAACGAACCGATACGTGGGCGCGCTTGCTCGAAGGCGCCATCCCCGGCGCGGACGATTTGGCGACTTTGCAGAGGCGCGCTCCAAAACAAGCCGCGGTGTATCTCGACCTCCTGAACGGCGAACCCGAGCGCAGCGCTGCCGCGCTCTGCGCCAAACATGCCACTACCTCTGAGGTCTTCCACGCACTTGAGGTCAAAGGTTTAATCGAACGGTTCGAACGCGAGAGTCTGCGCAGTCCGGAATTCGAAGCCGACGCAAAGTCTCGTTACAAATTCGACCTCAACGAGGAACAGCAGGCGACGTACACGGCTATTGTCCGGGCGCTTGAGAAGAAAGAATTCCAGACGTTTCTGCTGCAGGGTATCACCGGATCCGGTAAGACTGAGGTATATCTCCAGGCAATCGAACATGCCTTGGCGCTCGGCCGCGATGCAATTATCCTCGTACCGGAGATATCACTGACCCCGCAAACTGTTGGCCGTTTCAAGGCGCGCTTTCAAGAGCAGATTGCGGTCCTCCACAGCGCGTTGACTCCCGGTGAACGCTACGACGAATGGCGGCGCGCCCAGCGCGGCGAGGTGCGCATCGTAGTCGGCGCTCGTTCGGCCATTTTCGCACCCCTCCCCCGGCTCGGCATTATCGTCGTGGACGAAGAACACGATACTTCGTATAAGCAGGGCGAGGTACCGCGCTATCACGCACGTGACGTGGCCATAATGCGCGCAAACATGTGTGGAGCCGTCTGCGTGTTGGGATCGGCTACGCCCTCGGTCGAATCCTTCTATAACAGCCAAACCGGCAAGTCTAGCCACCTCGCGCTGGCCCGGCGCGCTACCAACTCTGTCTTGCCAGAGGTCGAACTGGTCGACATGCGTCTCGAAACGCGCGAGCTTGGGGCAAACGCCATCCTGTCGCGCACGCTCGAAGCCGAAGTGAGAGCACGGGTCGACACCAAGGAGCAAGTCATCCTATTGCTGAACCGCCGCGGATTCTCGCCCTTCGTGTTGTGTCCCCAATGTGGATGGGTGGCAAACTGCGACGACTGCAACGTCAGCCTTACGTACCACGCGCACGGAGCCTTCGTGAGTTGTCACTATTGCGGCGCGCGGCGCAGCATCCCGCAGGTCTGCGGCGAATGCCATTTCAATCCCCTGCTCTACCTCGGCACGGGAACCCAGAAGGTCGAGGACTACCTGCTCCGCTCGTTTCCGGAGTCGCGTATCGAGCGTATGGACGCCGATACGACTGCGGGAAGAGGAGGACACGCCAAGATATTGACCCGGTTTGCCGCCGGAGAAATTGACATATTGGTCGGAACGCAAATGATTGCGAAGGGGCATGACTATCCCGGCGTGACACTCGTGGGAGTGATCAACGCGGACACTGGACTGAGCATCCCAGACTTCCGCGCCGCCGAGAACACGTTTCAATTGCTGACCCAGGTGGCCGGCCGCGCGGGCCGCGGCGACCGTCCGGGAAAGGTAATCGTCCAAACCTACCGGCCCAAACACTTCGCAATACAAGCCGCCGCGCACCACGACTATGCGGCTTTCTATTCTCGCGAGATTGTGGATCGTGAAAGCGCGGGGTACCCGCCGTTCCGCCGCATGGCTAATCTGGCGATCGAATGCGAAGATCCGCTGATGGCGGAACGGTATGCCGCGACACTGGGACGAGTCGTACAGCGGCAAATCGAAGCGCTCGACTTCCAGGGAGTTCAGCTCCTGGGCCCGGCGCCCGCAGTCGTCCGCCGTGTCAAGAAGAAGTACCGATGGAACCTGATGACCTTGTCCAAGAGTGGAAAACGATTGAACACGCTCCTAAGAGCCAGTCGAGACGCCTTTGCAAAGGAGTGTACAACTACGCGGGTTCAACTCAAGATAGACCTTGATCCGTACGGAGTTTTCTGACGAATAACCATCTTTCGATGACCTTCAATTCGAGTGTCCTCTGGATTACTGCTTCTCAGATCGTGTGTATTGACATAGTACTTCCTTAAACGGAAGAATGGCCGTTTGTGCGACTTCATCGTTGCGCACGGATTCGGGACACCTGATAACCTACGGGATGGAGAATTCGATGCCCTACTTTACTGACCTGCAACAACTCGTGAACCAAGTATCCGAATGGGCCGATCTGCGGCATGAACAAGGAATCAACGTCGAGCCGACGCTTAAACGTCTGCGCTCACAAGTTACCGCCGCCCAACGCGCCCTTGAAAAGGCTCAGCCCAGCAAAGCTTCCATGGAACGTGAACCGAACGGATTGGCGGCAATTCGCGCGCTGCGCCCGAAAGGTCCGCGGCGGATGTGGAAGTCCATAGACGAGCGGAGCTTTAGGCCACGTCTGCAAGGCGCGTGGCTCGGCCGCGCGGCCGGTTGCACGCTCGGCGTGCCGGTCGAGGCGTGGACCGTCGAGAAGATGGAACAACTGGCCAAGCGTCACAAGATGGCGTTTCCCCCGAGGGATTATTGGACAGGCCATCCCGAACCGGAAGTCGTTCACTACGGCACGAGTCTCTGGCGGGACTATCTGAAAGGAAACATCCGCTGCATCCCTGTGGACGATGACCTGACCTACACCACGTTGGGCCTCCTCATTCTGGAAGAGTATGGCCCGAAATTCACTACGGCGGATGTCGGCAAGGCCTGGGTTGAATGGCTGCCCATCGCCTGCACCGCCGAGGATGTTGCGCTGAAGAATCTAAAGGCAGGCGTACCCGCGTCGAAGGCCGCGGAGAAGGGTAACCCGTATCAAGAGTGGATCGGCGCCGATATCCGCAGCGATCCCTGGGCATACGCCGCGCCGGGCTGGCCCGAGAAGGCCGCGGAACTTGCGTACCGGGACGCCTATTTGTCGCACCGCCAGAACGGAATCTACGGCGCCATGTATTTCGCCGCGGCGATCTCGGCCGCGTTTGCTGTGGACACGGCGTTGGAGGCGCTCAAGATCGGTCTGACCGAAATCCCGAGAGACTGCCGTTTGGCGGCGGATATTCGCTGGGCGCTAGCGCTGGCGCCGAAACTGAAGGATTGGCGCGCGGCGCGTCAGGCCGTAGACCAGCGGTTCGCCGGCATGCATGTCGTACACACAAACAACAACGCGTGTCTTACGATCTTCGGGCTGATTCTCGGCAAACATGACTTCACTCGCACCATCGGGATGACCATCGCCATGGGCCTCGACAACGACTGCACCGGGGCAACCGCGGGTTCCCTGCTCGGCGCCGTCATCGGCATCAAAAGCATCCCCGAGCACTGGTGGAAACCGTTCAACAACAAGCAGCGCACCTATCTGAACGGCCACGAGTGGTTCTCGAACAGCAATCTCGTTGAACGCTATATCAAAGCCGCAAAAACAGTTGCGGCGGACTTACCGTGTTCTGAAAGAAATTGGTAGTCCGGTTTTTCCAAAACCGGAGCAGCCTGCGACAGCGGATCCGTCCTCATTCAGTCTGCCAATTCATACGAATCCAATCGTTGCTCCTCCATCCGGATTTGGAAGAGCCGGACTACCTGCGTTGCTTTTTGCCGCATTTCGTGGCACTATAATCGCGTCTTCATTAATGACGCTGCCGTGACTGGCGACTTGGGCGTGGAATTGACCACGAGGAAGCGGTAGCGTTTAGGTCATGCCGATCGCCTGGGCGCTGAGTGCGGAGCAACGGATTCGCTGACGTTGGGCGCCAAAGAGCATCGCTTCTTCAATTCACGCGGCCTCCAACTCTACAAGATGTTTCTGTCGCTCTCAGATGTTCAACCAAGAAGGAGCACGAAGCATGGCTGAAAAAGATCTCAAACAGATGTACCGGACCCAAACCTTGGGTCACTTCCCCGACAGTATCGAGGTGATTGGGCGGCAGTACACCAAAGTCGAGGACCTCCGCTACGGCACGAATCCGCACCAGCCGGCGGCATTTTACCGCCCCGCCGACGGGCAACGCCTCGTGCTGGGCGCCTACGAACTCCTGAAGACCGGAAAGAGCGGCCTTTCCCAAACCAACATCGAGGACATGCACCACGCTGTGGGCATCCTGAAGTATATGCAGCGGCCCGCCTGCGCCGTGATGAAGCACTGCAACCCGTCCGGCGCCGCCATCCAGACCGGCGCCGCGCCGCTCGTCGAGGTCTACCAACGCGCGCGCGACGCGGATGCGCAAGCCGCGTTTGGAAGTGTCGTCGTATTTAACGCCACCGTGGACGAGGATACGGCCACCGAAATCATGCAGACCATTGTCGAGGGTGTCGCCGCCCCCGGCTACACACCAGCCGCGCTGGAAGCCTTGAGCAACTTCGAGCGCTTCAAGCGTAATCGGGACCTCCGTGTTATCAAGTTACCGGATTATTCGAGCTTGCCGAAGTTCATCGACGAAGGCGGCGAGTATCTGGAAATGAAAGTATTCGATGACGGAAGCCTGGTGCTCGCCGCGCCCTATCTGTCGCGCGTCAAAGGCGCGACGGACCTCATCCCGGCTTACAACGAACACAAGACCAAGGGCCGCATCGACATCGCCCGCAAACCGACCACGCAGGAACTGGACGATCTGCTGTTCGCGTGGTACGTGAACATCCACGTCCGGTCGAACGGGTGCGTGATCGCCAGCAACGGGCAGACGCTCTGCGTCGGCACCGGCGAGCAGGATCGCGTCGGCGCCGTCCAGCAGGCCATCTTCAAGGCCAAGAATAAGTATAAGGGCACGGAATCGCTTGAAGGCGCGGTCATGTCGTCCGACGGGTTCTTCCCGTTCCGCGACGCCGTGGACGCCGCGACCAGCGAAGGGGTGAGCGCCATTGTTCAGCCCGGCGGCAGCGTCAACGACTACGAGGCCATCGAAGCGTGCAACCAAGCTGGCGCCACGATGGTGTTCAGCTTGGAGCGGTGTTTCTCGCACCACTAGGTCTCTATCGCCACACGAGTTTGCCGGTCGTTACGCTTTGTATGCTAAAATGGCGTAGGCGGAAAACTGCCGACGGCGGAGCGAATGGAGTCTCAATCGATGGCAAGCTTGGAAGAAAAGATTCATGAACTCCCCCCTGATTTGAGGCGGGAAGTCGAGGATTTTGTCGAGTTCCTAAACCTCCGGCGAAGCAGGGCGCAGAGGCCGAATCCAGGGCGAAGTCCAAGTTTTTCGTGGGCGGGAGCGCTGAAAGACATGCGCGGCCAGTACACTTCCGTCGAGCTTCAGCACCAAATATCCAAGTGGAGAATTGGTGGGGCATGAGGCTCCTGCTGGACACCAGCGTTTCTCCTTGCATTGCTCTCGTAGCAAGTCCGCGTCAACCGAATTAGTGGAGTCATACAGAGATGTTTACCCGCATCACAATTGACCCAATGCAAATGGGCGGCGTGCCCTGCATCCGCGGATTGCGCATTCCCGTCGCCACAGTGGTAAGCATGGTTGCGGACGCGATGTCCGAAGATGAAATCCTATCCGACTACCCCGATCTCGAGCGGGAAGATATCCGCGAGGCGCTGCGATACGCGGCTGAAGCCCTGCGCGAAAACACCCTACCTCTGGTGGCGGGGTGAAGTTTCTGGTAGACAATGCATTGTCTACACGCGTCGCTGACGGTCTACGTGTCGCAGGTTATGATGCCGTCCACGTTCGGGCGTATAACCTTCACGCCGCGCCGGACGATCAAGTTCTTGAACGAGCCATTGCGGAGAATCGCGTCCTCCTCTCGGCTGATACTGATTTCGGTGCGATTTTGGCGGCCACTCGGGAAGCAAGGCCGTCGGTGATCCTGTTCCGGAAGACTTCTGGACGACATGCCAACATGCAGGTGAGGCTTATCCTGGCTAATCTTGAAGCCGTCAAAGAAAAACTTGATAAAGGTTGCATTGTTGTTTTTGAAGACCAACGGATACGCGTACGAATGCTTCCTATAGGAGATATCGAGCCGTAGGGAAATCCCTTCCGCTTCTGGTCTAGATAGATGTGAGCCCATGTCAGAACAGTCTCAGCCGCCTCCACCACGAGGACGCCTTACGTTGAACGATTTCTCCCGGCTTTGCGTCCATACCATGACCACCAAGCCGTGGTCGTTGACTGAAGCGATTGACGCTTATGCCAAGGCAGGCGTTCCTGCGATCACAGTTTGGCGTCAGCATATCACGCCGATGGGGCTTGAGGCGGCAGCGAAGGCGCTACGCGAGTCCGGCCTGCGGGTCACCAGCCTGTGCCGGGGCGGGTTCTTTCCCGCGATCAGCGAAGCGGGACGCCAGACGGCGATTGATGATAACCGGCGCGCCGTTGACGAGGCCGCCGCAATCGGCGCTCCCCTGATCGTATTGGTTTGCGGCGCCGTGCCGGGGCGTCCACTTGAGGAAGGGCGCCGACACATTCTGGACGGCATTGCCGCGGTGCTGCCGCACGCCCAGGCCGCAGGCGTCAAGCTGGGCATAGAACCGCTTCATCCCGTTTACGCCGATAGCCGCTCGGCGGTAAACACACTCAAGACCGCAAACGACATGGCCGAGACGCTGGCCAGCCCCTGGGTCGGCGTTACGGTCGATGTATACCACCTTTGGTGGGACCCGGATCTTGAGCGCGAGATTGCGCGCGCCGGCAAGAACATTCTCTCGTTCCACGTTTGCGATTGGCGTACTCCCACCCGCGATATCCTGAACGACCGGGGACTCATGGGCGAGGGCTGTATCAATATCCGCCAAATCCGGCGCTGGGTCACGCGAGCCGGTTTTGAAGGCGACATCGAGGTCGAGATATTCTCTGACGAGCATTGGGCCGAGGATCAGACCCAGTACCTTGAACGCATCAAGACGGCTTATTTGAATCGCGTGTAAGGGCGGCTGGCGCGAAGCGCCCGCAAGGAGACCTCCGAAATGCACACATCAGTTCGTCCTAGAGGCGCGGCCAGAAAGCCTCCGCGTAGCAGAACTCCGCACGAGCCAGCGCTGGCATTGAACAACTTACAGACGCTTTCTGGCCGCGCCGCGTCAAAGAGCCGACTTTCTCGCCGGATTCCTAGCGATCTATATGGCCTATTGATCCTACAGGTCCTATTCCTTCAGCCGTTCCTCGCCCAAGCCCAGGAAACTCCAAGAACCATGGTTCCCAAAGCTCACGCCACGCTTTACCCGGCGGACCTCACCATCAAAGCAAAGGCCAACGCCGCGGCTTTCCCTTGGGCCGCCTCGATGCAGAAAGAGTTAGTGTCGCGCGCCGACCCTTGGCTCAACATGAGCGACGACGACCTATGGAACAGTATCTTTGGGCCGAACATCTCGAGATCGTGGATGGTGTGGTCCGACGGATTCTGCCCGGCGTGCAAGAAAGATGTGCGCATGTACGCATGGGAAATGGAGCCGTTGAGCCGTCCGTGGAAAGTGCGCTGCCCCCGCTGCAAAGAGACGTTCCCCAAGAATGACTTCGCGGCTTATCACAAGTCAGGATTTGACGAGCATGGGGTGTTCCAACCGGACAAGGCCAACAAGGCGCTTCTGTTCAACACCGATCATCCCGACCCGAAAGATTCGTTGCACATGTTCGGCGTGGACGATGGCGAGGGCTACATCGCGGACGGCCACACGTGGCGGTTTATCGGCGCGTATCTCATCTATGGACACTGGAAGCTATACATCCACACCGGAATTGTCCGCCTGGGCGACGCCTATATGGCCACGGGTGACCCACGGTACGCGTATAAGGCGGCGATACTTCTTGACCGGCTTGCGGACGTCTATCCCACGTTCGATTTCACGAAGCAGGGTTTGGTATACGAGACGCGGCAGGACGTGCGCGGCCAGATTTCCACGTGGCACGACGCCTGTGAGGAGATTCGCACGACCGCGCAGGCCTACGACCAAATCTTTGAAGCCGCGAAGGCCCAGGAGCCGGCGTTGACGGCGTATCTCTCCAAGAAAGCCGAACAATACAGACTGCCGAACGGAAAGAAGACCTGGGCGGCTATCCAGAAGAACATCGAAGACGGGCTCTTCGTCGACACGCTCGACCATCGCAAGCGCATCGAATCGAACTATCCGCGCACCGACATATCGCTGCTGACGCTCAAGACGGTCCTGTATTGGCCGCAGAATCGGGACGAAGTGCTGTCGCTCCTGGACGGCGTGATCCAGAAGGCGACCGCGGTCGACGGCGTAAGCGGCGAAAAGGGTCTCGCCGGCTATGGCATGATTGCGCCGAGCGCGCTGGCCGACGTTCTCGCGCTGTTCGGCCGGCTGGAGCCGGGATTCCTCAAGACCGTCTACGAGCGGCATCCGGTGTTGCACGACACGTATCGGTTCCACATTGACACGAAATGCCTCGACGCATATTACCCGTCATCCGGTGACGCCGGAGGATTCGGCGCGAAAGGACAGGCTTACGCCGGCGTCGCGTTCAACAAGAATCCTGGTATCAACCCGTCCATGTACAGCTTCCTGTGGGACCTGTATAAGCTCACGGATGACTCCGCCTTTGTGCAAGTAATGTATCAGCAGAACGAGCACAAGGTCGACGGGCTGCCCTACGACTTGCTCGCCGCCGATCCCGCCGCTTTTCAACAGCAGGTAAAGGCGGTCATCGATAAAGTTGGCGCGAGCGTCCCCCTCAAGAGCGTAAACAAGCAGCAATGGCATCTTGCAATCCTGAGGAGTGGCGAGGGTGATCAGCGCCGCGCCCTGTGGTTTGACTACGATTCCGGTGGTCCGCACAGCCACGCCGACGGCATGAACGTCGGCTACTATGCCAAAGGCTTGGATCTGGTTACCGATTTCGGTTATCCGCCGGTTGGTTACGGCGGCTGGGGCGCGCCAAAGTCGCGTTGGTATATCTCGACGTTCGCCCATGCGACGGTCGCAGTAGACGGTCAGAACCAGAAGGCCGCCGACGGCAAGACGACGCTGTGGGCGGACGGAAACCGGGTGCGGGCCGTCCGCGCCGCTGCCCCCGAGATGATTGGCGGCAAACGGTTCGAGCGGACGCTGGTCATGGTAGACCTTGATGCGAGCGATTCGTACGTGGTGGACTGCTTTCGTGTGGAAGGCGGCAAGGACCACGCAAAGTTCTTCCAGTCCCATTTTGGCGCGGTGGAGACGACCGGGCTGACGCTGGTACCGGGCGAGGACTATGGGTTCGAGACTCCGATGCGCAATTTCCGGCATGACGCCAACGCGAAACCCGGTTGGACCGCGGACTGGACGATTGAGGATTGGTATAAGTACTTGGCGCCGGGTAAACAGGCGCATCTGCGCTATATCGACCTCACGAACGACGCTGACGCAAATCTTGCTGAAGCCTGGATTGAAACTGCGACTATGGAGCGCACGCCGGATTGGATACCGCGGATCATGACGCGACGGCGTGGAAGCGATCCACTGCAATCCACGTTCGTCAGCGTCTTCGGCGCGTACGACGCCATGCCCACCGTCACCGGCGCTCGGCGTCTCGACCTCGAGTTTCCAGGCGGCCAAGCTCTGAAAGACACCTATGCGGGGATTGAGATCGATCGGGCTGACGGGAAACGAGACATCTGTCTTATCCCCGACAGCGAGGCGCCCGTCGAGGTACTCGAACCAAGCACGGGTATTCATTTCCGGGGACATCTCGCCGTCGTTACGATGGGGTCTGCAGTCGAGCGTATCGCGTTATACGGCGCGGAGTGGATTACGACAAAGGACCTCGACTTGCGCCTGGACGGAAAGCCCGAGTACGTCGAGATTGTGTTCGAGAACGAGGTGGCCCGCATCGCCGCCGGAAACGCCCAAACGCTGCTGAAGATAACACGGAACGGAACAGCCGTGCCCGTCAATTAACAGGCGATTCAAACACCATACCGTGCGGCGCCACTGCCAGTAGAGCGTGAGCGCTTGTTTCGCGGAATAGAATCTACTCCATACAGAAAGGATTGCATGAACGACGGATCTATTGGCTTATTGCGGCAGAAGCTTGGCGAAATTGCAGATGTAAACTCCGCGATAGCGCTGCTTCAATGGGACCAGGAAACCTATATGCCGCCAAAGGGGGCCAATGCCCGAGGCCAGCAGTTGGCGACTCTGTCCGCGCTGTCGCATCGCCTTCTTACCGCGCCCGAGCTCGGCATATTGCTTGAGCAGCTTCGCCAGCGTTCTACCGGTCTCGATCCTGACGACGCAATACTTGTGTCCGAAACACAATACGACGTCAAACGCTCCACTAAGCTTCCGGAATCTTTCGTCCATGAATTCGCCGAGGAACAGAGCAAGGCATTCCAGGTGTGGGTCGAGGCCCGAGCCCAGTCCGATTTTCGCAAGTTTCAACCTAACTTGGAGCGAATGGTGGAACTGCTCCGCCGCAAGGCGGATCTCCTGGGTTACGAAGGCTCACCGTACAATGCCCTGCTCGAAGAATTCGAGCGCGGTATGACCGCCGAACAATTGCGCCCGTTGTTCGCCGAACTCGCGGAACAACAGAGCGGCCTCGTCAAGCAAATCACGAACGCGCACCGCGCTCTCGACACGAACTGGTTGAATCAGGAATGGGCTCCAGCTGCGCAGTGGGAGCTTTCGCTACGCGTGTTGCGCGAGATGGGCTACGATTTGGAGGCGGGCCGTCAAGACAAATCGGTGCATCCCTTTACCACGAGCTTCGACAAGTACGACGTTCGCATCACCACTCGCATAAGCTCGAAGGACCTCTTTTCGGGTTTGATGGGGTCCATTCACGAAGGCGGCCACGCGTTGTACGACCAGGGCTTTCTAGACAAAGATCGCCGCGGGACCCTTGCCAGTGCGCCATCCTTGGGCGTACACGAATCGCAGTCACGCATGTGGGAGAACCTTGTTGGCCGGAGCCTTCCCTTTTGGAAGCGCTGCCTGCCGGCGCTCAACGAACTCTTTCCTTCTCAGTTCGAGCGCGTCACCGCTGAAGCCGTGTACGCCGCGGTCAATCGGGTACAGCCATCACTCATTCGCGTTGAAGCCGACGAATGCACCTACAATCTTCATATCATCCTCCGCTTCGAAATCGAGGTGGCGCTGATCGAAGGAACGCTGAAGGTCTCTGAAATCCCAGACGCTTGGAACGCCAAGGTAAAAGCCTACCTTGGGCTGGACGTTCCCAACGACGCTCAGGGCTGCCTTCAGGACATCCATTGGTCGCACGGCGCCATGGGATACTTCCCCACCTACGCCCTCGGCAACCTCTACGCGGCGCAATTATTCGAGAAGATACTTGAAGAAATCCCTGACCTCTGGTCACGCGTCGAGGCGGGTGATTTCGCCGCGCTACTGGCGTGGCTTCGAAGACGCGTCCACGTTTACGGACGCCGGAAAACTGCGAATGAGATCATCTGCGAAGCTACCGGCCAGCCGCCCAGCGCGGCGCCGTTCCTGCGTTATCTCGCCAAGAAATATGGCGCGCTCTATAGTCTGTGAATGCGATGAACACCGCATTTGGGATGTCCTCGGTTTAGCCGCGTTAGGAAGACTCAATGCACACAATGACCAGCAAAGAACTTCAATTTGCCGCGGGTGCGGTCGCGCAAGCATGCGCCATCGCCCGCGCAGTTCAAACCGAATTGACCGGGCAAGCCTTGACGAAGGACGATAAGTCGCCGGTAACTGTCGCCGATTTCGCAGTACAGGCGCTCATCGCGCGGAACTTGGCCGGGGCGTGTCCAGATGACGCCTTGGTGGGCGAAGAAGACGCGAACACGTTACGGACTTCCGGTGCGGAAGCGATACTAGGCCAGGTCACCGCATACGTCCGGCGCTTCGCCCCAGACGCCACTCCGGAGACCGTTTGTCAGTGGATTGATCGCGGCGCCGCGGAAGCGTCTGGCCGGTTCTGGACCTTGGATCCGATCGACGGCACGAAGGGGTTTCTACGCGGGGGGCAATATGCCGTTGCACTTGCCCTGATTGAAGACGGTCGAGTTCAGATTGGCGCGCTCGGTTGCCCTGCACTTGGCTCGGCGTGTTACGACGCGCCGGATGGCCCGGGCTCTGTTGTCATCGCGGCGCGCGGACAAGGCGCATGGCATACAACTCCAGATCGCCTTGACGACATGGCCCCCCTGCGCGTCTCCAATCACAGCCGCCCGCGCGACGCGCGAATACTGCGTTCTTTCGAGGCGGGGCACACCAACGTCGATAAAATGTCTGAGTTGGCGCGGGCGCTCGGCGCCGAAGCGGAACCGGTCTTGATGGATAGCCAGGCGAAATATGCCGTGCTGGCCGCGGGAGCAGGCGATGTGTTGTTTCGTCTTCTGTCGCCTAAGCAACCTGACTATCGCGAACGAATCTGGGATCAGGCGGCCGGATCGCTCGTGGTGGAAGAGGCCGGGGGCAAGACTACCGACTTGGACGGGACGCCGCTCGATTTCTCGAGGGGCAGGACTCTGGCCGGCAATCGCGGCGTGCTAGCGTCCAATGAAAGGCTGCACGACGCAGCCCTGGCCGCTCTGCGAACCGTAGGCGCTTAGAACCGCGCTACACGGGAGCTTGGTCTTCGGCCGAAGGAAGGTGGCGGCGGATTTGGGCCACCAATTCCGCAGGCGTAAACGGCTTAATCACCATGGTCACGGCGCCCGACCGCTTGCTGTGAGCGCGCGCGTCCATGGTGTGCGCGGAAGTCAGACAGACCACCGGAATCGCCTGCGTGAGCGGATTTGCCTTGAGTTGCTCACACACTTCATAGCCGCTCATCATCGGCATCATAATGTCGAGCAAGATCAAATCGGGCCTCTCGGCCTCCGCCAGGTCCAAAGCGCTAATGCCGTCGTACGCCCGCACGACTTCATAGCGTTCAGCCGTCAGTATCCGTTCGACCATGGTCACGACATCCGGTTCGTCATCCACCACCAGAATCTTAGAATTCGCCACGATCACCCTCCCGTGCGTCGGCCACCACGATCTCCGACGGTGAAATCAATCGTATGCATACGGCTACGCCGCGTCAACAGGGGACGGCGGCGTTCAATCCGGATCGGGCGAGATTCGGCGCGAGGAATCTCTTTGAGTTTGATGCGCACGCCAATATCTGTGAACCCATCGGCGTTCGGAATTACGCGCACCACCGCGCCCTCCAACGGTCCGGCCAAGGGAATCTCGAAGTCCTCATCCCGCATGAGCTGAATGCAGGCCGCTGTGCCCATTGGAAAATAATCGAGCATGCGAATGAGCATTCCAAACGGGTTGATGTCCATCACCACGCCCTGAAGCCGGTGTTCGGGAGCGTCCGCCGACCACACCAGGCATGCGCGGCAGGTCGGAGTCCGCCGCGCGATACGCCGTCCGCGGCGAAGTGAACGCTCGTCCACGCTGAAGAACATTTCGTCGGTCATTCGGCCATCCTACTCCGGTCCGGCGGCACAGGGACGAACAGTCGGAAACGGCGCGCGGGACATACAAGCATCCGCCTCGGCGACACGATACCCGGAACACACCCGCCTTGCCCATACCAAAGTAACCAAACACCGCTTCAATTGTCCAGTAGCTCAATTCTGCTTCAGACTACTTGGGCTGCTCGCGCCGGTCAATTTCGTGTTTCTTGAGCCGGTATTGCAGAGTTTTGTACGTTAATCCCAGCAATTCCGCCGCTTCTTTGATTCGGCCACCCGACCGCTGAAGCGCCTGGCGAATCAAGTCCTCCTCCAGATCCTCCAGAATGATCCCGCCCGCGGGAAGTTTGAAGTCTCCGCTTTCCACGATAGTGTGTTCGCGCAATTTCTCCGGCAGATCCTCCACCGACACCACGTCGCGGTCGCACAAGATAAACAGTTGTTCGAGCGTGTTCTCCAGTTCGCGAACGTTTCCGGGCCACCGGTACCGCCGCATTACCTCGATTACGTCGGCCCCCACCGAAGGAGAAGGCCGCCCCAGCCGCTTGGCAAGCTTTTCCCGGAAATGTTTCACCAGCAGGGGTAGATCTTGGCTCCGCGAGCGAAGCGGGGGTAATGGAACCGGCAAAACGTCAAGCCGGAAATAGAGATCCTCGCGAAACTCGCCATCGTCCACCAGCTTCCGCAAGTTTCGATTAGTCGCCGCTACAACACGGACGTCCACCGTGCGTTGTTGCGACGAACCCACGCGCTCGACCACACCGTCCTGAAGCACGCGCAACAGCTTGGCCTGGCTGTCCAGGCGCATGTCGCCGATTTCATCCAGGAACAACGTTCCACCATTTGCCACCTCGAACTTACCTTGCCGGCTGGCTTCGGCTCCGGTAAAGGCACCCTTCTCGTGTCCGAACAACTCACTCTCGACCAAGCTGTCGGGAATGGCGGCGCAATTCACCACAATAAACGGCTTGGCCTTGCGAGGGCCGGAAAAGTGAATGTGCCGCGCCACCAATTCCTTTCCGGTCCCGGATTCGCCCTGGATGAGGACGGTGCTGTTGACCGTTACCGCGCGCCGCACCACATCGAAGACTTTCTGCATCGCAGGGCTCTCGCCAATGATGTTCCCCAATGACACCGAAACGCTGACCAACTCGCGCAGGGACTTGTTCTCGCGCCGAAGATCGCCACGTTCGAGCGCCTTGGCCGCTACGATCAGCAATTCTTCCTTGTCGAATGGTTTCGCAAGGTAGTCACAGGCGCCCTCTTTCATCGCGGCGACGGCGGTCTCAACAGTTGCGAATGCCGTCATGACCACGACTTCCGTCTCCGGGCGCAACCGCTTTGCCTGCCGCAACAGTTCAAGACCGTCCATACCGGTCATACGCATGTCGGTAACCAACAGGTCGTAGTCGTCCGCGCGCATCGACTCGATGGCGTCGTCGCCTGATGCGCAAGCTCGAACGGAATACCCCGCTTGCGTGAGAATATCGCTAATGATTTCCCGCTGAATCTGATCGTCTTCCGTGATGATAATTCTGGGTTTCATGCCATCCTCTTGTCTAATGGCAACTTAATCAGCACCTGACACCCTTGACCGTCCGCTCCGCTCAGTTGAATTGCTCCGCCGTGTTCCTCGACGATACCACGGGTGATCGAAAGCCCCAGACCGGTTCCAGTGGCTTTGGTTGTAAAATAAGGGTCGAAAGCATGTTCTGACACATCCTTAGACAGCCCCGGCCCGTCGTCTCGAATCTCGATCTCGCAGGTGGTCTCCGTCAACCGCGAAAACAGGCGGACGCGTCCTTCCTTGGGGCAGGCTTCCAGCGCATTGATCAGGACATTCAGAATCGCCCGGGTCCACTGTTTCGGGTCCAGCATTAATATCGTTTCCCCCGCTCGCAGTTCCGCTGTCAGGCGGACCTCGCGGGCTTCGGCGTCCGGTTGTACCAGCCGAACGCATTCGTCGAGCAATCCGTCGATCTTGCTTGGCTCCGGACGCAACTCACGCTCTTTCGCCAAAGAAAGAAACCCGGACACAATCTCCTCCAGACGGTCCACCTCATTCCGTATGGTCCGCACGTGAAGCGCCGCCTGCTCTCCGTCCGGAAGACTATCGAGGTGATCCAGCGTGTGACTGGACAACAGCTTAATCGAGTTCAGCGGATTACGGATGTCGTGCGCGACTCCCGCCGCGAGGGTCCCGATGGCCGTAAGCCGCTGCGCCTGGCGCAAGTTCGCTTCGACGATCTCCTTGTCGCGTAATGACGCCACCATCTTGTTAAACGTTCGTTCAAGAGCCCGGATTTCCCCGGCGCTCTTGCGAACCACCACGTTGCGCAAGGTCCCTTCACTGATTTGCGCGCACGATTCCGAGAGCTCTCCCAGCGGACGGAGTAAACGGCCTATGAAATACACCATCAATCCCAGGGTGACGAGGAACCCGAGAACCAGAAGCATCAGATACCTGTTCGTCAACGCCCCAAACAGGAGAGTCTGAGATGCAATGGTGATCTGCGCCCTGGCATGGATCATTTGTCGATTTGGATAGTCGACGAACACGTCTATTATCTTGGTAATCTTACCGCCATCCCGAAACTCGATGGTGTTCTTTTTCGGCTGCATGGGGTCGGCGGGCTCCTCCAGTTTCAGCTCGATTTCTTGATCGGGATTTCCTTCCTTCATCACCCGAGCCACTTCATCAAGTGAGGCGGTGGGGTTCTTGTCCAGATAAAACTGGATACTGTCGGCGATGCCTTGGGTTTGCAGGTCCATTTGCTGTTTGATTTCGTGAAACAAATAGCGGGAAGACATCTCGACCATACCAAGCAAAAGGACCAGCAGAACACCGCACAGCACGAGAATGCGAGTCACGAGTGAGTCATACCAGGGAATCTTCGGACCGGCTGCTGGCGCGCTACGTACTGTGGAAGATGTGTGCATCGTGAGAAATCAATACTGGCATTATCGCGCGGTTTCACAGCGTCACCGAACCGTCAAGGACTTTCATCACTTCTTGCACGTCCGCCCACGTCTTGGCCTTGTCTTCGGGGTTCCGAAGCAGATAGGCGGGGTGGTACGTCACCCGAAGCGGAATCCCGTGGTACGTGTGCCATTTCCCTCGCAGGCGCCCGACGGTATCTGTTGTTTTCAGGAGAGACTGGGCCGCGTATAAGCCCAGCGCGCATATCACCTTAGGTTGGATCAGTTCCAACTGCCGGATTAGGTACGGCTCACACTGTTCCACTTCAGCCGGCGTGGGATTGCGGTTCTCGGGAGGCCGGCACTTCAGAACGTTGCAGATGTACACGTCACTGCGATTCATCTTCATGCCCTTGACGATGATATCCGTCAACAGCTGCCCCGCCCGGCCGACGAAGGGAACGCCCTGGCGGTCCTCGTCACCACCGGGCGCCTCTCCCACAAACACCAGTCTTGCATACGGAGAACCGTCGGAGAAGACCGTCTGGGTGCGTGTCTCGCAAAGACCACACTTCTGGCACGCTCGCACTGTGTCCGCCAACGCCTTAAGATCGGCTGTCCGCGGATCGCCCTGCTCGTCCGCGGAATCCTCCGCGGCCATGCCGACCGGCTCGGTTGTGGTCCTTGCGCCAACAGACTCCAGAAGAGCCGCCACCTCCGGCGACACGTTGATCGTTCGGCCGTTGCGAGACGCCTGTTTTGCCAGCGCCATCGTCTCGTCTAAAGCAGCCTGCCAAACCTCGGAAGGGGTCATTCCAAGCACTCCAATACACTCATTTTCCGGTAATTCTACCATGGAGGCCGCGCACTGTTCACGATGCACGGACGACGCGCAGGTAGACATCCTCAATCGCACGGGCAGACTCTGCCGGGTTGTGAAATCGTTCGCTCGCGGCGCGGGCGTTGGCGCCGAAGCGTCTGCGCTGTTCCGGATTCGCCAGAAGTTCGAGTACCGCTGCCGCGAATCGGTCTTCGTCGTTGTCGCGTACAACAAGGCCGGATTGGCCGTGAGTGAGCGGGTGGGCCGCGCTGGAACAGGCCACGATGGCCTTTCCGGCCGCCATGGCGTTCACAAGCTTGATAGGATAGCCGCTCCACGAGACTCGCGGACAGACAAACACACAATCACACGCAAGAGCGGCCCGCAGCGTATCGAGATCGGGCGCGGACACCGTTTCCGCTCCCGTGATTCGCCGGGCGTCGGCGGATATGACTCGAAGGCGGGCGCCAGGCGCCGTGGCGCACACCCGGTCCATGACACGAAGAAGAAAGGGCAGGTTCTGATATGCGTCGAGATTGCCGGCATATACCACCGGGGGAATCTCGTCTTCTACACAAGTGCAATTGTGCGGCCACGACTCGAGGAATGGAGCAATCACGCTGATACGGTCGCCGGCGCACCCGCAAGACACCAAGTAGTCCGCCAAACGCTGGTGCGGGGCGATGATATGGTCCGCGCGGCGCGGCAGAACTCGATCTAAGCGCGAACCAAGTCTCTCCGCCCAAGGCGCGCGCCGGAAGTAGTACGGCAGTTCGTCCGCCAAGGCGTTGTGCGCGTGGTACACGATGGGCCGGGCGCGCGCCAGCAGCGCCACGAGCAGCCCCTCGTAATTGTGCGCATGAACAACCTGAATTCCGTGTGTCCGGATGACCCGCCGCAACGTGATGGACAACGCGAGGTCAAGCGGGGGCTTTGCGAAAGATGGGCCGGCGGTTGTCTTCCGCGCGCCTGGAATTCGGACGCACCGGTGGATGGGCAGGCCTGTTGTATCTTCGCCTATCCCGTATCCGTAGACCACAAGGCGCACTTCGTGACCGCGCTGGGCGAGGGCCAGAGCCGTTTCACGAAGCAGCGCCTGGGAGCCTTGGGGAACCGGGTAAGGGCACGCCCCAACCATCGCAATGCGGAAACTCATTCGTAGTACCCCAGACTTCTCAAACGATCCTCAATGGCGCGTTCCTCGGATTGGGAGTAGGGCCGGGGCGGCGGCAGCGCAAGGCCAGTCACCGCGCTCGGCCCGACCTGTCCGACCTGTCCGATCAGTCCGATGCCATCCATGGCCGGCGCGGGAACACCCAACGCCTCCAGCACCGTCGGGGCGATGTCTTCCAGCCTCGCTTGTTGCGTAGATGCCGGTTTGGAGAGAAACAGGACTCCCGTGGGACGGTGATTCCCGTTCATACCACGCTCTTTGCCCCCCACGTACTCGTCGGGGCCGACGCGGCGGAACGCCGGTCCGCCGCGGCTCCGTAGGCATGAATGTGAATAGCCCTGTTCGAGGGCCAGTTCGAGGATGATGTCCGGCGCACGTTCTATGTGGGGGCCTTGGTAGAGTTCCTCGCGCCGCCATGCCCGGTGTATCACCGGCCACGATTCGAGTTCGTGGCACAACTCATCACAGAAGCGCCCGTAATCGTCCCCGGCAACCTGCCCGTCTGGCTCGCGTCCTCGCAAATTCACGCGAAGGGATGGGAAGTAGTTCAATTCCTCCGACCAGGCCCGGGTATGAGCCCAATCAATGCCCCCAAACCGGGAACGGCTCTCTGCCCGCGCGGCAAGCCCGCCCAGGCGACGGAATAGGGCTCCTTTCCAGCCGTCCGGAACATAGCGCAGCGCCATCGCCTTGAGCCACGAATCGTGCGATGGCGTAAACCGCAGATACCCCTTTTCGGCCAGCCAATTATTCAGGTGTACGACACCCGTGCCGGCGCCGCCGAAGCCGTGGTCGGACACCACCCCAATGGTGGTTCCCGGTCCGGCCGCGGCCATCAGACGTCCCACGGCTACGTCCAGCCGCGCATAGACATCGCGGATCGCGTGGGAATGGCCCGGCGCATGCCGGGGCGAATTCAGGTCGTGAAACATCCAGAAATGATGCGATACGGTATCCGACTCGCCGAACACGACCATGAAGAAGTCCCACGGTTCCTTTTCTAGCAGCGAGAGCGCGATTCGCTCCTTCGTGGCAATTCCGTCGAGTAGCTTTGGCAGGACCCTGTCGTGCCATCCTGGACCAATATGAGTCTCTTGGAAATCCGCAAAGCGCCAGCCGCGCACTTCCGGGTAGACTGATTCGGGATACACAAACGACCGGTCTATCGCGGTGCAAACGGGCGAATCGAAACCGGAGACCAGGATCCCGTTCACAGGCCCGGGAGGATACGTACCGGGAACGCCTAGAACGCAGACCCTCTTTCCGGCGTCAGATAGGATGTTCCAGAGCGCGGGCGCCTTCCGGTCAGTGGCGTTGACGAAACGCAACTCGTATTTGCCGCGAGGAATCTCCGTGAAGTCGAATACCCCGTGACGGCCTGGATTCACGCCAGTGACGCAGGTGGTCCATGCCGGAAACGTGGCGGGGGGCGTCGTGCTGGCGCAGGGCAGGATACTCCCCTGTTCCCGAAGCGCGGCAAGATGAGGCAGGCGTCCTTCCTCCATCCACGCTTCGACTAAACTGGGCTCGGCGCCATCCAGGCCGACCAAAAGAAAGCGGCTCATGGGTCCGATTGTAGCATTGCGGAGAGGAAACGAAGACGCAATTGAAGGTGTATGGCACGAAGGGAAGCTCAAGAGTCGGGGAACTCGCGGACAAAGTACGGGAACTATCGGCGGGTCCGTCTTCCCAGCACGAGGCCAAATACAGAGAGAACCCCATCCACGAATGCTTGAATGCCATCGAAGAAGACCGCGCAGGAGGCCTTCGCTGAAGGCGCCTCTTTCCGCATATGGCTGATTCCGCTCATCCGTCGATCCCGCTTGTGTTTCCGCTAACATCAAAACGCGAACACGTTGTAACCATACCTACCACTCGAAGGCTTAGGCGTTACAGGTCAGACTGCGCCGCGCCACTATACGTTTCACCGCGGCGTCCTGCTTTGCCGCGACCGTATGCCTCTTGAATACACGGGGGAGTCGGAAAGTTCCACGCGGACATTGACAAGACGCGGGCGAGTGCGAGGGAGGGCGGTTATCCTCAACCGCCGCATGAACTCTTGGTAGGCGCTCTCAGATAGCAATGACGCCAGATCAAGTCTTGAAGCGCTGAAAGGGCCGCCTATACCAGCCCAGCGCAGTGTCCTGGGAAATAGGATCCAAATCGTGCGAGCCCTGAAAGGGCGTGCTATTGGAACGCTTCAATGGCGCGATTTCACAGGCATGCAGACGCCGCTGACAAAGTAGCAGTGCGCCCTCTCTGGGCTTTCGTTGTCACGGTTACGTGTTCCCAGGGCGTTGCCCTGGGCTGCGATAGTCTGGCCCCTTCAGGGCCGTAGGACTACACTCTCGTAACACGGTGGCGGCAGACAACTCTCCGGCTATACTCACCGGCTATTCAGTCGAACAGGATATCCGCGAACGAGACAATACCACCGGCGGGATCGGGCGCGTAGCTGTAGTGCAATAGCTTTCCCGCTTCCTTGGGAGCGGCCGTGCGTAACGCGGAGTAGATACAGTGCAGACCGCATACGCGGCGTTCGTTGCCGTCCTTCATCACGGACTTGTGGAACGCGGCGGGAGCGCCCTGCACCGCGTGTTCAAGGTCTTCGCGATCCCGGCTCTCGATCGCGCTGACTATGCTAGGTGCGATCTCGATGTCGTCGCCAAACCGCTTGCCGACGTGAGCCAAGTCGGCCCCGGCAATGACGGACACCTTTCGAGCCGCGTCGCTCGCAATGAGGTGGCACACGTTCAGAAACTTCTCGATGGGTTCGGCAAACGGGGCGCGAGGAGTCTCGGCTTCATCCGCGAACGATCCGCACAGTATGGGGACAATCTTCACCGCCGGACCGTAGAGATAGGCCAGCATGACGGCTTGAAACTCGATGGAGTGCTCCGTCCTGTGGACAATCTCGTACTCGTACGGACTCCATGCGCAAGCCGCTTCGAGTTGCGTCAGGACATCCTTATCGGTCTCCAGTTCGCCAAAAGGAGTCTGAAACGCTTTCCGCGTCAGCGTAAACGGGACCGGTGGCGCCACATGAGCCACGCCGAAGATGATGACGGTGTCGGGCTTGCCGCGCCGGAATAATTCGAGGTATCCGAGGGCATACGCCGCGGCGCCGCGCTGAAAATCGATGTGAGGAACGACCAGACAGCGAACCGGATCCCCTTGGCCACCGACCGCGCCGGGAATCTCGCCGGGGGCTCCTTCGCCGGTAAACAGGGAATCCAGGAACGCCCGCAATTCGTCCGCTTCCGCGGGATACGATTTGCCCGCTAAGTACGCCGCGCGAACATCGGAACCAGCAAACGACTCCTCGGCCTGCCGCCGAATTTCCAGGTACACGTCGTTTATAAGGAAGCCATGCGAGCCAAGCATTTCGACCACTCGCCGCACGTCTTCCGACATGAGCAGTTGCCCACCGCTTTGTTGGGCGAACGAATGCTGGATGTCCACGACATCGTGAGCGCCGTCAAGATGGGCCGCGACAAAAAATGCAAATGGAGACAGCAATAGCGCTTCCTCGACAAACCCCTCGGGGTCGCGCAGGCTGATGTAGGTCTCCCCCTGGTGTTCAATCGGGGAAACATCCAATTGTCTCAAGGGTGGTAATGCCATGGCGCAATCAGAATAGCGATGCCGGCGCCATAGGTCAACGACAACACGTACCAATCAACTACGGCGATGGAGCCCCCTTTTGCGGCTGGAACGCCGAGACCACATCGAGAAACTTCTGCATTGCGGCGCCATTCGTCACATCAAGCGGCGGCGCGATCCGGGTCATCAAGCCCAAGATACCGGCCTCAAATTCAATCAACTCGGAGTTCCGGCTGTTCCGCTCGATTAGTGAACGCAATTCGTCTCGCAGGAGCGGAAGAAACCTGTTTGGATTTCGCTGACACGTATACGCGGCAAGAATATGGTCTCGGTCAAGTGTAAATGGAATATCCCTCCACAGTCTGATCCCTTTTTCCACGGCATCCAGATCGTCCGGATGTACGGTCCCGTTCACGTCAGGATTCGTCACGGAAATGGGTGTAGGTGACACATCGGGAAACCGCATAGTCCTCGCCGGGGCGCCACTGCGCTCGTAGGTTTGGACGACTACGGCTGCGCCGTCCTGCTCGATGGTGATGTCGCCCGGAGCGTCATCTAGAGCGATCCGAGCTCCGGTGAACGGATTCGGAACGTGGATGCTGTTGAAGAACATGCGATACGTGTCAGCGATCCGTTCGGGCGGCGTGTCGCGAAACCCGTAGTGAGCGTCCGCAATTGCCCGAATTACGTCGGTGCTGTCGTCTAGGAAGTAGACGGCGATGGGATATCTGGCGACGACTTCGGTTAGGGGCAATTGGCGATACGCTTCAACGCCGGACACGCCTGCCAGCGGAACGCCCACAGTTCCGATTATCAAGGCCGGGACCCATTTGCGAGAACGCCAATAATTCAGTAGGAGATAAGCTAGAAGCACTCCGACGAAGACTGACGCGCTCCACACGCGGTAGAACCAGATCCATGCGAATTGTCTTGCGGCGCCTCGGGTGTACAATGTTTGGCGGTATGGCGCACGGGGCGTAAACTGCGGGAAGTAGTCGGAACTCATCTCATCTGGACGCACCTTGCCACTCAGCTTGGTGATTGTCGCCCCCTTCCATAGCAGCCTGTCCAAGACGGGATTGCCCCTTGAAGAGGGATCGAATCCGCCTGAATCGTGTCCGAAGTGGAACCCCATGGAATTGTCGTAGAGCACTTCGTCGCAGTACTCGCCGGTTAGCGGTTCCACAGACGCCATGCCGTCGCCAACGACGTAGAGTTCCAGATACACGTCGGAAGCGGACAATGCCGTGAGACGCATCGGGTATACAGCCCGCTCTGCTGGAAAGGTAATCGCCAGGGGATGAGGAACCGCGATTCCTTCCCCCTCGCGGTTGAGCTTGGCCACGACAAAATGCCAGCCTTCGGAAATGTACTGCTGCACGATCTCATCGCCGTTGCCCGGCAATTCGGAGAATCCGTTATCTAATAGCCACGCGCGAAGGTCCTCGGCCTTTTCCGCCTTTAGTGTGGCCACATCGTAGTTACCAATGCGGGCCGTTTCCTCGACGGCAACAGAGCTCGCGATTCGACCTCGCGTGGAACCCGCGACCGCGGACTTGGTTTCACCCCTGGGGGAAGACAGCGCTGTGTACAGCCAAAGCAGAACGATGAGGCCTCCCAGAACTGGAATGGAGCGTAGTAACTTTTTCCAGGTTGGAGAACCAGCAACCACCGAGATCGCCCAGGCACTGCATATGATGGCAAATAGACGGTAATACGCGTGCCGGCCAGCCAGTTTTGAACCCACGTCGATAATTTGCGGCTGAAGCCGCATGGATAGGATCTGCAATGCCCCAACCGACCCCTTGGCGATATCCGTTGGTACGCGGGGCACGGGAATGATCCACCCCAGCGTGGCGCCATCCGCGTCCACGGCGGATTGGACCATGAGATGCTCGACACCGTCCTTGTAGGTGATCAGCGCCCGTTGCCACGGGATGGCGGGAATCTTCTTTTGCAGGCGCTCATTGGCGAACGTCCCGTCCGCCGACGCGGAAACGGAAAGCCCAACACAGCCAGTGACGACTGCCAAGGTTGTGAAGATTTGAAGTATTGCCCCGCAGGCGCGCATACCAATGCCCATGATTTCACCCCTGGCGCGTTGTTCCCAATTCAGTTTCGGACCCCGGTTGCGGCCCCGACCACGGTGTGAATATAGCGCGGCCTCCGGCTGGGCGCAAGCGCGATTGCGCAACAACTGACTTATCCCCAGTTTGGCGCATGTTGACGCGTGACGAGTTCGCGCATAGCCTGGATTGCGTAGTCAAGCTGGTATCCCTTGTTTCTTATGAAGTGGTAGCCGATGCGTAACAGGTTGATGACGCGAATCTTGCAAG